>NZ_CP009533.1:3520000-4145000 GCF_000761155.1 Pseudomonas rhizosphaerae | reverse complement strand
GCATGCGCGCCACGGTGTACTGCGAAGCCAGGCGAATGAAGTCGGCAGGACTGAGGACGTCCATCCAGGTCGAATTGAACGCCACTTCGGTTTTGGCCGGATCGAGGATCTTGAATACCTGAGCCTTGTAGGTCTCGGCATTCTCGAGCACTTGCTCGCGGGTCAGTGGTGGGCGCGTGGCGCTTTTGCCGCTGGGGTCACCGATGGAGCCGGTGAAGTCGCCTATAAGGAAGATGACCTGGTGACCCAGTTCCTGGAACTGCCGCAGCTTGTTGATCAGCACGGTATGACCCAGGTGCAGATCCGGAGCGGTGGGATCGAAGCCTGCCTTGATACGCAGAGGCTGACCGCGCTTGAGCTTCTCGACCAGTTCGGATTCGACCAGCACCTCTTCAGTGCCGCGCTTGATCAGCGCCAGCTGCTCTTCAACAGACTTCATATAGGGTCCTACAACGCTCAGATTCAAAGGGGCCAACGATACAAGATCACGGGTCAAATACAAGGCGCGAGCACAGATGTGACTCATTGGCGCCAAGCAAACGTCTGCGAGCTTGCTTTGGAGGGGTTTTGGTTATATTTTATACAGTTATTTCATCTTCATCATGTCATTCATCTCATCTTTCCATCTTTAAAAGTCAAAAAATCACCTATGACCAAGCAACCGCCTAAAGCGCCGCCGCTTTATCCGAAGAGCCACCTCGTGGCTGCCAGCGGCATAGCCGCCCTCCTCAGCCTTGCCTTGCTGGTGTTTCCTTCCAGCGACGTAGAAGCAAAACGCACCACCACGAGCCTCGACATGCCGGCCCCCATGGAGCAGCTCAAGGACGCCGAACAGGACGCTCCCATCGCTCCAGTCGCCGAACAGGCTGCCCCCGCTCCTTTCGCCCAAATCGAAACCTCCGCCTCGACAGACATTGAGCAAGCCGCACAGCCAACGGTGACGCCTGCAACCCCGATCGCAGCCACCAAGGAAGTAACCACTGCCAAGGAAGTCGCTGCTGCCAAGAAAGAGCCTGGGCATCGCCAGGTTGTGGTAGCCAAAGGCGATACGCTTTCCACCCTGTTCGAGAAAGTGGGCCTGCCCGCTTCGACCGTGGCTGAAGTGGTAGGCAGCGACAAGAAGGCCAAGCAGTTCACCCAGCTCAAGCGCGGGCAACTGCTGGAATTCGAGCTGTCGCCGGAAGGCGAATTGCTCAGCCTGCACAGCAAGGTCAGCGATCTGGATACGATCAGGCTGACCAAGGCCAGCACTGGCTTTGCCTTCGAGCGTGAAACCAGCAAGCCGGTCACACGTGAGGCCTATGCACATGGCGTCATCAAGAACTCCTTGTCGCAGTCCGCGGCACGCGCAGGGCTGTCGCACAGCCAGACCATGGACATGGCCAGCATCTTTGGCTACGACGTGGACTTCGCCCAGGATATCCGCCAGGGCGACGAGTTCGACATCATCTACGAGCAGCGCGTACTCAATGGCAAGGTGATCGGTACCGGCGGCATCCTTGCCGCGCGCTTCACCAACCGCGGCAAGACCTATACCGCAGTTCGCTATACCAACAAGCAGGGCAACAGCAATTACTACACGGCCGATGGCAACAGCATGCGCAAGGCGTTCATCCGCACACCGGTGGATTTCGCCCGCATCAGCTCGCGGTTTTCGATGGGCCGCAAGCACCCGATCCTGAACAAGATCCGCGCGCACAAAGGCGTGGACTATGCAGCGCCGCGCGGTACGCCGATCAAGGCTGCCGGTGATGGCAAGGTCACCCTGGCCGGTCGTCGTGGCGGCTACGGCAACACCGTCATCATCCAGCACGGCAACAGCTACACCACGCTGTACGGGCACATGCAGGGCTTCGCCAAAGGCATCAAGACCGGCGGCAGCGTCAAGCAGGGTCAGGTGATTGGCTATATCGGCACCACCGGCCTGTCCACCGGGCCGCACTTGCACTACGAGTTCCAGGTCAACGGTGTACACGTCGATCCACTGGGTCAGAAGTTGCCGATGGCCGATCCGATTGCCAAGGCCGAGAAACAGCGCTTCAACCAGCTGAGCCAGCCATTGATGGCGAAGATGGATGTGGAGCGTACGACCCTGCTGGCGAGCAAGCGCTGAGTCATGGCGTACTACCTTGGGGTGATGTCTGGCACCAGCCTGGATGGACTGGACATTGCCCTGATCGAGCAGGATCTATCCACTCGGCTTGTCGCGACACACTACGTACCCATGCCTGCGACACTGCGCCAGCAGCTCTTGGAGCTGTGCGCCAGCGGACCGGATGAAATCGCCAAGGCCGCCCTGGCAGAAAACCAGTGGGTAGCACTGGCAGCCGAGGGCATCTCGACGCTGCTGGCGGGACAGCAGCTCGCCGCCAAGGACATTCGTGCCATCGGCAGCCATGGGCAAACCGTGAGGCACGAGCCTGCACGTGGTTTCACCGTACAGATTGGCAACCCTGCCCTGCTGGCAGAGCTGACGCAGATCACTGTCGTGGGCGATTTCCGCCGCCGCGATGTGGCGGCGGGTGGCCAAGGTGCACCGCTGGTACCGGCCTTCCATGAGGCGCTGTTCGGTGCCGAAGGTGAGGCGCGTGCAGTGCTCAACGTGGGCGGGTTCAGCAATCTCAGCCTGATCGGTGGAAATCAGCCGGTCAGTGGCTTCGACTGCGGACCTGGCAATGTGCTGATGGATGCCTGGATTCACCTCAAGCGTGGCCAGGATTACGATCGGGCGGGTGCTTGGGCAGCGTCCGGCACGCTCCAACCGGACTTGTTGAACGTCCTGCTGAGCGATCCTTTCTTCGCTGGCAGCGGGCCAAAAAGTACCGGTCGCGAGGTGTTCAACCTGGGCTGGCTGCAGCGACACCTCGCCGCGCTGCCTGCGCTCGACGATGCTGACATTCAGGCAACGCTGCTCGAGTTGACTGCACAAAGCATCGTGCACTCGCTGCGCGTTGCCCAGCCGACCACTCACGCGCTGCTCGTGTGCGGTGGCGGTGCTCACAACCAGGCCTTGATGACGCGACTGGCGGCTTTGTTACCGAGCACGCAGGTCGGCAGTACCGCGACTGCGGGTGTGGATCCAGACTGGGTCGAAGCCATGGCGTTCGCCTGGCTGGCCGATTGCTGCCTGCAAGGCATTGCGGCCAATCGGCCAAGCGTGACCGGCGCACGCGGCTTGCGCGTGTTGGGCGCTATCTACCCTGCCTGAAACGTGAAACCTGAAATGAAAACGCCGTGCATTTGCACGGCGTTTTTCATGGACGGTTGGTCAGATCGAGAAGGACTGACCGCAGCCGCAGGTGGTACTGGCGTTGGGGTTGTTGATGACGAACCGCGAACCTTCCAGACCTTCCTGGTAATCGACCTGTGCGCCGGCCAGGTATTGGAAGCTCATGGGATCGACCACCAGGCTGACGCCTTCGCGCTCGACGATGGTGTCGTCTTCGGCAACGTCTTCATCGAAGGTGAAGCCATACTGGAAGCCCGAGCAGCCGCCGCCGGTGACGAAGACGCGCAGCTTGAGGCGATCGTTACCCTCTTCATCGACCAGGGTCTTGACCTTGATGGCAGCCCCTTGGGTGAATTGCAAAGCCATGGGGGTAAAGGATTCGACGCTCATGTAGAAGTTCTCCCGGCGTACGCCGTCATAATGCTCAATGGCGGCATTATCCTCTTCTCCTACGAAAATGGTCAAGAATTAGCCAGTGGCTAAAGCAAAGAGGCCCGCAATGCGGGCCTCTGGGCGATGCTGCGGAAATGGTCAGGGCAGCATGCCGGCGTGGGACAGACCGAAGCGTTCGTCCAGACCGAACAGGATGTTCATGTTCTGCACGGCTTGGCCCGACGCGCCTTTGACCAGGTTGTCGATGACCGAAAGCACGACCACCAGGTCGCCACCCTGGGGGCGGTGCACGGCGATGCGGCAGACGTTGGCGCCGCGCACGCTGCGGGTTTCGGGGTGGCTGCCGGCCGGCATGACGTCGACGAAGGGTTCATCGGCGTAGCGCGCTTCATACAGGGCCTGCAGATCGACCGTTTTGTCGACGACCGTGGCATACAGTGTGGAGTGGATGCCGCGGATCATGGGCGTGAGGTGGGGGACGAAGGTCAGACCCACCTCGCCACCGGCGGCGCGACGCAGGCCTTGGGTGATTTCGGGAAGGTGACGGTGCCCCTTGACCGCATAGGCCTTCATGCTTTCGCCAGCTTCGCAGAACAGTGAACCTACGCTGGCGCCGCGACCCGCGCCACTGACGCCCGACTTGCAGTCGGCGATCAGACGCGTGTTGTCGGCCAGTCCAGCCTCGAGCAGCGGCAGGAAGCCCAGCTGGGTGGCCGTCGGATAGCAGCCTGGCACGGCGATCAGGCGCGCCTGGCGGATCTGCTCGCGGTTGACCTCGGGCAAGCCATAGACGGCATCGGCCAGCAGCTCGGGCGCACCGTGCGGCTGACCGTACCACTTGGCCCATTCATCGGCATCCTGCAGGCGGAAGTCGGCGGACAGGTCGATGACCTTGGTACCCGCCGCCAGCAGCTCGCCGGCCAGGGCGTGGGCGACACCGTGGGGCGTGGCGAAGAACACTACGTCGCAGGCACCCAGGGTCTTGATGTCCGGGACGCTGAACGCCAGGCCGTCGTAGTGACCGCGCAGGTTGGGGTACAGGTCGGCAACCGGCAGGCCAGCCTCGGATCGGGAGGTGATGACCTCTACCTGCGCCTGCGGATGCTGCGCCAGCAGACGTAGCAGTTCGACTCCGGTGTAACCCGTGCCGCCGACGATACCGACCTTGACCATACACTGCCCTCTTCACGATGCGACTGGAAAGCCTTCGATGATAGGGGCCTGGGGCTTGAGTCACAACCGTTGAGATGACGCGAACGCCGACAGACTCTACTATCGACGCTACCGTGAACCTGAGAAGACCGAAAATGCTTTATCTATGGATCAAGGCTCTGCATATCGTCAGCGTTGTCTGCTGGTTTGCCGGGTTGTTCTACCTGCCTCGCTTGTTCGTCTACCACGCGCAGAGCGAGGACACCGTCAGCCGCGAACGCTTTGCCGTCATGGAGCGCAAGCTTTACCGCGGCATCATGACCCCGGCGATGATCGCCACGTTCGTCTTCGGTATCTGGCTGATTGCACTGTCGCCGGGCTGGATGAGCCAGGGGTGGATGCATGCCAAGCTGACCCTGGTCATATTGCTGACCGGCTACCATCACGTGTGCGGCGCGCAGATGAAGCGCTTCGCACGTGGCGAGAACAAACGCAGCCATGTGTACTACCGCTGGTTCAACGAAATTCCAGTGCTGATCCTGCTGGCTGTGGTGATCCTGGTGGTGGTCAAGCCGTTCTGAGGCCTGCACACGCAGCGCGCTCAAAGCGGGTGCGCCCTGTAGACTGTCCATATGAAACCGCGCCAGCTTGCCTGGCGGGGGTATGGAGAATGAGATGACCCGTTATGCCATGATCACAGGCGCGTCGGCAGGCCTGGGCCTGGCCATGGCCGAAGCCCTGGCCAGGCGTGGCCGCAGCCTGCTTCTGGTGGCGCGCCAGCGTGACCAGTTGGAAATCATTGCCGCTGAATTGACCCAGCGCTTTGGTGTGGAAGTATTGTTTCGGGCCTGCGACCTGGGCGAACCCCTGCGCTTGTCGGGCTTCCTGCTCGAACTGGAAGAGAGCGAACGCCAGATCGACCTGTTGGTGAACTGCGCGGCCGTGCGCTCCTATGGACACTTCCTGGCCCAGGACTGGAGCCAGGAACAAGACCTTATCGAACTGAACATTCTGGCCCTCACCCGCCTCTGTCACGCCCTGGGTAATGCCATGGCCGTGCAGGGTGGCGGGCAGATTCTCAACGTTGCCTCGTTGGCCGCGTTCCAGCCCGGCCCGTGGATGAGCAGCTATGCAGCCAGCAAGGCCTACGTGCTGCATTTTTCCGAAGGGCTGCGCGAGGAACTCAAGCAGACCGGGGTCAAGGTTTCGGTGCTGTGCCCCGGGCCGGTACGCTCGAGCCAGCGGCGGATTCCGCGCCTGACGGACAGCTCCCTGGTGCTGGATGCCGAGCAGGTGGCGCTGCACACGGTGCGGGCGCTGGACCGCAATCGTGCGGTGATCGTGCCCGGACGGCGCAATGCGTGGCTGGCCAGGGCGGCGCGCGTAGGTTCGCGCTGGCTGACGCGCATCGTGAGCGGACGGGTCAACAAAGCCTTTGCCCCTCATTGAGGCCCGCAAGGCTGGGCGCTGGGCACAAGCCTCAGTACACTGAACCTTCGACTGCCATGGAGATGCATTGTGGATACTTTGTTTACCAAGATCATCAACCGGGAGATTCCGGCCAGGATCATCTACGAGGACGACCAGGTACTGGCCTTCCACGATATCGCGCCACAGGCGCCGGTGCATTTTCTGGTCATCCCGAAAAAAGCCATCCGCACGCTCAATGACTTGACCGAAGACGACAAGGGCCTGGCTGGACATATCCTGTTCACCGCCCAGCGGCTGGCCAAGGAGCTGGGTTGCGAGGAAGGCTTCCGGGTGGTCATGAACTGCAACGAACTGGGCGGTCAGACCGTCTACCACATACACATGCATGTGCTGGGGCAGCGCCAGATGAACTGGCCGCCCGGTTAAGCGATCTTCGTGCAAGACATGGCCAGGCGCCGTGCTTGTACGCCAACATGCAGGCCAGGTTTTCAACGGAGGTGCCCCATGGCAACCCAGCGTCACTACTCGCCCATCGATCGATTGCTGCTGCAGGCCGACACGGCCATGCGCACCCTGCTGCCGTTCAGCGGTCATCCGTCGCGACCGTCGCCAGCCGTGGTCCAGCCCGAGGTGACGATGGACAAGCAACAGAGCCGGCACGTGGCTGGGCTGATGCGCATCAACCACACCGGCGAGGTCTGCGCGCAGGCGCTGTACCAGGGCCAGGCGCTGACCGCGAAGCTGCCTCAGGTGCGCAAGGCCATGGAGCATGCGGCAGAAGAGGAAGTGGACCACCTGGCCTGGTGCGAACAGCGCATTCGGCAATTGGGCAGCCACACCAGCGTGCTCAATCCGCTGTTCTACGGGATGTCGTTCGGCATCGGTGCGGCGGCAGGCATCATCAGCGACCGAGTGAGCCTGGGCTTCGTGGCGGCGACCGAGCACCAGGTGGTCAAGCACCTGGACGAACACCTGCTGCAGCTGCCTGCCGAGGACGCCAAGTCGCGGGCGATCCTGGCGCAGATGCGCAGTGATGAACAAGCCCATGCCGAATCGGCGCTTGACGCTGGCGGGGCGCGGTTTCCGGCACCGCTGCGCTTTGGCATGAGTTTGCTGGCCAAGGTCATGACCAAGAGCACCTACCGCATTTGAAAGTGTGCGGCAGGTAGGACAGGGGCGCTCGATGAGCGCCCTTTTCATTTGTTCTTGAAGTCAGCCCAGTTCGACGATTTCGTAGTCATGGGTGATGTCCACGCCAGCGCGACCCAGCATGATGGATGCGGAGCAATACTTCTCGGCCGACAGTTCCACTGCACGTTTGACCTGGGCTTCTTTCAAACCGCGGCCCTTGACCACGAAGTGCAGGTGGATCTTGGTGAAGACCTTGGGGTCTTCGGTGGCGCGTTCGGCTTCCAGGAAGGCTTCGCAGCTTTCGATGGGTTGGCGCGATTTCTTGAGAATGCTGACGACGTCATAGTTGCTGCAGCCACCCAGGCCCAGCAGCAGCATTTCCATCGGGCGCACGCCCAGGTTGCGACCGCCGCTTTCGGGAGGTCCGTCCATGACCACGACATGGCCGCTGCCCGATTCGCCCAGAAACATGGCCTCGCCGGCCCACTGAATACGCGCCTTCATCTTTCCGGACTCCCGTGTTCATAAAGCGGGTGAGCTTAACACAGCCCACCTGTAACAATTCGCGAGACCCTGGCGCTCGAATCGCAAGTCCGGCAGTCTAAATGGCGTGTGACCCCACTAGGTGTCTGATAAGCTGACGCCAATGTACTGGCGTATCGCCGTGATCTATGCAAGATCGATTGCCCTTTCCGGAACCAAGCCATGACCGCTGCCGCGCACAAGATCAAGAACCTCGAAAAGCTGCTCGCGCAGGGTCAGCGTTATCGGTTTGCCGCCAAGACCACCTTGATCGCCGCCGGTGCGCGGGATGACACGCTTTCGCTGATTCTCAAAGGCTCGGCGACGGTGGTGATCGAAGCGGAGGAAGGTCGGGAGTTGGTAATTGCCTACCTTAATGCCGGCGATTTCTTCGGTGAGCTGGGGCTGTTTCAGTCAGCCAGCGGCACGCAGCCACATAATGCGCGGGTGCGCGCCAAGACCGAATGCGAAGTCGTGCAGATCAGCTATTCCGCGTTTCGCGAGTTGGCCCAACAGGACCCGGACATGCTCTACGCCGTGGGTGGGCAGATGGCGCAGCGCCTGCGCGACACGACGCGCAAGGTCGGCGACCTGGCGTTCTTCGACGTGACCGGACGGGTGGCTCGGTGCCTGCTCGATCTGTGCAAGCAGCCCGACGCCATGACCCATCCCGACGGCATGCAGATCAAGATCACCCGTCAGGAAATCGGCCGGATCGTGGGCTGCTCCCGGGAGATGGTCGGCCGCGTGCTCAAGGATCTGGAAGAACGCAGCGTGGTCCATGTGAAAGGCAAGACCATGGTGGTGTTCGGCACGCGCTGACAGCGAGGGTTCAGACCAGGGCCGTCAGCATCCGAGTATAGACAGCGTACAGCTCGTCGATCAGGTCTGGAGCAGGGTGGCGCTCGTGCAGCGCGATATGGCTGGCGGCCTTGACCCGGTCTTCCAGACCGCACCGTTGATTGAACAGATTGACGGTGGCCGCCATGGCTTCGCGCTCATCCTCCATCAACATCGCCCCGTGCACCAATACCACTGGGCGCGTACCGCTCAGGCCCTGGCGCCAGCGTTGCGCCGTGCCCACCCATTTGCGCCCGTCGAGATTGACGTTGAAGCGGCCGTCGCAGAAGGCCCCTTCTATTTCACCCAACGACGCGCTGCCACCGAGTCGTTCGAGGGCATCGAGCAAGGGCTGGCACAGCCGGCGGTAGGCCGTTTCGATACGGTGCTGATCGCCTTCATGCTGCGGGGCGACATACACCAGGGCGACGTTGATGGTCGATGGCGATTGTGGCACCGGTTCGCCGCCGGTCTCGCGCAGCAACACCGGCCAGCCGCTGGCGGCCGATGCCAGGCTGGCCTGTTCGAAGCCCTCGAGGCGGCTCATGCGTCGCGGCATGACCAGGGTGCGGTCGGTGGGGCACCAGAACAGCAGGCCCCACGCCTGCTCACCCCTGCAGACACTGCCCAGCAGATCCTGCTCGGCGCGCAAACCCTGTTCCGTAGGCAAATGCTGAAGCATGGGGCGAGACTCGTGCGTAGTGAAGGCCAAGACGGCCGTTGGATCAGGGGAAGAACAGGCGCTGTAGCTCCGTGCCTGGATCTTCGGCGCGCATGAACGCTTCGCCGACCAAGAACGAGTAGACCCCGTTGATTTCCATGAGCTGAACATCGGCACGGTTGAAGATGCCGCTCTCGGTGATCACCAGGCGATCGCGCGGGATACGCGGCAGCAGATCGAGTGTGGTTTCCAGGCTGACGTCGAAGGTGTGCAGGTTGCGGTTGTTGACGCCGACCAGCGGGGTGTCCAGGGTTTTCAGTGCGCGCTCCAGCTCATCGCCGTCGTGGACTTCGACCAGCACGTCGAGGCCGACGCCTTTGGCCACAGCGGCGAGCTCGGCCATCTGCGTATCCTGCAGCGCCGAAACGATCAGCAGGATGCAGTCGGCACCCAATGCACGTGCCTCGACCACCTGATAGGGGTCGATCATGAAGTCCTTGCGGATGACCGGCAGCTGGCAAGCACTGCGGGCCTGCTGCAGGTACAGGTCGGCACCCTGGAAATAGTCGATGTCGGTCAGCACCGACAGGCAGGTAGCCCCGCCCTTCTGATAGCTGCTGGCGATGTCGGCGGGCACGAAGTGTTCGCGGATGACCCCCTTGCTGGGCGAGGCTTTCTTGACCTCGGCAATGACTGCCGGGCGCTTCGAGGCGGCCTGGGCGATCAAGGCCTGGGCAAAACCACGCGGCGCATCGGCTGCGGCGGCAAGGCGCTCGAGTTCGGCCAGGCCGACTCGCTCGCGACGCTCGGCCACTTCCTGGGCTTTGCGCGCGAGTATGTTCTCAAGAACCGTAGGCACGCTCATGCTTCGTTCTCCTGCTTGAATACGGCGGTGAAGGCACCCAGTTCCTCGAGCTTTTCACGGGCCAGGCCAGTGTGCAAGGCATCGTGGGCCATGGCCACGCCTTCTTTCAGGCTGCTCGCCACGTCGGCTGCGTACAGCGCTGCGCCGGCGTTGAGCACGATCATTTCGGCAGCCTTTTCGCCTTGCTCGGTCTTGCGCCGCCCCAGTGCGTCGCGAATCAGTTCCAGGGAAGCCGCCGGGCTGTCGACCACGAGCCCGTGCAAGCTTTGGCTCCTGATGCCCAGATCTTCAGGCTCGACCCAGTACTCGGTCACCTCGCCATCCTTGAGTTCGGCGACGAAGGTCGGCGCGGCCAGGCTGAATTCGTCCAGGCCGTCGCGCGAGTGCACCACCAGTACATGCTTGCTGCCCAGGCGCGCCAGCACTTCGGCGAGCGGACGGCACAGGGCCTGGGTGAACACCCCGACTACCTGATGCTTGACGCCAGCAGGGTTGGTCAGCGGGCCGAGCATGTTGAACAGGGTTCGCAGTCCCAGGTCGCGGCGCGGAATGGCCGCGTGCTTCATGGCGCTGTGATGGGCCTGGGCGAACATGAAGCCGATGCCGACGCTGTCGATGCAACGGGCCACCTGAGTGGCGTCCAGATTGAGGTAGACGCCGGCAGCTTCGAGCAAGTCGGCACTGCCGCTCTTGCCCGACACTGCGCGATTGCCATGCTTGGCCACGGTGCAGCCAGCCGCCGCGATCACCAGCGCCGAGGCGGTGGACACGTTGAAGATGTTGGCGCCATCACCACCGGTGCCGACGATGTCGACCACCTTGTCCAGGGTGCGCAGTTCGACCTTGCTCGCCAGTTCGCGCATCGCCGTCACGGCGCCGACGATCTCGTCGATGGTCTCGCTTTTCATGCGCATGCCCATCATGAAGGCGCCAATCTGCGCTTCGCTGCATTGGCCGGTCATGATGTCGAGCATTACCGCGCGCATTTCCTCGGTGGTGAGGTCCAGCTGGCTGACGATACGGGTCAGCGCGCTTTTGATATCCATGGAAATTCCTTAGCCCTGGCGGCTGCCGCCGGTCTGCTTGAGAAAGTTGGCGAACAGCTCGTGGCCTTGCTCGGTCAGGATCGATTCGGGATGGAACTGCACACCCTCGACGTTCAGGGTCTTGTGCCGCAGGCCCATGATCTCGTCTACCGTGCCGTCTTCGCGGGTGGTCCAGGCCGTCAGTTCCAGGCACTCGGGCAAGGTCTGAGCCTTGACCACCAGGGAGTGATAGCGGGTGACCGTCAACGGATGGTTGAGGCCTTCGAATACGCCCAGGTCGGTGTGGGTGATCGGGCTGGTCTTGCCGTGCATGACTTGGCGAGCGCGTACCACGTCGCCGCCGAACGCCTGGCCGATCGACTGGTGGCCCAGGCAGACGCCAAGGATGGGCAGCTTGCCGGCGAAGTGCCGGATCACGTCGAGGGAGACACCGGCTTCGTTGGGTGTGCAGGGGCCGGGCGAGACGACGATGCGTTCCGGCGCCAGGGCTTCGATTTCGGCGATGGTCAGTTCATCGTTGCGGATGACCTTGACGTCGGCGCCGAGCTCGCCCAGGTACTGGACGACGTTGTAGGTAAAGGAGTCGTAATTGTCGATCATGAGCAGCATGGGGCTTAACCTCTCGAATCTGCTGACGGACCACCGGTTGGCTGCAACCGGTGGACACTGGCTTGCCGGGTCCGGTATCAGTCTGGCGCTTGCTCGGCTAGGGCCACGGCCTTGAACATGGCGCGACGCTTGTTCAGCGTCTCTTCCCATTCCAGGGCCGGCACCGAGTCGGCCACGATGCCGCCGCCGGCCTGCACGTGCAGCTCGCCGTTCTTGATGACCGCAGTGCGGATGGCGATCGCGGTGTCCATGTTGCCGTTCCAGGCGAAGTAGCCGACCGCACCGCCGTAGACACCGCGTTTGACCGGTTCCAGCTCGTCGATGATTTCCATGGCGCGGATCTTCGGCGCACCGGACAAGGTGCCTGCCGGCAGGATCGCGCGCAGCGCGTCCATGGCAGTCAGGCCCTGCTTGAGATGGCCGGTCACGTTGGACACGATGTGCATCACGTTGGAGTAACGTTCGATGACCATCTTTTCGGTCAGCTTCACCGAACCGACCTCCGATACCCGGCCCACGTCGTTGCGGCCCAGGTCGATCAGCATCAAGTGCTCGGCGATTTCCTTGTCATCCGACAGCAGGTCGACTTCCAGCGCATGGTCGGCTTCTTCGGTCGCGCCACGTGGGCGCGTTCCGGCGATTGGCCGTACGGTGATCAGGTCGTCCTCGACCCGCACCAGCACCTCGGGCGAGCTGCCGACCACGTGGAAATCGCCGAAGTTGAAGAAGTACATGTAGGGCGTTGGATTGAAGCAGCGCAGCGCGCGGTACAGATCGATCGGCGCGGCCTTGAAGTCGATGGACATGCGCTGCGACGGCACCACCTGCATGACGTCGCCCGCCAGGATGTACTCCTTGATGGTGTCGACAGCGGCTTCGTAGTCGGACTGGGTGAAACTGGAACGAAACACCGGGTCACCAGCCTGCGGGCGATTGAAGTCCAGCCCGCGGCGCGGGGCGATGGGCTGACGCAGGCGTTCCATCAAGGCGTCGAGCTGGCCGCGGGCCTGCTCGTAGGCATCCGCCTGGGCTGGATCGGCCAGGACGATGGCGTGCATCTTGCCCGCCAGATTGTCGAACACCACCACGGCGTCGGAGACCATCAGCAGGATGTCCGGAACGCCCAGCGGATCCGGATTCGGACACTGGCCCAGGCGTTTCTCGACGTAGCGCACGCAGTCGTAGCCGAAATAGCCCACCAGGCCGCCGTTGAAGCGTGGCAGGCCAGCGATGGTCGGCACGTTGTAGCGCGCCTTGAAGGTCTCGACGAAGGCCAGGGGGTCTTCGACTTCGCAGGCTTCGATCTCGATGCCGTCACAGGTCACGCTGGCATGGTAGCCGTGGACGCGCAGGACGGTACGGCACGGCAGGCCGATGATCGAGTAACGGCCCCACTTCTCGCCGCCCTGCACCGATTCCAGCAGATATGAATTGGGCTGGTCGGCGAGTTTCAGGTAGATGGACAGCGGGGTGTCGAAGTCGGCCAGGGTTTCGTGGGCCATCGGGATACGGTTGTAGCCTTCGGCAGCCAGGCGCAGGAATTCTTCGCGGGTCATGATTCAGCCTCGTGATGGAGGGGTCGAACGGTCTGTGGGCAAACGCTGGAGCAGGAAAGTCAGGCGCGCCAACGCCAGCGGGCCAGGGCCTTGATGACTTTCATCCAGAGTTTGCGAGTGACCACCACGATGGAATCTCTATGAGCGGGGGAGTTGCCGTGGGCCAACGTTATCCCAGTGGCCGGATCGAAGCAACCAGGCATCAGCGCGCGCAGATCGTCGATGACCAGCGCCGGTGATTCCTCGGCGATCGGCCGGCCATGGTTGTAGCCGTAGCTAAGCGCGATACAGGTCACGCCGGCGGCCTTGGCGGCTTGCACGTCGCTGCGCGAGTCGCCGATGAACAAGGCGTGCTGCGCCTTGACCTTGGCCATTTTCATGACGAACAGCAAGGCTGCCGGATCGGGCTTCTGCTGGGGCAAGGTGTCGCCGCCGATGATCCACTTGAAGTAGCGCCCCAGGCCCATCTGATCCAGCAGGGGCGCGACGAAGCGTTCCGGCTTGTTGGTGATCAGGGCCATCTTCACGCGCTTCTTGTGCAGCCACTTGAGGGTTTCGTGCACGCCCGGGTACACCTGGGTCAAGGCGTGGTGTGCGGCGTAGGCCGCCGAGAACAGCTCCAGGGCGTGCTCGGTTTGCGCCTCGTCGATGTGCGCGTGATCGAAGCTACCTGCAAGGGCGCGGCGAACCAGCACGCGGGCACCGTTGCCGATCCACTCGCGCACCGCTTCAATTCCAGCCGGCTCGCGGCCCATTTGGGCCAGCATGGTGTCGACGGCGGCAGCCAGGTCGGGTACCGAATCCACCAGGGTGCCGTCCAGGTCGAACATCACCAGGCGCGGCAGGTTGCCGGGAAACAGCCGCTCCAGGGCGCTCATGAGCGGGCCAGCGTCAATTCCGTGCGCATTTGCTCGATCACATTGCGGTAGTCGGGCGCATTGAAGATGGCCGAGCCGGCAACGAAGGTGTCGGCACCGGCTGCAGCAATCTCGCGAATGTTGGCCACGTTGACGCCGCCGTCGATTTCCAGGCGGATGTCGCGCCCGCTGGCGTCGATCAGGGCGCGCGCTTCGCGCAGTTTGTTCAGGGTGCCGGGAATGAACTTCTGGCCGCCGAAACCAGGGTTGACGCTCATCAACAGGATCATGTCGACCTTGTCCATGACGTATTCGAGCAGGTTCAGCGGGGTGGCCGGGTTGAACACCAGGCCGGCCTTGCAGCCGCCTTCGCGGATCAGTTGCAGCGAGCGGTCGATGTGCTGGGTCGCTTCGGGATGGAAGGTGATGTAGCTGGCACCTGCCTCGATGAAGTCGCCGATGATGCGGTCGACGGGGCTGACCATCAGGTGGACATCGATGGGCGCGCTGACGCCGTACTTGCGCAGCGCCGCGCAGACCATCGGGCCGATGGTGAGGTTGGGGACGTAGTGGTTGTCCATCACGTCGAAGTGGACGATATCGGCGCCGGCGGCGAGCACGTTATCGACTTCCTCACCCAGGCGGGCGAAATCCGCAGAGAGGATGGACGGGGCAATTGCGAAGGGCTGCATGGCGCACCTATTCAGGCTGGAATCACGGTGGCGCGCATTGTAGCTCAGCTGGGATGAGCGGGCGAACAAGCCCTGTCAAACCGCAGCGGTACGCAGTTTTTCGCTGCGCCCGCGCAACCATTCCAGCACCAGCAGCAACAACACCGAGAAGACGATCAGCAGGGTCGCGGCGGCGGCGATGGTCGGGCTGAGGTTTTCGCGGATGCCGCTGAACATCTGCCGGGGCAAGGTGGCCTGCTCTGGGCCCGCCAGGAACAGGGTCACCACTACCTCATCGAACGAGGTGGCGAAGGCGAACAGCGCGCCGGAAATCACGCCGGGGGCAATCAACGGCAGGGTCACCCGGCGGAACGTGGTCACCGGCGAGGCACCGAGGCTGGCCGCGGCCCGTACCAGGTTGTGGTTGAACCCCTGCAGCGTCGCCGACACGGTGATGATCACGAAGGGTACGCCCAGCACCGCGTGCACGACGATCAGCGAGAGAAAACTGTTGCCCATGCCCAGCGGGGCGAAGAACAGATAGCTGGCCACGCCGATGATCACCACCGGCACCACCATCGGCGAGATGACCAAGGCCATCACCAGGGATTTGCCGGGAAAATTGCCGCGGGTCAGACCGATGGCCGCCAGGGTGCCGAAAATCATGGCAACCACCGTGGCCGCCGGGGCGATGATCACGCTGTTGCGCAACGCGCGCATCCATTCTGCCGAACCGAAGAAATCCTGGTACCAGTGCAGCGAAAAGCCCTGCAGCGGATACACCAGGAAGCTGCCCGAGTTGAACGACAGCGGGATGATCACCAGCACCGGCAGGATCAGGAACAGCAGGATCAGGCCGCAGAGGATGCGCAGGCTGTAGAACCACACGCGCTCGATGGGCGAAAGGTAAGGGCTCGTCATGACAGTACTCCTCAGCTCAGGCGCAGGCGGCTGGCGCCGACCAGCCAGCTATAGATCAGGTACAACACCACGGTGGCCAGTAGCAGCAAGCCGCCCAGAGCGGTCGCCATGCCCCAGTTGATGCTGGTGTTGGTGTAGAAGGCCACGAAGTAGCTGACCATCTGGTCGTTGGGGCTGCCGAGCAGCGCCGGCGTGATGTAGTAGCCGATGGCGAGAATGAAGACCAGCAGGCAGCCAGCACCGACACCGGCGTAGGTCTGCGGAAAGTACACACGCCAGAAGCTGGCGAACGGATGACAGCCCAGGGAAATGGCAGCGCGCATGTAGGTGGGCGAAATGCCCTTCATCACGCTGTAGATGGGCAGGATCATGAACGGCAGCAGGATGTGCACCATGGAGATGTAAACGCCGGCGCGATTGAACACCAGTTCCAGCGGCTTATCGATGATGCCCATGGCCATCAATGCGCTGTTGATCAGGCCGCCCGATTGCAGCAGCACGATCCATGCAGCGACGCGCACCAGGATGGATGTCCAGAACGGCAGCAGCACCAGAATCATCAACAGATTGCTCTGCCGGGTCGGCAGGTTGGCCAGCAGGTAGGCCAAGGGGTAGGCCAGCGCGAGGCAGATGGCGGTGATCACCAGGCCCATCCAGAACGTGCGGGCGAAGATGTCCAGGTAGATGGCCTGATCCGGCGTGGCAGGTGCCACCTCGCCCAGATCATCGATGCGGTGATCGACTGCGGCCAGCAGGTAGAACGGGGTGACGGCGCTGGTGTTGCGGCGGATCGCCTGCCAATAGGCCGGGTCGCCCCAGCGCTCGTCGAGTGCCTGCAGCGCTTCCTTGTAGGAAGCCGGCTCGGTCTGGAACGGCAAGGCGCGAGCGGTTTTCGCCAGCAGGCTGCGGTAGCCGGCCAGTTCCATGTTCAGGCGCTTGGACAGATCGCCCAGGCTTTGATTCTTGCGTGACTCGGCAAGGTCCTCGGCCAGCGAGCGATACACCGGCTCATCGGGCAAGCCTTTGCCGTCCCAGGCGGTGACGGCGGCCACGGTACGCGGCATGCCTTCGACCACCTCGGGGTTGCCGACGCTTTTGTACAAGAGCGCCGCGATGGGCACCAGGAAAACCAGCAGCAGGAACAGCACCAGGGGTGCGATCAACGCCTGGGCTTTCCAGCGGTTGAGTCGTTCGGCCCGGGACAGGCGCTGTTTCAGGGTGAGGCTGGCGTCCTGTTTGAGAGGCACTGCGACGGCCATGGTCAACTCCGCGAATCATTCAGGTCGAAAGAGGCGCGCCCGGCAGGCGCGCCCAGGGTGCCGTGACGCGTATTACTTGGCCGCCCATGCATTGAAGCGTTGCTCGAGTTGCTCGCCGTTATCGGCCCAGAAGCTCACATCGATCTGCACCTGATTGACGATGTTATCCGGCGTGGTCGGCATGTCCTTGAGAATGTCCTTGTTCAGCAGCGGTACGGCCTGGGTGTTGGCAGGGCCGTAGGCGATGTTCTCCGAATAGGTCTTCTGCTGCTGTGGCGCGACCGACCAGGCGATGAACTTCTTGGCGGCCTCGACATTCTTGGCACCTTTGGGAATGGCCCAGGCGTCGAAGTCGTAGATGCCGCCGTTCCAGACCACTTTCAGGTTGCTCTCCTTCTGCACTGCAGCGATGCGCCCGTTGTAGGCCGAACTCATGACCACGTCGCCCGAGGCCAGGTATTGCGGTGGCTGGGCACCGGCTTCCCACCACTGGATACTGGGTTTGAGCTCATCGAGCTTCTTGAAGGCGCGGTCCTGGCCGGCCTTGGTGGCGAGCACCGAGTACACGTCCTTGGGTGCGACGCCGTCGGCCATCAGGGCGAATTCCAGGGTGTACTTGGCGCCCTTGCGCAGGCCACGCTTGCCGGGAAACTCTTTGGTGTTCCAGAAATCTGCCCAGCTGGACGGTGCGGTCTTGAGTTTGTCGGCGTTGTACGCCAGCACGGTGGACCAGACGAAGAAGCCGACGCCGCAGGGTTGGATGGCGCCTTTGACGAAGTCGTCCTGCTTGCCGAACAGGGCCGGATCGAGCTCTTCGAACATGCCTTCGTCGCAACCGCGGGACAGCTCGGGCGACTCGACTTCCACCAAGTCCCAGGACACGCTCTTGGTGTCGACCATGGCTTTGACCTTGGCCATTTCGCCGTTGTATTCACCGGCGATGATCTTGCCGGAACCGGCCTTTTCCCACGGTTCGTAGAACGCCTTGACCTGGGCAGCCTTGTTGGCCCCGCCGAAGGACACCACGGTCAGGTCGGTAGCGGCCAGCGCTTGGCCGGCCCAGAACAGGCCGAGTGCAAGCCCGGTCAATTTCAAGTGCTTGAGCATTTAATCGTCTCTCCAAGTGCATGTGGGTCAAGCGCGGGGCGATGGGTTCGCCTCTGATCGTTTGCGTACGGTTGCAACAACTTCTGCGATACACCTTTTGCGATGAAGCCTTCACTGCTCCAATAACGGGTCCAGAGCGCGGGCATGCTCCAGGGGCCAGCCCAGCGGCACCACATCGCCCACGGCCAAGGCCGGGTCGAGCTGGGCGATGGGCTGCTTGACGAAGAAATCGGTCTTGCCACATACCTCGAGGCGGACACGTACGTGGTCGCCCAGGTAGATGAATTCGGCCACGCGCCCCGAGAAACGATTGATGCACTCGCCGCTGTGGCCGTTGAGGCGAACCCGCTCGGGACGAATGGACAAGGTCACCGGGGCGCCCACCTGGCCGACATTGATCGCCAGCGCCTCGACCTTTTCCCCGCGTGGCAGCTCGACGATGCAACGCTCGCCATCACGGCTGAGCAGGCGTCCGTTGATACGGTTGTTCTCGCCGATGAAGTTGGCGACGAAAGTGTTCTTCGGCTCTTCGTAGAGCGCACGCGGCGGGGCGATCTGCTGGATCTCGCCTTGATGGAACACGGCCACGCGGTCGGACATGGTCAGGGCTTCGCCCTGATCGTGGGTCACGTACACCACGGTCACGCCCAGGCGCTGGTGCAGGTGCTTGATCTCCATCTGCATGTGCTCGCGCAGTTGCTTGTCCAGCGCACCCAGGGGTTCGTCCATGAGCACCAGTTGCGGTTCGAAGACCAGGGCGCGGGCCAGCGCCACGCGCTGCTGCTGGCCGCCGGACAATTGCGCCGGATAGCGCTGGGCGAACGCATCGAGCTGGACCATGCCGAGCACGCGTTTGACCCGCTCGCTGATGTCGGTCTTGCTCAGACCGCGCACGGACAGCGGGAAGGCCAGGTTTTCCGCCACGGTCATGTGCGGAAACAACGCGTAGTTCTGGAACACCATGCCGATGTCGCGTTTGTGCGGCGGCACATGGTTGATCGAGCGGCCGGCCAGCTGGATTTCACCTGCAGTAGGGGTTTCGAACCCCGCCAGCATCATCAGGCTGGTGGTCTTGCCGGAACCGGACGGGCCGAGCAGCGTGAGGAACTCGCCCTTGCGGATGTCCAGATTGAGGTCTTTGACGATGAGGTTTTCACCGTCATAGCTTTTTTGCACGCCACGGAAGCTGACCAGGATCTCGTCCGACTTTGCGCTTGCCTCGCTCATGCCCACACCTTCGTTGAATGACTGCCGTGGGTGCAAGCCTAGAGAAGGCTGCAGCCCTTGCAAATCGGGGGCTGGGAGAGATTTCCATGGGCAATGTGGAAGATTGTGGGTAGGGATTGCCCTACACAGATGTCGCCCTTGAGCATGGGCAAGATGCATTAGAGCGGCTGGATGGCAGGAACCTGGGTTTGGTGGTCGTTTTCAGACCAGCTTGTGCTCCATGGCGTACTTCACCAGCTCGGCCAGCGAAGCCACGTTGAGCTTGTGCATGAGGCGCGCCTTGTGGGTGCTGATGGTCTTGCTGCTCAGCGCCAACTGCTGGGCGATGTCATTGACGTTGGCGCCTTGGGCCAGGCGCTCGAACACCGAGAACTCGCGCTCTGACAGCGAGGCATGGAGTGGGCGGGCATCGGTGAGGCCGACTTCGAAAACCATGCGGTCAGCCAAGGCTGGGTCGATGTAGCGTCCGCCCGCTGCCACTCGACGGATGGCGGTCAGCAGCAGAGCCGGATCGCTGTCCTTGGTGGCGTAACCGGCCGCGCCGACCTTCAATGCGCGAGCGGCCATCTGCGCCTCGTCGTGCATGGACAACACCAGAATGGCCGGCGGATGGCTCAAGGCGCGGATCCGTGGAATGGCCTCCAGACCGTTGACGCCGGGCATGGAGATGTCCAGCAGGACCACGTCGCAAGGCGTGCAGCGCAAGATGTCCAGCAACTGCTCGCCGTTGCCCGCCTCGCCTGCCACCACCAGGTCCTTGGCCAGGGCAAGCAATTGCTTGATGCCTTCACGCACGATGGTGTGGTCTTCGGCCACCAGCACTCGAATCATCGGGCTACTCTCCGGAAATCGGTTCGACGGTACGGTCATTCGACGGCACAGTCTCAGTCTCAGTCTCAGTCAACGGCACGGTGACGGTCAGGGCCGTGCCCTCCCCCAGTTGGCTGCTCAGTTCGAGCCGCCCCCCGAGCATCAGCACCCGTTCACGCATGCCGACCAGGCCAAACGACAGCGGGCTCACCCGCGCCGGGTCGAAGCCGCAACCGTCGTCGACGATCGACAGGTGCAGGTCATGCCCTGTCTGGCTCAGGTCAATTTGCACAGTATGCGCCTGGGCGTGGCGAATGACATTGGTCAGCGCCTCTTGCAGGATGCGGAAAAGACCGACTGCCTTGGCGTCGTCCAGCGCGGGCAGTTGCTCCGGGACGCTGACCAGGCAGGGGATCTGGGTGCGTTCTTCGAAGCGATGGGCTTGCCATTCGATGGCCGAGGCAATGCCAGCGTCCAGGATCGGTGGACGCAAGGCGGTGGCGACGTCGCGCACCTGCTGGAACAGCTGGGCGATCAGGCGCTTCATGCTGTTGAGGCGCTCGCGCAGCCCGCTGTCGAGGTCGGCGTAGGCGAGTTCGCACATGGATGTTTCCAGTTTCAGCACCGTAAGTATCTGCCCCAGCTCGTCATGAACTTCCCGAGCAATGCGCGCCTTTTCTTCTTCGCGCACAGTTTCCAGATGCGCCGATAGCTCGCGCAGCTGGGCTTCGCTGTGTTGCAGCGCAGCCAGGGCGCGGCGCCGTTCGGTGACGTCGGTGAGGTAGACCACCAGGTATTCGGCTTCGCGAAAGCGCAGGAAGCTCAGCGAGACGTCGGTGGGCAGGATACTGCCGTCGGCCCGCACGCACTGGGTTTCGAAGGTTTGCGCAGCGTCTTCGCTGGTCCGCGCCAGCCGCCACAGGTTCAGCCAGCGATCCATGCTCAGGCCCGGTTCGAAGTCGACCAGGGGCTTGTCCACCACGGCGCCGGTGCCGTAGCCGAGCATGCGCTCGGCGGCACGGTTGGCGTAGCGCACATGGCTGTCCCAGTTCACCCAGAGAATGCCGACGGTGCTTTGTTCGATGGAAAACTGATTGACCCGCAAGGCCTCCTCGCTCGCCGTACGTTGTGCCAGGTCTTCTCGGGCTGCCAGCAGTTGCCGTTCCAGGGCATGGACCTGGCGGCGCTGCCAGATCAGCGAGACGACGCTGACCACTGCGATCAGCGCCAGCAGCAGACACAGGTTCTGCCAGAACCCCCGGGACTCGCTCAGGCGTGCAGACTGGGGCTGCAACCAACGCTCGTGCAGCCGTTCCAGGTCCCTGGCGGGCAAGGACTCCAACGCTGCGGTGACGATGTGCGCCAACTGCGGCCAGTCACGCCGGGTTGCCACCCGCAGCAGTTGGGGATAGCCGATGTCGCCGACCACCATCAAGCTGTCGAACTCGGCCTCGCGGGACAGTCGACCCCACTGCGCCTCGTCCACCACGGCATAGCGTGCCTGCTGGCTGAGCAGCAACTGCAAGGCTTGGCGCTCCAGTGGCACTCCTTGCAGGTTGAGGTCGCTGTAGGTGTTGCGCAGATAGTCGGCCACGGCGCCAGGCATACGCACGGCCACCCGGTCGATGGGGGACAGTTTCTCCAGGTCGATCGCGATCTCGCCGTTACGCTCGCCGACCAACAACTGCGGCACGCGCAGGTAGGGGTCGGAAAACTGCCACAGCTTCAATCCCGCAGGCGTTTGCGCCAGACCCGGCGCCAGGTCCACTTCGCCCGCGCGCAAGCCCTGCTCCAGGGCCGCCTGGTCGGTGTAGTTGCGCCAGGTCAACTGCGCTTGCATGGCGTTGGCCAGCCAGTTCATCAGGTCGACATTGACGCCGGACAACTGACCCAGGCGACGGTCCAGTTGCGCATAGGGCTGTTGCAGCACCAGCCCTACACGCAAGGTGCGGTGGGCGTCCAGCCAGTGGCTCTGCTCGGCATCGAGAGGCAGTTTCGGGCTGGGCACGGCAGAAGCGCCGTGCACGAGCAGTGGCAGGCACAACCAGCCCAGCAGGGAAAGGCGGCGCAGCAGTGAGCACATTTCGGTATGAACGACCTTTGCGTGAATGGCACTAAGCTTTAGGCTTCGGATTTCGACCGGCCTGGAGATTATCCGCGAGAACGGGATCACCTGTCAGATTGCGTTGATGGCAGCCCTACCCTCACCGGTATCAAGGAAGCGAATCATTCATTCGGACGCAAAGCATTTGAAAGGGAAGCACCGATGAAAGTTGTTCGACTAAGCGCTGTCTGCCTGGCACTGCTCGTTCCCCTGCACGGCGTTGCCCTGGCCGAAGAGGCCGCGCCTGCCAAGGAGGCCGCGGATGTTCGCCAGCCTTTGCTGGAGCGAAGCGTGGAAGATGCGCAAGCACTGGAACGTCAGTTGCCCGCCAGCGAACAGCAGCAGTTGCAGGCTGGCAGCGACGAGTTCCTGTCGTTGTGGCGCCCGGCCAATACCGCGGATGCTCAGGGCACAGTGATCATCGTGCCGGGCGCGGGGGAAAGCGCCGACTGGCCCCAGGGTGTGGGGCCGTTGCGGCGCAAGCTGCCGGATGCCGCGTTCAACAGCCTGAGCCTCAGCCTGCCAGACTTGGTCAGCCAGATGCCTTCGGCCCGGCCAGCGGAGAAGCCGCCGCTGCCGGTGACCACTGAAACTCAGGCGACGCCGCCGGATGCCGGAGCAGGGGTAGAAAAGGCCACTGCGCAGGATGCCGACACGGCCAGCACTGAAGTTCAGTTGCAAGACCCGATGCAGGTAGACGCCGAGCGCATCTTCGCGCGCATCGAGGCGGGTATCGCGTTCGCCCAGCAGCACAATTCACGCAGCATCGTGCTGCTGGGGCACGGCAGCGGCGCCTACTGGGCGACCCGCTACATGGCCGAGCGGCAGCCGGCGCACGTCCAGAAGCTGATGCTGGTGGATACCCGCACACCGGACAACGCGCCCCAGCAGATCGACGAACTGGCCGCGCTGCTCAAGGTACCGACTACGGATATTTTCTACAGCGATCGTCAGGCGGCAGCGGCCGCCGCGCAACTGCGCCTGCAGGCAAGCAAGCGGCACAAAGGTGTGACGTATTCCCAGGTGTCGCTCAAGTCGCTGCCGGACAAGGCCGCACAGGCCGAGCAACTGTTCAGGCGGGTCAAGGGCGCATTGAGCGCGCAGTAGGCGACTGCGCGATCGCTGCCCGATCCGCCTGCTAACGCAGGTCGCGGCGCTCGCGGATCAGGCTGTAGGCGTTGTGCAGCTCGCGGGTACGGTCGGTCGCTTCGCGAATCTGCGCCGGAGTCGCACCGCCGCCCACCAGCTTGTCGGGATGATGACGGCTCAGCAGACGCCGGTAGGCGCGCTTGATCTGGTCGGGTTCGGTGGTCGACGAAACGCCGAGCAGGCGCATCGCTTCCTCGTAGGCGCCGCCACGCTTGGCCACTGGCTTGTGACGCGGCTCGTAGTCCTGCCCCAGCCCCTGCACACGCGCCGAAGACCAGCCCAGCCACTTGCCCCAGGTGACCACCAGCTCGCGCTCGGCGGTCCCGGCCTGACCATCGGCCCAGACCATCCGCCAACAGGCACGCAACACACCCTCGGCCGAATTGGGTTGATGCTTGAGGCGCAGCAAGTGGCCGCGCAGCTGATCGCCGCCTGCCTTGCCTCGGTTGAACGCACCGATGGCGCGTCGACGTGCCTGTTCGTTGAGGTTCAGCGAGCGCATCTCCAGGCGCGCCTGCTGGATATGCGCCGCCAGCACCTGCCCTTCGGCCTTGGCCACTCGGCCCAGGAGCACGAACAACAGCTCTTGGTCGCGCAGCACCGACTTGCCCTTGAGCCTGTCCTTCAGCTCACCCCAGGTCTGCAACCTGAGGTGTCGATCCAGCGCCTGACCGAGCACCAGGCCCAGCAGCGCCCCTGGAATGTCAGCGACGGCATAACCTGCTGCCGCGCCGACTACCGTGGTGGGCCACAACATATCAACCTCGCTCGGCCAATAGTCGATCGAGATCGCTGAGCCGTTGCGTGGTGCCCACGTCGACCCATTGACCCAAGTGCTGCTCGCCGGTGACCTGTCCTACGTCCATTGCGCGGCGCAACAGCGGTGCGAGCTTGAAGGCGGCTTCGCCGTGGCCGTCGAACAGCGCAGGGTCGAGCACGGCAATGCCGCTGTAGGTCAATCCGGGCTGGTCGCGCACCTGGCCTTCGAACAGGGTGAAGTCGCCGTCGGGGTGATGGGCCGGGTTATCGACCAGCACCAGGTGGGCCTGACCCGCCAATGGGCCGCGCAACTGGCTGAAATCGTAGTCGGTCCAAATGTCGCCATTGACCACCAGGAACGGTGCATCGCCCAGCAGCGGCAATGCGTGGCGGATGCCACCGCCGGTTTCCAGGGGTTCGGTCTCGCGCGAATACTCGATGGCCACACCGTAGCGCGCACCGTCGCCCAGGTAGTCTTCGATCTGCTGGCCCAGCCAAGCGTGGTTGATCACCACTTCGCTGAAGCCGGCCTGGGCCAAGGCCAACAGGTGGTACTCGATCAACCGCTTGCCACCGACGGCCAGCAACGGTTTTGGCGTGGTCAGGGTCAGCGGGCGCATGCGCTCGCCCTTGCCTGCCGCCAGGATCATGGCTTTCATGAGGACACTCCAAGGCTCTTGAACAATTGACCCAGTTCAGCCAGCTCGGGGCGCCGCGCCAGAACCGTTTCTATATAGGAGAAGAAACGCGGTGCGTCGGCCAGGTAACGGGGTTTGCCGTCACGATGGCAGATACGGGCGAAAATGCCGATCACTTTTAGATGACGCTGTACGCCCATCAGGTCGCTGGCACGGCAGAACTCGGCAAAGTCCAGCTGCACCGGTACACCCTGCTCGCTCGCTTGCTCCCAGTAGCGACGCAGCCACGCCTGCACCCGCGCCTCGGGCCAGCTGAGAAAGGCATCCTTGAACAGGCAGGTGATGTCGTAGGTGACCGGGCCGTAGACCGCATCCTGGAAGTCCAGCACGCCCGGATTGGGCTCGCTGCGCATCAGGTTGCGCGGCATGTAGTCGCGATGCACCAGCACCTTGGGTTGCGCCAGGGCGCTGTCGATCAGGCGCGTGCTCACGCGTTGCCAGGCGGCCAGTTGCTCGGCATCCAGCTGCTTGCCCAATGCCTTGCCAACGTACCACTGCGGAAACAGCTCGAGCTCGCGCCGCAACAGGGCTACGTCATAGCTGGGCAGGTCGCCGCTGGACGGCAGTTTCTGCAGCGCCAGCAAGGCGTCGATGGCATCGGCGAACAGTGCGTCGGCATTGTCCGCGTCGATCACGTCCAGGTAAGTCTGATGGCCCAGATCACTCAACAGCAGGAAACCGCGATCCAGATCCTGGGCATGAATCTGCGGCACATTGAGGCCGGCGCTTGCCAGCAATTCGTCGATTTTCACGAACGGCGCGCAGTTTTCCTGGGGCGGCGGCGCGTCCATGACGATAAAACTGCGACCCTGGCCCTGCCAGCGGAAGTATCGACGAAAACTGGCATCGCTACTGGCCGCGGTCAACGTGGCCGGGGGTACGGCGCCCCATCCTTGCGCCTGGAAGAGGTTCTCCAGCTGCTCGTCGAGCCATGTTTTGAGGTGTTGCAGGCGTACATCTTGATCAGGCATTGCAAGGGTCTCCGACGGCGCTAGCCGTCAAGCGGGTCATGCTTTATTATCCAGCATCTTTTTCAGACCATCGAGAGGCGTGCGGCCCCCCCGCGGGCAAGATGGCACGCAGGAAGCCCGGACTAATAAGATGGCATTGAAATCCCCCGCGTTTCGTAAAAAATTTCCGTTGCTGGTCACTGGCGGTTTGCTGGTGATGCAACCCATGGCCACCCAGTTCGTCTTTGCTGCTGAGCAATTCGACTGCCAAGTCTCCGCTGCCGGTGCCTGGGACTGCAACCCCAAGGCTCCCGCCGCGCAGTTGCCGCCGCGTCCCGTGCACGATGGTGCCGCAGTGGCCAGCGATGGCAGCGGTGCCTCTTCGCGCGAAGAGAAAACCGTCGGGCCGGTGGCGGTCACGCAGAGCAAGGGCCGCGGCCTGAGCTCGCGCAGCCCCGACTACAGCCATCTCGACTGGGTGCCGCGCAGCAAGCTGACCGCCGCCCAGTTGGCCGAAACCGGACCGTACTGTTCCGGTGCGTACATCGAGCCGGTGCGCCCGGGCATGAACGACAACACGCCCAAGAGCGAGGCACCGACCTTCATCGGCGCTAAGGCTTCGCGCTACCAGACCGAGGAGCAAGTTGCTTCGCTGGCCGGTGACGTGGTGATGCGCCAGGGCAGCATGCAGATCGAGGCCGACGAGGCCAGCCTGCATCAGGCCGAGAACCGCGGCGAGCTCAACGGCAACGTCAAGCTGCGCGACAACGGCGCACTGGTGGTGGGCGACCACGCCCAGGTCCAGCTCGACACCGGCGAAGCGCAGGTCGACAACGCCGAGTATGTGCTGCACAAGTCGCGTATCCGCGGCAACGCGCTGTACGCCAAGCGCGCCGAGAACGCGATCATCCGCCTCAAGGACGGTACCTACACCACTTGCGAGCCGGACAGCAACGCCTGGCAGCTCAAGGGCAACAACATCACGCTGAACCCGGCCACTGGCTTCGGCACCGCGACCAACGTCACCCTTCGTGTGAAGGATATTCCGGTGCTGTACACGCCGTATATCTACTTCCCGATCGACGACCGTCGCCAGTCCGGCTTCCTCCCGCCGTCCTTCGCCACCGACAGCGACAGCGGTTTCACCCTCGTCACCCCGTACTACTTCAACCTGGCGCCCAACTACGACGCCACGTTGTACCCGCGCTACATGGCCAAGCGCGGCGTGATGATGGAAGGCGAATTCCGCTACCTGACCAAGACCAGCGAAGGCCAGTTCGGCGGTGCGTACCTCAACGACGAGAATGACGATCGCCGTCTGCAGTCCGACTACGACAAGACGCGCTGGATGGTCAACTGGCAGCACAAGGGTGGCCTGGATTCGCGCCTGACCACTGAAGTCGACTACACCGACATCAGCGATCCTTACTACTTCCAGGACCTGCAGTCCGACCAGATCGGCGTCGAGCGCACCGACTGGATCAACCAGCAGGGTGCCCTGACCTATCGTGGCGATACCTACACCGCCCGTTTGAACGCCCAGGCGTACAAGCTGGCGACCGTGGCCGACATCACCCCGTACAACCGCATGCCGCAGATCACCTTCACCGGTGCGCTGCCCTACCATCCGGGTGGTCTGGACTTTACCTACAACAGCGAGATCGTTCGTTTCGAACGTGATCTGCGCACCGGTACGTTCATCAATGAAGACGGCTTCGGCGAGCGTCGCATCGACAACAACGTTCTGGGCCTGGCGCGTGCCAACGGCAACCGCCTGAACCTGGAACCGGGCGTGGCGCTGCCGCTGAACTGGAACTGGGGCTTCGTGCGTCCGTCGCTCAAGTACAAGTACACCCAGTACGATCTGGACCTGGACAGCCAGGGCAAGAACAGCCTGCTGGCCGACGAGAAATACGGCAGCTCGCAGAACCGCGGCGTACCGATCGCCAGCATCGACAGCGGCTTGTATTTCGATCGCGACACGCAGATGTTCGGCACCAACTTCCGCCAGACCCTGGAGCCGCGCCTGTTCTACCTCTATGTACCCGAGGAAGACCAGACCGACATTCCGGTGTTCGACACCTCGGAAACCACTTTCAGCTACGGCTCGCTGTTCCGCGAAAACCGCTTCACCGGTTCCGACCGCGTGGGCGACGAGAACAAGCTGTCGCTGGGCGTGACCAGCCGCTGGATCGAAGAAAACGGCTTCGAGCGTCAGCGTGTGAGCGTCGGCCAGGCTGTGTACTTCAAGGATCGTGAAGTGCAGCTGCCGGGCGTCGACTTCAAGACCCGCGACGATGCCCAGGCCAACGTTTCACCGTACGCGCTGGAATACGAATACCGCTTCAACCGCGACTGGCGCTTCAGCTCGGACTTCAACTGGGATCCGGACAGCCGCAGCACTCGTTCGGGCAGCGCGATGTTCCATTACCAGCCTGAAGACAACCCCAATAAGGTGGTCAACCTGGGCTATCGCTACCGCGACGACACCGTCCACTACGATTCGGCGACCGGTCGCTGGACCTTCGGTGGCGACTACGGTCAGCCGGGCGATCCGAACTACGTGAAGGACTACTACAAGATCCAGCAGCATGACTTCTCGGTCATGTGGCCGATCGTGCCGCAGTGGAGCGTCATCAGCCGCTGGCAGTTCGACTACAACCGCAACCGCACGCTGGAAGCCTTTGGTGGTTTCGAATACGACAACTGCTGCTGGAAGATGCGTCTGATCAACCGCTACTGGGTTGACTACGACGAATACAGCCAGGCCGCCCCGCAGAACGAAAAAGGCGACCATGGCGTCTTCCTGCAAATCGTGCTGAAGGGCCTCGGTGGCGTGGTAGGCAATAAGGTCGAGGGTTTCCTCGACAAGGGCATTCAAGGTTATCGTGAACGTGAAGACCAAGCTATGTGATCTGCTGCGCCCAGTCGTGCTGGGCGCCATGCTGCTGAGCACCACGGCGCACGCCGCGGTGCAACAGCTGGACCGCGTCGTGGCCATCGTCGACAACGACGTGGTCATGCAAAGCCAGCTCGACCAGCGCGTCAAGGAAGTGCAGCAAACCATCGCCAAGCGTGGCGGCAGTGGTGGCGTGCCTCCAGCCAGCGTCCTGGAACAGCAGGTGCTGGAGCGCCTGATCGTCGAGAACCTGCAATTGCAGATCGGCGAGCGCTCCGGCATTCGCATCACCGACGAAGAACTCAACGGTGCCATTGCCACCATCGCCCAGCGCAACAACATGTCGACCGAGCAGTTCCGTGCCGCCCTGGCGCGCGACGGCCTGTCGTATGACGATGCGCGCGAGCAGGTGAAGCGCGAGATGATCATCAGCCGCGTACGTCAGCGGCGCGTGGCCGAGCGCATTCAGGTGTCGGAGCAGGAAGTGAAGAACTTCCTCGCCTCGGACCTGGGCAAGATGCAGCTGTCCGAAGAACTGCACCTGGCCAACATCCAGATCCAGGTTCCGGAAAGCGCAAGTGCAGCGGCCATTCAGGCGGCGGCCAGCAAAGCCGAAGACATCTATCGCCAGCTCAAGCAGGGTGCCGACTTCAACAAGCTGGCGATTGCCAGTTCGTCGAGCGAGAACGCCCTGGAGGGCGGTGACATGGGCTGGCGCAAGCCGGCGCAGTTGCCGGCACCTTTCGACCGCATGCTCAGCAGCATGCCGGTTGGGGATGTCACGCAGCCGGTGCGCACGCCCGTGGGCTTCATCATCCTCAAGGTGCTGGACAAACGCGGTGGTGCGACTCAAACCGTCGACGAAGTGCACGTACGTCATATTCTGCTGAAGCCGAGCGAGATTCGCAGTCCGGCCCAGACCGAAGAGCTGGCGCGCAAACTGTATGAGCGCATCGAGAACGGCGAAGACTTCGCCACCTTGGCGAAGAATTTCTCGGAAGATCCAGGCTCGGCACTCAACGGTGGTGACCTGAACTGGGTCAACCCGCAGTCGCTGGTGCCCGAGTTCCGCGAAACCATGGCCTCGACGCCGGTGGAATCGGTCTCGCGTCCATTCCAGACGCAGTTCGGCTGGCACGTTCTGCAGGTACTCGGCCGCCGCGCGACCGACAACACCGAGCAGGCCCGCGATCAGCAGGCGATGACCGTGTTGCGCAACCGCAAGTATGACGAAGAGCTGCAGACCTGGATGCGCCAGATCCGCGACGAAGCCTACGTTGAAATCAAGCTGCCTGGCGCCGACCAGGCTGCACAGTGACACCCAAGCGTTTCGCATTGACGCCCGGCGAGCCGGCGGGCATAGGTCCAGACCTGTGCCTGCTGCTCGCCGCGCAACCCCAGCCACATCCCTTGATTGCCATCACCAGCCGTGACCTGCTCGTCGAGCGGGCCGCGCAATTGGGGCTGGCCGTCAGTTTGCTGGAAGTCGATGCCGACGCCCTCCCCGACCATCCCGCGCCAGCGGGCAGCCTGTACGTATGGGACACGCCGCTGGGCGCGCCTGTACGCACAGGCCAGCTGGATACGGCCAATGCCGCGTTCGTGCTGCAAACCCTGATCCGTGCGGCACAGGGCTGCCTCGACGGTCTGTTCGCCGGCATGATCACCGCACCGGTACACAAGGGCGTCATCAACGACGGCGGAATCGCATTTTCCGGACACACCGAATTTCTTGCCGACCTCACGGCCACCGAACAAGTGGTAATGATGCTGGCCACCGGCGACCTGCGGGTGGCACTGGTGACCACTCACCTGCCGCTGCGCGAGGTGGCCGATGCGGTCACCGCCGAGCGCCTGGAGCGCGTCACGCGCATCCTGCATGCTGATCTGCAGCGCAAGTTCGGCCTGGCTCGCCCGCGCATTCTGGTCTGCGGGCTCAACCCACATGCCGGCGAGAGTGGCCATCTGGGTCGCGAAGAAATAGACATCATCGAGCCTACCCTGGAGCGCCTGCGCGCCGAAGGCATGGATCTGCGCGGGCCGCTGCCCGCCGATACGCTCTTCACTCCCAAATACCTGCAGCATTGCGACGCGGTGCTGGCGATGTATCACGACCAGGGCCTGCCCGTACTCAAGTACAAAGGCTTTGGCGCGGCGGTCAACGTCACCCTCGGGTTGCCGATCATCCGCACCTCCGTGGACCACGGCACCGCCCTCGACCTGGCCGGTACCGGCAAGATCGACACCGGCAGCCTGCGCGTTGCCCTCGACACTGCCTATCGAATGGCCGAGACATTTTAATGACCGAGCAATACCAACACCGGGCGCGCAAGCGCTTTGGTCAGAACTTCCTGCATGACGCCGGCGTCATCGACCGTATCCTGCGCTCCATCCATGCCAAACCCGGCGAACACCTGCTGGAAATCGGACCGGGCCAGGGTGCACTGACCGAAGGCCTGCTGGACAGCGGCGCGCAGCTGGACGTGGTGGAACTGGACAAGGACCTGGTGCCGATTCTCAACCAGCAGTTCGCCGGCAAGGATAATTTTCGCCTGCATCAGGGCGATGCGTTGAAGTTCGACTTCACAAGCCTGGGTGCAGAGCCTGCCACCCTGCGCGTGGTCGGCAACCTGCCGTACAACATCTCCACACCGCTGATCTTCCACCTGCTGCACAACGCCCACCTGATTCGCGACATGCATTTCATGCTGCAGAAGGAAGTGGTCGAGCGCATGGCCGCAGGCCCTGGCGGTGGTGATTGGGGTCGGCTGTCGATCATGGTCCAGTACCATTGCCGCGTCGAACACCTGTTCAACGTCGGGCCAGGCGCGTTCAACCCGCCGCCCAAGGTCGACTCGGCCATCGTGCGACTGGTGCCTCATACCACCCTGCCCCACCCGGCCAAGGACCACCGCCTGCTTGAGCGCGTGGTGCGCGAAGCCTTCAACCAGCGCCGCAAGACCTTGCGCAATACGCTCAAGGCATTGCTGCCCAATGAGGCGATCGAAGCGGCCGGCGTCGACGGCAGCCTGCGGCCCGAGCAGCTCGACCTGGCGGCTTTCGTACGCCTGGCCGATCAATTGGCCGAACGAAGCGACGCACTCTGACCTCTAACGTGGACCACCCGTTGGTCCACAGGCCCTCTATTTGACCTAGACTGACCTGAACCGGCCGACGCCGGCTACATTCGCTCTCGCTTTCAAGGCCCCTTGCATGTCCGATCCTCGCTATCAGATCGACGTCAGCGTCGTGACCCGCTTCCTGCCAGAACAGTCGCAACCCGAGCAGCAACGCTTTGCCTTCGCCTATACCGTGACCGTGCTCAACAGCGGACAGCTACCGGCTCGCCTGCTGTCACGCCATTGGGTCATCACCGATGGCGACGGCAAGGTCGAAGAGGTCCGTGGCGCCGGTGTCATCGGTCAGCAACCGCTGATCGCCGCAGGCGCGAGCCACACCTACTCAAGCGGTACGGTGATGGCCACCACCGTAGGCAACATGCAGGGCAGTTATCAGATGCAGGCCGCAGACGGCAAGCAGTTCGAGGCGGTGATCGCGCCGTTTCGCCTCGCCGTGCCAGGCGCGCTGCACTGATGGCGGTGTACGCCGTCGGCGATTTGCAGGGCTGTCTAGAGCCCCTCAAGTGCCTGCTGCAACGGGTCGCCTTCGATCCTGCGAACGATACGCTGTGGTTGGTCGGCGACCTGGTCAACCGGGGGCCGAGTTCGCTGGAAACCCTGCGCTATCTGTATGCCATGCGCGACTCACTGGTGTGTGTACTGGGCAACCACGACCTGCACCTGCTGGCAGTGGCCAACAACGCCGAACGGCTCAAGCGCGGCGACACCCTGCGCGAAATCCTCGATGCACCCGATGGCCCGCAGTTGCTCGATTGGCTGCGCCGGCAGAAACTGCTGCACTACGACGAGCAACGCAATGCCGTCCTGGTACATGCCGGAATCCCACCGCAGTGGTCGCTGCGCAAGGCCTTGCGCCTTGCCGCCGAGGTCGAGACGGCGCTGCGTGACGACAACCTGTTCCAGCCGTATCTGGATGGCATGTACGGCAACGAGCCGAACAAGTGGGACAAGGAACTGCAGGGCGCCGCGCGCCTGCGGGTGATCACCAACTATTTTACCCGCATGCGCTTCTGCACCGCCGACGGCAAGCTCGACCTCAAGGGCAAGGAAGGCGCGGACACCGCCCTGCCCGGCTACGCGCCCTGGTTCGCGCACAAGGCACGCAAGACCCGCGATCTGAGGATCATCTTCGGTCATTGGGCAGCCCTGGAAGGCCGTTGCGATGAGCCTGGCGTGTTCGCCCTCGACACCGGTTGCGTGTGGGGCGGTGCGATGACGCTGCTCAACGTCGACAGTGGCGAACGCCTGTCGTGCACGTGCACCGACAAGGGCGATGCAGACGTGCCCGCAGCGACCCGCGCGGCGGATTTCCCTCCCCCGAGCGACAACCGCTAGAATGGGCGACCAGCCCAGGAGCCTGCCCATGACCGAATTCAAACGCATCCCTCCGCAACAAGCCCAGAGCCTGCGCGAACAAGGCGCCGTGGTGGTAGACATCCGTGACCCGCAGACGTATGCAGCCGCGCACATCACCGACTCCACGCACCTGGACAACCACTCGCTGCACGGTTTCATCACGGCGGCCGACCTGGACAAACCCCTGGTCGTGGTGTGCTACCACGGCAACTCCAGCCAGAGTGCTGCCGCCTACCTGGTAAGCCAGGGATTCTCCGATGTCTACAGCCTGGATGGCGGTTTCGAGTTGTGGCGCAGCACCTTTCCGAACGAAACCAGCCAAGCGTGAATACCTGACGAAGGTGCAGGCGTGGCAAAATTTTTTTTTTGCGCGCCCACGCCGCGCCCCATGGGGCGTTAGCCGCCTTGGCGCAAAGCCGCGCGGCAGTTAATTGCGCATCCGCCCTTGAAGTCCTCGATAACCAACTATCCTTTAGTGCAGGCCATCCATAACAGGGGAGAGCCGGTACACCGGCGCGCGGGTCAATCGGTCAAGACTACATGGGTGTTCTGGGGGGTATACGGCCACCGAGGGGTTTGGTGACCGCCAGCATCAACTGAGTGATCCGACGTCGGCTCCACGTATCGAGCGAGGTGACGTCATGAGTATCTTTAGCCACTTCCAACAACGCTTCGAATCCACACGCCAGGAAGAGCTCTCGTTACAGGAGTACCTCGAGCTGTGCAAAAAGGACCGTAGCACCTACGCCTCCGCCGCTGAACGGATACTGATGGCGATAGGGGAGCCCGAATTGCTCGATACGTCGACCAATTCCAGGCTGTCGCGCATCTTTTCCAACAAGGTGATCCGCCGCTACCCCGCCTTCGAAGACTTCCACGGCATGGAGGAGTGCATCGACCAGATCGTGTCGTACTTCCGCCACGCCGCGCAGGGATTGGAAGAAAAGAAACAGATTCTGTACCTGCTCGGCCCGGTAGGCGGGGGCAAGTCATCGCTCGCCGAGAAGCTCAAGCAGCTGATCGAGAAGGTCCCGTTCTACGCGATCAAGGGCTCGCCCGTGTTCGAGTCGCCCTTGGGGCTGTTCAACGCTACCGAGGACGGCGAGATCCTGGAGGAAGACTTCGGCATTCCACGGCGCTACCTGAGCACCATCATGTCGCCCTGGGCCACCAAGCGCCTGGCCGAATTCGGTGGCGATATCAGCCAGTTCCGCGTGGTCAAGCTCTACCCTTCCATCCTCAACCAGATCGCCGTGGCCAAGACCGAGCCGGGCGACGAGAACAACCAGGACATCTCCGCGCTGGTGGGCAAGGTGGACATCCGCAAGCTGGAGGAATACCCGCAGAACGATGCCGACGCCTACAGCTATTCCGGTGCCCTGTGCCGCGCCAACCAGGGGCTGATGGAATTCGTCGAGATGTTCAAGGCACCGATCAAGGTGCTCCATCCGCTGCTGACCGCTACGCAGGAAGGTAACTACAACAGCACCGAGGGCCTGGGCGCGATTCCCTATTCAGGCATCCTGCTGGCGCACTCCAACGAATCGGAGTGGCACAGCTTCCGCAACAACAAGAACAACGAGGCGTTCATCGACCGGATCTACATCGTCAAGGTGCCTTACTGCCTGCGGGTAAGCGACGAGATCAAGATTTACGACAAGCTGTTGTTCAACAGCTCGCTGTCCAAGGCCCATTGCGCTCCCGACACCTTGAAGATGCTGGCCCAGTTCACCACGCTGTCGCGGCTCAAGGAGCCGGACAACTCCAATATCTACTCCAAGATGCGCGTGTACGACGGCGAGAACCTCAAGGACACCGACCCCAAGGCCAAGTCGATCCAGGAATACCGCGACACGGCAGGCGTGGACGAAGGCATGAATGGCCTGTCGACACGCTTCGCCTTCAAGATCCTGTCCAAGGTGTTCAACTTCGACCCGCATGAGATCGCCGCCAACCCGGTGCACCTGCTCTATGTACTGGAGCAGCAGATCGAGCAGGAACAATTCCCTGCCGAAGTGCGCGAGCGCTACCTGCGCTTCCTCAAGGAATACCTGGCGCCGCGCTACATCGAGTTCATTGGCAAAGAGATCCAGACTGCGTACCTGGAATCCTACAGCGAGTACGGCCAGAACATCTTCGACCGCTACGTGCTGTACGCCGATTTCTGGATTCAGGATCAGGAATACCGCGACCCGGAAACCGGCGAGATCCTCAACCGGGTAGCCCTCAACGAAGAGCTGGAGAAGATCGAGAAGCCAGCCGGCATCAGCAATCCGAAGGATTTCCGCAACGAGATCGTCAACTTCGTATTGCGCGCACGAGCCAATAACAATGGCAAGAACCCGACCTGGCTCAGCTACGAGAAGCTGCGGGTGGTGATCGAGAAGAAGATGTTCTCCAACACCGAGGACCTGCTGCCGGTCATCAGTTTCAACGCCAAGGCCAGCAAGGAAGACCAGCAGAAGCACAACGACTTCGTCACTCGCATGGTCGAGCGTGGCTACACCGACAAGCAGGTGCGCCTGCTGTCCGAGTGGTATCTGCGGGTCAGGAAGTCGCAGTGATCGCGCGGTAAGCTTCAGGCAGCGAGGGATTCAGGCATGCGCAATCGCCTGGCACCCTCGCCGCTCTCGACTTGTGGCTTGCAGCCAGGCTGCCCGGAGGCCTAATGAGCTATGTGATCGACCGACGCCTCAATGGCAAGAACAAGAGCACGGTGAACCGCCAGCGCTTTCTGCGGCGTTACCGTGACCACATCAAGAAGGCCGTGGAAGAAGCGGTCGGCCGCCGCTCCATCACCGACATGGAACACGGCGAGCAGATCAGCATTCCCGGTCGCGACATCGACGAGCCGGTGTTGCACCACGGCCGTGGTGGCAAGCAGACCGTCGTGCATCCCGGCAACAAGGAGTTCACGGCCGGTGAACACATCGCCCGCCCGCAAGGCGGCGGTGGTGGCGGAAAAGGGCCCGGCAAGGCGGGCAACTCCGGCGAGGGCATGGACGAGTTCGTCTTCCAGATCACCCAGGAAGAATTCCTCGAATTCATGTTCGAGGACCTCGAACTGCCCAACCTGGTCAAACGCAACCTCAGCGGCACCGACACCTACAAGACGGTGCGCGCCGGGATCAGCAACGAGGGCAATCCCTCGCGCATCAACATCATCCGCACCTTGCGTTCCGCCCACGCGCGGCGCATCGCACTCTCGGGCAGCAGCCGCGCCAAGCTCAAAGCAGCCAAGCTCGAGCTCGAACGCCTGAAGATCGAAGAGCCAGACAATTTCGGCGATATCCAGGCTCTGATGGGGGAAATCGAGAAGCTCAGCGCCCGCATCCACCGAGTGCCCTTCCTCGACACCTTCGACGTGAAATACAACCTGCTGGTGAAACACCCCAACCCCAGTTCCAAGGCCGTGATGTTCTGCCTGATGGACGTGTCCGGTTCCATGACTCAGGCCACCAAGGACATCGCCAAGCGTTTCTTCATCCTGCTGTACCTGTTTCTCAAGCGTAATTACGACAAGATCGAGGTGGTGTTCATCCGCCATCACACCAGCGCTCGGGAAGTCGACGAGGAAGAATTCTTCTATTCCCGCGAAACCGGCGGCACCATCGTGTCCAGCGCGCTGAAACTGATGCAGGAAATCATGGCGGCGCGCTACCCGACAAACGAATGGAACATCTATGCCGCCCAGGCCTCGGACGGCGACAACTGGAACGACGACTCGCCCATCTGTCGGGAAATCCTCACCAAGCAGATCATGCCGTTCGTGCAGTACTACACCTATGTGGAGATCACGCCGCGCGAACATCAGGCCTTGTGGTACGAATACGAACGCATCAGCGAGTCGTTCGCCGATACGTTCGCCCAGCAACAGCTGGTGTCGGCCGGGGATATCTATCCGGTCTTTCGTGAACTTTTCCAGCGCAGGTTAGCGACATGACCGCCAGAGAGCAGAAGCGTCAACCCATCTCCACGGGCTCGGAATGGACGTTCGAGCTCATCCAGACCTACGACCGGGAAATCAGCCGCATCGCCGAGCGCTATGCGCTGGACACCTACCCCAACCAGATCGAGGTGATCACAGCCGAGCAGATGATGGATGCGTATGCTTCGGTCGGCATGCCTTTGGGCTATCACCATTGGTCCTACGGCAAACACTTTCTCAGCACCGAGAAATCCTACACGCGCGGTCAGATGGGGCTGGCCTACGAAATCGTCATCAACTCCGATCCGTGCATCGCCTACCTGATGGAAGAGAACACCATCTGCATGCAGGCATTGGTGGTAGCCCACGCCTGCTATGGGCACAACAGCTTCTTCAAGGGTAACTACCTGTTCCGCACCTGGACCGACGCCAGCTCGATCATCGATTACCTGGTGTTCGCCAAGTCCTACATCATGAAGTGCGAGGAACGCCATGGCATCGATGCCGTGGAAGACCTGCTCGATTCCTGCCACGCCCTGATGAACTACGGCGTCGACCGCTACAAGCGGCCGTATCCGATTTCCGCGGAAGAGGAGCGTCGCCGCCAGGCCGATCGCGAAGAGCACCTGCAGCGCCAGATCAACGATCTGTGGCGCACCATCCCCAAAGGCGCCGACAAGAACCGTGAGGAAGACAACGCCCGATTCCCGGCCGAGCCGCAGGAGAACATCCTGTACTTCATCGAGAAACACGCGCCGCTGCTCGAGCCGTGGCAGCGCGAGATCGTGCGCATCGTGCGCAAGATCGCCCAGTACTTCTACCCCCAGCGTCAGACCCAGGTGATGAACGAAGGCTGGGCGACGTTCTGGCACTACACCCTGATGAACGACCTCTACGACGAGGGCCTAATCACCGACGGCTTCATGATGGAGTTTCTCCAGTCGCACACCAGCGTGGTGTTCCAGCCAGGCTTCGACAGCCCCTATTACAACGGCATCAACCCCTACGCGCTGGGTTTTGCCATGTACCGGGACATACGGCGCATGTGCGAACGGCCGGACGACGAAGATCGCCACTGGTTTCCCGACATTGCCGGAAGCGACTGGCTGTCGACGATCAAGTTCGCCATGAGCAGCTTCAAGGACGAGAGCTTCATCCTGCAGTACCTGTCGCCCAAGGTGATGCGCGACCTGAAGCTGTTCAGCATCATGGACGACGACCAGCGCGACGAACTGCTGGTGCCCGCGATCCACGACGAAAACGGCTACCGCACGATTCGCGAAACATTGGCGGCGCAGTACAACCTGGGCAACCGCGAGCCCAACGTGCAGATCTGGAGCATCGATCGGCGCGGTGACCGCTCATTGACCCTGCGCCATCAGCAACACGACCGTAAGCCGCTGGGTGAATCCACCGAGGAAGTGCTCAAGCACCTGCACCGTTTGTGGGGCTTCGACATCCATCTGGAGACGCTGCAGGGCGATCAACTGGTCAAGACGCACCACGTGCCGCCGCGCAACGAGCACACGGACGGCAGCCATGGGCGGGCGGACCTCAACGTCGTGCACCTCTGAGGCCGGCGCACTGGGCAAACCTTCGATGGCTTGGTGTTATCCTTCGCGGCCATCGGAGGTGTTGCAATGAAGATCTATGAAGTGGGCGGCGCGGTGCGCGATCGCCTTCTGGGTATACCTGTCACCGACATCGATCGCGTGGTCGTGGGTGCCAGCGCGGAACGAATGCTCGCTGACGGGTACCGGCCGGTCGGCAGCGATTTCCCGGTGTTTCTGCATCCGCAGACCGGCGAGGAATATGCCCTGGCGCGTACCGAGCGCAAGAGTGGCCGCGGCTACGGCGGTTTCGTGTTCCACGCCAGCCCCGACGTTACCCTCGAACAGGACCTGTCGCGGCGCGACCTGACCATCAATGCCATGGCCGAGGACGACGACGGCCGGATCATCGACCCCTACGGTGGTCAGCAGGACCTGCGCGACCGCCTGCTCAAGCACGTCTCCCCCGCCTTCATCGAAGACCCCCTGCGCGTACTGCGGGTTGCACGCTTCGCTGCCCGCTACGCCGGGCTGGGTTTTCGCGTGGCCGAACCGACCTTGCAACTGATGCGCCAGCTGAGCGAGTCGGGCGAGTTGCAGGCCCTGACGGCCGAACGCAGCTGGAAAGAGATTTCCCGAGCGTTGATGGAGGCGCACCCTCATGTGTTCATTCAGGTGCTACGCGACTGTGGAGCGCTGGAGCAACTGCTGCCCGAGGTAGACGCTCTTTTTGGCGTGCCGCAGCCGCCTGCCCATCACCCGGAGATCGACACCGGGGTGCATACCCTGAGCGTGCTGGAGCAGGCCGCGCGCCATGACCAGCCGCTGGCCGTGCGCTGGGCGTGCCTGCTGCATGATCTGGGCAAGGGCACCACGCGACCCAGCGAGTGGCCGCGGCATATCGCTCACGAGCAGCGCGGCGTGAAGCTGATCAAGGCGGTCAACGAGCGCTTCAAGGTGCCCAGGGATTGCCAGGAACTGGCGGTGCTGGTGGGTGAATACCACACCCATGGGCATCGGGCTCTGGAGCTCAAACCGTCGACGTTGCTGGAGCTGTTGCAGAATTTCGACGTGTACCGCCGTCCCCAGCGCTTCGAGGATTTCATCATGGCGTGTGAGATGGATGCGCGCGGACGGTTGGGGTTCGAGGCGCGGGAGTACCCCCAGGCGGATTATCTGCGCGGCGCGGCCGCGGCGGCGCGGGGGGTGGCGGTTCAGCCGCTGGTTGCCCAGGGGTTCAAGGGGCAGGCGCTGGGTGAGGCGCTGAAGCGGGCGCGGTTGGAGGTGTTGAAGGAGTACAAGGCGGAGGTTTGAATGGGGGTGGTTGAGGGTGGCTTTGCGGGCCTCTTCGCGGGCAGAGACCCGCTCCCACAAGTGATCACACGTCCCTGTGGGAGCGGGTCTCTGCCCGCGAAGAGGGCGCAAGCGATTTAAAGCGTGGCAGGCGTCAACTGCTGTCCGCGCCATTGGAAGGGGACAGGTGCCAACACTTGGTCGATACTCGCCTCGCGCCATAGCCGGCCAAGATTCACACCTGCACCCGGATGCACCAACTCCGGCGCAATCAACGCCAATGGCCACAACACGAACGCGTTTTTCAGGATTTCGGCACGCGGCAGTATCAGCCCGTCGAAGTTGCCGACCAGGTCGCCGTACAACAACACGTCGATATCCAGCGGCAGGCCCTTGCGGTCCGGGGCATAGCGGCCATTGTCGGCCTCGATGAATTTCAACCGCCGATCCAGCTCCGTCAACGGCAGGTCGGTCAGCGCCGTGACCACCAGATTGAAAAACGGTCCGCTCTTGATGCCCACTGGCTGACTTTCGAATACAGCCGAACAGCGCATGTCCACGAGGAAGGCGGCCAACGCATCGAGCCCTGCGCACAGATGGCGCTCGCGATCAATGTTGCTGCCCAGGCCTAGGTAGATTCGATTCAGCGACATCCGCGCTCGATCTCCACGCCGACGCCCCGCGCCGCCGCAACGGCGCCTGGCTTGGTGACCTTGAGCCGCAGCCAGGGAATGTCGAACTCGCTCATCAACAGCTCGGCAAGGCGCTCGGCGAAGGTCTCGACCAGCTCGAAGCGAGCCTGGGCGGCAAATGCCTGCACCCGCTGCGACACGGTGGCGTAATCCAGTGCCAAGGTCAGGTCGTCGCCCGCCGCGGCCGGACGGTTGTCCCAGGCGAACACCAGGTCAAGGCGCAGGCACTGACGAATGTCACGTTCCCAATCGTAGGCGCCGATCACCGTGTCGACTTCAAGACCTTCGATAAACACTCTGTCCAAGCACTTCACTCCGCAGCACGACAAGGGCGCCAGGCGCCGTTAGAATCAAGGATTTCCATATCTGGAAATAATAAGCATGTTCTGGTTGCTGGCGCTGGGCGCCTACCTGCTCGGCTCGCTGTCCTTCGCAATCGTGCTCAGCCGCGCGACGGGCACGCCCGACCCGCGAATGAGCGGTTCGGGCAACGCCGGCGCGACCAACATGCTGCGCCTGGCCGGCAAGAAGCTCGCCATCCTCACTCTGCTCGGCGACTTGTGCAAGGGTTTGCTGCCGGTACTGGTTGCCGGGGCAGCGGGGATGACGCTCGCACAGCAAGCCTGGATCGGGCTCTGCGCGGTGGTCGGCCACCTGTTCCCGCTGTATTTCCGCTTCAAGGGCGGCAAGGGCGTGGCCACCTCGGCGGGCCTGTTGCTGGGCCTGTACCCGCCTGCTGCGCTGTTGGCGATGATTGCCTGGGCGCTGACCTTTCGGCTCACCCGCACCAGCTCTTTGGCTGCCCTGATCGCCACCCCACTGACCTTGCCCTTGCTGGCCTGGCAGCGGCCGGACGCCCTGCTGCCAATGAGCGTGCTGACGATTCTGGTCATCTGGCGCCACCGCGGCAACCTGCGCGATCTGTTCGCTGGCCGCGAGCGTCACTTCTGAACAAGCTGGCCGAGCGCTCTCACAGCGCCGGCAATTGCTCCATCGGCCACCGGGCCTGGACACTGATGGCCAGAGTTTCCTGCTGCCCGGCCAGCAAACGCTGACAACCTGCATAGGCGATCATCGCGCCGTTATCGGTACAGAACTGCGGACGGGCGTAATAGACATTGCCGCCCAGCTCGCCCAGCATCTTTTCCAAGCCCTGGCGCAACGATTGGTTGGCACTCACCCCGCCGGCGATCACCAGGCGCTTGAGGCCGGTCTGCTTCAAGGCTCGACGGCACTTGTAGGTCAACGTATCGACCACCGCCTGTTCGAAAGCCAGGGAGATGTCGCAGCGGGTCTGCTCGCCGTCGTCGCCGGCGCTGCGGCACTGCTGCCAGGTGTTGAGGGCGAAGGTCTTCAAGCCACTGAAGCTGAAATCCAGACCGGGGCGGTCGCACATCGGCCGCGGGAAGGTGAAACGCCCCGCCACGCCCTGTTTGGCCAGGCGAGCTATTTCAGGGCCGCCCGGGTAATTCAGACCGATCAGCTTGGCGGTCTTGTCGAAAGCTTCTCCGGCCGCATCGTCCAGCGTTTCACCGAGCAAAGCGTATTGGCCGATGCCATCGACCTGCACCAGCTGCGTATGGCCGCCGGACACCAGCAAGGCGACGAACGGAAACTGCGGCGGCTGTTCTTCCAGCATGGGTGCCAGCAGATGGCCTTCCATGTGGTGCACGCCCAGGGCCGGTATGTCCCAGGCGAATGCCAGTGCCTGCGCACAGGACGCGCCGACCAGCAGCGCCCCGACCAGGCCGGGGCCGGCCGTATAGGCGATGGCGTCGATCTCGGTCGCCGCGCAGTCGGCCTCGGCCAGCACCTGGCGGATCAGCGGCAGCATGCGCTTGACGTGGTCGCGCGAGGCAAGCTCGGGCACCACTCCGCCGTAGGCGCGGTGCAGGTCGATCTGGCTGAACAGTGCGTCGGCCAGCAGGCCGCGTTCACTGTCGTATAATGCGACACCGGTTTCGTCGCAGGACGTTTCCAATCCCAGTACTAGCATGGCCCAGGCCTTGTGGAGCTCTATTCGAAGGCGCGCATGATAGTCGTCGAGCAAGGCACCGACCAGCGCTTTTCGATCAGAGGCTTTGCATTCCTGCTGGGTAAGGGTTAACATCCGCAACCCTTAAAAACCGACGTACTTATGCGCGCTTTTGCCATGAGATGTCGACCCCGGTAATGAATGAAGGTAGCTCTGGATGCCAGCCGTCAAAGTTAAAGAGAACGAACCCTTCGACGTAGCTCTGCGTCGTTTCAAGCGCTCCTGCGAAAAAGCCGGTGTACTGGCTGAAGTTCGTAGCCGCGAATTTTACGAGAAGCCGACTTCGGAGCGTAAGCGCAAGGCAGCAGCCGCTGTTAAACGTCACGCCAAGAAAGTCCAGCGCGAACAGCGCCGCGCCGTTCGTCTGTACTAATACACAGACATTCGTTGCAAGCTTCTGCCTTGCCCGGCCCAAAGCCGGGCTGCCGGCAGTTGCCGCAGTACCCCGCCTCAACCGTCAGAACTGGCTTCATTGCCAGGTCGTGCACGTCATTCTGACGAGCCTTGCAAGGCTGCAGACGAGCACACTTATTCCGTTGGCCACGCCTTCCTTCGACTGCCGCCACAGGCGCCGTTGAACGTACAGACGTTTCCGACATAGAAATCTGCGCTACAAAACCTGCCAGACCGATTTCCAATGGGTACACTTCCGCTCCTGGGCTGCTGATAAAGAGAACGCCATGGCCGGGCTGATTCCCCAAGGCTTCATCGACGACCTGCTCAACCGCACCGACATCGTCGATGTGGTGCAGTCGCGTCTGCAAATGAAGAAAGCCGGCAAGAACTACACGGCCTGCTGCCCTTTCCACAAGGAAAAGACCCCCTCTTTCAGCGTCAGCCCCGACAAGCAGTTCTATTACTGTTTCGGCTGCGGCGCCGGTGGCAACGCCCTTGGCTTCATCATGGACCACGACAACCTGGACTTTCCCCAGGCCGTCGAGGAACTGGCCAAGGCTGCCGGCATGGAAGTGCCGCGCGAAGACAGCGGGCGCAACAGCAAACCGCGCCAGCCCACCGACTCGCCGCTGTACCCATTACTGGAAGCCGCTGCGGAGTTTTATCGCCTGGCGCTCAAGGGCCATCCGCAACGCCGGGCGGCGGTCGACTACCTCAAGGGCCGCGGCCTGTCCGGCGAAATCGCGCGCGATTTCGGCCTGGGCTTCGCACCGCCCGGCTGGGACAACCTGTTCAAGCATTTGAGCAGCGACAGCCTGCAGCAGAAGGCCATGATCGATGCCGGCCTGCTGGTGGAAAACGCCGATTCGGGCAAGCGCTACGACCGTTTCCGCGACCGTGTGATGTTTCCCATCCGCGACAGCCGCGGACGCGTCATCGCCTTCGGTGGCCGGGTGCTGGGCGACGACAAGCCCAAGTACCTGAATTCGCCGGAAACCCCGGTGTTCCACAAGGGCCAGGAACTGTACGGCCTGTACGAGGCGCGCAAGCACAACCGCAACCTGGACGAGATCATCGTCGTCGAGGGCTACATGGACGTCATCGCCCTGGCCCAGCAAGGCCTGCGCAACGCCGTCGCGACCCTGGGCACAGCCACCAGCGAGGAGCACCTCAAACGCCTGTTCCGCGTGGTGCCCAGCGTGCTGTTCTGCTTCGACGGCGACCAGGCAGGCCGCAACGCTGCCTGGCGCGCGCTGGAGGCCGCGTTGCCGAGCCTGCAGGATGGGCGCAAGGCGCGTTTCCTGTTCCTGCCCGAAGGCGAAGACCCGGACACCCTGGTGCGCTCCGAAGGCACCGACGCTTTCCGGGCCCGCATCAATCAACATGCACAGCCGCTGGCCGATTATTTTTTCCAGCAACTGACCGAAGAGGCCGACCCGCGCTCGCTCGAAGGCAAGGCGCACATGGCGACACTGGCCGCGCCGCTGATCGACAAGGTGCCGGGCGCCAATCTGCGTACCTTGATGCGCAACCGCCTGAGCCAGATCACCGGTTTGAGTGGTGAGGCCGTCAGCCAACTGGTGCAAAGCGCTCCCGCGGCGCCCATGCCCAGCCATGATCCGATGGCCGACTACGGTTCGATGCCCGGTTATTCACCGGACTTCAGTGACTTTCACGCACCGCCCGCCTTCGAACCACAGCAACAATGGACATCGGCTACGTCCCCCGGCAAAAAGTGGGAAGGCAAGAAGTGGGAAGACAAGCCGTGGAAAGGCAAGGGCAAGCGCGATTTCGAGCCGCGCCCGCAGCCGCGGACACCGGTAACGGTCGAGCCGCCCACGCTGAGCGCGCTGCGCACCTTGCTGCACTACCCGCAATTGGCGGAGAAGGTCGAGGACGTCAGCCACTTTGCCGACGAAGAACAGCTGCATGCGCAGTTGCTGGTGGCACTGCTCGAAGCCCTGCAGAAGAATCCCAAGCTACGCTCACTGCAGTTGATCGCACGCTGGCACGGCACCGAACAGGGCAAATTGCTGCGGGCACTGGCCGAGAAAGAATGGCTGATCGATGCCGATAACCTTGAACAACAGTTTTTCGACACTATAACTAGCTTGTCCGCTCGCCAACGCGAGCGTTGTCTCGAGCATTTGCTCAGAAAATCAAGACAGAGTGAACTGAGCGCAGAAGAAAAGAATCAACTGCGCGAGCTTCTCAGCCGCAATGTTCACGCACAAACCCCGACCTCAACTGGCGCGTGAGGTCCTAGCTCGGGTATAATCCTCGGCTTGTTTTTTGCCCGCCAAGACCTTCAGTGGATAGGGTGTTATGTCCGGAAAAGCGCAACAGCAATCTCGCATCAAAGAGTTGATCACCCGTGGTCGTGAGCAGGGTTACCTGACTTACGCGGAGGTCAACGATCACCTGCCCGAGGATATTTCAGATCCGGAGCAGGTGGAAGACATCATCCGCATGATCAACGACATGGGGATCAACGTATTCGAGAGTGCTCCGGATGCGGATGCCCTTTTGTTGGCCGAAGCCGATACCGACGAAGCGGCGGCCGAAGAGGCTGCTGCCGCGTTGGCAGCGGTCGAGACCGACATCGGTCGCACGACCGACCCAGTGCGCATGTACATGCGCGAAATGGGTACGGTCGAGCTGCTCACGCGTGAAGGCGAAATCGAAATCGCCAAGCGTATCGAAGAGGGTATCCGCGAGGTGATGGGCGCAATCGCGCACTTCCCCGGCACGGTCGAACACATCCTCAGCGAATACGACCGCGTGACCACCGAGGGTGGCCGCCTGTCCGACGTGCTCAGTGGCTACATCGATCCGGACGACGGCATTGCGCCGCCGGCCGAGGTGCCGCCGCCAGTCGAGAAACCGGCCGAAAAGGCCGACGCCAAGGATGACGAAGAGGAAGAGAGCGACAGCGACGACGAGGAAGAGACCGAGAGCGGTCCCGACCCAGTCGTGGCCCAACAGCGCTTCGGCGCGGTGTCCGATCAACTCGCCGTCACCTTGAAAGCCTTGAAGAAGCATGGCCGTCACAGCAAGCAGGGCATCGCCGAAATGCTGCTGCTGGCCGAGCTGTTCATGCCGATCAAGCTGGTGCCCAAGCAGTTCGAAGGCCTGGTGGAACGTGTTCGTGGTGCGCTGGAGCGTCTGCGTCAGCAGGAACGCGCCATCATGCAGCTGTGCGTTCGCGATGCCCGCATGCCGCGTGCCGACTTCCTGCGCCAGTTCCCTGGCAACGAAGTCGACCAGACCTGGAGCGATGCCCTGGCCAACGGCAAGGCGAAGTACGCCGAAGCCATCGGCCGCCTGCAGGCCGACATTCAGCGTTGCCAGCAGAAGCTGAGCACGCTGGAAGCGGAAACCGGCCTGACCATCGCCGAGATCAAGGACATCAACCGTCGCATGTCGATCGGCGAAGCCAAGGCTCGCCGGGCGAAGAAAGAGATGGTCGAAGCCAACCTGCGCCTGGTGATCTCGATCGCCAAGAAGTACACCAACCGTGGCCTGCAATTCCTCGATCTGATCCAGGAAGGCAACATCGGTTTGATGAAGGCGGTGGACAAGTTCGAATACCGTCGCGGGTACAAGTTCTCGACGTACGCCACCTGGTGGATTCGTCAGGCCATCACTCGCTCGATCGCCGACCAGGCGCGCACCATCCGTATTCCGGTGCACATGATCGAGACCATCAACAAGCTGAACCGCATTTCGCGGCAGATGCTGCAGGAGATGGGTCGCGAGCCTACGCCGGAAGAGCTGGGCGAGCGCATGGAGATGCCCGAGGACAAGATCCGCAAGGTCTTGAAGATCGCCAAGGAGCCTATCTCCATGGAGACGCCGATCGGTGACGACGAAGACTCCCATCTGGGTGACTTCATCGAAGACTCGACCATGCAGTCGCCGATCGACGTGGCCACCGTGGAAAGCCTCAAGGAAGCCACGCGCGAAGTGCTAGGCGGCCTGACGGCACGGGAAGCCAAAGTGCTGCGCATGCGTTTCGGCATCGACATGAACACCGACCACACCCTCGAGGAAGTCGGCAAGCAGTTCGATGTTACCCGCGAGCGTATCCGCCAGATCGAAGCCAAGGCGCTGCGCAAGCTGCGCCACCCGACGAGAAGCGAGCACCTGCGCTCCTTCCTCGACGAATAAGCTTCATCGACGAGCACCACCAGAACCCCCGGCCCTGTCGGGGGTTTTGCATCATGGATCGATGGCCTGAAAGTTTGTTAGTCCCCCCTCTTCCCGATGGCCGTCGCGCCCGACTACACTGGCCCTTCTTGCGCTGGTCCAACGAGGCTGCCATGCATCGACTGCCGGCACTTGTCCTGCTGATTTCGCTCGCCGGGCCAGCCATCGCCGACACCCTTCTTCCTGCGGGTTACCCGCCTGGGCAACCTGAACGCACGTCATTGCATGCGGATGTGGCCGACGCTCGTCCTGTGTCGGCTGCTTCGACGAACGGCCGCGCATTGACCACCAGCGAGGCTACCTCGGTCGAGGCTGCGCCTACCCGCGACTGGTACAGCATCCTGCTCTACGGTCTGCCAGGCCTGGTCATGCTGGTGATAGCCCTGGGCGTGGTGATCCGCATCAACCGTCGCCTGACGTCGGAGATCACCCAGCGCATCGCCCTGGAGCATGAGCTGCGCAGCAGCGAGTACCACTATCGTGGCCTGGTGGAGAGCTTGTCTGCCATCGCCTGGGAAGCCGACACCACCGACTACACCTACAGTTATGTCTCGCCCCATGCCGAGGCCTTGCTTGGCTACCCGTTGCAACGTTGGCTGGAGCCTGGCTTCTGGCTGAGCATCCTGCACCCGGAGGACGCCCGCTGGGCACGGGACTATTGTGCGGAGCAGACCGCCGCAGGCGTAGGGCATGTCCTTGAATACCGCGTAATCACCGCCGACGGGCGCAGCCTGTGGGTGCGCGACATCGTCAGCCTGATCAAGCACGACCTGCGCCCAGTGATGCGCGGCCTGATGATCGATATCAGCGAAACCAAGAAGATCGAAGAAGCCCAGCGCCTGTCCGAGCAGAAATTCGCTTCGGTGTTCCGCCAGTGCCCCGACATTCTGGTCATCGCACGGCTCAGCGACGGCTGCCTGCTGGAGGTCAACGAAGCCTTCGAAGAGCAGATCGGCCTCAAGGCGGCGCAGGTGGTCGGGCGGCGCGCAGCCGAGCTCGATATCTGGGGCGTGGACGGCGTCGCGCCGCGACTGCTCAAGCGCTTGCAGGGCGGCAGCGTGCGCAACCTCGAGATGACCTTCCGCCGCGACAACGGCCAGCGCTTCACCGGGCTGCTCTCGGCCGAGCCGCTCCAGCTGGAAACCACGGCGGCCATGGTCGTGGTGGTGCGCGACATCAGCGAGCTCAAGCAGACCCAGCAACGCCTGCAGATTTCCGAGGAGAAGTTCGCCAAGGCGTTCCACGCGTCGCCCGACGGCATGTTGCTGACCCGTCAGAGCGACGGACTGCTGATCGAGGTCAATGAAGGCTTCAGCATCATGACCGGCCACAAGAGCAAGACGTCGCTGGATCGTTCGACCCTCGAACTGGGCATCTGGGCCGACCCCAATGAGCGCAAGCGCCTGCTGGAAAAGCTTCAGCGCCAAGGCTTCGTCCGCGACTTCGCTTGCCGCGTCCGGCGCATCGATGGTCAAGTGCTTCTGTGTGAAGTGTCGGTGCGTCCGTTGCCGATCGGTGGCGACGCCTGCATGCTGACGATCGTCCGGGACATCACCGAGCGCCACCAGATGCAGCACAAGCTGGTGCTGGCGGCGACGGTGTTCGAGAGCACCGCCGAAGGAGTGCTGATCACCGACACCCAGCAACGCATCAGCATGGTCAATCGCGCCTTCACCGAGATCACCGGTTTCTCCGAGCAAGAGGTGCTGGGCCAGACCCCGCGCCTGCTCGCCTCGGGCCAGCACGACAGTGCGTTCTACATCGCCATGTGGCATCGCCTGGCCGCCGAGGGGCATTGGCAGGGCGAGATCTGCAACCGGCGCAAGAACGGCGAGCTGTACCCCAGCTGGCTGACCATCAGCTCGGTGCGCAACAGCGAAGAAGCGATCACCCATTTCGTCGCCGTGTTCGCCGACATTTCCAGCCTCAAGCACGCCCAGGCGCGGCTGGACTATCAGGCGCACCACGACCCCCTGACCGGCCTGCCCAACCGCACCCTGTTCGAAAGCCGGCTGGCCGCCGCCCTGGCCAACCAGAGCGATACTGGCGGCCAGGGCGCAGTGCTGTTCCTGGACCTCGACCGCTTCAAGCACATCAACGACAGCCTGGGCCACCCCGTTGGCGATCTGCTGCTCAAGGGCATCGCCCAGCGCCTCAAGGAGCAGGTACGCGACATCGACACCGTGGCGCGCCTGGGCGGCGACGAGTTCATCATTCTGCTGCCGGGCCTGGCTCAGGCCAGCGATGCGGAGCATATCGCCGCCAAGGTGCTGGCCTGCTTCGCCGCGCCCTTCCAGGCCGGCGACCATGAGTTCTTCACCAGCGCCAGCATCGGCACCAGCCTGTACCCCCAGGACGGCAGCGATGTCGCCACCTTGGTGAAGAACGCCGATGCGGCCATGTACCGCTCCAAGGCCAAGGGCCGCAACCGTGTGGAGAGCTACACCCGCGACCTCACCACCCAGGCAACCACGCGCATCGCCCTGGAACACGAGCTGCGCCGAGCCATTGAGCGCGACGAGCTGAGCCTCAGCTACCAGCCCAAATTCAGCATCGACTCGGATCGCCTGGTCGGCGCCGAAGCGCTGATCCGCTGGAAGCACCCCAATTTCGGCGACGTGCCGCCCGAGCAATTCATTCCGCTGGCTGAAGAGAACGGCATGATCCTGCAGCTCGGCGACTGGGTGCTGGAGCAGGCCTGCCGGCAGATGCGCGAGTGGAAACGGCTGTACCACGAGTTCGGTCCGCTGTCGGTCAACTTGGCCGGCGCCCAGTTGCGCCAACCCAACCTGCTCAAGCGCATCGAGAGCCTTCTGGCCGACAGCGATCTGCGCCCGCAGTCGTTGCAGCTGGAGATCACCGAAAACTTCATCATGAGCCAGACCGAGGAAGCCTTGGTGGTGCTGCACCAGCTCAAGCGCCTGGGCGTGCAGCTGGCCATCGACGACTTCGGCACCGGATACTCGTCACTGAGCTACCTCAAGCGCCTACCGCTGGACATTCTCAAGATCGACCAGTCCTTCGTCCGCGGCCTGCCCGACGACCCCCACGATGCCGCCATCGTACGGGCCATCATCGCCCTGGGCCGCAGCATGCAACTGACCGTCATCGCCGAAGGCGTGGAGACCGCTGCACAGCAGCAATTCCTCGCCCGCGAAGGCTGCGAGCAGATCCAGGGCTACCTCGTCAGCCTCCCCCTGCCCCCCGACCGCTTCGCCGCGACCTTTCTTCGTATGCGCCTTACAGATTTTTCGGATAGCACTCCCTGCAATCCATCGCTATAATCGGCGGCCTTCTGGGGCCTATAGCTCAGTTGGTTAGAGCAGGGGACTCATAATCCCTTGGTCGCAGGTTCGAGTCCTGCTGGGCCCACCAAGATTTTAGAGCCGCGCTTTGCGCGGCTTTCGCGTTTCTAGCGGGACCATCTCAGATACAGTCCTATGGTCCAAGGGTACAATTTAGGTACAGTGCTGGTTCGCCAGCCGCCTAGGAGCACCCTCTCATGGCTACTCTCGTCAAAACCCCTTCCGGCACTTGTGTAGTGGTCTAATGAAGCCGGACACCCATTTAGGCGAGAATGCTCGCCACACAGAGGTGTTCGATGAGCAGACAACGACGTACCTTTACCCCCGAATTCAAGCGCGAAGCTGCCAGCTTGGTGCTTGACCAGGGCTACAGCCACGCTGATGCAGCCCAGTCGCTTGGGTTGGTAGAGTCGGCCTTGCACCGGTGGGTCAACCAGCTCCAGCAGGAACGAGGCGGTGCCACACCGACTAGCAAAGCACTGACACCCGAGCAGCAAAAAAACCAAGAACTGGAAGCTCAGATCAATCGGCTGGAACGGGAAAAATCCATCTTAAGAAAGGCTACCGCGCTCTTGATGGCCGAGGAACACGAGCACTCGCGTTAGTTGATCAACTCCGCTCAGAAGAGCCGGTTGATCTGTTGTGCTCGGTCTTTGAAGTCACTCAATCTTGCTACTACGCGTACTGCCGAAAACGTCGGTATCCGGATGCCGAGCGGGTGTTTTTGCGCAGCCGCGTGAACGAGCTGTTTACGCAAAGCCGAAGTGCTGCGGGCAGCCGGTGCATCATGCTGATGATGAAAGAGGACGGCATGCAGATCGGGCAATTCAAGGTACGCAAGTTGATGCGCGAGATGAACCTGATCAGCAAACAGCCCGGTTCGCATGCCTATAAAAAGGCGACCGTGGAGCGACCTAATATTCCGAACGTGCTTGATCGAGGATTCACCGTCGCATCCCCAAACAAGGTCTGGTGCGGTGACATCACATACGTCTGGGCTGGAGGCCGATGGCACTATCTGGCGGCAGTCATCGACCTTTGTGCCCGCCGTGTTGTGGGTTGGGCGTTCTCACCCAAGCCCGACGCCGACCTGGTAATCAAGGCACTGGACATGGCTTACGAGCAGCGTGGCAGGCCGCAAAACGTATTGTTTCACAGCGACCAGGGCAACCAATATGGCAGCCGAAGTTTCCGCCAAAGACTATGGCGATACCGCTTCACACAGAGCATGAGTCGGCGCGGTAACTGCCATGACAATGCGCCCATGGAACGGCTATTTCGCAGCCTAAAGACTGAATGGATACCGACGGTGGGCTACATGAGCGCTGTGCTAGCGCAACAGGATATCGGCCGGTTCCTGATGGAGCGATACAACTGGCGGCGACCGCATCAGTTCAACGAAGGGCTAGGGCCTGCGGTCGCTGAGGAAAAACTCAATTCAGTGTCCGGGATCAGTTGACCACTACACCGGTGACCATGATTTATTGATCGTTCCTCCTTAGTGAACCGATTCTGCCCGCTTAACCTTACCCCCTGGGGGGTAGATGTAAGCAACGGAGTTCTGTTCGCCGCCAGGTCAAACCACGATGACTTGATCGGCAGGACAGGGACCACAATAGACCTTCAGGTCGGAATCAGGGATAGAAGGGGACATGGGCGACCGACAGATATGAAGATATGATGGCTATGGCGGCATCTCTGCCCACCCTCAGGTCCAAAGCGAAAGGAATCGGAATGCCCCGTATCAACGTTGAGAAACTGCTGCTTGAGATCGAAATCGACAAGGTGGCAGAGCGATTGGGTATGGCGCTTAGGAGCGAATCAGCTACGCGCAAGCTCACGCTGTGCCCGTTCCATGACGATAAAACTCCTTCCCTTCTAATTGATACGAGCAGAGATAATTCTGGACAGCATTACCACTGCTTTGCCTGCGGTGAACATGGAGATGCAATCGATCTGGTGAAGGGAGTTCTTCATATCGATTTCAAAGGTGCATTAGAGTGGCTGTCACCAAACTCTACTACCACCCCTGTAAATAGGGCGAGAAAACAGAAGGCTATGCAGCCTGAGCAGCCAGAAGGCTCAGGGCTTGCGCAAGCTTATAAGTTATACCTGTTAAGCAATGACAAGCAACGACTAGCTAACTGGGTGACTGATCGCAAGCTTGATATTTTTTTGATGGAAGATGCAGGATTCATATACGCACACAAAAACTCACTATCTAAACAGGTTTCCTCAAGAAAAGATTTTGGAACGAAGCGTGAATTAGCAGCAACATTGGAAGAAGCGAACCTAATACGCAAAATCCTTCCAAGCTCGGGGTTCCAAAACTACTATTTAAATCTACAGTCAATCCACGACAACAACTATATAGACTTTTTTTCAGGGGATCGAATCGTATTCCCGATAAGAGACGATCAGAAAAAACTACTAGGCCTTGCCGCCCGGGCGGTAGATGAGCAACCAGCAAAATACCTATTCTCAAAAAACTTTCCAAAATCCAAAGCTATTTTTAGAATAGAGCAAGCTACAACCACTCTACGAGCATTGGCTAAGCGAGGCGAAACAGATCTACGCTTATATATCTGCGAAGGATTTTTTGACGCTCTAAGATTGGAAAGCTTGGGATTTCCTGCAGTAGCAGTAATGGGAACATCAATTAGCAAAGAACAAATTAAGATTATGAAAGGGCTTAGCGACACGCTCCCTTCAAAGCTAGCCTCTTTGACAATCTGTATTTGTTTTGATCGCGATGAAGCGGGATTAAGAGGAGCATCCGAGGCTGTACTAAAATTCTTAGGCGCTAATCTCGACGTGGTATTTGTATGGCCTACTACTGCTCAGCTTACAAGCGCAGACCATTCAAACACAAGCATAAAAGATCCTGACGAATATTTGAGAAATTTGTCCGCGCCGCAGGCCAAGTCACTTATCGATGTTTCCACCTATGGACCTGTAGTAGCAGTACTAGCAAATCAGTTTGGTGTGCATGCCGACGAACTGCTTGAAAATCTAAAGTGGAACAGTGCCAGTCGCTCTCGAAAATACAGGTCATTTGAGAAAACTCGTGCTGAACTCAGGAAAGTTGTAGCCAACCCCCATCTCCAATCAAGCGACCTTTTTTTAAATGGCCGAACAGATCTTGACTCGGCGGCTCAAATAGAATGGATTGATTTTTTAAGTGTCGACATTGCGACTGAAGCCGCTCCATCGGAATGTTATCTTACCAACTCAGGCACCAGACTAAACCACGCCCGACTGCTCGCCTATATGGGCTCACGAAGAGGAGAGTTGCCCTGCGAAGAATCAAAATGGGAGCGGTTAGATATTGCGGCAAGTGCATTCAATGTGTTGCTCGCTGAACGATTGGCTAATGAAATACATGGACCCATCGACCCGTTCGAGGCCGTATGGGTGCCGAGGTCCTTCGGCGCAGAAGAGCCGAGATTAAAGGTGATGCCTCAACCTGAGGATTTAATAGCGCATCAGTACTTACTAAATGAGCTACTTACAGAACGCTGGGATGCTTCCGCTCTCGGTGTTACAGCATTCAGCCAGTGCATACCAGCTGTCCGCTATTACCGCGAAGAAAGAAAAACTGTTACGACAGGAATATCTACCCCCTCAGATAACACCCAACCTATTATACTTGAACAGACGCTAAGTTTCGCCTATCAAATTGATATGGAGGTTATTGAGGGCAGGCAGCCAGCTTCAGATCAGGGAATGTTTCGTCCGTTCCTAGACTGCTGGCGAGACTTTATGCAGTCCCTTAAAAATCAAGCCAAATCTATAAATTACGTGCATGTTATCCGCCTCGATGTCAGTCGATATTACGACCGCATCCGCAGACACGTCGTAAGAGACAGCATTCAACCATTTATACAACAAGCTCTGGAAACTGTCGCTGATAATGCACCGGCGTTTGCTGAACTGATGAAAATACAAGCATCTGCGGATGAAGCAGCGGACAAATCCGCAATAATTGTCGAGCAATTATGCGACATGCTCTTTGGCTACCCATACCTTAGCCCTGATAACGGGAGAATTAATAAATCAGATCCCTTACGCGGTATTCCTCAAGGCCCAGTAATCTCAGCATGGTTAGGCTCAGTGGCTTTGTTTCCAGTAGATCTCGCGGCACTGGAAATGATGAACAAATACAATGTAGACGGGGAAACTCATCTAGGGTATGCAAGGTATGTAGATGACATAGTTTTACTAGCTAGCAGCTCCGTACTTCTTGAGGAACTGAGAGAGCTAGTTGATCAAAAAACTCGGAGCTTAGACCTGGCGTTGGTCGCGAAAGCTGACGCTATTCCGCCAATGTCTGCTGAGGAATTTGCAGATTATGCAAATCAAGGGCGAGCTTTAGAAGCATCTGGTCCAGCGTGGGAACCACCGTTGGCTGGCGATGGTGAAGCGGGGTGGGAGTTTTGGTCAGGCACTCCCCCCTCAGATAGACAATCTGCCCTGCAACTGCTATCAAATTGGGAGATATACAAAAGCCCAATAGAAATAATCTTGCAAACAGTGAAAACGTCCTTCCTAGCTATGGATTTACGTTCTAGCGAGCTTGCAAAGGGAGCAAGGCTAATATGGTACGTTGTAGCATCCGACCTCCTCTCAGCTGACATTGATCCAAGCGATGCGGCAGATTTAGCGTGGGAAATTTATGATCGCTATTGGAAGGAATGTACTGAGGAGTGTGGGTGGCAGTTAAACCCGGATAGTTTCGGATGGGAGGCACCGAATCTGTTCGCACTTGAGGGACTGGAAAAGCTTATAGATCATAAAAATAGCCTCCAATCGGGTTTAACTGCTTTAGAAAATACCGTTCGGCACAAACGCATCTCTTTCCTAGCTAGAACCGTGCTTGGGGAGCGGTTCAAACTGCATGCTCTTGAAAGCAGCTCTACGCTTAAGCACCAGATAGATAAAAGACTAGATCTCCTCGAATGGAAAGCGTCAAAATCGTGCGGAATGCCCGTTCGTAGAACTAAATCCTACGCAGAGCGATCAATGTATATTCGCTCCTGGCAACCCTTCAACTGGTTCCATGCCGCAGTAGAAGATTTCATGCTCGCGGATCAGTCCAGCGGATCCGACCCATTGAGTTCATATGTCACTCAGTTCCAATCTATAGAAAAGAGCATCAGACCTAATCACGCCGCTTCTTATGAGTTCTTCCGGTATTTACTGCCATCCGATGGCAGCGATAGCGATCTTGAGTTTTTCTCAAAAACAGAGAATCGATACTCCGGCTTAGCAATTCAGATTTTGGTTGCATTAGTCCCTCGGGAAAGCATAATACAGATTCTCTCAAATAGAGCGCGCTTACTTTGTCCTCTAGAAGCTGGTAAAAAACTATTAGTCATGCCCCCTCTTCCTGGCGTCAATCAGCAACGTATAGTTGCTTGCCAGATCGATAGCTCCTCAGAAAACAAAATCAAAAAAATCAGCTCGTTTGAGTGCTATGAAATAGATTCAACTAAAACCAATACCACATCTCTAGACTTTTTTGGTGCAAACTCTGCGGGCGTAGTTGTGCTTACACCCACATGGAACACCGAAGCCCAACCTCAATCCGCCATACTTCGATCAAACTCAGAAGTCCCGAAAAATCTTTTGTTGGAGGTATTTGAGAAACCGTCAACCGGTTTCCCTTCCGCTATTCAGGGATTGAAGCACGTAGCCTCACTATATAGAGCCATTGTGGTAATAATGGCTGAATACGAGAGGCAAAATGATGGTTTAGAGCTTATACCCGCTTGGCCATACCTTGCCACAGATATGACCTCTGGGAACTGCTACCTAATTTGTGAGGGCGTAACGAAAGGAGAAGTAGGAAACCGAGCATTTGTAAGAGACGGTGGGCGGGCCCTAAGAACCATTGAGATACCGATATACGAAGCCCAGTTGTGGCGAGCCGGGGTTGCGCTAAGCGATTACATAGGCCTGCACGACGATATTGCTAAATTTAGCTCCTCCGAATCCGAAATACCTTTGGATGCGACAACGCTTGCCGCCCCGTCACAGTACGTGCTACGAAGCCAACTTCGTAAACTGAGGGGTGCCTTTGCTAACTCACAAATAGGGCGGCGCGTTATGCCCCCAAGTTTTCTTCCGGCAAGTGTTGAACGTGCGCTTGAGTTATTGGAGCATTTTCCGGAAGACTCAGATAGTACAAAGATGCAGCTAATGCATCTGCTTGCCACTGAAACCGAAACTGCGGGAATGCGCGTCCGCTATGAGAAAAATATTGAGGTCACAGAGCTCACGGTATTTCTACGTGCGGTCGCCGACAGGGTTCTAACGAAACTACCCTTAAGCATAGGTGAGGTCATTGCTGCACCGACTACAGCAGTCAGTGGCCTGAGGAGAGACCTGAGTGGGGTCTTGACCCTTGCCAGAAGCATATGGTCGATGGATGAAGAAGAAAAACTCTCTCCAATTTTTGCGTGGAAGATTTTTCGAGCTGGAATTGTAGGTATTGGTATCGCTGTTGCTCTACGGGGGATTATAGCTTCACTAAGAAGCCACGGGGGGTTTGCACGCTTTGAGGGATTTGATTTTCCAGCGGAATGGGAGCTTCCCCCTGCCACAGCAGTTTTATCCGAACCGGCGACAACAGATAAAACCACTGATGAAAATGTAAGCCTCCTCGACCATTTCCGGGTACTCGTATCACATCTCGGACACCGAATGAGGTTGGACGACAACGGCGAGCCACAAATCCCAGAAGAAATCAGCACAGAAATAAGAAAATACGCTACAGCATTAGCGGGCCTCACTACTAAAGACTCAACTGCGGTGGACGCAAGCGACTGGCCTTTCTTTGATATCAGCGAAAAAGTTTTTGATACCCTAAATATAGAATTATTAGAGAACGTCAGCAATCTAATCAAAAACTTAGATTCCGCGCTTGGTCTCCAGGTAATTTTGGTTACGCAACAATCATACGGCTTCAATGCTCAAACCAAACGCTTCACTGACTCAAGAGGACTTGCATGGGATATAAAGCCATGGATGATCTCGCAATACCCATTGCGTGCTCGCCACGTTGAGGAGTGTTTTGATCAAGACCGTAGAATCGTACGTGTATGGAGCGAGATTTACGAAAAAAACAGTCAACGCCTGCTTTCTATATCAGTACTAGGCGAGCCTTTCGCATCAATTGCACTATGTAAGGACTTGGAATCGCCTTATGCCGAGACTAAAAATGTAGACAGCAAGCACAACACTGTATTAGGTCCTAGCGAGCAGGGTTCTGAAAGCGCACCCATAGATATTTCACCGATTCTTGAAACTGCTGAGCCTGAGGCCGAGACTGCCTTAGCAGACACACAATTAATACCAACCCCAAACCAAACTAGCACTGAAGACAGCTTTGATAAAATAGATACTGAGCGTAATACAACACACAATAAAAAACTACCGCTTACCGACGCAACACTCAACGCCCGAAAGAATTCATTTAGAAATAGCCAGCTAACAGCCTGGAGCGATAGGAAGTCCAATAAAAACCCTGCCCATGTTCGGGTAGCTCTATTTCAGTGGGACCAAGAGCTGAGCTATGCACACCCTATGGTGGAGGCCACCCCACAAAAATGGCCTTTCAGTTCCGTCTGTAAACCAGCAGTTTTAAAAGAACTTAAACGCCTATATAACTCTCCCTATCAAGCCCTTTTGAATGCAACTGAATCTGCCGGTCAACACCACCTATGGAAAAACGAAAATATTTCCCTACCCAGCTGGGGTGAGCTTCGTCGTCGGCGATTATTGCTCAACGCAGTGAACGCATGCCAGTCATTTGGCGTGGACTTATTGATACTTCCTGAATACTCAGTCCGTGCAGAAACTGTTAAGTGGTTAAAAGAAGAGTGCTTACCCGGAAAGACGGTAGCGGTTTTAGCAGGAACATTTTTAGCTTTCGACTCCGGTCCGCCCCCCCTAAAACAAAGCGCGAGCCTCAACCTCTTGTGGCCCGTACCGCGTGATATTGCCGAATGCCTCAAACCGCTTGCACCCAAAACAAATGAAGATGCTATGTCCTTGAGTGACAAGATTGACAAGGGCATTGTATTGCAATGGGGCAGATCAAAGAAATACCGATCAGTAGCTCTAAATGAGTTCATCCGGCCTGGAACTGATCCTCTCACCCCCCTGTTCATGCCCGGAAAAATAATAGATGAATTGAGACGTGCAAATTGGGATCTGGACGCTGATGGTGTTGTTAAGTTGCTAGCCAACACAGAGTTGCCACTTGCGAATTTCATGGAGCTGATATGCTCTGAGATTTTCCTGTTCACGAGCCCAACCAACATTCCAGAGATGGCAAGAGATTATGTTTCAATGTGTGCAAGATTTGGCTTCGGCGCTGCAGAAGCTCAAGTCTGGGCGGATCTCAAACTACTATCTAAATGGCTTTCGGTCTGTTCCAAGCCTGGTGGTGCCGACTCTAGACGATCAATTTTGATCGTACCTGCCGCGACCACTCGTACTGCTGATTATTGGATAGCAGGCCAAGCTGGCTTGCTTGCCGCCGGCACTACAACTGTATTTATCAATGGCGTAGGATCTGGGCTTAAGGGTGGCAGTTGTTTTATTGGCAGAGAGAGCTGGAAAACAGGGGCTGGTTCTCACGGTTACATTGAGACCATTACGCCATACCATGGCTGGTCAAAAGGAATTTACTATAATAGCAAACATGACCCACTGAGCGAAATTGATCAAGCATTGGTGATCGCAGATATCGATCCTCATAACATGCTTGAAGGCAAACCTAGACCTCAGATGCTGCCAGTTCCCTTACAGCTAGTGGCATACCTACCAATCGTTGAAACTGTCGACGAAACAAGCTTGGACCAAACTCTCTGTGACGCAGTTCAGGTTGACCATAACAATATTGCAAGAATTAATCAGGGTCAGCGATTGGGTGGACGACTTAAAAGTCGAAATGAGTTCTGGCAACTTATCACGCAAAGTATAAATAATGATGTCGACAACGACTTTATCATTAACTTCAGTAAATACTTTACTGATGGGAAAGCGATTCTTGAGCGAGCAAACTCTTTCTTCAACAATGGACACCAACAGCCTTTTTCATCGGTAGTTAAGCTAGACCTGCTCTGCTCTCCGGCACTTTACGACTGGCTAGAGGCCGATATGACGTTGCGGGAGGGTGAGGCGTTACCCAACATCTCAGTCCCTTCATGGACCAAATAACTTCGGATAGATTACGAGCCCCTAGGATAAAGCCTGTCGATAGGGGCTGGTCACATTCCCCGCAGCAGGGCGGTGCCGATAATAGCTGCTCACATAGCTTAGAGAGCAGTCACCGCTTGGCACTTTGGAGCTGGGAGAGCGTTGGCATCGTAGAATCGTCGGCAGTGAAAATTCGGTACAGCTACGGTACGGCACCTAGCTTCTGTCAACTAATTCAAACTACACTCAACACCATATACTACGGTGCCTCCAGCTATGCCAACCTACGTTCAGCTAAGAACGACTTCACTAGGCATACATGGTCGCCCAGCAACTCATAATCCCTTGGTCGCAGGTTCGAGTCCTGCTGGGCCCACCAAGCTTTGAGAGCCGCGCTTTGCGCGGCTTTTTTTGTGAAGCCAAGCACTCAGTTTGGTCCGAACACCACGCCAAAGTGTTTTTCAAGATCGCACATCCCAGACCACACGATGCACAGACTTCATGTTGAAGCGCCGTCTTCAGAAATAAGCTGGGAAAAGGTCAATAGCTTTCAATTTGTAGCAGCCAACCGTGATCACAGGTAGAGCACGGGTCGATTTGATCTTGCAATCCTTTGGGCAGCAAGACCCTTGGGCTGTTCACCGGCGTTGCTGCACAACCAGCCACGCTGGAATCATTACTGTCATCAAGGTTGAGAAATGGACTTCACACCTGTCATCGCCCAGCTCTGGGGCATGTTGAGCTGGGCTATCCCGTTCCTGTTGCTTATCGCGCTGTTCAAATCGCCATGGGCCAAGGGTCATATCGGCGAGTTGTTGGTGCGCCTGTTTGCGCACTGGCAACTGGACGGGCAGGTCTATCGCCGTCTGCACAACGTCACCTTGACCACGCCTGACGGCACGACGCAGATCGATCATGTGTTTCTCTCGATCCATGGCATTTTCGTGTTGGAAACGAAGAACATGAGCGGCTGGATTTTCGGTACCGAGCACCAGGCGCAGTGGACGCAAAAGTTTCCCAAGCGCAGTTTCAAATTCCAGAATCCCCTTCGGCAGAACTACAAACATCTGAAGGCGCTGGAAGCCACTTTGGGTATCGACCCTGCGCACCTGCATTCGGTCATCACGTTCGTTGGGGGCAGTACGTTCAAGACCGAGATGCCGGCCAACGTGACTCGGGGCATTGGCTTCATCCGCTATATCAAGTCGTTTCGGCAGGTGGTTTTCAGTGAGACCGAAGTCGATGACATGTTGCAAGCACTGAAGACCGGGCGTCTGGCACCGAGCTTTGCGACTCATCGCGAACACGTGCAACACCTCAAGCGTCGCAGTGACCCCAGCGCTGAACGTTGTTGCCCGAAGTGCGGCAGTGCGCTGGTCGTTCGCACGCGGAAAACGGGCGCTAATGTCGGTCAGCAATTTTGGGGCTGTTCAGCTTTTCCCAAGTGTCGAGTCATGCAAAGTCTCTAAGGTGCTGCGCTCCATCAGACTCTTCATTGAAGGCAAACTACCCAAATGTTTGCCTGAAGGGATCGGCACTGCGCTGTATTGCGCTGACCACGTGCCGCGCTTTCTCCGTCACCTCACCCGAGCTCGCCAGCACCTGCTCCAACGCTTGCAATTGCGTGCGGATAACTTCTTGCGGCTGCTCCACACCACAGAGCTGTGCGAAATCCAGCAAGCCCTGTCGCGAGGCGAACATCGATTTGTTGCCGATCAGGTCCAGTGCCAGTACATCGTCAGGAATATAGGCCGTGGTGTTGACGATGTCGTAGGCGGGTGCAAGCCGTGCATCGCCCTGGGCGGGATTGGCGTAGAGCAGTCCGAAGTTTTTCAGATGGGCATCGCCGTTGCCGACGATGCAGCTGAGAGTCACGATAGCGAATAGCTGAGACAGCGAATGCTCTATCTGGTCAGGGGCGCAGAACATACGGATGGCTCTGGCAATGGACGAGTAGCTCTTGCTGTATTTCTGTTCGGCGGCCAAGCCCATGAGTGCGGTCATGTCCTCGAAGCCGATAGGGTTGAGCTGTTTGTCCCGATCAAAGCGGCGCATGACGAACAGTTTGGTGTTATCGGACAGGTAGAATTCCGGCACGACGATTCCAGAGGCCTTGGCCACGGACATGCAGAGAAACTCATTGATCGCCAGGCCAGGGAATTCATCTCGGCCGCTCTTGATGATCAGTTCGGACGTTTTCGAGGTGAATCGCTGCGGCGCGTGGTCGGGATGCTCGGGTACCAGCACCTTGGGTTGCACCCCAGAGATGCCGGCACGCAGGATGTAGCGATCGACCAGCCCGGCGAAGATGTCCTCTGCACCATCCCAGGCGAGGATCTCATCCAGCCTTTCTCCGGGGAACTGTTGGCGTTGCAACAGCGCATCGACTTCCGCCGAGTTGACTGCGACTCGCCCGACGGGCGAACTGCTGCCTGAAAGAGCCAGGAGCAGCATCGGATCGACGTTCGTCACCTTGGCCAGGCGATTGCGCAGCTGCTCCAGCACGTAACCTTCAGGCAAATTCATCTGAAAGATGGGATGAAGTTCGCGATGGCGGTATTCATTCATTCGCGGGGGCATGAGCAAACTGATCGCGCTGTGCGCGGCGGCGTCGTCGCGATAACGGAAGATGTAGTCATCTTCGCTGCGCATCACTCTTCCGCTCTCTCCTTCCGGGGTTGAAACCTGCAGTAGGGTCGGCATCAGTCGAATATCCCGTGAATTTCATCCAGCGTGGGCAGCACGGCAGGTATGACCGTGAGTTCGCAATTCAGCGCAGCGAGCACGCGCGCATAGGCGGTCATGCCAACCGAGAGATCGCCCTTCTCGATCGCGATGACCTTCTGCCGCGTGACACGGGCCAACTCTGCGAGCTTGGCTTGTGTCATCCCGCGATTGAGGCGCCGTTGCCTGATCTGCTTGCCCAAGCGGGTGGTAATGAGCTCGTAGTCCATGTTCTGTATACGTGACAAGGTAAGGTCAATGTAACGTATACCTAACTCCTGCGAAAATAAAGCTGCGGCCGGCGCAAAGTGCAGCGTTTGAGTTTTTCCAGAAATACTCACTTCGCCTGCAGGCGAAACCCCAGCAAATTTTCCTGCAACGTGAATTGCTCGCCAATGTTCCCGCAGAAACTAGTGCGTGGCAGAAAGGCGCCGGCGCCGTTCAGGTAGGGCGGGATGTTGGTGCTCTGTTCGCAGCCTTGCAGGATGCGGCCGCGCAGCGCGCCGTTGGCCTGCGCGGAGCGCAGGGCGCCCAGAGGGGTGGTGTCGGCGACGACCAGGGCGCCGGGTGGCACCAGGGTTTCGTAGGTGCGGGCGAATTGTTCTGCGGAGCGGTCCTCCAGGTAGGGCACCAGGTAGTAGCGGATGTCGTTGCGAAACGGCAGCGCTTCGGTGTGGGTTGGCAGCTTGACCCAGCCGTTGGCGTACAGCCCCCACATCGACAGCATGGCCGTCGGCCCGGCCACGATCGACAGGTAGAGCGCGGCGACGCCGAAACGATTGTTAGGCAGGTACTTGGCCAAGTGAGCGACGCCCAGGATGCTGGCCAGTGCGATGCCGGGCAGAAACAGGGTGAAGCGGTCGAATACGCCGTAGGACACGGCGAACAGGAAGTTGAGCAGCAGCGCGGCCCACAGCACTTGCAGGGCGCGGGTTTTCGGCCACACAAGCAGGCCGAGGAACTGCGGGCCGATCAGGGACAATCCCAGCAGCACCACCGCGTTCTTCTCGTGCCACATGTCGTCGAAACGCCACAACGTGTCGTTGCGGCCGCCGGGAATGATCGCCAGCTGATCGGGACCGGCCAGGTAACGGCGGATGATCTCGAACAGATTCATGCCGCTGTCCAGGTCGTTGACGACGGCAGGCAAAGCAGGGGCAAAGCCCAAGGCAATGCCAGGCAGGACGAGCAGCAGGCGCAGCTTGTGTTGCATGGCCAGATGCACGTACAGCGGCAACAGCACCACCAGCGTCAGCGGGTGGATCGCCAGGGCAAGGCCGCTGAGCACGCCGATGGCCAGCAGGCGGCCGGTGGTACCGAGCCGTGCCGGTGCAGTGAAGCACAGCCAATAGGTACCGATGGTCAGCACAGCATGCAGCACGTAGGGCTCGGCCTTGGTGGAGGCCCAGAATACGCCGTGGGCCAGCACGGTGGCGGTCGCTGCCAGCAGCGCCAGGTGGCGCGGCGTGCCGACGCTGACCGCCAGACCATGCACGACTATCGCCAGCGGCAGCAACAGCATCGCGTTGAGCAGGCTGAGCAGGTGCATGCCAAGCAGCGCGTGAACCAGGTGGGCGACAAGCGCGTAAAGCGGGTGGCTGACCGGTCCCAGGGAGGTGCTGAACAACGGACCCTGTGCCGCGTCGGCCAGCATCAGGCCGTTGTCCATCCACTGCACCGGGCCGCTTGCCGCGAGGAAGCTGGCAATCACGGCGCAGGCCAGCATCAAGCCAGACACTAAAGTTGGCATGTGCATGCCACGGGTCGAACTCATGTTCATTGCTCTCCTGTTCCTTGCTCTTCAGGACCGCGAGCAGCGGGCTGTTCGGTGAAGGTATGAATGGGGGATATGTTCGGCAGGCGAACTATAGAGGGATTAATTGTTTTGCCACTTCAATTTAATCAATCCACTGCACTCAGCCTGCCGTTCGCCTGACGCCAGAAACATCAAGTCAGACGGTACTTTCCATGCACCGCGTCAAACTTTCCGCGTAACTAAGGAAACAGTGAATAAAGGCTGTGCATGACGCAGACGCACGCCACTGGCAACAATGCTTTGAGCACGACGCCAATCAGTGGCCTAATTGAGGCCGGTACCTGCCTCTGCCTGCCTCCCCCTTTCTGGAGCCCCGCCTTGTCCGATCGTCACCCCTACGCGCTGGATGCCATGGATCGCCAGCTGATTGCCGCCTTGCAGCTCAATGCACGCGAGAGTGTGGCCATGCTCGCACGCGGGCTGGGCATTGCGCGCACCACGGTCACGGCGCGGCTCGCCCGGCTGGAAAGCTCCGGGGTCATCAGCGGCTATGGCGTACGGCTGGGCCAGCATGCACTGGATGGCGGCCTGCAGGCCTATGTCGGCATCACCGTGCAGCCACGTTCGGGCAAGGAAGTGGTACGGCGCCTGAGTGGCATGGCGCAGGTGCAGCAACTGTGCGCCGTGAGTGGCGAGTTCGATTACGTGGCCTGGCTGCGCACCGACTCGCCGGAGCAACTGGACCAATTGCTGGACCAGATCGGCAGCGTCGATGGGGTGGAGAAGACCACGACGTCGATCATCCTCAGCAACAAGGTCGACCGTAGAGATTGACCGAAAGCCTGCACAATGCAGCGGCGACACGTCTTTTCGACCGATAAAACGTCACATCGACGACACTTTGTGTCTTATTAACCTCATCATCCTTGCCTAGAATGACCCTGGCGTTTTCCTCGTTCAGCCAAGGTCCCGCCATGAGCCCAACTTCGCGTCACCCCGCCGACGGCAAAAAGCCCGTTACCGTGTTCGGTCCGGATTTTCCCTACGCTTTCGATGACTGGATCGAGCATCCGGCTGGGCTGGGCGTAATTCCCGAACACCACCATGGGGCCGAAGTGGCCATCGTCGGTGCCGGGATCGCCGGGCTGGTGGCGGCCTACGAGCTGATGAAGCTGGGCCTGCGCCCTGTGGTGTACGAAGCCTCGAAAATGGGGGGGCGCCTGCGCTCGCAGAAGTTCGAGGGCACCGAGGACATCGTCGCTGAACTGGGCGGCATGCGTTTTCCGGTGTCTTCGACGGCGTTCTACCACTACGTCGACAAGCTCGGCCTGCAGACCAAGCCCTTCCCCAACCCGCTGACCCCGGCTTCGGGCAGCACCGTGATCGACCTGGAGGGCGAGACCTACTATGGCCAGACCCTGGCCGACCTGCCGGCGCTGTTTCAGGAAGTCGCAGACGCCTGGGCCGATGCGCTTGAGGAAGGCGCGCGCTTCGGTGACATTCAGCAGGCGATACGTGACCGGGACGTGCCGCGCCTCAAGGAATTGTGGAACACCCTGGTGCCCTTGTGGGACGACCGCACCTTCTATGATTTCGTGGCCACCTCCAAGGCCTTTGCGCAGTTGTCCTTCCATCACCGTGAAGTGTTCGGCCAGGTCGGCTTCGGTACCGGCGGCTGGGATTCGGACTTTCCCAACTCGATGCTGGAAATCTTCCGCGTGGTGATGACCAACTGCGACGATCACCAGCATCTGGTGGTCGGCGGCGTCGAGCAGGTGCCACTGGGCTTGTGGAAGCACGTGCCCGAACGCTGCGCCCATTGGCCTGCCGGCACCAGTCTGGCTTCATTGCACCGAGGCGCGCCGCGCGGCGGCGTGAAGAAGATCGCCCGGGCTGCCGATGGCCGCTTTGCGGTGACCGACAACTGGGATGACACACGCCATTACGCGGCCGTGCTGACTACGTGCCAGAGCTGGTTGCTGACCACCCAGATCGAGTGCGAGGAAACGTTGTTTTCGCAGAAGATGTGGATGGCCCTGGACCGCACCCGCTACATGCAGTCCTCGAAGACCTTCGTCATGGTCGACCGCCCGTTCTGGAAGGACAAGGACCCTGAAACAGGCCGCGACCTGATGAGCATGACCCTCACCGACCGCCTGACTCGGGGAACCTACCTGTTCGACCACGGCGACGACAAACCGGGGGTGATCTGCCTGTCGTACGCCTGGATGAGCGACGCCTTGAAGATGCTTCCCCACCCTGTGGAGAAGCGCGTCAAGCTGGCCCTGGATGCCTTGAAGAAGATCTACCCCAAGGTCGACATCGCCGCGCGCATCATCGGCGACCCGATCACCGTATCGTGGGAAGCCGATCCGTACTTCCTCGGTGCGTTCAAGGGCGCCCTGCCCGGCCACTACCGATACAACCAACGCATGTATGCGCACTTTATGCAAAGCGCGCTGCCTGATGCACAACGCGGTATCTTCATCGCCGGTGACGATGTGTCCTGGACGCCTGCCTGGGTCGAAGGCGCGGTACAGACGTCGCTGAATGCGGTGTGGGGCATCATGGCCCACTTCGATGGCTACACTCACCCGGAGAACCCCGGACCGGGCGATGTTTTCGATGAACTGGGGCCTATTGCCCTGTCGGATTGACCGCTTCCTTGATCGCAACAGGAGCCCGCATGCGCATAGCCTTGTACCAATGCCAGTCCCAACCGCTCGACGTCGAGGGCAACCTTGCCCGCCTGCAGGCACGCGCCCGCGAGGCGGCGCAGTGGGACGTCGAACTGCTGGTACTGCCGGAGATGTTCCTGAGCGGCTACAACATCGGCGCAGGGGTGGCACGCAACCTGGCGCAGGCCAGTGAGGGTGCCAACGCCGAGCAGGTTGCGCAGATCGCCCAGCAGTCGGGCCTGGCCATCCTGTATGGCTACCCGGAACTGGATGAGCAGGGCAACGTGTACAACTCCGTGCAGTTGATCGACCGCACGGGGACGCGCCTGGGCAACTACCGCAAGACGCATCTGTTCGGGGACGCCGACCGTGCCATGTTCAGCGCGGGCGAACAGGCACCCGCCGTGTTCGAATTCAATGGCTGGAAGCTGGGCCTGCTGATCTGCTACGACCTGGAGTTCCCGGAAAACGCCCGCCGGCTGGCCGCTGCGGGGGCCGAGCTGATTCTGGTGCCTACTGCCAATATGGTGCCCTACGGGTTCATTGCCGAGGTGACCGTGCGCAGCCGCGCTTTCGAAAACCAGTGCTACGTGGCGTACGCCAACTATTGCGGCAAGGAGATGGACTTCGAATACTGCGGGCTCAGCAGCATTGCCGGCGCCGATGGACAGCAGATTGCCAAGGCGGGGCGCGATGAAGCGTTGATCGTCGGCACGCTGGACAAGGCAACCCTGGCGTCGGCACGCAGTGCTTTCACGTATCTGAACGATCGAAGACCCGATCTTTACTGAAACAGCCGATCAGCGGCAGAAGTGCCCGCGCTTTTGGCCGTTGCTGAGTGATGTCAATAAACCATCATAGGGACGTCTTATGCCCCATGATGGTTTTTTTTTGACGACATAAAATAGTCAGCGGCTGTGCGAATTTTCGTGATCCGGACGACTTGCACACTGCTTGAACTCAGTGATTCTGCGGGTTTGCGGCCTGTTCGAGGGGGCAACGTCAAGAAAACCTATAAAAGCCCGAATCTGACAGCAATATGCCAGCGCCAAAAATAAATCACCATATAAATCATATAGTTATGAAATTACGACAGGTGATTTTGAACGACCGCAGTAATTTTGACGAAAGCAATTGACAGTCCACCCGCCAAAGCCGATATATCACCCATCTGCCGCCAACACAGCAGTTGCAGCGCCGCCGAAGAGCGACGCGCAAACTCGACTCACTACCCTGTATGCCTCTCCAGCGCTGACCTCGATTACCGGTCGGCGCTGTGTGCTCTGGTGTGTGTGGTCTGTTCTGTCCAGTGAAGTTGCAAGTTCAAGGGATCGTCGAGTACGAACCGGGCGGTAGCTTTGCCCAAACACACAGAACGTTAGTTATGGCGTTCAATCAATCGCGTGTCCAAGGAGGGTTCTTCCTCATGCCACATTTGTTCAACCTGGATGAAAACACATCGAGCCGCCTGGCGGCCGATATGAATGAACAGGGCTATGCCGTATTGGAAAACGCTTTGGCGCCCTACGTGCTTGAAGAACTTCGTGCTTATGTGGATGACCAGGCTGCGCGCCATAACAATCAGTACTTCGCCTATCACGGCAATGCGCCGCTGGTGGGCAGCCGCTTGGCGGCCACCGCGGTATCGAGCGAGTTTCGCCAGCACCTGGCGCGCCTGCACGAGCAGGGCCAGGGCCATGCCGCTCCCAGCGACCAGGTGTTCCCGGTGTTGCGTTGCGTGCAGGGCCACAGTGGTTTGAAGGAATCCAACGCGTTTCACTTCGACGCGACCCTGCTGACCATGCTGGTGCCGATCTTCATTCCCGAACAGGGCAAGGATCGCGGTGATCTGGTGCTGTTTCCCAACCTGCGCCGCGTGCGTGGCAGCGTGCTGTTCAACGCCGTGGAGAAAGTCGTGTACCAGAACCCGTTGTGCCGTCGCCTGATGGGCTGGTGCATCGAGCGCGGCTGGCTCAAGCCACTGCTGCTGCGCATGAAGCCGGGCAATGTGTATTTCTTCTGGGGCTATCGCTCCCTGCATGCCAACCAACCGTGCGATCCGGCCCACCGTCGCGCCACTGCGCTGTTCCACTACGGTGACCCCCATGCTGGCAGCCTGACGACGCGGATGATCTTGCGGCTTAACCAGCACCGCGCCCGCCGCGCAGTGGCACGCAGCAAACGTCAGGCGTCCTGAGCGGACCACCACTTGTTGGACACCATGGGGAATGGCGAGCAGCCAGGGAGCAGCGAATGATCAACGTAACCAAGGCCTATCTGGGCGACATCGACAAGTTCAAGGCCTATGTGGACCGTATCTACGCCTCCCACTGGCTGACCAACCACGGTCCGCTGTGCTGCGAACTGGAGGAACGCCTCAAGGATTACCTGGGCGTGCGCCACCTGATCCTGACCAATAACGGCACCCTGGCACTGCAAGTGGCCTACCGCGCACTGGGTCTCTCCGGCAGCGCCGTGACCACGCCGTTCAGCTTCGTCGCCACCAGCAGTTCGCTGCACTGGGAAGGCATTCGCCCGGTGTTCGCCGACATCGATCCGCACACCTGGAACCTCGACCCCGAGCAGATCCCGGGCAGCCTGCAGGCCGACACCAGCGCCATCGTCGCTACCCACGTGTTCGGCAACCCCTGCGCCGTGGAACGCATCGAAGCGATTGCCCGCCAGTACCGCCTCAAGGTGGTGTACGACGGCGCCCACGCCTTTGCCGTGAAGCACGCCGGCCAGTCCGTGTACAACTGGGGCGATGCCAGCACCCTGAGCTTTCATGCGACCAAGCTGTTCCACACCATCGAGGGTGGCGCGATCGTCACCAACGACGACGAGGTGGCAGCCCGGGTGCGCAAGCTGTGCAACTTCGGCATCACCGACGTGGACAAGATCGAAGGCCTGGGCACCAACGCCAAGCTCAACGAATTCTGTGCCGCCATGGGGTTGAGCGTACTCGACGACATCGACAACATCCTCGAGCGCCGTGCCGAGATGGGCCACTACTACACCCAGCGGCTGGGCAACTACTTCGACCTGCAACGCCAGGCCGAGGGCAGCCAGATCAACTACAGCTACTTCCCGGTGGCCTTGCAGAACGAAACCCAGGTGCTGCAGACGCGCACGGCGTTGCAGGCGGCGGGCATCACGCCACGACGCTATTTTTACCCCTCGCTCGATACCCTGGAGTACCTGCAGCCACAAGCGGTGCAGTACCAGTCGCGACGCCTGAGCGATCGCGTGCTCTGCCTGCCCATCTACCCAGGGCTGGCACGCGCCGTTCAGGATCAAGTCGTCGACACTCTTTTGCGCGGTCACGAGCTGCGTTATCCCCAACCCGTTTCATGGGCCACTGCAGTATGAAAGCGTGCAACCAGGGCAACCGTCGATGAACAAGCGTTCGGTCATCCACAACACTGCCCTCAGTTACCTCGGCCAGGCCTATGCGCTGGTGATCGGCATCTTGATCATGCCGTTCTACCTCAGCCACCTGGGCGCCGAGGCCTATGGCTTGATCGGCTTCTACGCCGTGATGCAGGCGTGGCTGCTGCTGCTCGACGCCGGTGTCTCGCCGTCGCTGGTACGCCAGATCGCCCATCACCAGGGCAGCAGCGACAGCGCGGCGGCCAAGCGCATCGGCGGTTGGCTGATGCGCTCCTTCGAGCTGGTGTTCCTGCCCATGGCAGTGGTGTGCGCCCTGGCCGTGTACCTGGCCAGCGACTGGATGGCCACGCACTGGCTGCAAGCCCAGGCACTGGACCCGCAGACCATCGTCAACTGCGTGATCCTGATGGGTGTGATGATCGGCCTGCGCCTGTTCGCCACCTTGTACAAGAGCGGCCTGCAAGGCCTGGAGATGCACGCCTGGTTGAACAACGCCAACGTGGTGATCGCCACCCTGCGCTACTTCGGCGGCCTGGTGCTGGTGACCTGGGTGTCGCAGGACGCTCAGGTGTTCTTCGAATTCCAACTGTTCGTGGCGCTGGTGGAGACCTTGATCTTTGCCGCCAAGGCCTACCGTCACCTGCCCGCACCGACCCCTCTGAGCGGGTTCAACTGGGCGCTGGTCAAGCCGATCCTGCCGTTCGCCGCCAGCGTGTCGCTGACCGCCGTGGTGTGGATCGTCCTGACCCAGCTGGACAAGGTGCTGTTGTCCAAGGTACTGCCGCTGGCCGAATACGGTTACTTTTCGCTGGTCGCACTGCTGACCACTGGGATCATGATGATGATCAACCCGCTGGTGCAGACGCTGCTGCCGCGCATGACGGTGCAGGTCGCCGAAGGCCGGGAAGGCGACATGCATGCCCTGTACCTGGGTGCCAGCCGCTTCGTCAGCACCTTCCTGTTCCCCCTGGCGGCGATCATCGCGTTCTACGCCGAGCCCTTGCTGTTCGCCTGGAGCGGCGACGCCCAGGCCGCCCAGTGGGGTGCACCGATTCTGTTCTGGTACGCCTTGGGCAGCGCCATCCTGGCCGTCAGCGCGTTCCAGTACCACCTGCAATACGCCTACGGCGAAATGCGCCTGCACATCTGGTACAGCGTGATTTCGGCGGCAATCAGCGTGCCGGCGATGATCATTGCGGTGTACGGCTGGGGCGCCCTGGGCGCGGCCGTGACCTGGTTCACGCTGCGCCTGGTGTCTTTCGCGCTGTGGCCGCAAGTGGTGCATCGGCGCCTGGCGCCTGGCCTGCACCGGCCCTGGCTGCGCGACATTCTGCGCATCAGCCTGAGCACCGTGCTCGGCGTGCTGCTGACCCATCCGCTGTTCAAGGCCATTGCCGGCGGGTCCAGCGACCGCCTGGTGATCTTCGCGGCCCTGGCCCTGTGCGGCGTGCTGACGCTGGCCCTGGTGGCGGCCACCTACAAACCACTGGCCCAGCGGGTTTTCCTGAAGTTGAGCAGAGCGAGCGCCGAACGATGAAGCGGACCGAACAACAGATCATGCAAGCCTGGCCCCAGGGGCAGGAACCGTTGCTGTCGATCACCTGCCCGGCCTACAACCAGGTCGACTACATCGAGCAGACGTTGAACAGCTTCCTGGCGCAACGCACCACGTTCGCCTTCGAGATCCTGATCAACGACGACGCCTCCAGCGACGGCACCATGGCAGTGATCGAGCAGTACGCTGCGCAGTACCCGAACATCATCAAACCGGTGTTCCACCAGCACAACCAGTACCAACTGGGCCGCTGGTGCTTCCCGGCGCTGTTCAACCGAGCACGCGGCAAGTACATCGCCTATTGCGAAGGCGACGATTACTGGATCGACCCGCTCAAGCTGCAGAAGCAGGTGCAGTTCCTGGAGGCCAACAGCGACTACGTGCTGACCTACCACGACGCCATGGCCTTCGACAGCGAGGGTGATCGGGGCATTCAGCTGACCGGCAAGTACCAGGCCGACGCCACCGCCATGGACCTGCTCAAGGCCCGGCCGATCTCGACCCTCACCACCTGCTTTCGCAACGTGCTGCACGAGCTGCCCCGCGAGCTGGAACATGCGCCGGTGCTGGACCTGTGCTGGTGGTCGATGCTCGGTGCGCACGGCAAGGGCAAGTACCTGGCCGACATCGCTCCGGCGCGCTACCGCCTGCACCCGGGCGGCATCTTTTCCCAGCGCCCGGGCCAGAACAAATTGCAGATGACCCTGCACACCTACGCGTGCCTGGCCAACTACTACTTCCGCCAGGGCGACCGCGTGCTCTACGAGCACTTCCTGGTGCAGGTGTCCGGCATGTGCGTGGCAGCGATCAGGCCGGTGCAGAAGTTCAAGGCCTTGCTGCATGTGTCGGGCAACGTCAGCCGCAACCTGCTGCGGCGCCTGACGCCTGCCGCGGCAAGGGGCTGAAGACGACATGATCAACAAGGTTCTGGTGATCTGCATCGGCAACATCTGCCGCAGCCCCATGGCAGTGGCGCTGTTGCGCCACCACGCGCCGCACCTGCAGGTCGAATCGGCGGGCCTGAAGGCCTGCGTCGGCGAAGACATGCATGCCCTCACAGCGCAGGTGTTGAGCGACAACCAGATAGCACGGCCGGCACACGCTGCCTGCCAGCTGACCGACGAGAGGGTGCGCTGGGCAGATCTGATTCTGGTCATGGACCAGCGCCAGCTGCGCAGCATCACCGACAAGGCCCCGCACACGCGAGGCAAAACGTTTCTGATCGGCAAGTGGCGCGACGACTTCGAAATCGACGATCCCTATCGCCGCCCCCTTTCAGCCTTCCAACGTACCTACACCGAATTGACTCTGTGTATCGAAGGCTGGTTGCCCTACCTGAGTTCCGAGGATCGACAAAGATGACCGCGATGAACCGTTCAAACCTGGAGTATTACAAGGACACCCAGATCGATCTCGCGACGATTCTACGGACCTTGTTCGACCACAAGAAACTGATTACCGTGGTAGTGGTGCTGTTCACCCTGCTGGGGGCTTTCTACGCCGTGGTCGCCACGCCGGTGTACCAGGCCAACGCGATGATCCAGATCGAGCCGAAGAAGGTCGGCCTGGATGCCACGCCGCAGCTCAACACCAAGCCAGCCTCGGTATCGGAAGCGGTGACCGAGATCGAACTGATCAAGTCGCGCACCGTGCTCGGCAAAGTGGTCAGCGACCTCAAGCTGGATGTAGTGGCCACGCCGCGCTACTTCCCGGCGATCGGCCGCTACATGGCCCGCGAGTTCACCCCTACCGGCAGCGAGAAACTGGCCGCGCCACTGTTCGGTCTGGATGCGTTCGCCTGGGGCGGCGAGAAGATCGAGGTGTTCAACCTGGACGTGCCGGCCAACCTGCAGGGCGAGCGTCTGACCCTGATCGCCGGGCCGAACGGTACCTATCGCCTGGTCGACGCCGACGGCGCGCCACTGCTCAGCGGTCGTGTCGGCGAAGTCAGCCAGGGCAACGGCATCACCCTGCAGTTGGCCGAACTGACCGCTCGCCCCGGCACCGAATTTCGCCTGGTGAAGAACCGCCTGCTGAACACCTCGCTGGACTATCAGCAGCGTCTGCGCGTGGCCGAGTCGGGCAAGGATTCGGGCATCGTCTACCTGAGCATCAACGACACCGACCCGGTGCAGGCCAACCGCGTGCTGGATGAAGTAAGCCGCCTGTACGTGCGCCAGAACGTGGAGCGCAGTTCGGCCGAAGCGGCCCAGCGCCTGGACTTCCTGCGCTCGCAACTGCCGGTGGTACGCAAGGAACTGGAGAAATCCGAAGAAGCGCTCCACGCCTTCCAGATGCGCACCAAGTCGGTGGACATCACCCTTGAGACCAAGGCACTGCTCGACCAGATGGTCGCCTACGACGCCCAGCTTTCCGAGCTGCGCCTCAAGCGCACTGATCTGGATCGCTTGTACACCCGCCAGCATCCCGCTTCGGCCGCGCTGAGCCAGCAGATCAGCCAGATCGAAACGCAGAAGGCTTCCCTGCAAGCGCAGATCAAGGGCCTGCCCGAGACCCAGCAGGAACTGCTGCGCCTGACCCGCGACATGCAGGTGACCACCCAGACCTACACCCTGGTACTGAACAAAAGCCAGGAGCAGGACATCATCCGCGCCGGCAACATCGGCAACGTGCGCATCATCGACAAGGCCGACAGCAACGTCGAAGAGCCGGTCAAGCCGATGCGTGCCGTCATCGTCCTGGTGGCGATGCTGCTGGGCACGCTGGTCGCCGTGGCGATCATCTTCATCCGCCAGGCGTTCTACCGCGGCGTGGAAAACCCGGAAGTGATCGAGAACCTGGGCATGCCGGTGTACGCCTCGCTGCCGCTGTCGCGCCAGCAGGAACGCCTGCAGAAAAAACGTGGCAAGGGCGTGACCAACCGCGAATCGCGCCTGCTCAGCGTGGCTGCGCCGAGCGAGCTGGCCATCGAGTCGCTGCGCAGCCTGCGCACCAGCCTGCACTTCGCGATGATGGAAGCGCGCAACAACGTGCTGATGATCACCAGCCCCATGCCGGGCGTGGGCAAGTCGTTCGTCAGCGCCAACCTGGCGGTGATCATTGCCCAGGCCGGCAAGCGCGTGCTGTTGATCGACGGCGACATGCGCAAGGGCTACCTGCACCGATCGTTCGGCCTGCAGCCCAAGCATGGCCTGTCCGATGCCCTGGCCGCGCGCCTGGGCAACACCGAAGTGATCAACGCCACCGAAGTGGACAACCTGCACCTGATCGCCTGTGGCTTTGCCGCGCCCAACCCTTCCGAACTGTTGATGCACGACAACTTCAGCAAGCTGCTGCGCGAGCTGTCGCCGCACTACGACCTGGTGATCATCGACACCCCACCGGTGATCGCCGTGACCGACGCCAGCCTGATTGGCCGCCAGGCCGGGACCACCCTGCTGGTTGCCCGTTTTGGCCAGAGTTCGGTCAAGGAAATCGAGGTCAGCAAGCGTCGTCTTGCGCAGAACGGCGTGCTGGTGAAAGGCGCGATATTCAACGGCGTGATCCGCAAGGCGTCCACCGCCGAGTACGACTGCGCTGCCTACGGCTACGACTATTCGCCGAGCAAAAAGTAATCGCCTGACCCAGGCAGGAGTCTCCCGATGTCCAGAACCGTAGCCATGATGCAGCCTTACTGGTTTCCCTATTTCGGCTATTTCCAGCTGATCGCCGGCGCCGATGCCTTTGTGCTCGGCGACAACCTGCAGTACGTACACCCCGGTTGGGTCAACCGCAACAGGCTGCTCAGCTCCGGCGCTCCGGCATTGTTCACCCTGCCGATGAAGAAGGACCGTTCGGACCTGGCGATCAACCGACGCGAGCTCAGCGACAGCGCCCCGCAGGTGCTGGACAAGCTGCTCAGGACCATCGCCATGAGCTATTCCCGCGCGCCTTACCGCGACGACGTGCTGGCGCTGCTCAAGCCGCTGCTCAGCTACCCGGAGCGCAACCTGGCGCTGTACCTGGAGTACTCGCTGCGCAAGGTCTGCGAGTACCTGCAGATCGACACGCCAATCCACGTCGCCTCCACCCTGCCGGTGGACGAGCGCCAGGTGCAGGACAAGCAGGACCGCGTGGTGAAGCTGGCGCGCCACTTCGATGCGCAGCGCTACCTCAACCCCATCGGCGGCACGGCGCTGTACGACGAAGAGTACTTCGCCCGCCATGACCTGGAGCTGCGTTTCCACCGCATGGACGAGCTTTGCTACACGCAGTTCAAGGACCCGTTCGTACCCAACCTGTCGATCATCGACGTGCTGATGTTCAACCCGGTATCACGGATCCGCCAGTGGCTGCCGTGCTACAGCACGCTCAAGCCGAGCGCTGCACAGGACACCCGCAGGGTGGCCACCAGTCCTTCCGCCCACGCCATCGAGATGCGCTCATGAACGACTTCGACAGCAATGCCAACTGGTACCTGATCCAGACCAAACCGCGGCAGGAAGCCCGTGCCGAAGAACATCTGCTGCGTCAGCAATACGAGTGCTTTCGCCCGTTGCGCGCAGCCCCTGCCCTGACCCGCAGCCGCCGCGCAGCCGACGAGGACCTGTTCCCCGGCTACCTGTTCATCCGCCTGGACTGCAACGACAACTGGTACCCGATCCGCTCGACCCGTGGCGTGTGCCGCATCGTCGCCTTCGGCGGCATGCCTTGCCCGGTGCCGGACAGCCTGATCGCCAGCATTCGCCAGCGCACCCAGGCAAGCGCCGCGAACGCGGTGCGCTTCAGCGAAGGCGAGGCCGTGCGCGTGCGCACCGGCGACAGTGAAGTGCAGGCCATTTTCCTCTGCGAAGACGGCGACGAACGTGCCGTGATCCTGCTCAACATGCTGCAACGCGAACAGCGAATCAGCCTGCCGCGCAGCAGCCTGCAGCGGCTTACCGCGCACGCCTGCTGAGCGGCGCACAGACATACGATGCTTTAGGAGAGCTGTTCGATGAATGCCAAGACCACGCTGGTGACACTGACGTACGGCGATCGCTTGTGTTACCTGGAAGCGCTGATCGAGCGTTCGCTGGCCTCTGCGCACATCGAACGAGTGGTCGTGGTGAGCAACGCGTCGCGCGCCGATCTGAACTCGCTGCGCACGCAATGGCCAACCCAGATCACCGTGATCGAGCTGCCCAGCAACACCGGTTCGGCCAATGGCTACAAGGTCGGTATCGAAGCGGCACTGCAACAGGGCGCGGAATACCTCTGGCTGATGGACGACGACAACGCCCCTACCCAGGGCGCGGTCGAGACTTTGCATCAGCGGCTGGACGAGTGCGCGCGCCTAGTGGGCGTGGACAAGGCGGCGGTGATGGGTTTTCGCCCCAACCACCAGGCCGACATCGCCGCCGGCGTGCCGCATCGCTACGCGATCCAGCTGCGATCCAGCTGCTTCGGCTTCCACATTGCCCAGTTGCCCTACAAGGTCTGGCGGCGCACGCCCTGGGGCAGACCTGCTGGGCGCAAGCCCGCCGGCAAGTCCCTGTTGCAGCTGCCGTTCACCACCTACGGCGGCCTGCTCGCGCACCGCAGCGTGTTCCAGCGCATCGGCCTGCCGCTCGAAGACCTGCTGCTGTATGCCGACGACACCGAGTACACCCGGCGCATCACCGCCAGCGGCGGGCAGATCTTCCTGGTCACCGAGGCGTTGCTCGACGACCTGGAAGAGTCGTGGAACGCCAAGGCGCGCACCAACAATATTTTCGAGAGCTTCCTGCTCGGCAACTCGGACCTGCGCGCCTACTACACCGCGCGCAACCAGGCCTGGTTCGACAAGCACGTGTGGGCCGGCTCGACACTGCTGTATCGGCTCAACCGCTCGGTGTTTCTGCTGTTGCTGCGCTATTTCGCAAAAAGGAGCGGTTCGGACCGACGCCTGGGCTTGCTCGAACAAGCCATGCGTGACGGGGAATCGGGTCGTCTGGGCATTCATGAATCGTACCCACTATGAAGATACTGTTCCTAAGCAGCCTGTACTCGCCGCATGTCGGCGGCGGTGCTGAAATCGTTCTGCAACGCACGGTCGAGGGCATGCATCAGCGTGGCCACGAAGTCTGCGTGCTGAGCACCGGCCCCGATGCGGGCCTCAAGCACGAATTCGTGAAAGGCGTGAAGGTCTACCGCGCCGGGCTGCTCAACACCTACTGGCACTTCAGCGAACAGCGCCCCGGCGCGTTGGCCCGGCTGGGCTGGCATCTGCGCGACAAGTACAACATGGGCATGCGCACCTACCTGCGCGAAGTGCTGGCGGCCGAGAAGGTCGACCTGGTGGTGTGCCACAACCTCAGTGGCTGGTCGGTGTCGGCGTGGGACGAGATCTCCGCATCCGGCCTGCCACTGGTGCAGGTGCTGCACGACATGTACCTGATGTGCCCGAGCAGCAACATGTTCAAGAAGAACACGGCCTGCAAGACGCCCTGCACCCTGTGCAAGCACTTCCGCCAGGGCCATGCCGAACGCTCGGCCCAGGTCGACGCGGTGGTGGGGGTCAGCCAGCACCTGCTGGGCAAGCTCACCGACGCCCGCTTCTTCCGCAACGCTTCGCAGCAGGTGATCTACAACGCCAGCCCGAAGATCGACCATGCACCGTCGCGTTTCACCCGCATGGCCCAAGGCGAACCGTTGCGCTTCGGTTACCTGGGCACCTTGTCCGAGCCCAAGGGCTTGCGCTGGCTGATCGATCAGTTCAAGAAATTGCCGTTCAACGCCACCTTGCAGATCGCCGGGCGCGGGCAGCTGGACTACGAGCAGGTGCTGAAGCTTGAGGCCAGCGGCGAAAACATCCACTTCGTCGGCTACCAGTCGCCTGAAAGCTTCTATCGGCAGATCGACGTGGCCATCGTGCCGTCGATCTGGAACGAGCCGTTCGGCCTGGTGGCAGTGGAAGCCTGCGCCCACTCGGTGCCGGTGATCGCCAGTGCCCGTGGCGGCCTGCCGGAGATCATCCAGGACGGCATCAACGGGCTGCTGTGCAACCCCGACGAGCCGCGCTCGCTGGGCCTGGCGATGCTGCAGCTGTACCGCGACCCCGAACTGCGCGAACGCCTGGCGGCCCAGGCGCGTGACAGCGTCGAGCACCTGCTCGACCAGGAACGGATGCTCGACAGTTACCAACAGCTGTTCCTCGATGTTTTGCAAAGAAGAAATGTCCATCATGAAATCAGCCCTGTCACTCAGTCGCTTTGAGGCACCGGCACCCGTGGCGCGACTTGCAGTGAACAAGTCGACGCTGGTGGTCTGGACCGCGATCGCCCTGCTGCTGGTCGAGACGTTCTCCGGCGCGTTGCGCTATTACTTCGACCAGGCCGGCATTTCGGCCCTGCTGTACCTGCCCAAGGTGCTGTGCGTGGTGCTGTTCGCGTTGGAATTGACCACGCTCAAGACCCATCGCCTGTTCTGGATCCTGCTGCTGGGCATGGTCCTGTCGGCCGGGTTGGGCGCGCTGCACGGTGCGGCCCTGGCCAACCCGCTGTTCGCCCTGTTCGGCTACATCCCGCTGCTGTTCGGCCTGGTGTGCGGCGAACACTTGGAGCAGCGCCGCAAGTTGCTGGGCTGGGCGGTTGGCCTGTGCCTGCTGGCGACCATCGTGGGCGTGTACGCCGACAGCCTGTTTTCAGTGCCGTGGAAAGGCTACAGCTACAACCTGGGCGACCAGGAGCTGACCGGTAACATGACCTGGGCCGCCGACGGCATCGACCGCCCTGCAGGCTTTGCGCGGATGTCGACCACGGCCGCCACCCTGACGGCGATCTTCACCCTGTACCTGTGCGCCTTCACCCGCTCCAAGGTGCTGCTGCTGGCCCTGTTGGGGGTGGCGTTCGCGACCATCCTGCTGACCACCAACAAGTCCACCGCCGTGGCGCTCGTCGCCGTGTTGCTGGTGATGCCTTTCTACAACCAGCGCCTGCTGTGCCGGGTCGCTTTCGTCGTACTGGTGGGCATGGGTGCCCTGCTGCCGCTGGTGGGTCTGTGGACACCGCTGGACCCGAGCCTGGCCGCCAGCGGTGCCGAAGGCAGCCTGGTGTCGCTGTACGACCGCATGATCAACACCTGGCCGCGCCTGGCCGACGAAGTGTCACGCCGTGGCTGGAGCTGGACCGGCGGCGGCCTTGGCATGGTCGGCAGTGCGGTGAACATGTTCCCGGTGGACAACGTCAAGTACCCCGCTGTCGCCGACAGCCTGTTCATGTACCTGTGGGCCAGTTTCGGCGTCATGGGACCGGCGCTGTATGCGCTGCTGCTGCCGCTGCTGATGACCCTGCGCAGCAAGAACAGCTGGATGAGTCGCGGGCTGTTGAGCACGGCCCTGTGCGTGGTGGTGGTGGGCTGGACGACCGACGTGCTGGAAGTGCCGGTCTGCGGGATTTTCCTGGGCATGGCCATCGCCCATGCCCTGCGCCGCAAGGCCATGCCCGTGCACTGGCTGATTACCGAGCGACGCCGCAGCAACCGTGATGATTACCCCGATGGCCTTCAACTGACGTGAACCTTTTTATGCCCAGATTGCTGCAACGTTTGGTTTGGCTACTGCTGGGGCTGTTCACCCACGGCCACGCCAAGGCCGCCGACAATTTCATCGTCGGGGTCGGTACCCATTTGCTCCATTCGAGCGCGCCGGTGGCGCGGCCGACCCTGCTCATGAAAGAAGCCGGTATCACCTCGGCACGCGATGACCTGTTCTGGTCCACGGTGGAGCTGGAGCCCAAGCGCCTGAACTTCCCGGTGGCTTGGCAGCGTTATCTGCAAGCCCTGCGCGAACGGCAGATCGGCAACATGCTCATCCTGGGCTACGGCAACCAGTGGTATGACAAAGATGCCAAGCCGCGCAGCCCGTTCGTGCGCGATGCCTTCGCCAACTATGTGAACTTCATCAGCCGGCGCCTGCGCGGCCAGGTGGACTTCTACGAGATCTGGAACGAATGGGACCTGGAGGACCCGACCAGCGACGCCTTCAGCCAGGACTACGCCACGCTGATCAAGGAGACCAGTGAACTGCTACGCCGCAACGACCCGAACGTGCGCCTGGTGGCCGGTTCGGTGACCACCCAGGGCTTGCAGGAAGGCTTCGCCGACCGACTGGTAGAGGCCGGTGTGATGGACGATCTGGATGGCTTGTCGCTGCACCCCTATGTGCATTGCCGCAAGGACCATGCAGGCAACACCCCGGAGAACTGGATCAAGTGGCTGAACGATATTTCCACCCGGCTCGACGCCCTGGCCGAGCGCCCGGTGCCGTTGTACCTGACCGAAATGAGCTGGCCCAGCGCCGATGAGCCTTGTGGGGTCAGCGAGACCACGCAGGCGGCGTACCTGGCGCGAGGGTTTTTCCTGGCCCGTATTCATCCAGCCATCCAGGGCATGTGGTGGTACGACCTGCTCAACGACGGTCGCGACCCCAAGGAGCGCGAGCACAACTTCGGCCTGCTCGACAACGATCTGAACCCCAAGCCGGCGTACACCACGCTCAAGGCGATTGCGCCGTACCTGTCGCAGTACCGCTATGACGCCAAGCACAGCGTGATCAGCGACACCTTGTACCAACTGCGTTTCGCCAAGGGCGACGAGCAGGTGCTGGTGATCTGGGCCGTGGGTCAGTCGCGGCAGGTCAGGATCGAATCCAGCGCGCTGCTCAAGGGCGGCGCGCGTCTGATCGACACGCGCCAGGCCGGCGTGGGCATGCGCGAAAGCGAAAACCCCTGGGATTGCGGCGAGCACTACTGCACCACGGTGGTCACCGCCTCCGAGTTCCCCAAGATCATCAGCCTGGGCAAGGCCAATTGGTTGTTCACCCAGTAGCAAACGCGATGCCCGCAGGAGCGGGCCTCAACCGCGGCGCACCTCGCGCCGCTATCGACCGCGCCTGTTGGACGCGGCACTACCTCTCTAGCAAGCGCGTGAGCCAAGGATGTTTCGATGATTGTCATCAATGCACGTTTTCTGACCCAGGAGCTACGCGGGGTGCAACGGTTCGCCGAGCAGACCTGCCTGGCCCTGAAGCGTCAGCGTGACGACCTGGTGTTCGTCACCTCGCCGGGTGTGCGCATGCACGAAACTGCTCGGCTGCTGGATGCTCAGGTCGTGGGCACTCGGACTGGCCACCTGTGGGAACAACTGGACCTGCCGCGCTACCTGCGCAGCCAAGGCAACCCCTTGCTGTTGTCGCTGTGCGCCACCGCGCCGCTGTTCTATGGCAACCAGATCGCCACGCACCACGACATCACCTACGTGCGTCATCCGCAGAGCTACACCTGGCAGTTCCGCACGGCCTATCGCCTGATGACGCCACTGCTGCTCAAGCGTTTGAAGACGCTGATCACCGTCAGCCAGTTTTCCAAACGCGAGATCGGCGAGTTCTACGACTTTCCGGCGCAGAAGATCCTGGTGGTGCCCAACGCCGTGGGTGAAGAGTTTCAGCCCGGTGAACCGCTGCAGGCCGGTCCACGCTATCTGTTGGCAGTGTCCTCGCCCAGCGCGCACAAGAACTTCAGCCGCATGATCCAGGCGTTCCTGCAGCTCAAGGGTTTCGAGCAGGTGGAGTTGCGCATCGTCGGCGGCGGTGGCGCGGTGTTCTCCGATCCGAACCTGGAAGCCCTGGCCAACAGCGATCCACGGGTGCGCTTTCTCGGACGCCTGACCGACGCTCAGTTGATCGAGCAATACCAGGGCGCGGCGGCCTTCGTGTTTCCTTCGCTGTATGAAGGTTTCGGCATTCCGCCGCTCGAAGCGCAGGCCTGTGGCTGCCCGGTACTGGCCGCCAATGCCGCCTCGATCCCCGAGGTGCTGCAGTCCAGTGCGCTGTACTTCGATCCGCTGGATATCGAGCACATCAGCCGGGCCATGGCCCTGGCCTTGAACAGCCTGACCATCCGCCAGCACCTGCGGACCCTGGGCCTGCAGAACGTGGCACGGTTCAGCTGGGACGCGTCGGCACGGCTGATCAGCGATCGCATAGATACGGTCATGGTCCGTCGCCCGCGCGGTGCCACGCTGACTCAGCCGTCGCGCGGCAAGGAGCACTCATGACTCGCCTGGGGTATCTGGATGCCTTGCGCGGCATCGCCGCCCTGCTGGTGGTGGTCTGTCACCTGTGGCAGCCGTTGCTGGGCCCCGGCGCGCTGCCGTATTTCTGGCTGGACATCGGCAAGCTGGGCGTCATCTGGTTTTTCCTGCTCAGCGGTGTGGTGATCCCTTTCAGCCTGCATCCAGGGCCGGGCGGCGCACGTCGCTTCATCGTTTCGCGGGTGCTGCGCCTGTACCCGGCCTACTGGCTGTCGCTGGCGCTGTACATCAGCATGCTGGCGCTGACCGGTGAAACCCTGCCGACCTGGCAGCGTGTGGTGGCCAACATCACCATGCTGCAAGCGGCCATGGGCGTCGAGGACGTCATGGGGCTGTACTGGACGCTGTTCATCGAGTGGCTGTTCTACGCACTGTGCCTGGGCCTGATGCTGATCGGCCGACTGCGCAGCACCGGCTTCCGCGCCGCCTGTGCCCTGGCCCTGCTGGCCGCAGCAGTGGGCATGGGCATGATGCGCATGCTGCTCGAACGCAAGCTGCCGGTGGCCTTGCCCCTGGGCCTGTCGTTGATGCTGTTCGGTTCGATCTGGCGCGACTGCCTGCTCGGTCAGGCCGATGCCCAGGTGCGACGCTGCGTGAAGGGCCTGCTGCTGGCCTATGCCGTGGCCTTGCCGCCGACGTTCTACGCCGCCTACGGCTTCGATGCCGGCAACGGCGAGTACTGGTTCCGCTACTGCTTCACCTATCTGTTGGCCATCAGCAGCTTCATGTTGCTGACCCAGCGCATCCGCCTGCATCAACCCTTGTTGCTGTGGCTGGGCACCATCAGTTATTCGCTGTACCTGCTGCACCCGAGCATGGAGCTGTTGTGCCGTTACCTGCTGGGCGTTCCCGGTCGTTCGTTGTCGGTCACCTTGCTTGCCACCGCGCTGTCGCTGCTGGCCGCGCACGTGAGCTATCGCCTCGTCGAACTGCCTTTTATCCAGTTGAGCAAACGACTCAACGCCCGTGCTCGTCCGAGCGCGCCCCTCATTCCCGAACTGCAGGTGCCCTATGAAAATAGCAATCGTCCATGATTGGCTTGTCACCTACGCTGGTGCCGAAAAGGTCCTGGCTTCGATGCTCAAGATCTGGCCCGACGCCGATCTGTTCTCGGTCATCGATTTTCTCAGCGACGAAGATCGCAAGCACCTGGGCGGCAAGCGCGCCACCACGACCTTCATCCAGCGCCTGCCCAAGGCTCGCACGCGCTACCAGAAATACCTGCCGTTGATGCCCATGGCGATCGAGCAACTGGACCTGTCCGGCTACGACCTGATCCTGTCGAGCAGCCACGCCGTGGCCAAGGGCGTGCTCACCGGCCCCAACCAGTTGCACATCAGCTACGTGCATTCGCCCATCCGCTATGCCTGGGACCTGCAACACCAGTACCTGCGCGAAGCCAATCTGCTGGCCGGTATCAAGAGCAAAGTGGCACGGATGATCCTGCACTACATGCGCATGTGGGACCAGCGCACCGCCGCCGGCGTCGACGAGTTCATCAGCAACTCGCAGTTCATCGGCCGGCGCATCGACAAGGCCTACCGCCGCCCTTCGACCGTGATCTACCCGCCGGTCGACACCACCGGCTTCAACCTGCAGACCGAGAAGCAAGACTTCTACCTGACCGCCCAGCGCATGGTGCCGTACAAGAAGGTGCCGATGATGGTCGAAGCGTTCAGCGCCATGCCCGACAAGCGCCTGATCGTGATTGGCGATGGCCCGGAAATGGACAAGTGCCGCGCGGTGTGCGGCCCTAACGTCACGCTGATGGGCTACCAGTCGTTCGAGGTGTTGCGCGAGCACATGCAGAACGCCCGTGGCTTCGTCTTCGCCGCCGAAGAGGATTTCGGCATCAGCCCGGTGGAAGCGCAGGCATGCGGCACGCCGGTGATCGCCTTCGGCCGCGGCGGCACCCTGGAAACCGTGCGCGGGCTCAACGACGACAACCCCACCGGTGTGTTCTATTACCAGCAAACCGTGGAGGCCCTGACGGCCGCCATCGAAACGTTCGAAAGCCAGGCGTCGCGCTTCAGCCCCCGTGCCTGCCGGGAGAATGCCTTGCAGTTCGCCGAAAAGCGTTTCGAACGCGAAATGCGCCAGTTCGTCGAGAACCGCTGGAACGAGGCGCGCCTGGGCGACGCCTTCGATTGCACCCCTGTATTGGGCCTGGCCGATGCTGGCCTGATGCTTGCCACGGCCCAGAAGATCTAGGCCGCGCCCGAAAAGATTTCACCGCCATACCGCTGTCCTGAACCTCCCAAATACCGTGCGAGAAGTCTGATTCTCCAAGGAAGATTGCAATGAAACGAACTGTATTCGTAGTCGCGTTGTTCGCCGTGCTGCTGCAAGGATGTGTGTTTTCCCCCGGGCAACACATGACGCCCGAGGATGCCGCCGACGAGATCGGCGAAACCGGACCGGTCACGGTCCTGCCGATCAACGCGCAGACCGTCGCCCAGCATCAGAGCCTGTACCGGCCCGAACCCGTGCCTGCAGCACTGTATGGCTACAAGCCGGGCGACTACCGCATCGGCGCCGGCGATGGGCTGCAGATCACGGTCTGGGACCACGTCGAACTGAACTCGCCGACCAACCAGGAACCGCGTGCCCAGGGCACGCAGATCGTGCGCAACGACGGCACCGTGTACTACCCGTTCATCAACTCCATCCAGGCCGAAGGCAAGACCGTCAGCGAGCTGCGCAACGACCTGCAGCGCGCCTTGTCGCGCTACCTGACCGACACCCAGGTGGACGTCAACGTGCAGAACTACGCCAGCCAGCGCGTGGTGTTTTCCGGCTCGTTCAAGAACGCCGGTCCCCAGGTGCTGAACAACGTGCCGCTGTCGCTGATCGAAGCGGTCAGCCGCGCTGGTGGCGATGATGGCAGCGGCAACCTGGCCGGCCTGATCCTCAAGCGCGACGGCCATGAGTACCTGCTCGACATCGACACCCTGAACCGCAAGGATTCCAAGCTCAACGGCATCTACCTGAAGAACGGCGACCAACTGCACCTGGGCAACAACCGGGCGAACAAGGTCTACGTACTCGGCGAAGTCAATTCGCCCCAGGTGATGACCTATGGCACCAGCACCTTCACCCTGCTCGAAGCACTGGGCAATGCCGGCGGCCTGGCCCAGGAAACCGCCAACGCCGAAGCCATCTACGTGATTCGCGGCGCTCAGGATCGCTCCAAGCAACCCGCCACCGTGTTCTACCTCAATGCCAAGAAGCCGACCGCTTTCCTGCTCGCCCGCCAGTTCGACCTGCAGGCTTCGGACGTGGTGTTCGTCGGGCCTTCGGACATCACCCGCTGGAACCGCTTCATCAGCCAGCTGCTGCCGTCGGCCACTGTCGTGGCGACCGGCAATGCACTGGGTCAGTGATCTGACCTGAAGCGGCACTGAACGCTTGGGCAAGACTTCCACTCCAAGTCTTGCCCGGGCGCTCATTGCCAGCGTTTCGCGTCGACGGGTATTCGAATCATCTGCCCAAACCAGGAATTCCCATGACTGACCCACGCAACGTCGCCCACGACAAGAAAGTCCAGCAGGAAAAGAAGAACAACGGCGAAGAGATCGCACCCAACGCCGAGCACGCGCCACAGCCAGGCATGAAGCCGGCGCTCAAGCACGACGATGAGCAGCAGGGCGAGCAGGATGACAAGGCTTGAGCCAAGCGTCGACCTGAGCTGATCACCACTGCCTGGCGGCGCTGACCTGCGTCAGTGGCCGCCACAGTGCGTCTGAAGATGTGCATTTCTCCGCAATCCGTGAAAAAGCCTGTTTCGCATGTTCAATCCCTGTGCGAACGGCTCCCCCGCCTACCTGCAAATCCGCTACGATTACGCCCTACAGCCTGACCGCTCAAAGGGAATTGACATGCCTCAACCTTCACTGCCGGCCGCCGAACATGTGGTGCTGGACAACGGCCTGCACGTGCGCCTGCATCATGAGCCGCGCCTCAAACGTGCCGCCGCCTTCATGCGCGTTGCCGCAGGCAGCCATGACGTACCTGCAGCCTGGCCAGGCCTGGCCCACTTCCTCGAACACCTGTTCTTCCTCGGCACCGAACGCCACAGTGGCGACCATGGGCTGATGGCCTTCGTGCAGAACCACGGCGGACAGATCAACGCCAGTACCCGCGAGCGCTGCACCGACTATTTCTTCGAGGTACCGGTAAGTGCTTTCGCCGGCGCGCTGGAACGCCTGTGCGACATGCTCGGCCATCCACGCATGACCCAGGCCGAGCAACTGCGCGAGCGCGAAGTGCTGCACGCCGAGTTCGTCGCCTGGTCGCGCGACCCCGAGGCCCGTCACCAGCAATGGCTGACCAGTGCGCTGGACGCCGAACATCCGTTGCTCGCCTTCCACGCCGGCAACCGCTACAGCCTGCCGGTGCCGCGTGATTCGTTCCAGCAGGACCTGCGCAGCTTCTACCGGCGCTTCTACCAGACCGGGCAGATGACCCTTTGCCTGGTGGGCCCGCAACCGCTGGAGCAACTGCGCGCCATGGCGCAGAAAGCGGCTGGCGCACTGCGCCCCGGCGACACGGCTGAACAGATCGCCCCGCCGCCCTTGGTGGGCACGCCGGGGGAAGCGGTCGAGCGTCCGGACAACAGCCGTTTCAACCTGCTGTTCGCCTGCGAGAACCTGCCTCGCAGTGCCGACCAGGCGCTGGAGTTCCTCGCTACCTGGCTGGGCGCCAGCCAGCACGGCGGCTTGCTGGCCGAGCTGCGCCGTCGGCAACTGGTGCAGACCCTGGAACTGAGCACCTTCTATACCTTCGCCGACCAGGCGCTGATCAACATCGAATTCAAGCTCACCCCGGCAGGCGAAGCGGCCACGGCGCTGATCAGCCAACTGTGCTTCGACTGGCTGGAATTTTTCCAGGCCCACGACGACTGGCAAGGCCTGCGCGAGGAATTCCGCCTGCTCAACGAGCGCCGCTTGCAGGTTGCCAGCGCATTGGAACTGGCCCGTCACCACAGCGACGACACCCCTTGCGAGTTGAGCCGACAGGCCTTGCAGGCGCTGCGCGAGATTCTCGAACAGCTGCGGCCCGAGCACTTGCTTCACCCCGTGGCGCCTGGTCCGGAACGCGACCTGGCCGGCCGCTGGCGCTTGCCGCCGCGCAACCGCTTCCTGCGCCCCAGCCGACGTCCGGATCACCCCGTGGCCGACCCACAAGGCCTGGCCTACTGGGACGGCGCTTCGGCGCACAGCCACGAAGCCGCCCTGTACTTGCGCTGGCGCGTTTATGCCTCGCGCCACCAAGGGCTGTTCCGCACCCTGCAGGACAGCCTGCGCAAACTCACCGAAGAAGCCCGCCAGGCCGGCGTGCAGATGGTCTTCAGCAGCCTGGGCGACGACTGGCAGCTCAAGCTCAGCGGCGTGCAGGCGCCGATCCCGGCGCTGCTGGAACAAGCCCTGGAGCTGCTGGCCATACCGGCCCCCGAGGTGTGGCATCAAGCCGGGCAGGAACCTTCGAGCGCAACGCTGACGCCTATCAAGGAGCTGCTCAAGCGGCTGCCCGACCACAGCCTGGGCTACTTCCATAGCCGTACGTCCGACGAAGACCTGCGCCCCCTGGCGCTGCAGAAGCTGTGGGGCGCCGCGCGCTGGGACGGCCTGGCGGTGGGTATGGACGACGGTGAACGCAGCGCATTGAACAATGCACTGCGCAAGATGCCCGGCACCGCCAGCCCGCACCTGGCGCAATCGCACCCGGCCCATTCGGGGCGCAGCTGGAGCCACGTGCCCTGCCAGTCCAGTGAACAGGCCTTGCTGTTATTCTGCCCGGCACCGAGCCAGAGCATCGCCGACGAAGCGGCCTGGCGCCTGCTGGCGCAGCTGTGCCAGACGCCCTTCTACCAGCGCCTGCGCGTCGAGTTGCAACTGGGCTACGCCGTGTTCAGCGGCCTGCGCCAGATGGCCGGGCGCACGGGTCTGGTGTTCGGTGTACAGTCCCCTCAAGCGCCACTGGCCGATATCCTGGGCCATGTGCAGGCGTTCATCGAAACCCTGCCGAACCTGATCGAAGCCTTGAAACCTGCCGCCCTGGAAACCCAGCGCGAAGAACTGGCCAGCCGTCACGAACGTTCGCAGATGGACCTGCTGCCCTTGGCCGAGCTGCTCTGGCAGGCCTGCCAGGCCGGCCATGGCGCCGACTACCTGAGCAACCTGCAGCGGGCGGTGCGCGAATTGCGTTCGAATGACCTGCAGCAGGCGGCCCAGCACCTGGCCAGTGGCACCGGTGGCTGGCTGTGCCTGGCCACAGGCCCTGCGTTAGAGCCTTCGTGGGTGCCGGCGCAGCGATCGTTACCGGGCAGGTAAGGGAGTTTCTCGAATAATTAACCGTGGACGGCTTTCTTATTTAGTAACATAGCGACCCAAGGAGCATTGAACGTCCTACGGTCGGGGCGGACTAATGCTACAAGCCCATCAACCTAGAAGGAGATCTCTTATGTGGACCAAACCTGCTTACACTGATCTGCGCATCGGCTTTGAAGTCACCATGTACTTCGCAAGCCGCTAAGCTTCAGTTGCAACGCAACGCCTCGGCCAGACAATGACCGGGGCGTTTTCATTTCCAGGCTTGATGCTGCGAGTTGTCCATGTATATCCAGATTCTCGGCTCCGCCGCCGGCGGCGGCTTTCCCCAGTGGAACTGCAACTGCGCCAATTGCAGTGGTTTTCGTGACGGCAGCCTGCGGGCCCACGCGCGTACGCAGTCGTCCATCGCCCTGTCCGACGACGGGGTGAACTGGGTGCTGTGCAACGCCTCGCCGGACATTCGCGCGCAATTGCAGAACTTTGCGCCGATGCAGCCGGGCCGGGCCCTGCGCGACACCGGGATCCAGGCCATCGTCCTGCTCGACAGCCAGATCGACCACACCACCGGCCTGCTCAGCCTGCGTGAAGGCTGCCCGCACCAAGTGTGGTGTACCGACATGGTGCATCAGGACCTGAGCACCGGCTTTCCGTTGTTCAACATGCTCAGCCACTGGAATGGCGGGCTGGACTGGCAACGCATCGAGCTTGAGGGCAGTTTCGTGATTCCGGCCTGCCCGCACCTGCGTTTCACCCCGCTGCCGCTGCGCAGCGCTGCGCCGCCCTACTCGCCGCACCGCTTCGACCCGCATCCGGGTGACAACCTGGGCTTGATCGTGGAAGACACCCGTACCGGTGGCACGCTGTTCTATGCGCCCGGCCTGGGCCAGGTGGACGATGCCCTGCTCGAACGCATGGCCGGCGCGGATTGTCTGTTGGTAGACGGCACGCTCTGGGACGACGATGAAATGCAGCGACGCGGCGTCGGTACCCGCACCGGCCGGGAAATGGGCCACCTGGCGCAGAACGGCCCCGGTGGCATGCTGGAAGTGCTGGAAGGCCTGCCGCGTCAGCGCAAGGTGCTGATCCACATCAACAACACCAACCCGATCCTGGACGAAGACTCGCCACAGCGGGCCGAACTGGCCAGGCGTAACGTCGAAGTGGCGTTCGATGGGATGAGCATCGAGTTGTAGCGGCGTGTCGGTGAGGGCGCTTTCGCGGGCAGAGACCCGCTCCCACAGGAATTACACCAAACCCTGTGGGAGCGGGTCTCTGCCCGCGAAGAGGCCGGCACTGACAACACATTCCCCGGGAGAACCGCAATGTCCGACACCCCCATGACCCCCACCGAGTTCGAGCAGGCCTTGCGTGCCAAGGGTGCGTATTACCACATCTACCACCCCTATCACGTGGCGATGTACGAAGGCCGCGCGACCCGCGAGCAGATCCAGGGCTGGGTCGCCAACCGTTTCTACTATCAGGTCAACATCCCCCTCAAGGATGCCGCGATTCTGGCCAACTGCCCGGACCGGGAAATCCGTCGCGAGTGGATCCAGCGCCTGCTCGACCACGACGGCGCCCCCGGCGAAGACGGCGGCATCGAAGCCTGGCTGCGCCTGGGCCAGGCCGTGGGCCTGGATCCCGACCAGTTGCGCTCCCAGGAGTTGGTCCTGCCCGGTGTGCGTTTCGCCGTGGACGCCTACGTCAACTTCGCGCGGCGGGCCAACTGGCAGGAAGCGGCGAGCAGTTCGCTGACCGAATTGTTCGCGCCGCAGATCCATCAGTCGCGCCTCGACAGCTGGCCCGCCCACTACCCGTGGATCGATCCGGCCGGCTACGAATACTTCCGTACTCGCCTGGGCCAGGCCCGGCGCGACGTGGAGCACGGCCTGAGCATCACCCTGCAGCACTACACGACGGTCGAAGGCCAGCAGCGTATGCTGGAAATTCTGCAGTTCAAGCTCGACATCCTGTGGAGCATGCTCGACGCCATGAGCATGGCCTACGAGCTGAACCGCCCGCCCTATCACAGCGTCACCGACCAGCGCGTCTGGCATAAGGGGATCGCCCTATGAGCTTCGATCGTCAACAAACTCCGCGCTGGCGCCAGGGTTACCGGTTCCAGTACGAGCCGGCCCAGAAAGGCCACGTGCTGCTCTACCCCGAGGGCATGATCAAGCTCAACGAAAGCGCCAGTGCCATCGGTGGCCTGATCGACGGCCAACGCAGCGTGGCCGACATCATTGCCGAGCTTGATGCGCAGTTCCCCGGTGTGCCCGAGTTGGCCATCGATATCGAGCAATTCATGGAGGTCGCCCGTGCACAGCACTGGATCGAACTTGCCCAGCCTGCCACCCACGCCTGAAATCGGCCTGCCGCTGTGGCTGCTGGCGGAGCTGACCTACCGGTGCCCGCTGCAATGCCCGTATTGCTCCAACCCCCTGGACTTCGCCGCCCAAGGCAAGGAACTGAGCACCGAGCAGTGGTTCAAGGTCATGGCCGAGGCGCGCGAGATGGGTGCGGCCCAGATCGGTTTCTCCGGCGGTGAGCCGCTGGTGCGCCAGGACCTCGCGCAACTGATCGGCGAAGCCCGGCGCCTGGGGTTCTACACCAACCTGATCACCTCGGGCATCGGCCTGACCGAACAGAAGATCGCCGACTTCAAGACCGCCGGCCTGGATCACATCCAGATCAGCTTTCAGGCCAGCGACGAGCAGGTCAACAATTTGCTGGCCGGCTCGAAGAAAGCTTTCGCGCAGAAGCTGGAAATGGCCCGTGCGGTGAAGGCCCACGGCTACCCGATGGTGCTGAACTTCGTCACCCATCGGCACAACATCGACAAGATCGACCGCATCATCGAGCTGTGCGTGGCCTTGGAAGCCGACTTCGTCGAACTCGCCACTTGCCAGTTCTACGGCTGGGCCGAGCTGAACCGTGCGGGCCTGCTGCCCACCCGTGAGCAATTGGTACGCGCCGAGCGCATCACCAACGAGTACCGCGCCAAGCTGGAAGCGGCCGGCAGTGCCTGCAAGCTGATCTTCGTCACACCCGACTACTACGAAGAGCGCCCCAAGGGCTGCATGAACGGTTGGGGCAGCATTTTCCTCACCGTGACCCCCGACGGCACCGCGCTGCCCTGCCACGGCGCGCGGCAGCTGCCCGTCGAGTTTCCCAACGTTCGCGATCACAGCCTGCAACACATCTGGTACGACTCTTTTGGTTTCAACCGTTTCCGCGGCTATGCTTGGATGCCCGAGCCGTGCCGCTCGTGCGACGAGAAAGAGAAGGATTTCGGTGGCTGCCGCTGCCAGGCTTTCATGCTGACCGGCGACGCTGCCAACGCCGATCCGGTGTGCAGCAAGTCGCCCCACCATGGCGTGATTCTGCGGGCTCGTGAAGAAGCGGAACATGCCACCCAGACGATCGAACAACTGGCCTTCCGCAATGACCGAAATTCACGCCTCATCGCCAAAGCATGACCGCTTCACGGCTTCGCAAGCCGTCGCCGCCGGGACCGATTTCGCCGAACTTCGCGTTGGCCCCGCCGGCGTGTTCTGGAACGAGTTCCGCCCCCAAGATGGCGCCTGCCGTGTGTGGACCGAGCAAAACGGCGTAGCGACGTGCCTGACGCCCGACGGTTACAGCGTGCGCAGCCGGGTCTATGAATACGGGGGTGGCTCGTTCTGCCTGGCGAACGATGAACTGGTGTTCGTCAACGAGGCCGACCAGCAGCTATACCGTCAGCCGGTGGCCGGTGGCCTGCCGCAGCCTTTGAGCTTCGGCCAGATGCGCTACGGGGGGCTGGAATATGCCGCAGGCCAGGTATTGGCGGTGGAGGAAGACGGCGACACCCATCGTCTGGTGGCCATCGACCTGGCCAGCGAGCGCCATCGCGTGCTGGCCGAAGGCGCCGACTTCTACGCATCACCGGCACTGAGCCCGGACGGTACTCGCCTGGCCTGGATCGAATGGGATCGGCCCCATCAACCCTGGACGCAAACGCGCCTGATGTGCAGCGAACTGGCGGCGGTGCCCGAGTGTGTAGCCAGTGGTTTCAGCCTGCAGCAGCCGCGCTTCGACGAACAGGGGCGGCTGTACGGCCTGTCCGACGCGCAGGGCTTCTGGCAACCCTGGGCCGAGGTCGGCGACGACTGGGCGCCACTGCCCGCCGCCCAGGCCGATCACGCTGCAGCCCCCTGGCAATTGGGTGCCTGCACCTGGTTGCCGACGAGCGACCAAGGCTACCTGAGCAGTTGGTTCGAAGCAGGCTTCGGCCGTCTGGGCCTGTGCGATGGGCAGGGCCAGTGCGTGGACTACACCGGCGAGTACACGCGCTTTCGTGCACTGGCCATGGACGCCGACCACCTCTACGCCATCGCCGGCTCGCCCCTGCAGCCATCGGCGGTGATCGCCATCGACCGCCACGACCACAGCGTACGTACCCTGGCCGGTGGCTACTCGCCTTTGCCGGCCGAGCAGGTCAGCCTGCCGCACCCGCTCAGCTACCCCAGCGGCGGCGAACAGGCCCACGGTTTCTTCTACGCCGCACACAGCGACGAGCGCCATCCGCCGCTGGTGGTGTTCATCCACGGCGGACCGACGTCGGCGTGCTATCCGGTCTTCGATCCACGTATCCAGTACTGGACGCAGCGCGGTTTCGCCGTCGCCGATCTCAACTATCGCGGCAGCAGCAACCATGGCCGCGCCTATCGCCATGCCCTGCATCTGCGCTGGGGCGAAAGCGACGTGCAGGATGCCTGTGCCGTAGTCGAGTATCTGGCTGCGCAAGGCCGCATCGATGCGCAGCGCGCATTCGTGCGCGGCGGTAGTGCGGGTGGCTATACGGTGTTGTGTGCACTGGCGTTCGCCAAAGTATTCCGCGCTGGCGCCAGCCAGTACGGCGTCAGCGATCCGGCTGCCCTGGGGCGGGTCACGCACAAGTTCGAAAACGACTACCTGGACTGGCTGATCGGCGACCCGGGCATCGACCACCAACGCTACGCGGACCGCACACCGCTGCTGCATGCGGACCGAATCACTGCACCGGTGATCTTCTTTCAAGGGGAATTGGACGTGGTGGTCGTCCCGCAGCAGACCCGCGACATGGTCGCCGCGTTGCAGGCCAATGGGGTGCCCGTCGAGGCGCATTACTATGCCGAAGAGCGGCATGGCTTTCGCAACGCCGCGAACCTTGCCCATGCCCTGGAAAAGGAATGGCAGTTCTACCTGCAGGTCATGCAGCAAGAAGATCGCGGACTGGTCGACCTGCTGTAAACGCGCCCAGGTGCGCTCGTCAGGCAGACGAGCGCACCTGGGCAGGCCTTGTTACTTTCTGCTGGCGATGATGTACACGGCATGAATGATGCCAGGAATGTAGCCCAGCAGCGTCAGTATGATGTTGAGCCAGAAAGCCCCACCGAAGCCCACTTGCATGAACACGCCAACGGGTGGCAGGAGGATGGCGAAAATATAGCGAATCAGGTCCATGGTGCAGCTCCTTGAGGTCGATGCATAACAGACCTCGGGTAAAGTCCGGCGTTCCACGGCCATGTGTGTCAGCGTGGTGCTAGAGCCGGGCGTCGAGCGCGTCGAGCAGACGCTTCAAGGCGCCTTGGTTGGCACGCATGACCGCGAGTCCGGCCTGCCCGCTGTGCACGGCATCACGCGGCAGCTCTATCCACTGTCGCACCGCCGTCGCCAGGCCCTGGGCGTCGTCGACTTCGATCAAGGCTCCGGCCTTGCGCATCATGGCTGCGATTTCGAGAAAATTGAACATGTGCGGTCCACTCAGCACCGGCTTGGCCAGTGCCGCAGGCTCCAGCGGGTTGTGCCCGCCGTTGGCCACCAGGCTGCCGCCGACGAACGCGATGTCCGCCAGGGCATAGAGAAACAGCAACTCGCCCATGGTATCGCCCAGTAGCACCTGGGTTGCTGCCGTGACCGGCTGATCGAGCGAGCGCTGCACCGTGGTGAAACCCTGGGCCTTGCACAACGCATGCATCGAAGCGAAACGCTCCTGGTGCCGCGGGACCAGAATCAACAGCGCATCGCCATGGCTGGCCAGCAGCTGCCGATGGGCGGCCAATATCACTTCATCTTCACCCTCGTGGGTACTCGCGGCGATCCAGACCGGACGCTCGCAGGCCTGCCATTGCTCGCGCAACTGGGCGGCGCGGGCCGGCACCGTTGGGTCTACGTTGAGATCGAACTTGATCGAGCCCGTCACCTGCACGCACTCGGCACGTGCTCCCAAGGCCAGGAAACGCTGCGCTTCGGTTTCGGTCTGTACCGCCAGCAAGCTCATTTCCGCCAGCATTGGCGCGGTCAGCCGGGAGAAGCGCGCATAGCCCCTGGCCGAGCGCTCGGAGAGGCGGCCGTTGGCCAGCGCCACCGGGATGCCGCGCCGGGCGCACTGGTGAATATGGTTGGGCCACAGTTCGGTTTCGATGATCACGGCCAGGCGCGGCCGCACATGGTCGAGAAAGCGGCCGGATGCCCACGGCAGGTCGTACGGCAGGTAGCAATGCTGGATACGCGGCTCGCCGGCGAACAGCGCCTGGATGCGCTCCGACCCGGTCGGGGTCATGCAGGTCACGGTGATGGGCAGCTCGGGATGGCGCAGCAGCAACTGGCGGATCATGGGTGCGGCGGCAATGCTTTCGCCCACCGACACGGCATGCACCCAGATACCCCCCGGCTGCATCGCCGGCAGGCGGTAGGCGAAACGCTCGCCCAGGCGCTGCCCATAGGCTGGCGCCTTGCGCGCGCGCAACCATAGACGCACGGCCAGCAACGGCAGCCCCAGGTGAAACAGCAAGGTGTAGAGAGTTCTGTTCATGGCGGCGAAGTGTACTCAGGTCATGATGCTTGACCAAGTGCCCGCCGCAACCCTGCGAACCGATTGCCCGGTGGTCGCTTGAAATGGACGAACCCGCGCCGGCCACGCATCGCCTAGAATGCCTGCATCGAACAGGAGCCCTACATGAACGCCTACGTTTTTCTTGCCATCGCCATCTGCGCCGAAGTGATCGCCACCGTGTCCATGAAGGCCGTCAAGGGCCTGAGCACACCGCTGCCGTTGATCCTGGTGGTGGTCGGCTATGGCATCGCCTTCTGGATGCTGACCCTGGTGGTGCGCACCGTGCCGGTGGGCATCGCCTACGCCATCTGGGCAGGCATGGGCATCGTCATGGTCAGCATCGCCGCCCTGTTCATCTACGGGCAGAAGCTCGACCTGCCGGCCATGCTCGGTATGGCGCTGATCGTGCTGGGCGTGGTGGTGATCCAGCTGTTCTCGAAAACCACCGGGCACTGAGGCTGTATACTGCCCCGCCTGTCCAAGCCTGCGAGGTCTGCAATGCCGTCTGAACTGTCCACTGATATCGTCATCGTCGGCGCCGGGGTTGCCGGGCTCTGGCTCAATGCGCGGTTGCGCGCCCTGGGCTATTCGACGGTGCTGGTGGAGAACGCACGCCTGGGCGGCGGGCAGACGTTCAAGGCCCAGGGGATCATTCACGGCGGTGCCAAATACGCCCTGCACGGTGCGCTGACGGGCGCTTCCGAGGCGATTGCCGACATGCCCCGCCGCTGGCGCGAAGCACTGGCTGGCCAGGGCGAACTGGACCTTTCGGGCGTGCGCCTGCTGTCCGAGGCGCATTACCTGTGGTCGCCGGGCACCCTGGCCGGCAACCTCACCAGTTTCTTCGCCAGCAAGGCCGTGCGCGGCCGGGTCGATCAGGTCAAGGGCGAGCAACTGCCACCTGCCCTGCAGGACCGCGCCTTCAAGGGCAAGGTCTACCGCTTGGCCGAGCTGGTGGTCGATGTGCCCAGCCTGGTCGCTCGGCTGGCCGAGTTGGCCGGCGATGGGCTGCTGGCAGGCGAGCGTGTCGAGCCACTGTATGAGCATGACCAGAACCGGCTGGCCGGGCTGATCGTCGACGGCCGGGTGATTCGCGCCCAGCGCGTAGTGCTCAGCGCCGGCGAAGGCATCCAGGCCCTGCTGGCGGAACTGGGCGTCGAACAACCCACGATGCAGCGGCGGCCCCTGCACATGGTGCTGGCCAAGGGCGCCAACCTGAAACCGCTGTACGCTCATTGCCTGGGCGGCGGGCCGAAGCCGCGCATCACCGTCACCACCCATCCGGGAGCCGACGGCCAATGGGTCTGGTACTTGGGGGGCGAGATCGCCGAAGCCGATGGTGTGGCCCGCGATCCTGCGCAGCAGATCGCGGCTGCCCAGAAGGAAATCGCTCACCTGCTGCCATGGGTCGATCAAAGCCAGCTGCGCTGGGCCACCTTGCGCGTCAATCGCGCCGAGCCGGCCCAGTCCGGGCTGGTGCGTCCGGACAACGCCTTTCTGGCCGACCAACCTGGCTTGCTGGTGGGCTGGCCGACCAAGCTGGCCCTGGCGCCGGATTTCGCCGACCGCGTCATCGGCGCCCTGCAACGCGATGGCATCGCACCGCACAGCCATGCGCCCTTGCCCGAGCTGCCCAAACCAGCCCTGGCCACACCTGTCTGGGATGAACTGCTGCCATGAGCCTGCCGACCCTGCACGACCTGCACCGCCCGCTGGGCGACACCGGCCTGTGGGTCTCCCCCCTGGGCCTGGGCACGGTAAAGCTGGGCCGCGACCAGGGGGTGAAATACCCCAACGGTTTCACCATTCCCGACGACGACGCCGCACGCCTGTTGCTGGGCCAGGCGCGCCAGTTGGGCATCAACCTGATCGACACCGCGCCGGCCTATGGCATCAGCGAAGAACGTTTGGGGCCGCTGCTGCGCGGCCAGCGTCAGGATTGGGTGATCGTCAGCAAGGTCGGTGAAGAGTTCGAAGCGGGCCAATCACGCTTCGACTTCAGCGCCGAGCACACGCGGTTCTCGGTGGAGCGCAGTTTGAAACGCCTGGAAACAGACTTCATCGATCTGCTGCTGGTGCATTCGGACGGCAACGACCTGGATATTCTGCAAGGCTGTGAGGTGTACCAGACGTTGGCGGCGCTGAAGGCAGAAGGCAAGATTCGCGGCTTCGGCTTCTCTGGAAAAACCGTGCAGGGCGGGCTCAAAGCCTTGGAAACCGGGGACTGCGCCATGGTCACCTACAACCTGAGCGAGCAGTCCGAGCGCCCGGTGCTCGACTACGCGGCCGCCCACGGCAAGGCCATTCTGGTGAAGAAGGCGCTGGCCAGCGGCCATGCCTGCCTGGCACCTGGGGTCGACCCCGTGCGTGCCAGCTTCGAGTTGCTGTTCGCCCACCCAGGGGTGGCCAGTGCTATTGTCGGAACGATAAATCCGCTGCACCTGTCCCACAACGTAGCGACAGCCGCTGCCGTGCTACTCAGGAATTGACGCCGCCGACGCGGCCGACCCCGACGCAAGAAGGAGCCGTAATGCCGCGTACCCTGACACGAAAGAACCCAGGCAATTTCAAGACCCTGCCCCTTGCCGTCGACGCCACACCCGAAGCCCTGACCTATGAAGCCGTGGGCATGCCGTTGAATTTCGCCCAGACCCTGGAACGACGCAAACCGGTCGAGGTGAGTGACAGCGAACGCTTCCGCGTGGAACTGGCCAACCTCGGCGTCTCGGTCCGGCTGACCTTGAACTGGCGCGGTCGCGATTATTGGGTGCTGGTGCGCCAGCGCCGCGAAGACCGCGGCGACGTGGTGCTCAAGCTGATTTCCGGCTACGTGCCGGCCCATGAGGTGAACCTGCCGCTGCACACGGCCATTCAGGAGATTGCCGAAGAGTGTTTGCTGGAAACCTCGGAAGGCTGGCTGGGCGGGCGTTTCAATGACACCTGGCTGCCGACGCCGTATGACCAGGCCTTGCGCTATACAGAAGCCCTGCCCTTTCGCTTGAGCACCCGCTCGGGCGCAGCGCGGCCCGTGAAATGCGGCAGCTTGAACCTGATCGAGCGGCCTCGGGCGTATGTGCATGTGCCAACGGCGTCGTTGCAACTGGTGTACGACCTGCGCCTGGAGGTACCGCCACAGGCCAAGGCGCTGAGCCTGTTCCACGTCGAGGAACGGCTGGAAAAAGGGGAATTGATCACCCGCCTAAGCCGCAGCAAGCCTGACCTGTATCTGATTCCCTTGAAAGACGGGCAGCCGGTTGCCGAGCTGTACACCTTGAAGAAGGACAAGCTGCACGCCGCCAGCACACGGGGCGTTTACCTGGCCGAGAGTTTCGCCGCACAAGAGGGTTGGCTGGTCCGCGACGAACGCGTGCGCTGGCGCGATTGGGTGACGGAGAAAGGCCTGGTCGTACCGAAGAAACCGCGCACCAGCTTGCAGAAATTCAAGGTCAAGGCCCGGGTGCTGGTGCGCAAGGTGCGCAGTGGCCTGCACAAGTAAGCCTATTCTGTAGAACGGATCCCACAGGGCTTCGCGATCAGCGCATTTGCACCTGTGGGAGCGGTCCGTGGCCGCGAAAGCCGCACTGCGGTTCAATCGACACACCGCAGCGCCCATTCGCGGCCGATGACCGCTCCCACAGGGCTTCGCGATCAGCGCATTTGCACCCGTGGGAGCGGTCCGTGGCCGCGAAAGCCACACTGCGGTTCAATCGACACACCGCAGCGCCCATTCGCGGCCGATGACCGCTCCCACAGGGTTTCGCGATCAGCGCATCCGCCTCTGTGGGAGCGGTCCGTGGCCGCGAAAGCCGCACTGCGGTTCAATCGACACACCGCAGCGCCCATTCGCGGCCGATGACCGCTCCCACAGGGCTTCGCGATCAGCGCATTTGCACCCGTGGGAGCGGTCCGTGGCCGCGAAAGCCGCACTGCGGTTCAATCGACACACCGCAGCGCCCCATTCGCGGCCGATGACCGCTCCCACAGGATTTCGCGATCAGCGGCTGCGGATTTTCTCGACGATGGCGGTGGTCGAGCTGTTTTCCACCAGGCCCAAGACCTTCACCGTGCCGCCATAGGCGCTGACGATATCGGCGCCCACTACCTGTTCCACCGAATAATCGCCGCCCTTGACCAATACATCCGGGCGCACATGGGTCAGCAGGTTTTCCGGCGTGCCTTCGGCAAAGCTGATCACCCAATCCACCGCTCCCAGCCCGGCCAACACCGCCATGCGCCGGTCAACGCTGTTGATCGGCCGCCCTGGCCCTTTCAGGCGGCTCACCGAAGCATCGTCGTTGACCGCCACGATCAGACGGTCACCCTGAGCGCGGGCCTGTTCCAGGTACGTCACATGTCCCGCGTGCAGAATATCGAAACACCCATTGGTGAACACGATGCGCTCGTTGTGCGCCCGTGCATCGTCGATTGCCAGCAGCAACTGCTCAAGGCTCAACACCCCGCGCTCCGAGCCCTCTTCACGCTGGATGGCCCGGCGCAGTTCAGGCGCGCTGATCGCCGCGGTACCCAGCTTGCCGACCACAATGCCCGCCGCCAGGTTGGCCAGAGCCACGGCATGGGGCAGTTCTTCGCCCGCCGCGATGGCTGCCGCCAGCGTGGAGATCACCGTATCGCCGGCACCGGTCACATCGAACACTTCACGCGCCCGTGCAGGCAAGTGCAAGGCTGGATGCTCGGGGCGCAGCAGGGTCATGCCGTGTTCGCCACGGGTCACCAGCAGTGCGCCCAGCTCGAGGTCGCTCATCAGCGCAGCACCCTTGGCCACCAGCTCCGCTTCATCGGCGCACCCGCCGACGATGGTTTCGAATTCGCTGAGGTTGGGCGTGATCAGGCTGGCGCCGCGATAGATCGAGAAATCCTTGCCTTTGGGGTCCGCCAGCACAGGAATATTGCGCGCCCGCGCCGCCTGGATCAGCGCCTGGTGGTTCTTCAAAGCGCCTTTGCCGTAGTCCGACAGCACCAGCACCTTGACGCCTTTGAGCAGTGCGTCGACATCACCGGCCAGCGCAACCGGGTCGGTGGCGAACGCTTCTTCGAAGTCGATGCGCAACAGTTGTTGATGGCGGCTCATGACCCGCAGCTTGACGATGGTCGGCTGGTGGGCAATGCGCTGAAACACCGCAGTGACGCCGGCGGCCTTGAGGCTGTTGCCCAGGCTCTCGGCGGCTTCATCGGTCCCGGTCACGCCGACCAGAGAGGCCGGCGCACCCAGTGCAGCGATGTTCAGCGCAACGTTGGCAGCACCACCGGGACGGTCCTCGATCTGTTCGACCTTGACCACCGGCACCGGTGCTTCGGGGGAAATGCGCGAAGTACCGCCATGCCAGTAACGGTCGAGCATGACATCGCCGACCACCAATACAGGGGCCGATTCGAATCGCGGCATGGATAACTTCATGGGCAACCCACATACAAAATGAACAGGGCGGCGATATTAACACGCAAGCACCCGCTAGGCCCGCCCCCCTGTGGGAGCGGGGCTCTGCCCGCGAAGAAGACGGCGCGGTATGGCAGGCAGATCGCGGTGAGGCCTTCGCGGGCAGAGACCCGCTCCCACACACCAGATGCCGTGCCACGCCCCCCCTGTGGGAGCGGGCTCTGCCCGCGAAGAAGGCGGCGCGGTATGGCAGGCAGATCGCAGTGAGGCCTTCGCGGGCAGAGACCTGCTCCCACAGCCTGCTCCCACACACCAGATGCCGTGCCCTGCACCGCAGCACAAACAGGGGGTCAGGTGATGTCGGTCTTTGCCGGCTCGTCCAGGCCCATGGCGTGCAGTCTGGCGTAATAGCCGTTCTGCGCCAGCAGCTGCGCGTGGGTGCCGCGCTCGACGATGCGGCCCTGGTCCATCACCAGAATCTGGTCGGCCTTTTCAATGGTCGACAGTCGGTGCGCAATCACCACCGTGGTGCGCCCCTTCATGACATGGTCCAGCGCCGCCTGGATATGCCGTTCCGACTCGGTGTCGAGCGCCGAAGTCGCTTCGTCGAGAATCAGCACAGGCGCATTCTTGAGCAAGGCCCGGGCGATCGCCAAGCGCTGACGTTGGCCACCGGACAACAGCACGCCGTTCTCACCCACCTGCGTGTCGAACCCCTCGGGCAGACGATCGACGAATTCCTTGGCATAGGCGTCGGTGGCGGCCGCCACTACGTCCTCGCGCGGCGCGCCGGCCAGATCACCGTAGGCAATGTTATTGGCCACGCTGTCGTTGAACAACGTCACGCTCTGGGTGACCAGCGCGATGTGCCGACGCAGATTACGCAGTTGGTAGTCGGCGATTTCCACGCCATCGAGCAGCACTTCGCCTTCGTTGTGGTGATAGAAGCGTGGAATAAGCCCGGCCAGGGTCGACTTGCCGCTGCCTGAGCGACCTACCAGAGCAATCATCTGCCCAGGCTTGGCGGTGAAGTTGATGTCGCTGAGCACCTGGCGATCGGTACCGGGGTAGGTGAAGTTCAGGTTGCGCACTTCCAGCAGGCCACTGACCCGCTCGCGCTCCACCGTGCCGGTGTCCAGCTCGGGGGCCACGTCCAACTGCTCGAAGATGCTTTCCGCGCCGGCAACGCCTTTCTGCACCGTGGAGCTGACTTCCGAGAGCTGACGGATCGGCTTGGGCAGCAGACCGGCCGCGGTGATGTAGGCCACCAGGTCACCGGCGGTGGCGTCGCCACGCATGTACAGCACCAGAAACATCAGCACGGCCATGGCGGTGTAGATCACCAGCTGCAACATCGGCGTGTAGATGGCGCCGGTCTTGGTCATGCGCAGTTGCTTATCGGTGTTGCCCTGGCTGGCTTTGGCGAAACGAGTCTGCTCGTAGCCTTCGCCGCCGAAGCTGCGGACCACGCGGTAGCCCTGGATGGTCTCGGACGCCACGTGGGTCACGTCGCCCATGGCGACCTGAATCTTCTTGCTCTGCTTGCGAAATTTCTTGCTGGTGCTGCCGACCATGACCGCAATCAGCGGCAGGATGGCGAGCATCACCAAGGTCAGTTGCCAGTTCATCCAGATCAGGTAGATGAACAGGAACACCACCGTCAGGCCTTCGCGGATCACCACCTTGATGGCATCGGTCGCAGCGCCGGTGACCATGGTCACGTTGAAGGTGATGCGCGAGATCAGGTGGCCGGAGTTGTGCGTGTCGAAGTAGCGGTTGGGCAGCACCAGCAACTTGTTGAACAGCTCCACGCGCAAGTCGTGGACCAGGCCCAGCGATACCTTGGCCAGGAAGTAGTTGCCCAGGTAGGAACCCAGGCCCTGCCAGGCGGCGATCAGCACGATCAGGATCGGCACCGCCTGCAGCAGTTGCAGGTCGCGCAGGTAGGGCACGTTGGGGAACAACACCGCTTCGGGATTGCTCAGGCCGTCGACGAAGTACTTCAGGATCCCGGCCAGCATGGGCTGGGTAGAGGCGAAGATCACGAAACCTATGATACTGATCAGGAACATGCCCACGTAGGGGCGAACGTAGCTGAGCAGTCGCAAATAGATTTTCAGGCTTGAATCCTGTTCCGCTGGGCGCGGTGAATCACTCATCGTCTAACTCACTGTTGGCGTAGAACGGGAATTTTATCACAGGGGCCCGTAGGAGCGGTCCGTGGCCGCGAAGGGCAGGCCCGCGGCCTGCCTGACTCCTGCAATCCCACTGTGGGAGCGGCCAGCGGCCGCGAAAGGCGCGCCGTGGTTTGCCTGACACACCGCAGTGCCTGGTTCGCGGCCAATGACCGCTCCTACAGAAACACTGCCCCGTAGGAGCGGTCCGTGGCCGCGAACCAGGCGCTGCGGTTGGCCTGGCGGTAGAACATGCCGGCGCTTTTGGGCATCATGCCACCCGCCCTCTTCAATCAAGGCCATATCACGATGCAATGCACCCGGCTCCCTCAGGCCGCTTTTGACACGCTGATCGCTGGCGCCAAGGTGTTGGAAGCCGACAGCCATGGCGCGAAAGTGTACCTGCTTGCAGACGGCAACATCCTCAAGCTTTTTCGCCGCAAACGCCTGTTTTCCTCGGCGCTGTTGCGCCCGTATTCGGCGCGTTTCATCGCCAATGCCCAGCGCCTCCAGCAGTTGGGCGTGCCAACCTTGAAAGTGCGGCAGCACTACCGCCTGGACAAGCCCGGCATGACCGCCGTGCTGTACGAACCCTTGCCCGGCAGGAACCTGCGCCAGTTGATGGACACCGCCGACTTCACCTGGCAACAGAGCCTGGAACCGCTGATCGCGATGATTCGCCGGTTGCACCGCTCGGGGGTGTATTTCCGCTCGCTGCATCTGGGCAACGTGATCGTCACGCCCGAAGGTGAATTGGGCCTGATCGACATGGCCGACATGAGTTTCACCCGTGGGCCTTTGTCCAAGCGCTTGATCAAGCGCAATCTGGAACATTTTTCCCGCTACCTGGAGCGTGAGCAACTGACAGCCTGCTTCCCCCTGGCGGAATTGAACAGGGCATTGCTCAAGTAGCATAACCTCCTCGTTATTGCCGCCGCGGTGTGTCCGATCCTGCGCAGTGCGGCCGGACGCGGCTTGCGCCGCTGCTACAGGGATCCCGGCGCCTGGCACAAGGCGAAATGACGGGGGATCACAGCGCCTGGCACAACGCGCGATGGCGGGGATCACACGGTCTGGCACAACGCGGCATGGCGGGCGGCAAGGTATCTGTAGCAGCGGCGCGAGCCGCGTCGGCGGTACAGGTGATGGGCCTGTAGGAACGCGATGCAAATGGCTTTTTTAGATGGAAAGGGCCAACCGCAGGCGTTGCCATACCGTCAGGGGCGGATGCGGCCGCAGCGCAGGCTGCATCGCCTGCACGATACGCTCGCCGATCCGGTCGAATCCGTATTCCCCTAATACCAGCGCCTGTCCGGCCGCTGCAATGCGCTCGGCCAGTGCCGGCTCGCGGCGCAGCTGGGCCAGCTTGGCCTGTAAGGTTTCGACGCTGTCGTACAACACCACCGTGCGCATGTCCGCGAACCCCAGCGCGCGGTTTTCCGCCTCGCCCTGGTCGAAGGTGAACAGCACGCAGCCACAGGCCATCGCTTCGAAGTTCTTGATCATGTATTCGCCCATGCCCACATCGGCACTGACGAAAAACCGAATACGGTTCAGCGTATCGCCATACTCCTGGCCGCTGTTGGTCCGCGTCACCAGCAAAGGCTCCACCTGGCCAATGGCATCGAGCATCTGCTTGCGGCCACTGTAGGCCACACTCTTGGTACTGCCCACGAACGCCAGTTCGATATCACGCTCGCGGGTCTGCGGCGTCAACAAAGCCTGGTCGTAACCCTTGGGCACGAAGCACGCATCGAAGCCCTCGGCGCGCAACCGCTCGCTGACCATGAACCCCGAGCTGATCACCCGCACCCAAGGCAACTGCCGGTAGTGCGCACTGAACTTGCCGGTGTACTTGCAGGGGATGTAGTTCTGGTAGGCGTCATGCTCCAGAATCACCAGGTTGGGCACCGAACGAATGAATGCCACCTGGCGAATTTCCTGCTTGAAGCGCAGGAAGAACAGAATGCGGTCGTATTGGCTCACGTCCACCTGCTGCTTGAAATACTGCTTCAGATTGCGCTGCTCGGCGCTGTTCAGCCAGCGCAGGTCGCACTGGCAATGCGCGGCGATGCCGTCATACAGACGATCGAGAATGGCGCGCTGCTCTTTCTGCACCAGGAACAGAACTTTCATCATTGTGCTAACGGCACCTTATAAGTCTTTGCGCCAGAACAGTTCATGGCGGCGCACCGCCTTGCGGAAGAATTCGTTTTCACCCGTGGCCGGCCAGCGACGACCTGCCAGCACTACCTGCAACCAACGTCGCACGCGACGCTTGAACGGAGCCGGTGGTTGCAGGTCGTGCATCATGCCCAGGGCCATGGCCTTGTCCATCTGCACGTCGGCGCTGACCGGTAGACTGCACGGCACCAGCCGCTCACGGGCATCGAAAAACGGTGGCAGAGCCACGCCCTCGCCCGCGCTGCCCATCGGCCAGCGGTCGTTGTCGTGCAGATGATTGGCGTACCCCAGCAAATAACGCGGCTGATGCGCCAGCCCTTGCAGCGCCTGCAACACCGCTGCCTGGGCGCAGATATGGTCGGGATGCGGGTCGATGCTCGCGTGCGGCATCACCAGCACGTCCGGCTGCGCACGTTGCAGCAACTCGCGCAGGTCCGCCACCAGATTGTTCCAGGTGGGCGCGCCATCGGCGTCAGCCGGCAGGGCGAAGGGGTTGAGCTGGCGGAACGGGCGGATATCGGCCATGTCCGCTTCGCGCGAGCCACACGGCTGCTCGGGCGCCGCCTGCATGGCCGGCAGTTGCAGGCAAAAATAGCCCAGCTGCACACACTGCTTGGCCGGCACCCCGGCCCAGCGCGGTACGGCGAGGCTGTCCCACGCTCGCAAACGACCTTTCAACCGGGCGGCTTCGGCCGGCACCAGACCCATCGCCTGATAGTGCTCGGCTTCGATCTCGCCTGCCGTCACGGTCACGATCCAACTGCTCGCCGCACGGCTGTACAAACCATAGGCCGCCAGCTCGGCATCGTCGGCATGGGGCGCGATGACCATGACGGTATGCTGGGTGAAATCCGGATGCTGGAAGCGCCACAACCGCGGCTCGCCAACGATGCGGCAAAACCGCCCACGCACCTGCAGCCGCCCTTGGTTGAGTTCGTCGGCAAAGCCGCTCAGGTTCACATAGCGCAGGCCGTCGACACCGCGCTCGAAGGTCTGTCGGTCGCCCAGCTCGGTACCAAGCAGTTGCACGTACGGATCGAGCAATCGCCCCAGCCAGGACGCTTTCACGTCCACCGCCAGAATCAGCGTGTCCGCAGCTTCAAGCCGCTCGGTGACCTGCAACAGATCGCCGCTCAGGCTGACACCGGCCAGCTCCGCATCGCTGTCGAAACTGTAGGCGTAATCATCGCCAGGGGAATAGAACAGGTGATCGGCAAACCACGCCTCATGGGCCACCCAGGCCAGCAACAGCAGGGGCAGCGGCAACCACCAGGCGATCAACACCCCGGCCAGCAGCATCAGCACCAGCCCGGCCAGCAGCACGCGGCGCTTGTTGCGCCGATGCCGCGCCAGCAACGCCTGCTTGCGGCTCATGCCTGGAACACCGGAACGGGGTTGCACCAGCGGTCCTTGTACTCGCGATCGGCCCGGCCGAACGAGAAGCGCAGCGGTTTATCAACCGCGCGGGCCTGTTCCCAGGCGCTTTGGGTGTTGAGAAAACTGAGCACGCTGCCGGGGCTGAATGCGCGGGTTTCCGGGTCCACGCCGCCATTGATGTATTCAACGCTAACCCACTGCGGCGCTTCCACGCGGTACACCAACTGAATGGCGATAGGCGCGTCATTGAGCAGCAGCACCGACCCGATCATCAACTCACGCAGCAGATCGATGACCTCGGCCATGCGTTCGGCACCCGTCGCGGCAAAACCCCAGCGCCGCTGGAAAAGATCACAGTAGATCGCCGCCAGCTCGGAACTGCTGAATTCACCGACCGGCTTCACCACCCCGCCCGCCTCTTCCAGCAGGCGCAGTTCGCGGCGCTGGTTGTAGCGAAATTTCTTCGACAAATCTTCAGGTGTGCGCGCCATGGCCAAGCTTTCTGCCTGGGCCTTCAAGCCACTGAAGCGACCCTGGTTCAGTTCGGACAGATAACGCCCATGATGGCGCAGCGGCGCCTGGGCGTCGCTGGCCGCAGGCAGGATCAGTTCGGCATTGCCCAGATCGTACAGGCCTTTTTTACCCTGCTGCTTGAGCACGTCCTTGGACAACGCCAGGTAACGGCCCCAGGTCGGTATCGCCGCGACCAGTTCGCCTGCCTGCTCCCAACCCAGGTAGCGCACCGGAATACCGGCCAGCGCAGCGAGCCGTTCGACCACCAGAGGGTGCGTCGCCAAGCTGCCGCCAAACTGTGCCCAGGCCTGGGCGTAGGTGGCGGCATCGATCGTCTGCCAGCCCCGCTCGCGTACGCTCTGCAATCGGTTGAGCATCATGTGGGCGTCGTCAGGGCAGTGACCATCGGCAGCTGCCAGAAAGCCTTGCGCACGGCGCGGTCGCAGAAGCGCGATTCCAGACGTTCAGCCATCAGCACTTCGCATTGCGCGCGCTGGTAGCGATCCATTCCACCCATATGCTCCAGGCCTTGGGCCAGACGCTCGGCGTCGCCCAACGGAAACAGGATACCGACACCCTCGACGATCTCCGGCGCGCCGCCGCACGCCGTCGCCAGCAGCGGCACATTGGCGGCCATGGCTTCGAGCAGGACCATGCCGAACGGCTCGTGATCGGAGCTCAAGGCGAACACATCGAACGCCTTGAAATACAGCCGCGCCTGCGCCACCTGACCCAGAAACCGGACCCGCTCGGCGATGCCCAGCTCCACGGCCAGGTCCTTGAGGTTCTGCTCAAGGCGCCCGGAGCCGATGATCACCAGCAGCGCTTCCTGAGGCAGCTTTGCCCATGCCTGCGCGAAACCGCGCAGCAAAGTGGCCTGATCCTTGTCGGGATGCAGGCGGCCGACATTGCCGATGATCCAGGCATCGGGCGCAAGGCCCAGGGCTTGGCGGGCTTCGGCCGCCGGCAACAGTTGCTTCTGCAGCGCGAAGGTGTTCACGCGGTTGTGCAACGTGGCGATACGCTCCAACGCCCAGCCGGGCAGGCAGCGGCGCATGTCGTCGCGTACCGCATCGGACACACCCAGCAGGCTCAGGCGCTTGCGGTACAGCTGCGCGAACACCCGGCGCGACCGGCGCTGGTAGTCGCCGAACGCATGATGCACACCAATGACCGGCAGCGAAGTGCCGAGCAAGGCAATGTAGATAGGCTTGAACCGGTGCGCGATGCAGAAGGCGAACTGGCGCGAAGCGGTGATCTTGCGCAGTTCGCGAATGGCTCCCAGCTTCAGGCCACGGATGGCCTTGGAGCTGAACTCCATGAACAGCACCTCGTCGCTCTCGCAGCCGGCCGCCACTTCAGGATCGGCCGCGCCGGTCAGGAACACCGTGGTCACCCGGTAGCCGCGGCCCATGAACAGGCTGGCGTACTGACGGGCGCAGTCGAGAAACGGCCCGTCATAGCCGTGGCAGAACTGCAGCACATGACGCTCAGCTGAGCGCGTCATAAGCCTTGGCACCCTCTTTGACCACCAGAATATCTTCCATGATCAGGTACTGCAGATCCGAGCCATAGAACATGTTCAGCGCATCGGTCGGCGAGCAGATCATCGGTTCGCCACGGCGGTTGAGCGAAGTGTTCAGCGACACGCCGTTGCCGGTCAGCTCTTCCAGGGCCTTCATCATGTCGTAGTAGCGCGGGTTGTATTCGCGCTTGAGCACCTGGGCGCGCGACGTGCCGTCTTCATGGACCACTTCCGGCACGCGGGTTTTCCATTCCTCGGCCACCTCGAAGGTGAACGTCATGAACGGCGCCGGATGGTCGATCTTGATCATCTGCGGCGCGACGGTGTCGAGCATCGACGGGCAGAAAGGCCTCCAGCGCTCGCGGAACTTGATCTGATGGTTGATGCGGTCGGCCACCCCCGGCACGCTCGGGCAGCCGATGATCGAACGACCACCCAACGCGCGCGGGCCGAACTCCATGCGTCCCTGGAACCAGGCCACCGGGTTGCCGTCGACCATGATCTGGGCGATCTGCTTGGGCATGTTGCCGAGCATGCGACCCTTGGGCTTGTTCGGATGGCGCGCGCAGGCGGCGATCACGTCCTCGTTGGTGTAGGACGGGCCCAGGTACACATGTTCCATTTTCTCCACGGGCACACCGCGGGCATGGGACACATAGGCCGCCGCACCCACCGCCGTACCGGCGTCGCCGGAAGCAGGCTGCACGAACAGCTCCTTAACATCCGGGCGGGCGATGATCTTCTGGTTCAGCTTGACGTTCAGCGCACAGCCGCCAGCGAAGGCCAGCTTGCCGGTCTGCTTGAGCACATCGCCCAGGTAGTGGTCGATCATCTGCAAGGCAAGTTTTTCGAACAGCGCCTGCATGCTGGCCGCGTAATGGATGTACGGCTCGTCGGCGATGTCGCCTTCGCGTTTCGGGCCCAGCCACTCGATCAGCTTGGGCGAGAAGTAGAAGCCCTTGCCCTTCTCTTTATAGCGGCGCAGGCCAATGACGTTGGCGTAGTCGGTGTTGATCACCAGCTCACCGTTCTCGAACGAGGCCAGGCGCGAGAAATCGTACTTGCTGGCGTCGCCGTAGGGAGCCATGCCCATGACCTTGAACTCGCCGTCGAGCATCTCGAAACCGAGGAATTCGGTGATCGCGCCGTACAGGCCGCCCAGGGAGTCCGGGTCGAAGAACTCCTTGATCTTGTGGATCTTGCCGTTCTCGCCATAACCGAAAAAGGTGGTGGCGTATTCACCCTTGCCGTCGATGCCCAGGATCGCGGTTTTCTCCTGGAAGCCCGAGCAGTGGTAAGCACTGGAGGCGTGGGCCAGGTGGTGCTCCACGGGTTCGATCTTGATTTTCTTCGCGTCGAAGCCCAGTTGTTCCAGGCAGAAGACGATCTTGTTGCGGTAGCGCTTGTAGCGGCGGTTGCCCATCAGCAGCGCGTCGAGGGCGCGGTCCGGGGCGTACCAGTAGCGTTTGGCGTAGTGCCAGCGAGCCTTGCCGAACAGGCTGATGGGCGCGAAGGGAATCGCCACCACATCAACATCCGACGGCTTGATGCCGGCCTGTTCCAGGCAGAACTTGGCCGATTCGTAGGGCATGCGGTTCTTTGCATGTTTGTCGCGCACGAAGCGCTCTTCTTCGGCGGCGGCAATCAGCTTGCCGTCGATGTACAGGGCCGCGGAAGGGTCATGGCTAAGGGCGCCGGACAGGCCAAGAATCGTCAATGCCAAGGGTCTAGCCTCTTTGAACGGGTAGATGCGCCCGCGGGCCTCTGGGGCGGCGGGCGGCGAAAGGCGGGGATTATAGCGTAATTGGCCACTGCCCAACACCGGGGCAAAGGTAGCAGCCTGCGGCACTGTCGAGCCACAGCGAACCAGCCTACTCCCCCATGTGGGAGCGGGCTCTGCCCGCGAAGAGGCCGACCCTGTCCATATAAATTCCAGACAAGCTTCCCACAGGAACCTGCATCAAGCCTGCGGCACCCGCAACGAAGCCACCACCGCCTGCGCATGCTCGATGCAATGCAACGTCACACCCAGCAAGCTTCGATCCGGCGCATCGTACAACTCATTCGCCGTCAGCTGAGCGCACTCCAGCAACACCCCGAGGTGCGCCAGTGCATCCTGCAGCGCAATACCGGCATTCACGCTGAACAGCGCAGGTCTATCCGACAAATAGTTCCCTACGGGCACACTGCAGTGTTCGAATGATTTCCTCAATGCTCGATTTTCTTCTCAATATCAATGGGAACCACGAGCGGTCCTTTTTCTCGCGTTACGACGGTCATCCAGGTTTGCACATCGATCAAGCCTTACGCATTCAATCTCAGGTACAAGCGTTTGAGCATCTGATCGAATAGCTCTTGGTTTCGCCAGCCGCGCAACCTTTGGTACCACTGACCGAAGCGTTCCGGCATATCTCACTACGCAGCAGCTGAAAAGAGCGCCCAGCGCACGCCATCAGCATTAGGTGATCGCTCAGGCGGGACCGCCCCCGGCCGTGGGCTCGATGAAAAGTTCAGCAACCACAGCCCAGTCGAAATCCAAGAGCTCGTGAAACGCCTTACCATCACAGGATTGCTTTCCGTAGATGGCTGGAAGCTCTACAAAACTTCAACTCTCAAGGGCGCCGACTAGGTTTTTGGGATTTCGCACAGAGCCCAGAGCCTAACTTCCGTAATAAAAGCTTCAGATGGATAAATAAATTCTACACCTGGACGAAAATTGTAATCCCCATGAAGTGAGCAGCGAAAAATTTTGTTCGCCATCGTAGACTTCATATTTAGCGTCGCCGGCGACCTTGCTGGAATCACAGTTTTAAGACTCAAAATCAGGCGAGCATTACTCAAGACAGTGAATGTTACCGTAAAATACTATTCACGCGCTTTTCCAATGAAAAAAATAAATCAGCAGACCTTCGATCGACGTCACAAAGTGCCCACTAGAAACTTAATTGACCACCTGCGCTACCGGAAAATTAGCCTATGCTTCACCATGGCACTTGGCTTCCGCTGGGTACTGCCAACAGGTCGCGTAATAAAATCACTGGAGTTTGATATGAGCACACCAATTTCCACTGTGAGTTTTAATATCTATATCGACAAACCCACTGCTCAGGAAAGTCATGAGCGCCTAGCTGTTGAAGAGCATGGCGATGTCCTATCTCCTGGCGATTTGACACCCTCTGAAAGTGAGACATCCACCCGTACCGCGTCTGCAATGAAAATCAACATCCTCGGTGAGGCAAGATGTCCGGGAGTTCTTAAGATCGAGGCCTGCGATGCAATGCCTGATGAGTTTGAATTCAACTGGTACCTTGATGACCAGTGGGTGGCCAGCGGTGAGTATTTCAGACTCCACGATACTGCTGTCGGACAAATGGTTAGATGCACAATGACTGACGCGTCAACAGGTGTGGAAGTGACCACGGAATCGTACATGGTCGAGAACGCTTTCCAGAATATTTCAGAAGAAGAGAACATAAACAGCTACGCTAGGCAGTTCGGTCAGTATTCGGTCCACTCCCCCTCGCCAGTCGATCGAATCTTGTCGGTGACGGAGGGCGCCTATTGCTGGCTTGCACAGAAAAATAGATTGTTGGTGGGAGGGAAGGCCTCGCACGGGGGAACGCCTCCTGCGTATTTTGCTAACTATTTAAGATGTAATGGGACCACCAAGGTGTTCACAACGGGAACTGATTTTGCTGTGCTGGCCTCTGTTCACGACCATACGCGGTTATTGCTATGGGGAAGTAATGTGCCCGCCTCAATTGCTTATCCACTGACTGATATCCGTGCGGTTTATGCCAATCGGTATGCATTTGCATTCATCTATGATATGCCGCTGGAATCTGGATTTAAAATTGGTGCAGCCGGTCATCCGGGCAACGGCGGAACGATTCCCGATGCGCTGCATTTAAGCTTGTCGAGCAAATCGCCAAAGGCTATCTATGCGACGGACGCGGCGTTTGCAGTGCTCACGGAGCAAGGTCACGTTTTTGCTTGGGGACTGGCCAGCTATGGAGGCGTTATAGACGCCAATGCTCAAGCATTACTGGCCACTATCGAGGTCAGCAAAATTTTCGCCAATACGAGAGCTTTTTGTGCCGTGGGAAAATCAGGAGAATTGGTTACATGGGGAGAACCTTCATTTGGCGGCTCCATCCCCGCTTTGAGTTTGGAGGCTATTCTTGATGATGGAGGGGTCCAGACCATTGTAGCTAGCCACCAAGCTTTTTGTGCGATCACCAAAGGCCGACAGAAAGCCATAAGCTGGGGTGTTGCTGCGCATGGCGGGACGATGACAGCCGCAGCGTCGAGTCTCGCTGCCAGAGGCGGTATTGTACTTTGCAAGGCAGCCAGCTTTGCCTTCTGCATTATTGACCGAAGCGGCCAGGCCGAGGCTTGGGGGAATGCCAGCTACGGAGGTACAACCGTACCGGTTTCCGCAAACTCTGGTATTTATGGTGCCCAAAGCGAGGAAGAGACGGCTGCCGAAGTCACCGATGATGTGCAGTCAGAGATCAGCCGTCTCTTTGACAGCGGTAATGCCCCCCGCCAGGGTATCGCAAGCGTCGAACAAAGCTTTTCGGTTTTCACGTCCACAACAGGCACTATCCGTATCTACGCAAACGACGGCGGCTTTTGCATCCTGAGTCAGTATCCGGACGGTCGTACCCGCAACATTTTGTGCTGGGGGCACCCGACCTACGTGACGCTACCAAACCCTACCAAGCAAATTCTCATGGCAGGTGTGATTGAGCAAGTGTGTTCGTCCAATGGCGCGTTCGCCGCGTTGCTGACTCAGGGTGAGTCGTCAGGCTGTGTAGTCACATGGGGGTCTGCTTCGAACGATGGCGGTAGTATTCCGGCCGCCGTATTGCCGGATCTGGAGAAAGATGTCTTCGAAATCTACCCTATAAACAGCATTCCTGGGTCGGCGGCGCCTGTTACCGTTTCAGGCTTCGCATCCCGATGCAAAGGGGAGGCAATGGTGTTTTGGGGCGGTGCAGTGCCACCCGTAAAATTACTGCCTTAGTATCTAAAAAAATCCCCCCGCAAGGGAGGATTTTTTAGATGGGTCGTGGACCTAGCGATGCCGATGGTCATGGTGGCGCTATTCAGCAGACGTTACGGGCTGGAAAGGCGTGACCGGTGGCGGGGTAAAGACATGGTTGTCGACGTTCCCACCCCACAATACGTAGGCCCCGCTGATATGACGAGCCGCAAATGACGGATCCACTCGGACCGGAGTAGGCCGCACCGGAGGCGACCTTTTAATGGAGTACATCTCAATGATACCGCTGCGAAGGAACTGCGCGATTTCAGGCGGCACCTTCGGGATCTCCCCTGCATCGAGTTGTGCCAAGGTAGCGCCCCAAACGAGAACGGCGCCTTCTACATTGCCCTGCGCAACGATGACCCCATAAGCGCCGTTGGTGCAGTACACCGACCGAATCCGGCTTGCCATCAACGATTGACGAATGTCGTTGCCCATCGCCCCACCGCCGTTGGCCTGCCCCCAGACCCATAAGTCGTTGGTGTATCCGTCTTCGTCCTGGGCCATCATGAAGAAGCTGGAGTCATTGCCGTAGGCGGTCACCACACCATCACCGATTACGATGCGTGAAGACACGGTTTTGAGCTCATCCGAGAAAGCATCGGCTTTTTCCTGCAACTGGTTATCGTCAACAGCGCCTGCAATGCTGTTAATGATCGCCGACTGGAAGTACGACTCGATGCTGTCCTTGACAGAGGGACAAAACGTTGCAGCCACATCCACAACGTGAGAGTCCGAGGCCTTGTTGGTGGGTATGGTTCCACCGGAGTTGGCAACCCCCCAGGCTTCGGCTTGTCCGGAAGCGTTGATCATCGTGAACGCCCAGGTGGCGGCTTTGCACAATACGATGTTTCCACGAGTCGCCAGCCCCGCTGCGCTGGCGTTCATATTGCCACCCAGCTCAGCGTCGCCCCAACTCACGGCTTTCGCCCGCCCCTTGGTGATCGCGCAGAACGCAGCCCTGGCAGCAATGACGGATTTCACACCGCCCTGATCTAGGATGGTCTCCAGGCGGTCAGCCGGAATGACGCCGCCATTGCCGACATTGCCCCATGTAACGATCTCACCGTCGGCGCCAATGGCACAGAACGCGCTCATGTTCGCGATGATTCTTTTCACCACCATACGATCCAGAAGCGCTTGAGCGCTCGCGCTGATAGTGCCGCCATCTGCAGCATTGCCCCAGGCGTAGACTTTTCCAGCCGTCGTGAGTACTGCGAAGGCCTGGAATGCTGAGTAGATTGCCACGGGCGGGTCTGTCACCAAACGCAGATGAACGCTATCTGGCACTACCCCACCATTGGACACATGACCAATGGCGCCAAGCCATCGGTTCTCCGATGTGAGCGCGTTGTAGATGAAGGCAAAGGCATTCCCGTTGGCAGACACCGAGCGGATGTTACGCAACTTGGAGAGATCGGCGTTGGCCGGGATATCGATACCCCACGCCAGAAGCTGATTCTGTCTACCCAGTGGCACCAGGGCTGCGAAATCGCGCTCGGTAGAAAACAGGACCGTCGCCGGATTATTGATGAGGTAACTCTTGATGGATTCGGGAACCACTGCCCCGTAGTCATTCTGGCCGCGAACATGAACGCTTTGTGTCGGACCATCGATCAAGGAAAAAGCACCACCGGTGGAGACGAATATTCTGTCCGACGGTTCGGGTCTGTAGAAGGAGAAGTTACCGTGTTGCTTCATGAAGCTGTTTTCGTTCTCTTCATCGGTGATGTTCTGGAAACCGGCAATCACCAACTTGGCTGCAGAAGCCACCGTCGCGCCAATTTCACCGGAGACGGCTTCTGGAGTCACGGTGAAGACGATGGACTTGCCCTGATAAGCACTGGTCACAAGCAAGTCCAGGGTAATCGCCGCTACCGCACCGTCAACCAGCCATTGATAATGCGAGTTGCCCTCCGGATTTTCGGAAGCGTTTCGGTACTTGTAGCTGCCGATCAAGGTGCCACCGACTATGGGTTCGCCCAAAATAATGACGTCTTCGGCGACGGGTGCGGCATTGACATCCAAACTATTGTTCATCTCGGACACTCCAAATTTATCAGTTAGATAGCGGTACAGGCCCCTTGAAAAAGAGGTTTAGATCGTTTGTGTGATCTGGCCTGCCAGTGACTGCAAGTCGAGGTTGTCACTTCCCCAACTTACGACTTTCCGGTCTGCTGTTAGCACCAGGAAATTTGCGCCAACGGCGTAGACAGCTCGAGCGTCGTTAGCGGAGTATTGGCCCGTTGTTACGCCCCATGACACCACCGAGCCATCCGGTCGGCAGGCGGCGAAGGAGCCGTAGCCCGCCGTCAGGGAAACAGCCTGCAGGTTTGGTGGGGGTGTGCCACCTTCGTTGGGCTCGCCCCAAGCCACTACGGAGTTGTTCAGAGTGATGGCGGCGAACGCTGTAGTGCTTCCTGTCACGTACAAAATGTTGGTTACAGGCGCAGGTAACTGACCGCCAAAGCGGGTGTCGCCCCACACAAGTACCCGACCGGTGGCCGTCAGCGCGGCAAAAGCCGCACTGGTGGATGCAAGGCTGATCACTCCAGTGAGTTGGCTCACTAGTTCGGCTGGTATACGCCCACCGTCAGACTCAAGGCCCCAAGCCACCACGCTGCTCTGCGAGGTCACAGCGGCGAAGGCGTTGTTGCTAGCACTCAATCGCTCGCTGCCGCGCGCAGCAATCACATGCATACCGTAGGGCCATTGATCCCCTCCCCAGCAAAAGACTTCACCGTCATTGCGCAGCGCGGCAAAGGCGCTATCAGCTCCAACGATTTGCACAATGTCAAATAGCTGCGGCGCAATCACGGGAGGAACGGTGCCTCCATGCAAGGCATTTCCCCATGTCGTTACTGATCCATTCTGATGCAGCGCGGCAAATGCGGAGCTGGCTGCTGCAACTTGAGCCACGTCCCGAAGACCCGCCGGTGCGCTGCCACCATTGTGCAAGTTGCCCCAGCACGTAACGCTTCCATCAGTATGCAGGCCCGCATAAGCCTGGCTGTTTGCAACCACACAGCGTATACCTGCCAAGTTGGCAGGTGGGGCAATGGCGCCCGCACCCCAGCCGAAAAGAGTGCCTTCATCCTTGACGATGCATCCGCTTCGATAGGCGGAAAAACTGGCATTTCCGGTTGCATTGACCGGGCGTAGCGTAAGGGTTTCGATAGCACCGCCCGTTTTGATCGACCGCACCAGCAACGGCAGTTCTGGATACGTATCTAAAAAGAATGCGTCTGTAGAGCTCTCGTCAAACCCTTGGTAATGCCACTCGAAGGTGGCTTGGGGATCTGGACTTGCCGCCTGCAGACGGCACGTATTGGCATGATAGAAAGGGCCTGTTTGTGAGCGGGAGCCTATGACGGTCAATGTGGATACCGTCGTTTGACCAACCTGCAGGAGCACTGGCTCTGAAAGATAGGACTGCCCATTTACCTTGACGCTATAGGAAACCTCCAAGTTGCCTTCCCTCAGAAGCGTAGCTAAGCGTTTCTCGAACGAGACGCTGTGTGGCTTGCCTATCTGTGACGGCTGACTGATGAAAATTTGCTGCGCTTCATATACCGTGTTGCCGCTGGCAGTGACCCCTTCCCAGTGCACTGTAATCTCATCACCTATATCCATGAAGTCGTACGCGGGCACGATCACTTCCTGATAATCCCCAGTGATTTTGTCCGGGTCCAGTACCGTCCCGGATACTCCAACTACATGTGGCTTAGCCAGTCTTGGAGGGGTGCCAATCACCGTCAGTGTCAGCACGTCTGACTGACGTAGCTCCATGCCTGGGTTACCGCTGTCATCAACATACGCCTCATACAGTACCTGGGCCGTACTACCCGCCAGTGCAGCAGCTTGACGATGGGGTAGCAACACAGTAACGGGTGAATAGGGGTTAGTTGTATGGGTATCAAGCCGAACCTCCATAGCCGGTCCTATCACCGGGCTGCCGCGCCAGATTACGGTCAATGGCGTGTTGGCGATTGGGAAGTGAGGATGTACCAGCACCATGATCCGGACATCCTCCCCGTTGAGCACATCGACATCCAAAATGTAATTCGGTGCCTGGTCTACCAACGGTGGTGGAAAAACGCCAGGCCGCGTCACTGTCACCTGGACGGCGAGGCTATACAGTGACCAATTGTTAACGATGTCACGTACGTCGTAACGAACCGTAAGCTTGCTTCCTGGGTTATCGGCAATGATTGAGGCGGGCACCACAATGGTGATTGGAATGTCCGGATTACTGGCTTGGTCAGCGCTGACGGTTATCTTGATCGGGACACCTGCCCAGTACAGCGTCACGATGTCGCCTTTGCAGAGATTGTCGTAGCGCGGAATAGTGACTAGAAGATCGTTGTTTGGCGTGGGATTGCTAGGTATGCCGCTTGGTAATCTCAACCGCTCATTGACATAGGGGGTCGAAGGATCGGTATCCGGGTTACCGGGTACGGTCTGCTTGACGGGAAAAGGTCCTACATCACGAGATGTGCTGAAGGCACTAGAAGGCGGCACTAAGTGGTGATAGTGCAGAATGACCTCCCCCTCGAAGGGAAACTCAGCAGGCAGCACATAAAAAGTGACCAGCCCATTCGTTATATCATCTTCCCGCAAGGTGTACGCGGCGATGGCTCGGTCATTCATGTAGAGGTAGAGATTATCATCTTTAAGCATGGAGAGTTGCAGCACCACCTGTACCGCGACGGAGTTCAAAGGGTCATGTAAATCACTTTTGTTAAGCCCGCCGTGGACTAATATGGCCGGCACATGCGGGGCGGGCAGCGTAGGGGCGCCTGGATGCCTTGTAGGCTGATCTGGAAGTTCTAAGGCTCGTGCCGCCTGCTGCCGCGCAATTTGTAGTTGCAATGAGCACACATAATTCTTTAGATCCGTCATGATAGTTGCCTCTTTGCAGGCGTGAGCAATAAATGGTGGTAGCCATCAGCGTAGGATGGGTCGGAGAAAAAACCAGTCGAAAATTTGGTCTTTTAGTTAAAGCTATAAGAGCGTAATCTCTCTACTCGCTAGCAAGTGAATATTATTATTCAAAATGACTTGATGTGTTTTTTCTTTTACGGAAACTAAGTTTTGAGTGGGCTTGCCCCTACCACACCAGACACCAACTCGCCATCAGACTGATGCCGCCGCCAAGCACCTAAACTCTCTCGGCGACCGATTTTTCAAAGCGCGGCGTGGGTGCTGCTGGTTGTGATGCTCGGCTGCTTGATTCATTTCTCCAACAGCAAGTTGTGATCGCGCATAACGTGATAGACCCGTTTAACGCTGATCAGTAGCAGCAACTGGATTTCGCGTTTGCGACGCAACAAACCTTAAACACGACCTTAGCCATAGCTCGGCAACTCGCTGACTCGCTGCTTGATCTCAGCGAATAGCTCCTTGCCTCGCTGTACAACGACCAGTTCATCACCGTATTGTAAGTGTCGTAGCGTACGATCAAGCCAACGCCCGGAGTGCTGTCAATGATGCTGGCCTGTACGATGACAGCCAGTGGTATATCGGGATTCGAAGCTTCGTCGGCGATGATGATTCAGACAATTTTCTTATCGGCCCAATACAGAATCATCTTGTCGTGTTCGCGACTGTTCACGTAACGCGGGAGGGTCACCGTCACTGCCTGACCAGGCGACACGGGGGTCTGGAATACCGGTGATGGCCGTCAGTCGTTCGTTGGCGTAGGCAGTGAACGGGGCCGGATCGGGATGGCCCGGTACGGTTTGCTTGACCAGAAAGGGGCCGACGCTTTCGGAAACGTTAAACGTGCTGGAAAGCGGAACGCTGTGGTGATAATGCAGAGTGATCCAGCCCTCCTGGGGAAAGACGGATGGCACCGGATATAAGGTGAGCACGCCACTGTCCAGGTGCTCCTGGCGCAGGGCCTCGGCGGCCAAGGCGGTGGTAGGCCGCAGCGCCGAACGATGTGGGCGTGGCGGGCTGACTTTGGCTGATCTGCAGCAGCAACAGGCGCAGGGTATTGTAAGAGTGGCCATGGCAGGGCTCTTGTTAGGTTCAGGTCGAGAGCGACTGTTATGACCGTAAAGGATGAATGGGGAATCGACCGGTCGAAAACTCAGGCGCTTATTGGAGCAGCCAAAGATGTAGTATTGACGACAGCTAAATAATGAATAATATTTTTTGAGTGCAAGCCTTATATCAATTCTTATACACATCGGGCGTCAATTGTATTTTTGCCTGGCCTCCGGCTTGGGGGTAAGTAGCAATGACCACTCACCCCTGCCCGGTCGACTCTACACTCTGTTCAGGTCATCCTTAGAAACTATAACGGGCGCCAAGGCTAATACCCCAGGGCTGTTCCAGGTTCTGGCCTTTGACATAGTCGAAGTCCGCATGCAATTGCAGTCGATCCGACACCTGCACCGCAGCACCCACGCCCAATTCTGCACGGGTGCCGGACAAGTCGTTGGTGAAACGATTGCCATTGACCTTCACCGTGTTGTTGTTGGCAAATTCCTGGGCGATGGCGACTTTGCCGTAGTAGTCGAAATGGCCATGGTTGGCCATCTTCCGCGTCTGACCTATGTGCGTGCCGACCTTGCCCAGCAGTGAATCGGCCTTGTTGCTGCGCGCCTGCATGCCGTTGTCCAGCTCGTACTGCTCACCCTGTACCTGGAGCATCGAAAACTGCGCGAAAGGGGTCACGAACACGCCATTGTCCAGATCGACGCGCTTGCCTGCTTCCACGGAAACGCCCGCACCCTGGTTGTTGTAATTGCCACGGGAACGCTGGCCGTCGCTCATGCGCACCTCGGATTTGCTCTGGAAGCGGTTGAGCTTCATCAAGGCATCGACGTAGTAACCCTCATCGGCCAGCCAAGTGCCGTACAGGCCGACGTAGTAGCTGTCGACGCTGCCCGTGGTACCGCCGGCTAGATCAAGGTCGGAACGGCTATAGCCGCCCATCACGCCTAAAAGCATCTTGCCGTTGCTGACGGGCAACGCACCATCGGCACCCACGCTCAGGCCTTGCTGGCGCTGCTGGTAGCCAACACCGCCGCCGGCGGACAGGTTGTAGCGGTTGCCGTAAGTACGGCTCCACACGCCACTTTCGCCGTTGCCCATGCGCAGTTCGCCCATGCGCGAGCGCAGCGTCGAGGATTCGCCATACCACACGGTAGGTGCAGCGCTGAACAAACCGAGCACCGATCGAGTACCCGGCGTGACGACCTCGCCGGGACGTTGCAGCAGAAACCAGTCATTGCCTTGTTTCTGCAGGTCGTAGACGAAGGTGCCCAGGTCCACTTGGCCGCCGATCAAGCCGAACTGTGCATCGCCGCCTCCGGTCTGGACGACCGCAACGGGGGATTGGTCTTGAATGACGTCTTTGCCGGTGTTGTGTATGGCCAAGTGGTGCTTGCCACTGGCGGTGCCTGTGACGATCAGCTTGTCACTCAGGCCGGTGGCCAGGTCTGTGCCCAAGCCGAACGTACCGTTGCCGCGCAGACTGTCCACCCTTAGCTGGTTGAAATGGCCATTGCTGCCTCCCAGGTTGATTCGCCCTTCGTTCATGTCCAACTGCTGGAGGGTTGAGTTTTGCGTCATGCTCCAGATGGCATGATCCATGGTCATAACTCGCACACCGCTGACCCCGCCGGTCAGGCTGCTGTTATCACGCAGTACGACGTCGGTCTTGGAACCGGAAGCGACGACAACATCGCCGGTCAAGCGACTGTCGGATGCCGAGAAATGTACCGTGGCGCCCTTGTCGACTTCGAGGATCATGCCATTGCCGCCCGTCAGTACAGCGCCGTTACGCAGACTGATAGTGGCTGTGGTTGGGCGATGGGCGGTAAAGGTGGACACCATGATGGCGCTGCCAGTCATGCCTTGAACATGAGCGTTGTCCACTACCAGGCTGTTGTTCAGGCCGGCATCGCCATTGAAGCGATCGGCACTGATGACCGCACCATGGTGGTCGCCGACCACGTGGCTGTTCTGCGTGACGGTAACGTAGCCATTGACCAGCGCCAGGCCCGACCCTCCGGCCATGCTACCCGAGACATCGTCGCTGACCCCATGAACCCGAGTGTTGACCAGCAGCGCCTGAGCGCCTGCAGCGACATTGACTCCCCGCCCCACACCTTCAAGGGTACTGTCATGGACAGAAGCCGTGCTGTTTTTGACAACGTTCAGAGCGGAGTCAGCGCTTTTGAGGGTGGTGTTTCGGATGGTGGCAGTGGAGTTGTCCAGATATACGGTGTGGTCTGGCCCAGCCAACGAAGCGCCGTTCAGGTTGACCGTGGATTTATAGCTCTCGATTTGCGTCAGGGTGGCACCGGGCTCGGCGTTCAAGGTCGCCCCGGCGGTGAGCCTCCACGAGTGGACGCTATCGCCAGGGCGAACGGTGGCGATGGCATCCGGACCAGTAAGCTCTTGCCAGGCCGCAGGTGCGACATCGGGCATCAACAGTGCGACCGACAGCAGCAACAGGCTGCTGTCACGCAACAAACTACGGTTCATATCAAGCTTCTCTAAAAGGCGGGAAAATTCAGGGATTCAAAGCCCTTTGGGTTTGCCTGCATTGTAAGAAGCGGATACGCAGTTAATGTGTAGGATAAGTCCTACAGTGCTGTGAGTGCTGTCCTTAAATGGGTGTCAGGAGATGCCACAGGATTCACCACGCATAACGTACTCCAAGACTCACGCCCCACGGCTGTTCCATATTCCTGCCGTTGCCGTAGTCAACGTCACCATGCAGTTGGATAGCCTCTGAAAGTTGCGCGATAACGCCTGCACCGACTTCGACCCTTCCGCCCGACAAATCATTGTTGAACGAGTAGGTGTCATTGATCCTGACCTTGTTCGCCTTGGCAAACTCCTGAGCTGCAGCCACTTTCAGATAGGGCTGCAATATCCCGCCATCGGGCAATTCGATCCTGCGACCCAAGTGAGTGCCGATTTTGCCTATTAGCGAATTGGCATGGTTGCTGCGCGCCTGCATGCCGTTGTCGAGCCCGTATTTTTCACCTTGCACCCACAGGGCGGACACTTGGGCAAAAGGCTCGACGAACCAATTTGACGGCAGCTTGATATGTTTGCCCACCTCGACCGATCCGCCCACGCCGTAGTTGTCATAGTCACCGCCGGCCCGCCGCCCGTCGCTCATCAGCACATCGGAGCGATTCTGAAAGCGGTTGGCTTTGATCAGTGCGTCGATGTAATAGCCCGACTCATTCAGCCAGGTACTGTAAAGACCAGCGTAATAGCTGTCGACATGACCATCGGTGCCCGCTTTCAGGTCCAGATTAGCGCGGCTGTAGCCGCCCATGACGCCTATCATCCATCGACCATCGGCAGTTGGCAGCGGTGCATCGATCCCGAAGCTGATACCCGACTGCTGTTGCCGGTAGGCAACACCAGCGCCCGCTGACAGGTTGTATTGCCCGCCGAACGCACGTACCCAAGGGCCGCTAGCACCGCGTCCCAAGCGCAGCTCGCCCATGCGGCTGCGCAGGGTGGTGGTTTCTCCGTACCAGACGGTAGGGGCGGCGCTGAACAACCCCAGTACCGCGCGGGCACTGGGCGTGACCTCTGGACCACCGCCACCAGGATTCCCGGGATCGACCGGCGTGCCTGGGTCAACTGGCGTACCAGGATCCACCGGTGTGCCTGGGTCAACCGGCGTACCAGGATCCACCGGTGTGCCTGGGTCAACCGGCGTACCAGGATCCACCGGTGTGCCTGGATCAACCGGCGTGCCTGGATCAACCGGTGTGCCAGGATCTATCGGTATGCCTGGATCAACTGGCGTACCCGGATCGACAGGCGTACCAGGGTCCACGGTGCCAGGTTCACGCTGCACCAACACCCAGTCGTTGCTCTGTTTGGCCAGGTCATACACATAAGTGCCCGCATCGACTTGGCCACCGGCCAGTGCAAACGCTGCAGAGCCGCCCCCGGTGTTCACCACTGTCAGCCCCGAGTCGCCGACTTTTGGCTCCATGCCGGTGCTGGCGACTTCGAGGGTGTGGTTGCCCGCGGCGGCCCCGGTTACCACCAGTCTATCGCCCTGCAGGTTGGCAATGTCGGTGTTCAGGGCGAAGGTCCCGGCGCCTGTCAGGCTGTCCATGGTCAAGGTGCGGAATGCACCAGCGGCACCATTGAGGTTCACCCGGCTAGAGGCTACGGTCAGCGCCCCGACACGCGAATCCTGGGTCATGTTCCACACCGAGCCCGAGCTAAGGCTCATCTGGTTGGCCCCCTGCACGAAGCCGGTCAGTACGGCAGCGTTCTGCAGCGTGAGGTCAGTGTCCATGCCGGTGGCAGTCAAGTTGCCATCCATCTGGCTGTTATCCAACAACACGCTGGTGCCCACAGGGGTGGTCGCCTGAACGGACCCAGTCAGCCGCGCACCATTGCGAAAGGCGACCACAGCATCGCCGCCGTCACGCACATTGATGTCCCCAGTCATCACGCTGGCATCCACATTCAACGCCATGAAGGCTTGATTGTTGACGTTACCGGCACCGTTGAGCGTGCTGCCATTGGCCAGGTCGATGTTCAGCTCCGAGTCAATTCCGGTGTTCAATGCGCCCCGAATATCGCTGGCATCGACGCTGAGCAACGCGGCAGAGCCTGCGAACAGGTCCACAGCCACACCATTGCCACCGGTCAGCAGGGAGCCGTTGCGCAAAGTGACATCGGCCAGGGGCGATGCGTTGCGCAGGGGAAAAACCACCAGACCGCTGCCCGCTACGCCCTGTACAGTGGAAGCGTCGACCATCAATGTAGAGCGCAAGGCCGATTCTCCGAGGCTGGGCAAGTCGTTGCTGAAGGCCGCACCATTGTTGGCACCGACGATGATGCTCCCCTCGCTTAGCATGGTTTCGCCCGACAGCATCACCAGCCCAGCTCCCCCGCCCAAAGGCGTGGTACTGCCATCCCCCGTTACGTTTACCAGGGTATTGCGCACGCTCAGTTGCCCTTCGTTCAGAACGTTGAGCCCGCGGCCCACTCCGCTCACCTGGCTATCGCTGAACGAAGCGAAGGATCCCCGGCCCACGGTCACGGTGGTTCCCCCAACCGTCACCAGTGTGCTGCCACTCACGGTCGCCGTCGCGCTCGAACCACTGAGTTCCAATGCTCGATCTGACACCGAAGTGACCGAGGCATCGTTTAGATTCACAATGGAATCGCTTGCATAGATCTGCAACGTTTGCCCCGCAGGGTTGACCGTCAGCGTCCCGCCCTGGGAAATCTGCCACGGCTCGGCGGTGTCACCAGGGTTCACGGTAGCAGTGGCGGGACCTACCACTACCGCGGCGCTGACCAGCGGGGACAACATGAGTCCGAGCATGACCATCGGCAAGGGTGTTAAAGGCCGGCGTACGTAAGTCATGGTCAAGTTCCCTATGACAAATGATGATGTGACTGAAAACTTTCCTGATCATCATAGTTGTGAATTGCTGTAAGTTTTTATTTATTAAATACCTATCTGAAACGTTATTTTCACTGATTTCCTTTGGTCGGGATTTACGATTGAGAGTTGCTGTTTCCAATAGGCCTGCTAGTTTGAAAGTGCGGGCTCATTGCAGGCTTGTTATTGAAGCTGGCCGCACCGCACACTCATTCCGTTATGTAGTATTCCTGTGCCGACAGCTCTACGTCGCGCACCTGCATCCCATGTTAGAAGGAGAAGTGGCATGACCGTTCTCAAGCAACTTTCCAAAACTCAAAAGTTGGCGCGCGTGTCGGCGCCGCGAGCGCCCAGAGTGTACGCCCCAGCCAGTTTCGTCGAAAAAATTACTGAAGTACCTTTGTATCCCACTAACATCCTCAGGTTTGATGCGTTTGCCGCGACGGTTGAAGTCGCAGTACCGTGGAGTGATGATTATTATCCTGCGGACGCTGGCCTAGGAAAGCCTGCGGATGCGCTCGAATTGGAGTGGGACGGTACGCTGATCACCTCCAGTCGCTATGAAATCACCGCAGCTGACCAGACCAACAAGGTTCCGTTGATACTGGAGTTGCCGTTGACGTCAGCCGACGACTGGGACACGGTCGCCCATAGACTTGGCTATCGCATCGATTGGGGCGATACCGATGCTTACGACTTCGGCGATAGTCAACCCGCCTATGTTGATACGACGCCGCCAGGCAGGCCGACTCTAGGTAAGTTGCTTTTTCCCGGTCTGACACCGGGGCCGGGCGGTCAGTACGTGATCACTTTGCAAGATCTGGACCCCGCCACGCAGGACTTGATCACTGAGGTACCCTCTTACAGTGGAGAATGGCAGGGCGACCTTATCGAGCCCTTCATTACCACCAACGGCAGACCGCCTGATTACTTGGGCACGACGACCCGGCTACCACCCGGCAATACGCTACCCAACCCAGTTGTATTGAGGTTCGCCTTTGCTGATATGGATGCAGCAGGCGATGGTACGCATACCTTGGGCTACCGTGTGACAGACCTCGCCGGCAATAAATCGGTGATATCGCAGGAAACGGCAGTGCGGTTCGTACTGCACAACACGCCCATCAATCTGGCTCCACCTGAAATTCCGCTGTTTGCCGACGACGGTGTGATCGACGAAGCAGACGGGCGCATCCTGGATGTCGAGATTCCTCCTTACCAAAACGTTGCCGTGGACGATGAGTTTGTGTTGTTGTGGGGCAATAGAATGGTAGGTGCTGGGAAAGTCACTAATGTAGGCGATACCCCGTTGGCCAAGATCCGCGTGCCCTACGCTGCTGTGCTCGCTGGCGATCCAAATGGCAATAACGCTTTGCGCTACACCACGCAGGCGAGTTATCAAGTCATCCGCAGCCAAGCCTTGGTCGCGACCTCTCCACTCCTGCTCAATGTGCTGGTCAATATCGCCACACCGGCGGGCCCAGATCCAGACCCAGACACGCCCGAGAACGAAAACCTTGCGCTGCCTAGCCTGCTGAGTACAGGTAGCGGTGCCACTGCGAACGTCATCACCGCAGCGCAGTACGCTCAAAATGCGACCATCACCATCCCTTGGCCCACTGCTGGGGATCTCCTGGCGGGCGACCTGATTACAGTGTCGTACGCAGGGACGGATGTACCACCCGCTGCTCGCGCGGTCACGGCCACCGAAGTCTCCAATAGCACGCTGGACCCCTTTACTCTGCTCGCTTCGCAGATTGGTTCGGCCGGAGCTGGTGCGATTCAGCTCAAGTATGTTGTAGAGCGAACCATTCCGGCGTCGTCGCCGTATCCTCCGGTAACCAACACCAGCTACTCCGCTGTGCAGATCGTGCAAGTCACTTCACCTGGTTCGACTCCAGGCGGCGGCGGACCGCTTCCTGTGGGTGAGTTTTTAAACCGCAACGCGTCTGGATTCCTGGACAGATGCAACACGACCAACGGAGCGATCTTCCGAATCCCGCTCACGTATGCAAATGCCGCTGTGAACGACAGGATCGTGCTCAACGGACAAGGCATTGGCGGAAGGCCAACCGCCCCCGGAGCCGCGTTGCCAGGCACTGAGTTTACCGCCACCGATACGGTGAACCCTGAAGAGTTTGCCCAGAAATATATCGATTTCCGTATCCTGGCTTCGGCGTTCGTACCTACGTTGTACCCTGGAAGATACAACCATTTGGAGGTCCATCATGAGATCACCAATGCCTCTGGCACGGGTGCGACCAATCCTCCAAGCATCACTCAGGTCACCATGGTAGGCAGCGAGTGCAGTTTTGATACCAATAGCCAAGTCTCCAATGCATCAGTGAAACCTGCCTGACGGTAACTCATAGCCGGATGACTTCTTTACAGGAAATCATCCGGCTATTTCCGCTGCCCTGCAGCATTCGCCAACGAACCCTGGCATCGGCGAGTTTCAGCGTTGAGTTGACACTTGTCCGGTGCTATTCATTGCAGACCTAATAACCTACCCACCTCTTATAAAACCCTGGAATCAGGACATTTCCGGGCGTCATCAACGCGGCTATTTCAATACGCGCCATTGCAAGCGCCAACACCCCTCAGCACGTTACCATCGAATACATCTCCGTCAGCACCATTAGCTATTAGCCACTAGCAAGGCATGTAGATGAATAAACGCGTACCTGACTAGAACGTATGAAAGCCAGCTTTCAAAAGCAGGCGCCCCAGTAATAATACCTTATCAATCCAATAATTAAACGCCTGTATTTTCGACCGGTTAATTATCCATTCTGCTTCTAACGTCATACCAGTCGCTCTCGACTTGACCCTCACAAGAGCCCTGCCATGACTACCCTCAACAGCACCCTACGCCTGCTCCAACTGCAGATCAGCCAAAGTCGATCGCCAGGCATCAGCGCCTTCAGCGCCATGCCCTATCATCCCGGAACGCCCACCCTGCCCGCCCCGCAAGTCCCTGCGTTGGTGGTGCACAATGGCCTGAACAAAAGCGACTTGCACGATCCCACCATGCCCATCGCCGTGCAGGTGGTGCTGCAGCCCATCATGCTGGTGAACGACGAGCTGAATCTTTACCTGAATGACACGCCAGTGGCCGTGCAGACCCTGCGCCCGGAGCATCTGGAAAGCGGCATTGTCACCTTCTACCTGGCGCCTTCCCTGTTTCCCCAAGAAGGCCAGGTCACGCTGCACTATCACCACGGCGTCCCGCCTTCCAACTCGTTCAGCGTGTCCCGTGACGTAGGGCCTTTTCTGGTCAAACAGAACGTACCGGGCGATCCCGATCCAGACCTGTCCACACCCCATGTCAACGAACACCTGACCCCACCCACCGGCATTCCCAACCCGGTACCGCCAGGGCGGCCACTGACGGTGACCATTCCCCGCTACGTGAACATCCGCGAGAACGACGAGATCGTCCTGCATTGGTCGAACCAGGAAATCCGCAAGACCGTCAGCGCTGCCGAAGCCTCCACCCCTGGCATGGCGCTGACTGTGACCGTGCCGGCCGACATCATCGATCGCACGCCCGGCCTGGGCCTGATCGTGCGCTACGACATTTACGACACGGTGATGAACTGGTCGCTGTACAGCCTGGAAGCGCACGCTGACGTCGATCCGCCAGGGGTACTGCATGCACCCACCGTGCGTGATGCCAACGACTACGACGAACTGGACATGGATGAGTTGGACGGCGACGAGGTGGCCATTCAGATCCCGGTCAATGGCAACCTCCCTCTTGGCACGGAGGGCGTGCTGACCTGGACGGGCATTCCGGTGCTCGGGCCGCGGCTGACCTTTACCCTGGCGTTCAAGATCGAGCAAGCAACGACCCGTATCACCCTCATGGTGCCCAACGACAAGGCCATGGCGCTGATCGGCAGCACCGCCACCGTGTATTACGAGGCGCTTCTGAACGGCGTGAACACCCCCTCGCAACGCACCAGCGTCGCGGTGATCGGTGAAGCCGTGACTCTGGAAAAGCCCACCCTTACGGGTGTTCCGGGCGATAACTACAACCCGGCGCTGATCGTCGGCAGCCACCAGGAAGTGGTCGTGCCCGCCTATGGTTTCATGGCCAGCGGGCAGGCCGTGATCCTGCACTGGGAAGGAAGGGCCGCCGGCGGCAGCCCGCTCTACGTGCAGCAGAGAAAAGACCTGGCCAGCGACAACCGGCAGGACATCCATTTTCAGATCGAAAAGATGTATGCCACCAGCCTGGCCACCAACACCCTGCTCAAGGTGTATTACGAGATCATCACCGAGGGCACCACCTATGCCTCGCCGACGCTCGAGCTCACCGTGATGAGCGTGCCAACCGACTTGCCCAAGCCCACCACCGATCCGGTGTTCTGGAACGGGGAGATCGACCCAGGCACCGTCGGCGCCACTGTCCAGGTAGTGGTGCAGCCCAACTCGAGCCTTCAGCCCGGGGACCTTCTCACCATTCACTGGCAAGGTCGCTCGAATGCCAGTACGTCGATTGCCAACCAGAGCTTCCCCGTGTCCGGCAATCTTGAAGTACCGATCGGCAAGACGCCGTACATCGACGGCAATACCAACGGCTACGTTGAAGTCAGCTATGAGGCCCGACGCAACGGCCAGCCGGTCGGCAGTTCACAGGTGTTGCTACTGCATGTTGGCGCAGCGACTGAGTTGCCGTGGCCGCTGCCCAAGGTGGTGGATGCGACCAATGGCGAGGTCAGCACCTGGCAGCCCGTGAAGCCGGGGACTTCTTACGACAGCAACACCGCCACCATCGTCGTCACCGACAGCCGAATTCTGGCGGGGGATACTGTCGCCATCATCTGGCGCCTGCCTGACGGTACGGATCTAACCGTTCCCTGGATGCTGGCTGGCGCCGGTGAGGGGCGTGTGCCGGTGCCGTCCAACGTACTGACGCGCAGCCTGGGGCAGACGGTGCAGGTGGGGTATGTGGTGTTCAGGGGGCCTGCTTCGGATCTGGTGGGCAATTCCGGGTTGATGAACCTGCGATTGGGAACGCTGCCGGCACATGCGCTGAGTGAGCTGATCATTGTGGAAGCTGCAAACAGCGGGGCTGGGCCGGAATTCGACGTGAACCAGTTGACGGGGGATGCCACCCTCAGGGTTGGTCGCTGGCCGATGATCGAGGTAGGCCAGCCCGTGTGGTTGACGCTGGCCGGTACCAGGACCGATGGCACGGCGTATTCAAAAACCGTGCTGTCGCCACCCAATACGGTGGAGTCGGCATGGGCGAGCCTTGGTTACCGCACGGCACGCGTGGCCCAAGCCGAAGCCAAGGCGCTCAAGGATGGCAGCAGCCTGACCGTACAGCTGAAAGTCGGCATAGGCAAAGCGCTGGACGAGAACCAGGCCGTAACCTTTACCCCCAAGACCTACACCGTCAGATCCGTGGCAGACACCCAGCCGCTCATCAGCGGCGTGCGGGATTCCAAGGGCGAAGTGGCCAACGGCGGCGACACCTACGACGCCGAGGTGACGGTGTCAGGAACGGCAACGGCCAATCAGGATGTCGAGCTGTTGGATAATGGCGTCTCCAAGGGCCGAACCACCGTCAATGCCAACGGGGCCTGGAGCCTGGGTGTCAATGCACTGTCCTTAGGTACGCATTCACTCACCGCCAAGGCGTTGTACGGCAGTGGCCAGCAGTCCTTGCCCCGAACGTTCACACGCCTGGCGGATGCCGTTCCCACCATCAGCAACGTCACCGACTCTCGGGGAACAGTGGCACCGGGAGGCACTACCTACGATGCCCAAGTCACTGTCAGTGGGACCGCCCTACCCAATCAGCAGGTAGAGGTGTTCGATCACTCGAGCTCCAAGGGTACGGCCACGGTCAACGCAGGCGGGAACTGGAGTCTGGGAACAGGCGGGCTGGCTATCGGCGCCCATTCCATGACGGCAAGAGCCCGCTATGGCAGCGGCCAGTCTTCTGCTGCCAGAACGTTCACACGCGCAAACCGTCCGTTGGTCGTGGACACGTCGCACCTGGTACTCAATGGAAAAATCTATATCAACGTCGCTGGAGGGTTACCCAATCCGTTGCCGGCGGGAACATCCTCGCGGCGCAGTGCGTCGGGTGGCGTTCCGCCCTATCAGTATGCGTCGGCCAACAGCAATGTTGCCTCCGTGGATGGTTCGGGCCTGGTGCAATCCCGAGGCGAAGGCAATACCACGATCACGGTGAGCGATTCTGCCGGCCAACGCCTGAGCTTCACGGTAGCGGTTTCCGGCGTGTTCCTGTTCCGCTACGCAGGTTCGGGGCAATGGTACCTACCCGGCAATGCGGGCAGCATCCTCACACGCGAGCTGATGGCAGAGATCTGGGCGCAATGCGCTGCCCATGGCGGAGTGGCGGCTTTGGGTATTCCAGGCGGTGTGTACTGGACCGGCACGACCTCGGACGGAATCCGCCGGTACTACACCAGAAACCTGAGTACGGGGGCTGAAGGAACCGAGGCGGGTCAGGGAATAGGCACGGCTGCGCATCATATGCTCAAGCGGCCTTTGTGACGGAAGGTGGTAGCCGGCTTTCGCGGGAACGCGCATGCGCCGCGAAGGCTCGGTTACAGTGCCTGCCGCGACTTTGTTCAGGTTTGGTCGGGGTTGGGCATAGCGATACAGTCGCGTGTTCAGCCTGACTGAAAGTTACAGCTGGGTTACCTCCTTACGGGGTGTAACCTGGCTTTTTTGGCATATCTCTGCAGGCTCCCGTTAATTAACCACTCAGCAACTTTCGCCAGTGCTATCGGCTATCGATCACGGCATTCAACAATGAATAAATCCGTACCTGCTTTATACTCTTGAAAGTTTGCTTTCAAAGCCGCTCGACATCTTAATAGTACTCCACTACTTCAAAAAATAAACGCCTATATTTTCGACCGGTTAATTCTTCATTCTTCTTCTACCGTCATAACAGTCGCTCTCCACCTGAACCTCACAAGAGCCCTGCCATGACCACTCTCAACAACGCCCTGCGCCTGCTCCAACTGCAGATCCGGCAAAGCCAGTCGCCCGACGTCGGCGCCTTCGGTGCCGCGCCCTATCACCCCGGCACGCCGACTTTGCCTGCGCCTCAGGTACCTGCACTGCTGGTGCATAACGGCCTGAACAAGAACGACCTGCATGATCCTGCCGTGCCCGTGGCTGTGCAGGTGGTGTTGCAGATCGGTATGCTCGAGAACGACGATCTCACCCTCTATCTGGGTGACACTGCCGTGGCCGTCGAGACCCTGCGCCCGGAGCACCTGGAAAGCGGCATCGTCACCTTCTACCTGCTGCCTTCCGTGTTTCCCCAGGACGGTCAGGTCACGCTGCACTATCACCACAAGGTACCGCCCTCTGACTCGTTCAGCGTGTCCCGCAACGCAGGCCCTTTTCTGGTCAAGCAGAGTGTGCCGGGCAACCCTGATCCTGATCCGTCCACACCCTATGTGAACGAACACCTCACCCCGCCCACCGGTATTCCCGCCACGGTGACACCAGGCCAGCCGCTGACGGTCACCATTCCTCGTTACGCGAACATTGCCGAGAACGACGAGATCGTCCTGCACTGGTCGAACCAGGAAATCCGCAAGACCGTTAACGCTGCCGAAGCCTCCACCCCTAGCATGCCGCTGACCATCACCGTCTCGGCTGACATCATCGACAACACGCCGGGCCTGGGTCTGATCGTGCGTTACGAAATCCATGACACGGTGATGAACTGGTCCTTGTACAGCCTGGAAGCACATGCGGATGTGGACGTACCAGGCTCGCTGCACGTCCCAACGCTGCCGCAGACCAACGACTATGACCAGTTGGACATGGATGACCTGGCCGGCGCCGACGTGACGGTGTACATTCCAGTCACCGGCAACAACATGCCTGCCGGTACCCAGGGCACCCTGACCTGGACGGGGCAACCGATTCTGGGGCCACAGCTGACCTACACCGCGGCCTTTCGCGTCGAGGCCAGTGCTTCTCGGGTGACCGTCAAAGTGCCAAACGCCAAGGCTGCTGCGCTGGCCGGCAGCAGTGTCACGGTCTACTACGACGCCATCATCGGCGGCCAGAACAAACGCTCGCACCGCGTGACCGCTACCGTCATCGGCCAGCCAGTGACACTGGCACAACCACGCTTGACCGGCGTCACCGGCAACACCTTCAACCCCGACATCGTCACCGGGTCGCATCAGGAGGTGATCGTTCCAGCCTACGGGTTCATGGCCAGCGGACAAACGATCCAGCTGCACTGGAAAGGCCAGACCGCCAGCGGCACGCCGATGTACACCACGGTGAACCATGCAGTGACCAGCAATACGCCACAGGATGTAAGCCTGCTGATCGACAAGGCGTTTGCGATCACCCTTGGCACCGGCAGGGTGCTGGAGGTGTACTACGAAGTCACTGCGCAAGGCGTGAGCTATCTGTCGCCGACGCTGCAGCTGACTGTGGTGGGTATCCCGAGCAACTTGCCCAAGCCGACTACGGAGCCGGTGTTTGCGAACGGGGAGATTGATCCGGGTGCGATTGTGGACGCCATCAAGGTCGTGGTGGAGCCCAACTCGACCCTCGCCCCGGGTGACTTGTTGACCGTGAAATGGCTAGGTCGGTCCAACGCCAGCATCACGCTGACCGATCAGGCATTTCCAAGCTCGGGCAACCTTGAAATCCGCATCGGCAAGACGCCCTACATTGACGGAAACACCAATGGCTATGTGGACGTCAGTTATGAGGCCCGACGTAATGGGCAACCAGTGGGCAGTTCGCAGGTGTTGCAACTGCATGTTGGCGCAGCGGCTGAATTGCCGTGGCCGCTGCCCAAGGTGGTGGATGCGACTAACGGCGAGGTCAGCACCTGGCAGCCAGTAAAGCCGGGGACTTCTTACGAGAGTAACACTGCCACGGTGGTCGTCAGCGACAGCCGGATTCTGGCGGGCGATACCGTTGCCATCATCTGGCGCCTGCCTGGCGGTACGGATCTAACCATTCCCTGGATGCTGGCAGGTGCCGGTGAGGGGCGTGTACCAGTGCCGGCCACCGTGCTAGTGCGCAGCCTAGGGCAGACAGTGCAGGTGGGGTATGTGGTTTTCAGGGGGCCTGCTTCGGACTTGGTGGGGAATTCGGCGTTGATGAACCTGCAGGTGGGAACGCTGCCGGCGAATGAGTTGAGTGAGTTGATCATCCTGGAAGCGGCAAACAGCGGGGCGGGGCCGGAGTTTGATGTAAGCCGACTCATGCAGGATGCCACCATCAGGGTTGGGCGCTGGCCGATGATTGAAGTGGCGCAGCCGGTGTGGCTAACCCTGACAGGCACGCGGCAGGACGGCAGTGCCTGGAGCAAAGAGCTCTTGGCCGCTACGCCGACGGACGCAACGTGGGTCAGCCAAGGTAGGAAGACGGTCAACGTGACCATGGCGGAACTCAAAGAGCTTAAGGACGGCGCCTCGCTGACCGTGACCTTCAAGGTGGCTTTGGATGGCAGCCCGACCGAGTCGGATGCGGTAAGTTTTGCGCCGCGGGTTTATACAGTGAAATCGGTGCCTGATGTCCGCCCCGTAATCACCACTGTTCGGGATTCAGATGGAGAGATCGCCCACGGAGGGACAACGTACAACGACGAAGTCGTTGTCATGGGAACAGCTGCACCGTCTCAACAGGTTCAATTGCTAGATGGTTCTACACAGATCAGCACCGTGACTGCAGACAGCAACGGAAAGTGGAGTTTCACCATCACGAATCTGGCGATTCGAAGCTATTCGATTACGGCCAGAGCAGTTTATGGAAGCGGCTTGGTATCTGATCCCAGGAATTTTTCCTATTATGTATTGACGCGGGAGTATGCAGATTTTGAGAGTAACCATACACATGGCTGGATTGGACTGCCTAGCAACATCATAAGTGTTGGCGGCAGTCACGTGCTCTCAGCTGCTGCGAACGGCGGTCCGGGGATGGCAGGTAGTATATCTAAGACGCTTACCCATCTGAAGGTCGGAGGCAACTACCGCTGGAGTGCAAAGTTGGGCTTCCTAACAACGCAATCATTCCGATTTACTAAAGCTATCGTAGTTAATAGGCTTGGCATGAACGGGGTTGCAACTGTCGTCGTTACCAACGGCAATATGACAACCCTTTCAGGAACCTTTAAGGCCGTTTCTTCGACAGAGCCGATATATGTCTACGTTGGCCTAATGGACACAGTAGGAACAGGCAGGCCTCTGCAGGCAATCTACCTAGATGATTCGTTGATAGAGCTAATTGACTAGGAAACGGTTGAGGTGTTGGCCTCGTCGCGACCTTACGCGAATGCCCGCTCAAGGCTCAGGGGGGGGGGTGACAGGCACGACAGTGTTGGGCGGTGGGCAATTACACTATAATCCCCGCCTTTCGCCGCCCGCCGCCCGCCCCAGAGGCCTGCGGGCGCATCTACCCGTTCAAAGAGGCTAGACCCTTGGCATTTACGATTCTTGGCCTGTCCGGCGCCCTTAGCCACAACCCTTAATCGGCCCCATACATCAACGACAAGCTAATTGCCGCCCCCTAAGAGAAGCGCTTCGTGCGCGACAAGCATGCAAAGAACCGCATGCCCTATGAATCGGCCAAGTTCTGCCTGGAGCAGGCCGGCTAATTTGCTCGCTAAACGACTTCCTGTAGAGAAAGCGGAAGCTGCTGGCTGTGCCACTTACGCATCCTGTAGGACCGCGCCGCCGGGTCTTGCGACGCTCAGTCGAGCATAAGCACTACACCCATGCTCCCGCCTGCCCGCTCCCCAATTCTCCCGCTCGGCCCCCACCACCGCATGAAGGATCGCCTTCGCCGTCACCACCCCTTCAGGATGGCGCTTGTACAACTCCATCCCAATGCTGATCGCCACCCGTTCGGCGGGTGTGTGCCAGTGGCGCAGAGTTCGACGCTGTTCCAGCGGCGTCTGCCCGTCGATGCCGTCGAGCAGCACGCCTGAGCGAAAACCTGCGGCCAGACCCAGGTAGCCGTAATGAATGCCGGTCCAGAGACCAACGTGGTAGAGGTAGCGGCCCTGCTTGTGCCAGCTGGAGTTCTGCAGCTGCGAAATTTTGGCCCGGTAGTTCCAATCGCTGTTGTTGTCCATTTGATTGACCCACAAGGCCACGGCTTCGTCCCGACATGCCTTGGCCACCACTTGCGGGTCGCGTGCCCACCAGCGTGCATGCCAGGGCAGCGCCTTATAAGCGCGCGTGTCCTGACTTGCATCGTAGCGGTTGAGTTGTCTGATCTTGACCACGGTGGGGTGGCGGACATTGCGGTTGATCTCGCCGGCCATGTAGGTGGTGATCGACAGCAACTGGTCTGGGTGGCCGCAGTTCTGCAGCGTATCTGGGCGCGGCACGGCGGCCGGCTGTGGTTTGACTCTGCGCAGCGACTCGTACTGGGTCGTGAACGAAGACGGAATCAGTAGCGCGTTGCAGGCACAGCTGCTGGTGCTGTCGAGGCTGCCGGCGACGCGCCGGCCGTTGCTCTTGAGCTGGTCGACGCCGCCGACGATGTGGAATTCACCGGTGCTCTTGCCGCACGACACGCGATCACCTTCGCGCGAGCGTGGGACGCCGAGCAAGGTGACGCTTCGCTCGCCGCCGAGGACGGTGCCGCCGCACGATGTCTTGTCGCCCAGCCGAATGAAGTATCCCAGTCTCATGTCCCACTCCCCTGCTCTGCCGCTGGCCCGCGAGGGACCGCCAAGCGACAGAAGTTTCCGGGAGTACGGGAAGTACGTCTGTAGGATCGGTCCCACGGAAGTGAAGGACATGTCCTGATCTGCCGTCGCCAAGTGGCCGGTAACGTACCAGCTGTTTCGCGGCTGCTAGCCGCTCCTACACGAGCGCGCGCAGAGCCCGACGCTTGCGCGTGGTTTTCCAGGAGTGCAGGCTGCCGACCTTTATCTCGGCCTTGTTGGCGAATGGAAAGTAGTGCTGCACCCGCGCCAGCAGGCGCAATTCATACTCCTGGCTGCTGATGCCCATCGATTGACGCAGGTCCGGGCGCAAGGCCAGGTCGTAGTAGTCGGGGCGAGTTTCGCGCAGGACGTCATCGAGCACCTGTGGGCCGGTCATGTCGAAGGTGGTGCGCACATAGCCCCAGAACTCGTTGATTTGAGCAGGTGTCTTGGCTCTGTCCAGAAAGGGTCGCGGCCGGGTGTAGAAGTCGGCGCGGGCCTGGTAGCGCTGCGCCATGGAACGCATCACCGCCTTGAGCACCGGGTTGTTCGGGTGGCTGCCCAGCACATGGCTGTTGTAGCCCCGATATTGCACATCGCTGTGCACCACCGCGTCGTCCAGCAGCAGATCACTGGGGCCTGCAGGCAGGTCGACCTTGTCCAGCACTGCCACGAAGGTGTTGTCCACGTCGGTGTAGATGCCGCCATAGGTGTCGAGCAGGGGGTAGCGCAACAGGTCGCTGGCAGCGGCGTAATTCTTCGCCACGCCTGAACGCAGCGCGTCGTACTGCGCGCCGCTGGGGCCTGCACGCAAGGCATGGAAAAAGGCTTCGTCTGCCAGCGGCTTGACTTCGAAGTTGGCCTTCCCGGCGAACTGCCACGTCAGGCGGCGAAGCAACTGCGGCGTGTCCATGTCGGCGTGGATGATGGTGCGATAGCCCTTCATGCGCACATCGTTGATCAGCAGATTATCGAGCAGCGCCTGGCTGGGCAGCTCGTGGCCGATCCATAGGTAGTGCAACACCTTGGGAATGGCTTTGGCCAGGTTCGAAAGCGCCGGCAACGGCGGCAGCGTGATCGTCTTGAGCGTCTGCGGCGCAGGGGACGCCGTGCTGCCTTGCAGCCACTGGGCTCGATCGCCGCTGCGCCATTCGCCTTCGGGCGTGCGCCACAGGTAGGCCGTATTGCCCAGGTGATTGGCGCGCCAGGTGCGTTCTTCGACGTCATACATGGCCAGCAGATGGCCCCGCTCGGGGATACGCACCATGTAGCGATCCATGATTTTTTCCACGTCGTCCAGCGGCACCTGGATGCTGATGGTGTTGGCGGGGCGCTGTACGCCTATTGCAGGGTCACTGGGAGCCAGATTCCAGAGCCGGGTGGTTTCGACATCGTCGGTAGCGCTCAACGTGATACGGCTTGCCGCTCTCCAGATGTTGCCGTGCAGGGTGATCGGGATATAGCTGTGCAGGCCGTAGGGGTTGAGTGGGTCGACCACGGCCCATTGCTTGAGGGCATGCACATAGCGCACGCGATACAAGGTTGAATGCAGGCGCGCATAGGTTTCAAATCCCTGGCGTACATACAAGCCCGCCAAGGGACCGTGTCGGTGCAGTTTGAATCCGGTATCGCGAATGATCACCGGACGCCAGGCAGCAAGATCCTGGGCATTGCGAAGTGCCTGGGCCTGGGTGGCATCTTCCTGGTCGGAATCACTGCCGAGCACACTGGAGTCGCTGTCCGTCTCGCCCGCTTCGTCCTGGTTCGACGACAAGGTCGAATCATTGATGTCATCGCCCGAGTCCAGATCCTCTTCGTCCGGCAGCAACACCTCGCCATCCACGTCCAGCTGGGCACTGGTATCGATGTCGAATTCGTCATACTCGCTCAGCAGGCTGGCATCACTGAGCAAGGGCAGCGTCAGAATCAGGTTGAGCGCCTGAATGATGGAACCGCGAACGGCCTCGGTCCGCTCTTTCTCGTCGAGCGCATTGATGGCCTTGTCGGCATACAGGCCCACTTCCACCAGGCCGGCAGCAATGGACAGCGCGGCGACCGGCCAGCCGATCAGGCTCAAGCCACCATAGAGCTTGAGAAAGCTTTCCAGATAGCCGATCCACAGGCCTTTCTCCAGCCGGCTGTTGGACATCAGCAAGTACTTGGCATCCTGCTCCATGTCGGCCTTGAGGCTGTCGACCAGAAAGTTGAACGTGTAGCCATCGAGCTTTTTGTTCAGCACGTTCAGACGCGACTTGCGTGCGGCCCACGGGGTTTTGGCTATGTGGCTCAGATGCCCTTGCAGCGTCGCCCATTCGGCCTGCTTGTTGTGCTCCGCCCTGACGAACTGCACACCGAACCGCTGCCGGCTGTCTGCCGTCGCCAAGTGGCTTTGCACCCATTGGTAGAGTGCTTCGGCATTTTTGACGGTAACGAATGAAGGGTGCTGCATGGCGCAGTACAGAATCTCGCGCCCTTGTGCAGTGCAGAAGCGCAGGACGCCGTGGCTGACCATTCCTTCCACATCCAGTGCGCGGACCACGGTGGTCGAGCTTGAAACGTTATCGCCGTAGAGCTTCTCCGGGCTGAACGGGCTGCTGGGGTCGTTCGCTACGGCCGCGTAGACCTCCAGGAAATCTTCGACCGCCATGTCGCCTCGCTGGCACTGCAAGGTGGCGCTGCACAGCATGCTGATTTTCGATACGGTGCGATACGCGCTTTGCTGGTTGATCCAGAACCCACGCAGGCGCGACAGGTATTGATTGGCGAAGTCCCCATCCCAGAAGTGCTGCAGCACCTTGCGCGGGTCCAGGCGCACTTCGTTGTGCTCGTTGTAGTGAGCGGCGTGGGCATCGGCCGTATAGAAACCACCCATTTGCGCCAGCAGATCGGGATTGCGCTGCTGCTCGAGGTTGAAGCGGCGCATTACCAGCTCCACCAGCGTCATGGATTGCAAGGGTTTGCCGTGGTGTTCCCAGCCTGTGTAGGTGCGTGGGCTGGTGTTGGCCGAGTCGAACCAGTGCCAATACACTTCGTAGGGGTCGTGATCGAACCCACCCAGTTTCGCCAGCAGGTATTGAGCCGCAGCGAAGGCGGCGCCTTCCAGGTCTGGGTATTGGTCGATCAGTTGGCCAAGGCGTGTTTGCCAATAGCGGGTGCTGGCGCTGAGTAGGTCAGCTTCGGTATCGGCAAGGTCGCCTGCGCTTTCAAGTGTGGACGTGACAGGGGTCTGGAGGGTGCTCATGGTGGTTGCCTCGTGGGTTGGGAGACCACGAGGTTAGAGCCGTGCGAGTGCGCTTTGGGCGTGCATGGATAGCACCGCCATCGAGTGTGAATACCGCCTGAGCCCTCAGCCCAGGCGTTGTTCCAGCAGTGTGCGCAGGGCACTGTTCACCGGCCAGTTGCGCAACAGCCGCTCGCGGTCGCGGGCATGGGCGGCAGCAAAGCTGGCATCGCTACCGTGCTGCTGCATAGCATCCAGGTCGATCAGGGCCCAGCGGCCGTTGTGCCAGAACAGGTTGTGGCCCTTGAGGTCGCCATGGCTGATGCGCTCGCGGGTCAAGTCGGCGATCAGCTGGTCCAAAGCCTGCAACTGGGCTTCGGGGACGTCTCCCGTGTCGACATGAGGGGCGAAGGCTTCGATCAGGTCCGGGCCGCTCAGGTGTTCAGTGACCAGATAGGCCTCGCGGCGCAACCACAACGTGCGCTTCTCCAGCACGGCCAACGGCTTGGGCGTGGCGATGCCGAGGAACAGCAATCGGTTGCCTTCGACCCACGAATGCCAGGCACGGCTCGGGCGCCAGAAGCGCTTGCCCCAGTGCAGCAGGTTCTTGATGTTGTAGCGCTTGACCAGCAGGTCGCGGCCCTGGCTGTGGACGCGGCCGACCGTGGCGGCGCCGCCGGTCTTGTAAATGTGGCCCTGTTCAAGCAGGGCGTCGGCACGCTCCAGCACGGGCAGCATGGCGGCTTCTTCTTCGCGGCGTACGGCGCGCAGGCTGGAGGCGTTGTCCTGGACGCTGAACAGGCTGCAATCGCGGCCGACTTTGCCCAGATAATCTTTCAGGCGCCAGGCGCGGACCTTGTCGATCTGCTTCTGCAGCGCTTCCATGGGCAGGCCGTGTTCGCCGTTGGCCAGCAGGTAATACACCAGCAGTTCTTCGGTGAAGGGCTCCAGGTTGCGGGGCAATTGGGCGAAGAACACGCCGAGGTTTTCCAGCACCTTTTGTCGCGACAGGGGCTTGCCGGCCTGTTCAGCCTGGATGCCGGCGCCGTCGATGAGGAACACCTGAGCGTTGTGGCGCAGCAGGTTGTCCAAGTGCAGGTCTGCCTGCCACAGGCCTTTGCCATGCATCTGGCCGATGACGCCAAGGGCTTCGCCGAGCACGGCGCTTTGTTCGTCGGCCAGGGGCGGCAGGGTTTCCACGCGAGCCCATTCGTCGGCCAGGCTATGGGCGCCTTCCAGGTACTCGAACAGCAACCAGCCGCCCTCGCCTTCCTGCAGGCCGTCGGCGAGCAGTTGCGGGGTGCTCAGGCCCTGCTCGGCGAGCAGGCGCACGCCGGTCAGCTCGCGCTGGAAATGCCGAGCGGCCTTGCTGCCGACCAGCAACTTGGCGAGCACGGTGCGACCGCGCCAAACACCGGCGCCGACGTAGCGCTGCCCGGGCAGCACGCGCAGCAGCGTCAGCAGTTGCAGCTCGCCGGGGCCGGCGGCGTCGGCCAGGGTGATGCTCAATGGCAGAGCTGGGCTGCGGCCGGCTTGGGTCAGTTCAGACAGGCGCATCAGCGGGCTTCCTTGTGGCTGCGACGGCGGCTCAAACGTTGAAGCCAGGCGTCGACCAGAGGGCTGGTTTCGGGCTGGGCCAGGTAGGCGGCCAGCAACACACGAATATCCGCCGCCTGCCAACGTGGCGCGCGGCGCAGCAGGGGTTCCAGGTCCTTGGCGCGGTCGCGTTGGCCAAACAGCAATGGCCGGGTTTTTTCCAGGTCGATCAACTGCGCCTGGTACCCACTTGCCGTGGCGCGCAGAAAGATGTGCTTGGGGTAGAAGCAGCCATGCACCTGCCCTGCCGAATGCAGGATGCGCCCCAGCTCGCCGACCGCCACTAGCACCGCGCGGCGCGTGTCGGGGGTCAGGGTCGGCCATTGCTGCAATACCGCTTCAAGATCGGACCAGCCGTCCAGCGCGCGGGTCATGAGCATGGCGCGGGTGTCGCCCTGCACCTGACGCTGACCGTAGAACACCGCCTGCAATGCCGGGATTCCCTGCTTGCGATAGCGGCTGATGTTGCGAAATTCACGGGCAAAGGTCGGCTCGCCAAACGGCCGGGCCAGGGTCCGGGTCAGGTAGTTGCTCTGCCGCTTGAGGTAGAAACCACGGCCTTCCAGGTCCAGGCGGTACACGCTGCTCCAGCCGCCACGGCCGGTGTTGGGTTCGTCCACGGCGTCCAGTTGCAGGTTCCACAGCGTGTCGAACGTGGCCAGCCCGTGGCGCTCGAGCAAGGCGCGCTCCTCGCTGGCGATGAAGTCGCTCATTCGCGGCCCTCGAAGAATTTGACGATTTTGCGCACACGCAGCTTGTCCGACGCATTGAGCCTTTCGCGGCGGCGGTATTGCAGGTAGAAGCGCAGGCGCTGGGTGTTGGACAGCTCGCTCTTGCCCAGTTTGTCCAGACAGGCGAGGTCCTTGATGATGCGATAGCGCAACATGAAGCTGCGCCAGAAGGCGCCGTTGGGGCAGTCGATGAAGTACAGCACGTCCTTGTCGTCGACCAACAGGTTGCGCCACTTCAGATCGTTGTGGGTGAAGTGGTTGTCGTGCAGGGTGCGTGTGTGTTGCGCCAGTTGCCGGCTGATGTGGTCGACCCAGGCGCGGTTGCGCAGCCGTGGATCACCGCTCAGAGCCAGGTGATGCAGGTCCTGGGTGTTGGCCAATTCGCGGGTGATCAGCGCCCCGCGGTCATAGCTGGCGCCATTGCGTTCCAAACCCCAGGCCACCACTTCGGCAGTGGGAATGCCCCACTTGGCGAAGCGCTTGAGGTTCTGCCATTCGGATTTCACTCGCGGTTTGCCCAGGTGCGCGCGCAGGCCCTTGCCCGCGCCCACGTAGCGCTTGACGTAATAGTTGACGCCGCCGCGCTGTACGCGAATCACCTCGGACAACGGGTCGCGGGTCAGGCGCTCGCCGGTCAGGGCGAACACCGTTTCCAGGCTGCCGAAGTCGGTCTGCAGGTGTTCATAGCCCGCTTCCAGGTTCCAGCCGGCCATCAGAGCGCGTCCCCGTAACGTTGCTTGCGGTCGTACAGCTTGTTCGCCTTGCCGTCGAGCCAGCCGAGCAGCACCGCTTCGTCCTTGAGCACGCGGCGCAGGGGCTGCTGGAAATAGTCACGCAGGAAACGCAGCTTGTCGCGGCGGGTCAGGCCGATGTCCAGCGCCGAGAAATATAGCGCGGCCAAATCCTTGTCGCGCCAGCGACGGGTGATGCGTGGACGCACCTGGGCGCGGTGCAGGTCGATCACCGACAGCTTGAAATCCGTGGCGGTGACGGGCTTGTCGGTGTGCAGCAGAAAGTGGCAGATGTAGCAGTCGCGGTGATTGACGCCGGCGCGGTGCATCATGCCGACCAGGCGCGCCACCTCGGCGATCAGCGCGCGCTTGAGTACCGGTTCAGGCGACTGCTTGGCCCAGTTCAGGCTCAGCACTTCCAGGTCGATGGTGGGCGCCAGCTCTTGGGTGATGATGAACGAATGCTGGTCAGCCGGGTTGCTGCCGCGCTCGCCATAGGCCACTGCCGTCATGCTCGGCACTCCGGCCTCGCGCAGGCGCTGGACGGCCTTCCATTCCTGGCCAGCGCCGAGCACCGGGAGCTTGGCGGTGAGCAGGTTCTTGGCGATTTCCGCCCAGCCGATGCCGCGGTGGATCTTGACGAAATAGCCCTTGCCGTCGACTTCGGTGCGCAGCGTACGGCGCGCTTCGAGTTCGCGAAACACCTCACCTTGCAGCGCTTCGACGGCCACGAACGGATCGCGTCCGGCCCACAGCGTCTTGAACGGCTCGTCAAGCACCAGTTTCATGGTCGCGCCTCCAGGATAACGTCGGCGGCGTGCTCGGGCATGCTGTAGATGTCGGCGCTGTCGGCGAACGCCAGGCCATTGGCCGACCAGGAAGCTCGCGCGCCGTCGTCTTCGAGCATGCGCTGCAGGTAGCGGTTGAGCTCTTCCTGCTCGAACGGCTCGCTGAGCACCAGCCCGGCGTCGGCCTCGGCGATGTAATGGGCATAGCCGCACACCGCCGACACCAGCACTGGCAGGCCGGCCACGGCGGCTTCGAGCAACACGGTGCCGGTGTTCTCGTTGTAGGCCGGGTGGATCAGCACGTCGGCGCCGAGCAGGAAACGCGGGATGTCGCTGCGCCCCTTGAGGAACTGCACCCGGTCGCCCAGGCCGAGCGCTGCGCTCTGCACCTGGAACAGCTTGGGGTCGTCCTGGCCGATGACCATCAGCCGCACGCGTTTGCGCAGCGCCGCGGGCAGTGCCGCCATGGCCTTGAGGCTGCGATCCACGCCCTTGGTCTTGAAGCCGGAGCCGATCTGCACCAGCAGCAGCTCGTCGTCTTCGAGCATGAATTCGCCACGGAACTCGGCGCGGATCAAGGCCGCGTCCGGTGGCGCACGGCGGTCCTGGGCAATGCCCGGCGGCAGCAGGTGGAAGCGCGCCAGCGGGGTGTCGTAATGCTTGATGAACAGCGGTTGCTGAACCTCGGAAATCATCAGGATTTCGGTCTTGGCGTCGCGCCCGAACACCGCGCGCTCGTAGTCGGCGAAGTGCTTGTAGCGACCCCAGTAACGGTACAGCGAATGGCGCAGGTTCTGCGCCTTGTCTTCATAGCAGCCGTCGGCGGCGTAGTAGACATCCAGGCCGGGCATCTTGTTGAAACCGATCAGGCGGTCGACCGGACGCTTGGCCAGGTCGGCCTGCATCCAGCTCAGCAGTTTCTCGTTGCGCCGATGGTTGAAGAACGCCTTGACCGGCGCAACCTGCACCTCGAAACCCTCGGGCACCTCGCCTTCCCAGATCAGCGTGTAGACGCGGATGCTGTGGCCACGGCGCTGGCATTCCAGGGCTATGCGCATGAAGTCGCGCTGCAGGCCACCGAAGGGAAAGTATTTGTAGAGCACGAATGCCAGTTGCATCAACGAAGATCCTCGGCCAGTAACACGGCGCTCAATCGGCTTGCCACACGCTCGGGGTTGAGGCTTGTGAAACACAGCGGCCACTCGCGTTTGAGATCGAACCGACGCTGGTCGTCCGGCGTCGGCTGGTAGGTACATTTTTTCTGCATGCAGGGTGCGCATGACGGGTAATCGCTGGCCAGGTGGATCTGGCCACGGCCATAGGCGCCAGTCAGGCCGACGTTGGTGGGGCCGAACAGCGAGATGGTCGGCACGTCCAGCGCGGCGGCCAGATGGCCCAGGCCGGTGTCGACCGCCACGCAGGCGCGGGCCTCGGCCAGGGTCTGCGCCATTCCTGCCAGGTTCAATTTGGGCAGTACCACGCAATTCTTCAGGCCGGCGGCAATGCGTTGCGCACGCGCCTGTTCGGCCTCGTTGCCCCACGGCAGGCGCACCTGGATGTGGGCATGGCCGAGGCGTTCGGCCAACTCGCGCCAGTAGATTTCCGGCCAGTGCTTGGTGTCCCACGTGGTGCCGTGCAGGAACACCACGAACGCCGGGCCGGGAATCAGGTCACGCCACTGCAGGCGGTTCAGGCCGTAGTCGCCGGTGCCTTCGGGCAGATCGTAGCCCAGCGCCAGGGCGAACAGTTGGCGCACGCGTTCGACCGCATGCTGGCCGCGCGCAACCGCCAGGCGCCGGTGATAGAACCGGCTGGCCAGGCCTTCGCGCGCCGAGCCTTTGTCGAGGCCGGCCACCGGGGCCTTGACCAGGCGCGTGAGCCAGGCGCTCTTGAGCAACCCCTGGGCGTCGATCACCAGGTCGTAGCGGTTGGCGCGCAAACGCTGGCGCAGTTGCTTGAATTCGCCGCTCTTGTAGGCCTGCCAGAGGTTCTTGCGCCAACGCCGGATGGCCACCGGAATGACCGTGTCCACGGCCGGGTGCCATTTCGGAAGCTCGGCGAAGCCTTCTTCCACCACCCAGTCGAAACGGATGCCAGGCATGGCTCGGGCCGCATCGGTCAGCGCGGGAAGGGTATGAATGACGTCGCCCATGGACGAGGTCTTGATCAGCAATACCCGCAATTCATTCCGCCTTGACTGTCAGTTCGACCGTGGCCGGCCCTTCCACCTGCTGCAATGCATCGGCGACCCGCTTGGGTTCCAGCAGGCGCAGGCAATTGTAGTGGCCGAAGCGGCAGGTGCGGTCGAAACACGGGCTGCAGTCCAGGCCCAGGCGCACCACCTCGACCTTTTCCGCCAAGGGTGGCGTGAAGCCGGGCGAGGTGGAGCCGTACACCGCCACCAGTGGCCGATTGAGCGCAGCGGCGACGTGCATCAGGCCCGAATCGTTGGACACCACGGCGTCGGCGCACGACATCAGGTCGATGGCCTCGGCCAGCGCAGTCTCGCCGGACAGGTTGTAGGCTTCCTCGCGCAGGCCGGGAATCAGTCGCTCGCGAATGGCCTCGCCTACCGGGAAATCCTTCTTGGAACCGAACAGCCAGACCTGCCAGCCTTCGCGGATCTTGATCTCGGCCACTTCGGCGTAGTGCTCGGACGGCCAGCGCTTGGCCTCGCCGAACTCGGCACCGGGGCACAGGGCCAACACCGGGCGGTCCAGGGACAGGCCGAACTTGGCCAGCGCGGCGTCGCGGCTGGCCGGGTCGATGCGCAGCTCGGGACGTGGATAAGGTTGCGGCAGCAGCGCGTCGGGCTCGAAGGCCAGGGCCATGAAGCGTTCGATCATCAAGGGATAGCGCTGCTTGTCCAGCGTGCGCACGTCGTTGAGCAGGCCATAGCGAAACTCGCCGCGCCAGCCGGTGCGCTTGGGGATGCCAGCGAAAAACGGCACCAGCGCCGACTTCAGCGAATTGGGCAACAGGATGGCCTGGTCGTACTGGCCCTTGAGGCTTTTGCCGATGCGCCGACGCGTGGCCAGTTCGAGCGCGCCATGGCCAAGCGGAAAGCTCAGGGCCGCGCGCACTTGCGGCATGCGTTCAAGGATCGGGCGGCTCCATTCGGGTGCCAGCACGTCGATCAGGCACTCGGGGTGCCGTTGCTTGAGGCTCTGGAACAGGGTCTGTGCCATTACCATGTCACCGACCCAGCTGGGCCCAATGATCAGAATTCTCATAGTTTTCCAGAACAGTCAGTCGGGTGGTGCGGTAGTGCGGTGGTCCCGGGGATTTCGGCGCCGGCCCTTTCGCGGCCGCTGACCGCTCCCACATGGATCGAAGTACCGTAGGAGCGGTCATTGGCCGCGAATCAGGCGCCGCGCGGCGCCGGAAGAACCGCGTGGCCTTTTCGCGGCCAGTGACCGCTCCTACAGGGGCACCACGGGAGTGCTGCTATCAGCTCAACCCCAGCTCACCCCAGATCCGCATCACCTCGCGCCGTTCATCGATGAACTGGTCGCCCGGTATCACCCCGGCCTGCTTCTGCAGGGCCTGGCGATGGGCGGCCGAGCGGTAGGCCTTGTAGGCTTCGCGCAGCAACGCCGCATCGGTGGCGGGCAACAATCCGGCTTCTTCCAGGCCTTCGAGAATGCGAATGTTGTCGGTGTACCGCAGCAGGTTCGGGTGCTTGCCCGACCACGCCAGAGCCGCGTATTGCACCATAAATTCAATATCGACGATACCACCGGCGTCTTGCTTGACGTCAAAGCGCTGGCCAGCCTCGAAGGCATTGTTGCCGCGGCCGGCCGCAGTCTGGCGCGTACCCAGGTTGTCGCGCATCTTCGCGCGCATCTCGCTAACCTCTGCACGCAGGGTGTCCAGGTCGCGCGGCTTGGCCAGCACGGCGCCACGCACCTGCTCGAACGCCTCACCCGTCTGGCGACACCCCACCAGTACCCGGGCGCGCACCAGGGCTTGGTGTTCCCAGGTCCAGGCTTCGGTCTGCTGGTAGCGCGAGAACGCCGCCACCGAACTGACCAGCAGCCCCGCCGCGCCGGAGGGGCGCAGGCGCATGTCGACGTCGTACAGCTGGCCGGAGTTGGTCTGTGCGGTCAGCAGGTGAATGATGCGCTGCCCCAGGCGGGTGAAGAACTGGGCGCTGTCGATCGGCTTGGCGCCATCGGTTTCCAGGCTCGGGTCGCCGTCGTGGATGAACACCAGGTCCAGGTCCGAGCCGTGCCCCAGCTCGATGCCGCCGACCTTGCCATAGCCGACGATGACGAAGGCCGGATCGCAATCGCTGCGGTCGGGCCGCTTGGGTACGCCGTGGCGGGCCACGGTCTGGCGCCAGGCCAGGGCCAGCACCTGCTCCAGAATCGCTTCGGCCAGCCAGGTCAGGTAATCGCTGACCTTCATCAGCGGCAACCCACCGGCAATTTCCGAGGCCGCCACGCGCAGGTTGTGCGCCAGCTTGAAATGACGCAGCGCTTCCATCTGCTGTTCCAGGTCGTCCTCGGGGATGCGCGTGAGCCGCTCGCGCAGTTCGGCCGCCAACTCCGGGGCCAGCGGCGGGTTGAACAGGCGCGCCTCGTTGAGCAGCTCGTCGAGCAGCAACGGAAACCGCGCAATCTGTTCGGCGATCCACGGGCTGGCCGCGCACAGGGTCAACAGTCGACGCAAGGCATCGGGGTTTTCCGTCAGCAACACCAGATACGCCGAACGCCGCGCCACCGCCTCCACCAGCGGCAGCACTCGCTCCAGGATCAGGTCCGGGTCGGCGTGCTCCACCGCCTGGGCCAGCAAACGTGGAATGAAGGCATCCAGGCGCTCGCGGCTCAGGCGCTGCATGGCGCGCAGTTGCGGGCTGGCGCGCAGGTCTTCGAGGCGCTTGAGGGCAAGGCGCGCGTCGCTGAAACCGGCTTCCTGCAGTTGTCGGCAGGCCGAATCGGCGTCGTGGGTTTCTTCCCACAACGGCAGCCATTCGCCGCCGATCACCAGGGCATTGCTGGCCTCGGCGTCTTCGTCGGGGTCGGCGATCACTTGCGCGAAGTGCCAGGCGGTGCGGCTGCGCCAGTGCATCAGGCGCTCATGGAAAGCTGACCAGTCGGCAAAGCCCATCATGAATGCAATGCGCGCACGGTCCAGTTCGTCGTCGGGCAGCATCTGCGTCTGCCGATCGGCGATGGCCTGGATGGCGTGCTCGGTGTAACGCAGGAATTCGTAGCCTTCGCGCAACTCGTCGACTACCGCGGCCGGCAGGTAGCCCTGCCCTTCCAGGGTCGCCAACACCTTGAGCAAGGGTCGTTGCTGCAGGCTCAGGTCACGTCCTCCGTGAATCAGCTGGAACGCCTGGGCAATGAACTCGATCTCGCGAATGCCGCCCGAGCCCAGCTTGATGTTGTCGGCCATGCCCTTGCGCCGCACTTCCTGCTGGATCAGCTGCTTCATGGTGCGCAACGCATCAATGGCCGAGAAGTCCAGGTAGCGGCGGTAGACGAAGGGTCGCAGCAGGTCGAGCAACTGCGCGCCGGCCTGTTGGTCGCCGGCCACCACGCGCGCCTTGATCATGGCGTAGCGTTCCCAGTCGCGGCCCTGGTCCTGGTAATACTGTTCCAGTGCGTTGAAGCTAAGCACCAGGGCGCCGGACGAGCCGTAGGGACGCAGGCGCATGTCGACGCGGAAGACGAAGCCGTCGACGGTGATCGGGTCCAGGGCCTTGATCAGGCGCTGGCCGAGCCGGATGAAGAACTCCTGATTGTCGAGCGGACGCTTGACCCCTTGGGTTTCGCCGCCTTCGGGGTAACCGAAGATCAGGTCGATGTCGGACGACAGGTTCAGCTCCACCGCGCCCAGTTTGCCCATGCCCAGCACGACCATGTGCTGTTGCTCGCCGCTGCGCCGGCCCATGGGCGTACCGAACTGCTGGCATTGGCGCGGGTAGAGCCATTGGTAGGCCTGGTCGATGCAGGCGTCGGCCATGTCCGACAGGTCGCGGCAGGTCTGTACCAGGTCAGCGAGACGGTTGAGGTCACGCCAGATGATGCGCAACTGTTGCCGCGCACGCTGGCGGCGCAGGGTGCGTGCCAGTTCGTCTTCGCTGCTGGCCTGGGCCACGGCCTGGGCGATCTGTTCGCGCAGCTCACCGGGTTTGAAGGCGCGGTCCAGGTCGCCACTGGCGATGAGGTCGAGCAGCATGGCAGGGTTCTGGATGGCTTGCTGCAGGACGAAGTCGCTGGCCGTGGTGACGCGGTCCCATTGTTGCCAGCGGTCGGTGGGCCAGTCCAGAGGTGTGGTGACTGGGGGGGCCTCTTCGCGGGCAGAGCCCGCTCCCACACTGGAATTGTGGGAGCGGGGCGGGCGGCTGAGCCCTCTGCCCGCGAAGAGTCCCTCAGCCCCCACCACAGCCGCCTGGAACGACTCGCGATTGCGCGCCACCAAAGGCATGAGAACGGCCGGTATTTCGACCAGCAAAGGCAGGTTCATGGTCTATCCTTGTGCGGCGTGAAGAGCCCAGTAAAGGTCTGTATAGACAGGTTCATCTGTCCCTGAACTGTCGAACAAAGGTGATAAATAGCTGACTTTTGCTATAACTTGGCAGAAGTCACCTGCGCAAAGCCTCAAGATGAATGCATTCGATCGCAGGTTGCGATCCAACCCACAACCGGACAGGGGGCCAAAAGCCTGTATCCTGTGTTTCCCCGGCTGCCCCTCACCCGCAAGGGCATGAAAAGGGCAGGGATTTGTAGTAAAACTACAGCACGCCGGGCACGCTGCCGGTAATCCAAGAATTCCATATCGTCTGCCCACAAGGCCAGTCGCAAACTCAGGCTTCGATTCTGGAAGCCTTTCCGCCCTGGAGCAAGCCATGCAAGACCTCGATCCCGTCGAAACCCAGGAATGGCTGGATGCCCTGGAGTCGGTCCTCGACAAAGAAGGCGAAGACCGCGCTCACTACCTGATGACCCGCATGGGCGAGTTGGCCACCCGCAGTGGTTCACAACTCCCCTACGCCATCACCACGCCGTACCGCAACACCATCCCCGTCACCCACGAAGCACGCATGCCTGGCGACCTGTTCATGGAACGCCGCATTCGCTCGTTGGTGCGTTGGAACGCATTGGCGATGGTGGTCCGGACCAACCTGCGCGACCCGGATCTGGGCGGCCACATCTCCAGCTTCGCCTCCAGCGCGACCCTGTACGACATCGGCTTCAACTACTTCTTCCAGGCCCCGACCGACGAACACGGCGGCGACCTCATCTACTTCCAGGGCCACGCTTCGCCTGGCGTCTACGCACGTGCCTTCATGGAAGGCCGCATCAGCGAAGACCAGATGAACAACTTCCGCCAGGAAGTGGACGGCAAGGGCCTGTCTTCGTACCCGCACCCCTGGCTGATGCCTGACTTCTGGCAGTTCCCGACCGTTTCCATGGGTCTGGGCCCGATCCAGGCGATCTACCAGGCGCGCTTCATGAAGTACATGGAAGCCCGCGGCTACATCCCAGCCGGCAAGCAGAAGATCTGGTGCTTCATGGGCGACGGCGAGTGCGACGAGCCCGAATCCCTGGGCGCGATCTCCCTGGCAGGCCGCGAGAAGCTGGACAACCTGATCTTCGTCATCAACTGCAACCTGCAGCGCCTCGACGGCCCGGTTCGCGGCAACGCCAAGATCATCCAGGAACTCGAAGGCGTGTTCCGCGGCGGTGGCTGGAACGTCAACAAGGTCGTTTGGGGCCGTTTCTGGGACCCACTGCTGGCCAAGGACGTCGACGGCATCCTGCAGCGTCGCATGGACGAAGTCATCGACGGCGAGTACCAGAACTACAAGGCCAAGGACGGCGCGTTCGTCCGTGAGCACTTCTTCAACAGCCCTGAACTCAAGGCCATGGTCGCCGACCTGTCCGACGACGAGATCTGGAAGCTCAACCGTGGTGGCCACGACCCGTACAAGGTCTACGCGGCCTACCATCAGGCGGTGAACCACAAGGAACAGCCGACCGTTATCCTGGCCAAGACCATCAAGGGCTACGGCACCGGTGCAGGCGAAGCCAAGAACACCGCGCACAACACCAAGAAGGTCGACGTCGACAGCCTGCGCAAATTCCGCGACCGCTTCGACGTGCCGATCAAGGACGACGAGCTGGAAAGCATGCCGTTCTACAAGCCTGAAGAAGGCAGCGCCGAAGCCCGTTACCTGAGCGAGCGCCGTGCCGCCCTGGGTGGTTTCGTGCCGCAGCGCCGGGCCAAGAGCTTCAGCGTTCCGACCCCGCCGCTGGAAACCCTCAAGGCGATTCTGGACGGCTCGGGCGACCGTGAAATTTCCACCACCATGGCTTTCGTGCGCATCCTGTCGCAGCTGGTCAAGGACAAGGAGATCGGTCAGCGCATCGTTCCGATCATTCCGGACGAAGCCCGTACCTTTGGTATGGAAGGCATGTTCCGCCAACTGGGCATCTACTCCTCTGTCGGCCAGCTGTACGATCCCGTCGACAAAGACCAGGTGATGTTCTACCGCGAGGACAAGAAGGGCCAGATCCTCGAGGAAGGCATCAACGAAGCCGGCGCCATGTCGTCGTTTATCGCTGCCGGTACTTCGTACAGCAACCACAACCAGCCGATGCTACCGTTCTACATCTTCTACTCGATGTTCGGTTTCCAGCGTATCGGCGACCTGGCCTGGGCCGCCGGCGACAGCCGTACCCGTGGCTTCCTGATCGGCGGCACTGCTGGCCGTACCACCCTGAACGGCGAAGGCCTGCAGCACGAAGACGGCCACAGCCATCTGCTTGCCGCGACCATCCCGAACTGCCGCACCTATGACCCTACCTACGGCTACGAGCTGGCGGTGATCATCCAGGACGGCATGAAGAAGATGACCGAAGAGCAACAGGACATCTTCTACTACATCACCGTGATGAACGAAGCCTACACCCAGCCTGCCATCCCGGCCGGCGCCGAGGAAGGCATCATCAAGGGCATGTACCTGCTCGAGGAAGACACCAAGGAAGCGGCGCACCACGTCCAGTTGCTGGGCTCGGGCACCATCCTGCGTGAAGTCCGCGAAGCGGCGAAGATCCTGCGCGAAGAGTTCAACGTTGCCGCCGACGTATGGAGCGTCACCAGCTTCAACGAACTGCGCCGCGACGGCCTGGCCGTGGAACGTTCGAACCGCCTGCACCCTGGGCAGAAGCCGCAGACCACCTACGTCGAAGAATGCCTGAGCGGCCGTAAAGGTCCGGTCATCGCGTCGACCGACTACATGAAACTGTTCGCCGAGCAGATTCGTCAGTGGGTTCCTTCCAAGGAATTCAAAGTCCTGGGTACCGATGGCTTCGGTCGCAGCGACAGCCGCAAGAAGCTGCGCCACTTCTTCGAAGTGGACCGCAACTTCGTCGTGCTGGCTGCCCTGGAAGCCTTGGCAGATCGCGGCGATATCGAAGCCAAGGTGGTGGCCGAGGCCATCGTCAAGTTCGGTATCGACCCTGACAAACGCAACCCACTGGACTGCTGAGGAGATTTTTTGTGAGCGAACTCATTCGCGTACCTGACATCGGCAGCGGTGAAGGTGAAGTCATTGAATTGCTGGTCAAGGTCGGCGACCGCATCGAGGCAGAGCAGAGCCTGCTGACGCTGGAGTCGGACAAGGCCAGCATGGAAGTGCCGGCGCCCAAGGCGGGCGTCGTCAAAAGCATCAAGGTCAAGCTGGGCGACCGTCTGAAAGAAGGCGACGAACTGCTGGAGCTGGACGTCGAGGGTGCTGAAGAAGCGCCTCAGGCTTCCGAGCCTGCCGCCGAGCCAAAGATCGAAGAAAAAGCCGAGGCCAAACCGGCCCAGGAGCCTGCTTCGGCCCCGGCTGCCGCTTCGAGCCAGGACATCCACGTGCCGGACATCGGTTCGTCGGGCAAGGCACAGATCATCGAGATTTCGGTGAAGGTGGGTGACACCGTCACCGCCGATCAGTCCTTGATCACCCTGGAATCGGACAAGGCGAGCATGGAGATCCCCTCGCCTGCTGCAGGCGTGGTGGAAAGCATCAGCGTCAACCTGAACGACGAAGTCGGCACCGGTGATCTGATCCTCAAGCTGACGGTCGAAGGCGCAGCCCCCGCTGCTGCCCCGGCCGCCGCTGCTCCCGCGCCAGCCGCAGCGGCGCCTGCACCGGCTGAAAAGCCGGCCGCAGCGCCTGCCGGCGACAGCGTGCAGGACATCCATGTGCCGGACATCGGTTCGGCTGGCAAAGCCAAGATCATCGAAGTACTGGTCAAGGCCGGCGACACGGTCGAGGCCGATCAATCGCTGATCACTCTGGAATCGGACAAGGCCAGCATGGAGATTCCTTCTCCGGCTGCCGGCGTGGTCGAAAGCATCAGCGTCAAGCTGGAAGACGAAGTCGGTACCGGCGATCTGATCCTCAAGCTGAAAGTGGCTGGCGCTGCCCCTGCTCAAGCGGCTGCCCCTGCTGCTGCACCGGCGGCTCCGGCCGCATCGAAGCCGGCGGCCGACAAGCCAGCTGCCAGTGCCGACAAGCCGGCCGCTGCACCTGCAGCGCCTGCCGCTGCGGCCGGTGCAAAGGTTCATGCCGGCCCGGCCGTTCGCCAGTTGGCGCGCGAGTTCGGCGTCGAATTGAACGCAGTGAGCCCGACCGGCCCGCACGGCCGCATCCTCAAGGAAGACGTGCAGGTCTACGTCAAGACGATGATGCAGAAGGCCAAGGAAGCACCGGCCGCTGCGGCCGGCGCTACCGGTGGTGCTGGCATTCCGCCGATTCCGGTGGTCGATTTCAGCCGCTTCGGCGAAACCGAAGAAGTGCCGATGACTCGCCTGATGCAGGCCGGTGCGACCAACCTGCACCGCAGCTGGCTGAACGTGCCGCACGTGACCCAGTTTGACCAGGCCGATATCACCGAGCTGGAAGCGTTCCGTGTGGCGCAGAAAGCCGTGGCGGAAAAGGCCGGCGTCAAGCTGACCGTACTGCCGCTGCTGCTCAAGGCGTGTGCGCACCTGCTCAAGGAGCTGCCAGACTTCAACGCCTCGCTGGCCCCTAGCGGCAAGGCGATCATCCGCAAGAAGTACGTCAACGTCGGCTTCGCGGTCGATACGCCGGACGGCCTGCTGGTGCCGGTGATCAAGAACGTCGACCAGAAGAGCCTGCTGCAATTGGCTGCCGAAGCCGCGGCCCTGGCTGAAAAAGCCCGGACCAAGAAGCTCTCGGCAGACGACATGCAGGGTGCCTGCTTCACCATTTCCAGCCTCGGGCACATTGGCGGCACCGGCTTCACGCCGATCGTCAACGCGCCGGAAGTGGCGATCCTGGGTGTCTCCAAAGCCACCATCCAGCCTGTCTGGGATGGCAAGGCGTTCCAGCCCAAGCTGATGCTGCCGCTGTCGCTGTCCTACGATCACCGCGTGATCAACGGCGCCGCCGCTGCCCGCTTCACCAAGCGTCTGGGCGAGCTGCTGACCGACATCCGCACCATGCTGCTGTAAGGCTGGTTGGATGAAAAAACCCACCGTCATCGGTGGGTTTTTTTTGCCCGGGATTTGACCCGAAAGTTTGCAACATGGCGGCAACTGGTACGGTAAATACCGCCACGACCGTGTATTTTCGGATCCAATTCCAGAATTTTGTGCGCCTGCCGACAACATGGAAAGACGAGCTACTGTATCGCTTGTAAGCCCGAGCGCCATGATGCAACCTTGCCCAACGCGCCAGCCTGTAGAGACCCCAGCCTGTAGGGATTGTCGTCTCTGCGCGACCAGTACTCTTGAAGCGAGTTTTCAATGAAAAGCCAGCCCGATGCCGCCAACCGCATGGTGGCCGAGGTAGTGACGCAGCTGCCGGTGCCCTCGCGCCTGGGAATGCTGCGCTTCGAGCGGCTGAACGAGGCTAACTGGGCGCTGCTTTTCCTGGATCCGGCCTGCGAACGTGTTTTCGGTCTACCTGCTGCGCAGCTGTGTTCGCTGACCGACGCGCCGTACGCCAGCTTGATGGAACCCGAGACGCGCCACCGTCTGCACGATGCCATCCAGGCGCAGTTGGTCGACAGTACCCATTATGTCGTGCGCTACACCCTGCACAGCAACCGCGGCAGCCTGCACTTGATGGAGCTGGGTGAAGCCTTTCGCCAACGCAACCGGCAGCTGCTGCGCGGCTACCTGGTGGTGGTCGACGCCACTGTCGACAGTGCGGTGGGCAATTTTCCGGAGCAGACCGACACCAGCAGTCCGCTGCAAATGGCGCTTGAACTGAACCAGCTGGTGCAACAGGAGCAACTGCAGCATCTGGAGCGGGCCAGCGCCCAGCAGGCCTTGATTCTGAGCCTGGCACAGCAGCGCTACGGCACCCACAAGCCCTTGCTCGAAGCGGCCGAGCTGATCACCCGCAATGCCTGTGACATCTACGCCGTCGATTGCGCCAGCCTGTGGAACCTGCAAGGTCAGCAGCTGGTGCCCATCACCGCCTACCACCGTGATCGGCAAGCCCATGGCTGTCCGCAGGCGGTGGAGCTGGCTGATTACCCGGATTATCTGGCAGCCCTGCACGCCAGTCGTGCCATCGACGCCAGCGACGTGGCCACTGATCCGCGCACGTGCCAGCTGGCGCCGTTGCTGGCGCTGCGCGACGTTCACTCCGTGCTCGATGCCAGTATCCGCATCGACGGCCAGGTGGTCGGAGTGCTGTGCCTGGAGCAGAGCGGCGGCGGACGCGTGTGGCGCGCGGACGAGATCGCCTTCGCCGGCGAGCTGGCCGACCAGTTCGCCCAGGTGATCAACAACCATGACCGCCGCGCGGCCACCAGTGCCTTGAATCTGTTCCAGCGCGCCGTCGAACAAAGTGCCAATGCCTTTTTGCTGGTCAATTGCGACGGCGTAGTGGAATACGTCAACCCCAGCTTCACCGCGATCACCCAGTACAGCACCGAGGAAGTCCACGGCAAGCGCCTGGCGGATCTGCCGGCCCTGGAAAACCTCAGCGAACTGCTGTTCGACGCGCCGTCGAGCCTGGCCAACGGCAACAGCTGGCAAGGCGAGTTCAAGAGCCGCCGCAAGAACCTGGAACCCTACTGGGGTCAGCTGTCGATCTCCAAGGTGTACGGCGATGACCGGGAGCTGACCCATTACATCGGCATCTATGAGGACATTACCCAGAGCAAGCTGGCCCAGCAGCGCATCGAGCGCCTGGCTTACACCGACAACCTGACCAACCTGGGCAATCGCCCGGCGTTCATTCGCAGCCTCGATGAGAGCTTCGCCCACGACAGCGACCGGCCGATCAGCCTGATGCTGGTGGACATCGACAACTTCAAGCGAATCAACGACAGCCTCGGCCACCAGACCGGCGACAAGCTGTTGGTCAGCCTGTCGCGGCGCCTGCGCAACAGCCTCAGTCCGGCTGGCAGCCTGGCGCGTTTTGCCAGCAACGAATTTGCCGTGCTGTTGCATGACACTGATTTGATAGCCGGCCAGCGCATTGCCCAACAGGTGCTACTGACCCTCGACAAGCCGATGTTCGTGGACAACCAGTTGATCAACGTCACCGGCTCCGTGGGCCTGGCCTGCGCGCCGCTGCATGGGCGCGATCCGCAAACCCTGATGAAAAACGCAGGCCTTGCGCTGCACAAGGCCAAGGCCAACGGCAAGCATCAGGTGCAGGTGTTCACCGAGGCGCTGAACGCCGAGGCCAGCTATAAGCTGTTCGTAGAGAACAACCTGCGGCGGGCGCTGACGCAGAACGAACTGGATGTGTTCTACCAGCCCAAGCTGTGCCTGCGCTCGGGTCGCCTGCTGGGTATGGAGGCGCTGCTGCGCTGGAACCACCCGGAAAAAGGCATGATCCGCCCCGATCAGTTCATCAGCGTGGCCGAAGAAACCGGTTTGATCATTCCCATCGGCAAGTGGATCGCCCGTCAGGCGTGTCGCATGAGCAAGGCCATGACCGCCGCTGGCCTGGGCCGCCTGCAGGTGGCGATCAACCTCTCGCCCAAGCAGTTTTCCGATCCGGACCTGGTCGCTTCCATCGCCAGCATTCTCGAGGAAGAGGCGCTGGACGCTTCGTTGCTGGAACTGGAATTGACCGAAGGCCTGCTGCTCGAAGCCACCGTCGACACCCATCAGCAACTCGACCAACTCAAGCGACTGGGCATGACCCTGGCCATGGATGACTTCGGCACCGGCTATTCATCGTTGAGCTACCTGAAGAAATTCCCCATCGACGTGATCAAGATCGATCGCAGCTTCATCCACGAGATCCCGGACAACCAGGACGACATGGAGATCACCTCGGCGGTGATCGCCATGGCGCACAACCTCAAGCTCAAGGTGGTGGCCGAAGGCATCGAGACTGCCGAGCAACTGGCGTTCCTGCGCCGTCAGCGCTGCGACGTCGGCCAGGGCTATCTGTTCGACAAGCCGATTCCTGGCGCCGAGCTGATCGAACGGCTCAAACGCTATCCCCGCGGCCCTGCGGTCTGACGTTCCCAGCCTGCGATTACAGCGAGGTGTGCCTTACACCCTGAGGGTCATTCGGCGATCAGCCAGTCCATCTTCCAGCCACCCTGGCTCTGGCCGAGCAGATTGGCCAGCCAGGGCATCAGTGTGTTGAGTTCTTCTTCCAGGCCCCATGGCGGGTTGGAAATGACCAGTCCCGAGCCGTTCAGGCTCTGCGGCGTATCCAGCGAGTGCACCAGCAGCTCAACGCGCAGAAGCTTGGGCGCGCCGCTGCTGGTGAGTTCCTGGTAGAAACGCTTGAGGGCGCGCGAATCGTCCTTGATCGGGTACCAGATGGCAGCCACGGTCTGACGCATGCGGCCGATGGTTTCCTTCATGGCCTTGGCGCAGCGCTGCAACTCATCCAGCTGCTCGAACGGCGGATCGATCAGCATCACCGCGCGTTTTTCGGCCACGGGCAGCAAGGCCCGCGGCACGTGCCAGCCCTCCCCCAGATGAACCGCGACGCGTGGGTCCTTCTTCATGTTGTCCTTGAGCAGTTGGCCGTCCTGCGGGTGCTTTTCGTTGAGCAGCACGCGGTCCTGCTGGCGCATCAGCCGTCGCGCCAGTTCGGGCGAGCCTGGGTAGTAGCGCAGTTCGCCTTCGGTGTTGAGGCGGTTGATCACCTTGACGTAATCGTCGGTCAGCGCAGGCCGGTCGGTGGCCTGCCACAGGCGGGCGATGCCTTCGAGCCATTCACCGGTGCGCGTCGCCTGGTCGCCGTTGAGGTCGTACAGGCCGAGGCCGGCGTGGGTGTCGATGTAGGCAAACGGCTGTTCCTTGCGCGACATCAGCGCAATCAACCGGGTGAGGACGATATGTTTGAACACGTCGGCGTGATTGCCGGCGTGGAAGGCATGACGATAGTTCATGGGGACTCCTGCAGATGGGCAGGAGTCTAGCATTTCGGATGGGATTTTTGCGGCGGGTGGACGGGCCCTTTCGCGCCCTGTTCCACACGTAAACCGTGGGAGCGGTCATCGGCCGCGAAACAGGCGGCGCGTGTTGACTGACGCACCGCGGTGTTCTTTTCGCGGCCACGGACCGCTCCCACTTTGGCCGCTTCTAGACGGAATAGGGCAGCCTGCTCTGCATCACTTGCCCTGGTGGAAAGCCGCCTCGGCGTGTGCGAAGCGGTTGAGCATGCCTTGCGAAGGACCGCGGCCCAGCTTGCTGGCGATCACGATGGCCAGGCTCGCAAAGGCAAAGCCCGGGATGATCTCGTACAGACCCAGTAATTCGAAGTGCTTCCACACGATCACCGTCGCCGCGCCGACCAGAATGCCGGCCAGGGCACCGTTGCGGGTCATGCCTTTCCAGATGACCGAGATCAGCACCACCGGCCCGAACGCCGCGCCGAATCCAGCCCAGGCGTAGCTGACCAGGCCCAGCACGCGGTTCTCGGGGTTGGACGCCAGCCAGATCGCGACAAGTGCCACCAGCAGCACCATCATGCGGCCGACCCAGACCAGCTCGCGCTGGGATGCGCCCTTGCGCAGGAACGCCTTGTAGAAGTCTTCGGTGAGGGCGCTGGAGCACACCAGTAACTGGCAGCTGAGGGTGCTCATTACCGCGGCCAGGATGGCCGACAGCAGCACGCCGGCAATCCATGGGTTGAACAGCAGCTTGGCCAGCTCGATGAACACGCGCTCGTGGTTTTCGGTGACCGGTCCGGCCAGTTCGGGGTTGGCCGAAAAGTAGGCGATGCCGAAGAAGCCCACGGCTACGGTGCCACCCAGGCAAAGGATCATCCAGGTCATGGAGATGCGGCGAGCCTTGGCGATCGAGCGCACCGAATCGGCCGCCATGAAGCGGGCGAGGATGTGTGGCTGACCGAAATAGCCAAGGCCCCAGCCCAACAGCGAAACGATGCCGATGAAAGTGGTGCCGCGCAGCATGTCGAAGTTGGCCGGGTTCTGCGCTTCGATGGCCAGGAAAGCCGTGTCGACGCCGCCGGTGGCCAGTACCACGACGATGGGCGTGAGGATCAGGGCGAAGATCATCAGGGTGGCCTGCACGGTGTCGGTCCAGCTCACCGCCAGGAAGCCGCCGACGAAGGTGTAGGCAATGGTCGCTGCGGCACCGGCCCACAGGGCGGTCTCGTAGGACATGCCGAAGGTGCTTTCGAACAGCCGCGCGCCGGCGACGATGCCCGAAGCGCAGTAGATGGTGAAGAACACCAGGATCACCACTGCGGAGATGATTCGCAACAGGCCGCTGGTGTCTTCGAAGCGCCCGGCGAAATAGTCCGGCAGGGTCAGGGCATCGCCGTTGTGTTCGGTCTGCACGCGCAGCCGGCCCGCGACGAACAACCAGTTCAGGTAGGCGCCGATGATCAGGCCAATGGCGATCCAGGCCTCGGACAGGCCAGACATGTAGATCGCACCCGGCAGGCCCATGAGCAGCCAGCCGCTCATGTCCGAGGCGCCGGCCGACAGCGCTGTGACCACGCTGCCGAGGCTGCGCCCGCCAAGGATATAGTCGGAAAGATTGTTGGTGGAACGGTAAGCGAACAAGCCGATCAGGACCATGGCAGCGATGTAGATCACGAAGGTGATCAGAGTGGGATTGCTGACACTCATGGGGTGTCTCCTTGATTTGTTTTTATGAGCCTGCAAGCGCGCTTCGGCGCTCTAGGTGCAGGTCGGCAGATTGCACGACATTCGGGTTGACCCAAGGGCGCCGAACTTTAGGCTCGCATTGCAGACCGGCGCAACCCCTTTTGGCAAGCAAGTTGCACCTTTGGAAACATCCGGATAAACACAGCGCATCTGCTTCCTTTCGGAGCATTTGCTCGTTCACGGCTACACAGCCGCACTGGCATTGTGCAGATTCAACCCATGCAAAAAGATTTTCCGTCGAGCGGTGCAACTTTCATCGAGATCAAGGTTGCACCTGGTTGCACCCCGCAAAGCGCACGGCTAATCTTGCCGCCGGCTTTATTGCCACGCACCGTGGCCCTGATGAGGACAAGAAATGGCAACCACCACCCTGGGCGTCAAATTGGACGACCCGACCCGCGAACGCCTCAAGGCGTGCGCGCAGTCCATTGACCGCACGCCACATTGGTTGATCAAGCAAGCGATCTTCAACTACCTGGAAAAGCTGGAAGGTGGCGCGACGCTGAGCGAGCTGACCAGCGCCGGGGTGAGTGGCAATGACGATGCGGGCGACATCCAGCCCGACCATGCCCATCAGTGCTTCCTGGAATTCGCCGAAAGCATCCTGCCGCAGTCGGTACTGCGCGCCGCGATCACTGGTGCCTATCGCCGTCCCGAGCCTGAAGTGGTGCCGATGCTACTGGAGCAGGCGCGCCTGCCGGCCGACATGGCCGAGGCCACCAACAAGCTGGCCGCGCGCATCGCCGAGAAGCTGCGCAACCAGAAGAGTGCCGGTGGCCGTGCGGGCATCGTCCAGGGCTTGCTGCAAGAATTCTCCCTCAGTTCCCAGGAAGGCGTGGCCCTGATGTGCCTGGCCGAGGCGCTGCTGCGCATCCCCGACAAGGGCACGCGCGATGCCCTGATCCGCGACAAGATCAGCACCGGCAACTGGCACCCGCACCTGGGCAACAGCCCATCGTTGTTCGTCAACGCCGCCACCTGGGGCCTGCTGCTGACCGGCAAGCTGGTGTCCACGCACAACGAATCGGGCCTGTCGTCGTCGCTCAGCCGCATCATCGGCAAGAGCGGCGAGCCGATGATCCGCAAGGGCGTCGACATGGCCATGCGCCTGATGGGCGAGCAGTTCGTCACCGGCGAAACCATCGGCGAAGCCCTGACCAACGCTAGCAAATTCGAGAGCAAGGGCTTCCGCTACTCCTACGACATGCTGGGTGAGGCGGCGCTGACCGAGCACGACGCGCAGAAATACCTGGCCTCCTACGAGCAGGCGATCCACTCGATCGGCAAGGCCTCCCACGGCCGCGGTATCTATGAAGGTCCGGGCATCTCGATCAAGCTGTCGGCGCTGCACCCGCGCTACAGCCGCGCCCAGTACGAGCGCGTGATGGAAGAGCTGTACCCGCGCCTGCTGTCGCTGACCCTGCTGGCCAAGCAATACGACATCGGCTTGAACATCGACGCCGAGGAAGCCGACCGCCTGGAGCTGTCGCTGGACCTGCTCGAACGCCTGTGCTTCGAGCCGCAGCTGACCGGCTGGAACGGTATCGGCTTCGTCATCCAGGCCTACCAGAAGCGCTGCCCGTATGTGATCGACTACGTCATCGACCTGGCTCGTCGCAGCCGTCATCGCCTGATGATCCGCCTGGTGAAAGGCGCCTACTGGGACAGCGAGATCAAGCGCGCCCAGGTCGAGGGGCTGGAAGGCTACCCGGTGTACACCCGCAAGGTGTACACCGACGTGTCCTATGTAGCGTGCGCGCGTAAGCTGCTGTCGGTACCGGAAGTCATCTACCCGCAGTTCGCTACTCACAACGCTCACACGCTGGCCGCCATCTACCACATCGCCGGTCAGAACTATTACCCCGGCCAGTACGAATTCCAGTGCCTGCACGGCATGGGCGAACCGCTGTACGAGCAGGTCGTGGGCAAGGTCGCCGATGGCAAGCTGAACCGCCCGTGCCGTGTGTACGCACCGGTCGGCACCCATGAAACGCTGCTGGCCTACCTGGTTCGCCGCCTGCTGGAAAACGGCGCCAACACCTCGTTCGTCAACCGTATTGCCGATCAGTCCATCTCCATCCAGGAACTGGTCGCCGACCCGGTGGCCACCATCGAGCGGATGGCGACCCAGGAAGGTCAGTTCGGCCTGCCGCACCCGCGCATTCCCCTGCCGCGTGACCTGTACGGCAGCGACCGGGCCAACTCGGCCGGTATCGACATGGCCAACGAGCATCGCCTCGCGTCGTTGTCGTCAGCCCTGCTGGCCACGGCTCACAACGACTGGAAAGCCCTGCCGATGCTGGGCTGCGAGGCCAGCAACGAACCGGCCCAGCCGGTGCTGAACCCGTCCGACCTGCGCGACGTGGTCGGTCATGTTCAAGAAGCGACGGTGACCGATGTCGACAACGCGATTCAGAGCGCGCTGATCAACGGCCCGATCTGGCAGGCCACGCCGCCGGCCGAGCGCGCTGCGGTACTGGAGCGTGCCGCAGACCTGATGGAAGCCGAGATCCAGCCGCTGATGGGCCTGCTGGCCCGCGAAGCCGGCAAGACCTTCGCCAACGCCATCGCCGAAGTCCGCGAAGCCGTGGACTTCCTGCGCTACTACGCAGTGCAGGCGCGCAACGACTTCAGCAACGACGCCCACCGCCCGCTGGGTCCGGTGGTGTGCATCAGCCCGTGGAACTTCCCGCTGGCGATCTTCAGTGGCCAGGTCGCCGCGGCCCTGGCCGCCGGTAACCCGGTGCTGGCCAAGCCGGCAGAACAGACGCCACTGGTGGCTGCCCAGGCCGTACGTCTGCTGCTCGAAGCCGGCATTCCCGAAGGCGTGCTGCAACTGCTGCCCGGCCGCGGGGAAACCGTGGGCGCGCGGCTGGTAGGCGACGAGCGCGTCAAAGGCGTGATGTTCACCGGCTCCACCGAAGTGGCGCGGCTGCTGCAGCGCAACATCGCCGGGCGCCTGGATGCGCAAGGCCGTCCGATTCCGCTGATCGCCGAAACCGGTGGCCAGAACGCGATGTTCGTCGATTCCTCGGCGCTCACCGAACAGGTGGTGATCGACGTCGTTTCCTCGGCCTTCGACTCCGCTGGCCAGCGCTGCTCGGCCCTGCGCGTGCTGTGCCTGCAGGAAGATTCGGCTGACCGTGTGATCGAAATGCTCAAGGGCGCCATGGCCGAAGCACGCCTGGGCAACCCGGAGCGTTTGAACGTGGACATTGGCCCGGTAATCGACGCCGAGGCCAAGGCGGGCATCGAGAAGCACATCCAGGGCATGCGCGACAAAGGCCGCGACGTGTACCAGATGGCCATTGCCGACAGCGCCGAGATCAAGCGCGGCACCTTCGTCATGCCGACCCTGATCGAGTTGGAAAGCTTCGACGAACTGCAGCGCGAGATCTTCGGTCCGGTGCTGCACGTGGTGCGCTACAAGCGTCGCGAGCTGGACCAGTTGATCGGTCAGATCAACGCTTCCGGCTACGGCCTGACCCTGGGCGTGCACACGCGTATCGACGAGACCATCGCCAAGGTGATCGACAACGTCCATGCCGGCAACGTCTACGTCAACCGCAACATCGTCGGTGCCGTGGTGGGCGTGCAGCCGTTCGGCGGCGAAGGCCTGTCGGGTACCGGTCCCAAGGCCGGTGGTCCGCTGTACCTGTACCGCCTGCTGTCGACTCGACCCAACGATGCCATCGCGCAGTCCTTCCAGCGCAGCGACGCCGGGATCGCTCCGGATGTGCGCCTGCGCGATGCGATGGGCAAGCCTTTGCAGGCCCTGCAAGCCTGGGCCGCCAGCACCCAGCAGGCCGATCTGGCCCAACTGTGCGGTGAGTTCGCCGCGCAGTCGCAGAGCGGCGTGACGCGCCTGCTCGATGGCCCGACCGGAGAGCGCAACAGCTACACCCTTCTGCCGCGCGAGCACGTGCTGTGCCTGGCCGAGGTGGAAGCTGACCTGCGCGTGCAACTGGCGGCGGTCATGGCGGTGGGTTCCCGTGCAGTGATGCCCGACAATGCCTTGAACAAGGCGGTGCGTGCGCGCTTGCCCAAGGAAGTCCAGGAACGGGTCACACTGGTGCCGGAGTGGAACAAGGACGAAGTTCACTTCGACGCCGTGTTGCACCACGGTGATTCCGATCAGCTGCGCGCGGTGTGCGAGCAGATCGCCAAGCGCGGCGGTGCCATCGTCGGCGTGCAGGGCCTTTCCCAGGGTGAAACCGGGATTTGCCTGGAACGCCTGGTGATCGAACGGGCACTGAGCGTGAACACGGCGGCTGCCGGAGGCAATGCCAGCCTGATGAGCATCGGCTGACCGGCTGCCTGACAACCCACGCACTCCGCGTTGCAGCGTGGGTGTCAGGCAAGAGCCTCAGGGCACGTGGGTCATGCCCTGGGCGCTCAAGCCGCCGAGCAGCGCGTCCATGTCGGCAAAGGGCTTGTCATGCACCGCAGCCCAGCTGGGCCGGCTGACCGAATAACCACCCCCGGCGTCTTTGCTGATGGGTGTCCGGTAAGTCTGCCCATCGCGGCTCAAATGGACTACGGCCAGCCCTTGCGCCGAGCTGTCGATATAGAAGGTGCCCGGCGCCGACAACCGCGCCGGACTTGGCTGCGCGCTTCGCGCCGTCAGTGAAGTGCTCCCGGCCACCGTCACATGGGGCGCCTCGACGGTCAGATAGAAATCGGCCTGTGTCCAATGCAACGGACCACCGAGCCCGCTCTGCAACCCCTCCCCCACATCCAGCTGGATCGCAGCCTGCCCCTTGGGCACATCCGCTACGCGTAAACCTATCGCCCGGTTGATTTCTGCCAGCCCCGGTACCCGTTTGAAGGTATTGGCGTGCGAGTTGCCCACCAGGGCCACCCACTTGTGCGCGCCATTGGCAGCCTGATGCTCTTGAATGACCTTGCTCGCGTAATAGCTGAACATGCGTTGGCGGTGTGCAATGCCGGTATAGAACATGTTGGAAATCCGATAGCTGGCGGCGCAGTCGATGGCCACCACGTCAATGCCCATCTTGCTGGCCTGCTCCACGACATTGAGGAAGGTGTAGGGCTGGCCGACAGGCACGCCGTTGCCCGTGTCCTGAGTCTGCAGCTCCTTCTTCAGCCCGGCGGGTAGCTTGCGCTGCTTGTTCAACGTCGCCAGGTCGACGCCATCCATGTCGCTGAGCAGATGCTCGAAATACAGGGTCTTCACGCCCTGCTCCTTGAGGGTCTGCAAATTGTCGATGATCACTCGCTTGCCGCTGATCATGCCGTGGCTTTCGCCTACCACCATACCTTGGGCCTTGGCGTAGACCGCCTCGATGAAGGCTCGCTGGGACATGTTCGGTGCCAAGCCTGGCAGCTCGACTCGGGCAGGCAGGGTCAATTCCTTGAGGTACTGGTCGGCATCGGCCAGCAGAAGGTCGCGCAGCTTGAAGAACCGCTGCTTGGCCAGATGACCTGGAGTAGGCGTCGTCATCTCGCTGAACGACACCATGTGCGGGTCCAGCAGGCGACGGTTGCGGTGGGCTGCGTCCATCACCGGTTTGAGCAGTGCCCGGTCCGCCTCGGCAATCTCGTAGCGGCTGGTCTTCGCCTCGGCGGGGGTGGTGGGTGCTGCAGCAGCAGCGGGCTTGCCGCCGCCCTTGCCCGGCAGATCGGCATGCCCGACGAAGCGCCCGTTGGCCGCACGTCGCACGGGCTGCTCGTAGCCGCTGCGCGCAGTCTTGCGCAGACGCAGGGTCAACTCGCCGGGGCGGCGGAACACTTCATAGGCCTTGCCGTCCTGCCAGATATACAGCTTGCCGTCCTTTTTCCAGGTGCCCAGGTTGCGCCCGTTCTGAGCCTTGGCCGCTACCAGCGAGATGTCCACTTCGTGACCCTTGAAGCCGTTCAGCACATGGCGCTTGTGGCCCACGTCGATCGGCGGCATCGCCGTGGCCAGGCGCTGACGCTTGCGCACGCTGTCGCGCGCCGCGCGCAGGCCGGCAGCACCGGGAATGAACGAGAGCAGGGCAAAACCGAAATTCAGTTCTGCCGACGCCATGCGCCGCAGCCCCAGTGCCGTATGGCCCTGGGAAAAGGCATTGGCCGCCGCTTGCGCATCGTTCCAGCCGTCGTGCAGCTGAATGGCGGTGCCGATGCCGGGCTGGTAACTGAGCCCCGAGATCAAGAGTTGCCGGGCGCCGCCGAGCAGTTGCTGCTTGAACGCCTGTCGTACGTCGTCGCGGCTGCGCGATGCTGCGGCCGCTTCAGCCAGCAACAGGTGCTTGCGGGTTTCCAATAGGCAGGCTGCCACGGGGTACACGCGATGACTGACCGCCCGGTAGGCAATAAACCCCATGTAATTGCGCAGCAGTGCAGTGTCGAGATACGCCACGCGCTCAGGGCTGGCCTCATGCAGGCCACCCTGGCCTGCCAGCCATGTCAGCACCGCGGGCTTGAGCAGACGCCGCAGCAACTGGTCGCTGGCCGCTGCCGGCGTGGCGGCCTGAATGAATTCGCCACCCTGCGGCACATCGGGCAGGTACAACACCACCTGCTGCGCCACCGGGTCGTGGATCAGCACCAAGGATGTGTACAGATCCCGCTCCTGGCCGCCCAGGCTCAGGGTGACCGTGCAGACCGCAAGGTTTTGCTGCGCCAGAGCCGTAGGGGTGCGGGCCGCCACCGCGCGTTCCAGCAGCGCCACGCCTGCGGCATCCAGCTGGCCTTGTTGCTGTGCGCTCAACGCGTGCAACAACAGCTGGTGGCGGTAAGGCGCCAGCAGAATCTGGCTGCGCAGCCCGCCCAGGGGTTGGGCGTCATCGAGCAGGCCAAAGGTGGCTACGACTTTGTCGCGATACTGGCGGGCGATGTCCAGCTCGATCACCAGGGCACGCAAATAGCCAGCGTTCAACCCCGCCACGTTCAATGCCAGCCCGGTACGACCGTCGAACAGCTGGGCGAAGTCCAGCCGGGCGCTGACCTGGCGGTCGACGTTGAGCAGTGCCAACTCGACCAGGTGCAGTCGATGGGTGGCTCTGCTGGGCCTCTTGATCAACGAGGGCACGTTGGGCACGGCCTTGTGCTCGACCTCGTCGGGCATCTGAACGATCACTTGTTCAGGGTCCAGGTCCTGGCCAAGATCGGCTTTCAGGCGCTGTGCCAACAGTCCGTGGGCAAAGCTGAAGAGGTTGGCGGGCTCACCCCCCAGGTAGCGCTCCAGGTCAGTGGCGGCCTGGTTATAGGCGTGCAGACGCAGCCCATAGACCTTGTGCACGGCGTCGGGCGCCTTGGTCAGCCAACTGGGCAACGCGGCGAGTGTGGCCTGCACACGTCGCTGTTCGGCGATCCGGCCCACGGCCAGGTCGCGGATTTCGCTGCCCGGCAGGCGCAGCTGTCGAGCCTGGGCCAGGCGCGCACGGCTTGGCTCATCGTGCCGAGCTGACGCTGCGCGGTCGATGCAGTCCTGCACGCACTGGCTGATTGCGTCGCCCTCGACCTCGCGCATCAGTACCGGCACGTTGCCAATGCTGCGAAAGCGCTGCAAGGCCGCAAGGCCCATGCTGTCCAGCCGCGACCAGAGCAGGTCGTAGGCCGTGTCGGCCAGGGTAGCCTGCAGGCAAGTGCGCAATGCGTCGATGGACTCGAACGATTTCAGCCCACCCTCGCAGCCCATCAGGTAGAACAACAGCGCAGGCGTGGCGCTCTGCCCGGCGTCCTCGTTGCGCAGCACAAGAGCGCCGGGCAGGGTCCAGGCAAATTCGGCATCGCCCATGGCGACTTCCAGCACGGTGATCGAGCTGTCGCCGCGTTCGCGGGCCGAGGGATGGGTCACCACTTCGGTGACCAGGGCCAGGGCCTCGATGCTCAGCGTCTGCTCGTAGACCTGCAACTGCGCTTCCTGCAACAACCCTTTGGCCAGGCTGCTCACCAGCCGCTGGGTGCGGTCCAGGCCCGTGTCGTCCTTGGCGCTCCAATGGTCGGCGGGTAACACCTGGGGCGCGTTGATCAACTCATTGAGCAAGGCGTCGCCGCGCGCCTGTGCCGCCTGCAACTCGGCATGGGCCTGGCGGTAGCGTTTGAATTCGTCACTGTCCATGGGCTCGCCGAAGAACCGCGCAATGGCTGCTTCACAGGCCACCCCTTTCTCATGGCACAACGCGTCGCTCAGGCTCGCACCGAAACTGTGGAAGTGCAGCAACGGCTGCTGACGGCGGGCATCACGGCTGGATACGCTGGCCACGGCCTCGACATAGGCGTCCGGCAGGGCGCGGCAGAACCACTGGGTGCGCTCAGCAAAAGAGTTAACGCCCAGCGCGGCAATGGAGGCGTCGATGCTGACAGACCAGGGGTCGCCTGCGGCAGGTTCGAACAGCAGCATGACTCCGATCGTCGAGGACGCGGCCAACAGGGCCGGGGCATTCAGCCACGTCGCATAGGCGCTACCCGCCTCGCTGAGTAAGTATTCGATCAATGCCTGGGCGGCAAGCTCGCGAGAGTCGAATTCGAAAAGCTCGTGTTCGACACCGGGGATGACCAACAGGCAACCAGGGCTGGCCGGGTCGTCGAACGCCAGGGCGCCCGGCAGGCCAAGCCGGGTGCCATCGCTGCCATGCAGCACCAGTGTGCAGCAACGCACAGCCATCGTCCCGGGACTGCTGTCGTCCAGCCAACTCGCTACACGCGGGCTCAGCTGGGCGAAAAGGGTCAGCAGCGCGCTACGGTCTGACCAGACCTGGCGGCGCAGCTGCCGCGCGTGGTCGCGGCGCGACATCAAAGCGCCCGGTGCCAGGTCCTGCCAGTACTGTCCGACTTCTTCCGGTTTTTGCGCCAGTAACCCGTTCAGCGCAGCGTGAGCTTCTTGCGCCTGGGCCAGCAGCAGCCCTGCGGTATTGAGCAAGGCCGTGCGTTGTGGGCCATCGCCCGCTTGCAGTTCAAGCACCGAAGCGAGGTCGGGCGCGGTGTGCAGTGTCATGTGGATTCACCTTCAAATTAACGAAGGTCGCACCATAGGCAGGCACCCCGAAGCGCTCGCGCTACATAGATATCCACCTGTCACTGGACTGCCAGGGCTTTTGGGCCAATGGATGAATTAGCGATAAGCACTTTGACATACAACCATTTGCACAGGTTAGAATCCCTTGGCACGCGGCCTGCATGACGCCTCCGCGGCTTCCCCCGTTTTCATGGAGTACTGCCCTTTGAATGCCACCTTCATCAACAGCCTGTTCTTGATCGGCGCGTTGCTGGTGGGTGCGAGTATTCTGGTCAGTTCGCTCTCGTCGCGCCTGGGCATTCCCATTCTGGTGATCATCCTCGCCGTCGGCATGGCCGCCGGCGTGGACGGCGGCGGCATCATATTCAACAACTACCCCACGGCCTATCTGGTCGGCAACTTGGCGCTGGCAGTGATTCTGCTCGACGGCGGCTTGCGCACGCGGGTATCGAGTTTTCGCGTGGCGTTGTGGCCGGCGCTGTCGCTGGCCACGGTCGGGGTGCTGATTACCACCGCGCTGACCGGTGCAGTGGCGGCCTGGCTGTTCGACCTGAGCATGATCCAGGGGCTGTTGATCGGCGCCATCGTCGGTTCCACCGATGCGGCGGCGGTGTTCTCGCTGCTGGGCGGCAAGGGGCTGAACGAGCGGGTGACCGCGACCCTCGAGATCGAATCGGGCAGCAACGACCCCATGGCGGTGTTCCTCACCGTCACCCTGATCGACATGATCGCCAGCAACCAGACCGGCCTGCACTGGGGCCTGCTGGGCCACTTGCTGCGCGAGTTCGGCATCGGCGGCATCATCGGGCTGGGTGGCGGCTGGGTCATGCTGCAACTGGTCAACCGTATCAACCTGGCCACCGGTTTGTATCCGATCCTGGTGGTGGCGGGCGGCCTGTTGGTATTTGCCCTGACCAACGCCCTGCACGGCAGCGGCTTCCTCGCCGTCTACCTGTGCGGCCTGGTAATGGGCAACAAGCCGATTCGCAGCCGCCACGGCATTCTGCACATGCTCGACGGCATGGCGTGGCTGGCGCAGATCGGCATGTTCCTGGTGCTGGGGCTGCTGGTCACGCCCCACGACCTGCTGCCCATCGCCCTGCCCGCGCTGGCCTTGGCCCTGTGGATGATCCTGATTGCGCGGCCGCTGTCGGTGATGGTCGGGTTGCTGCCGTTCAAAGCGTTCAACGGCCGCGAAAAGGCGTTCATTTCCTGGGTCGGGCTGCGTGGCGCGGTGCCGATCATCCTGGCGGTGTTCCCCCTGATGGCCGGGCTGCCGGATGCACAATTGTTCTTCAACCTGGCCTTCTTCATCGTGCTGGTGTCGCTGCTGGTGCAGGGCACCAGCCTGCCGTGGGTGGCCAAGTTGCTCAAGGTCACCGTGCCGCCGGACCCGGCGCCGATCTCGCGCTCGGCCCTCGAGGTGCACATCACCAGCGAGTGGGAATTGTTCGTGTACCGCCTGGGCGCGGAAAAATGGTGCATCGGCGCGGCCCTGCGCGAGCTGAAGATGCCTGAAGGCACTCGCATTGCGGCACTGTTTCGCGGCCAGCAACTGCTCCACCCGTCGGGCAGTACCGTGCTGGAAGTGGACGATCTGCTGTGCGTGATCGGCCACGAGCACAACCTGCCGGCCCTGGGCAAACTGTTCAGCCAGGCACCCCAGCGCGGTCTGGACCTGCGCTTCTTCGGCGACTTCGTACTCGAGGGCGACGCGCAACTGGGCGCGGTCTCGGCGCTCTACGGCCTCAAGCTCGACGGTCTCGACCCGCAAATGCCGCTAAGCCGCTTCATCATCCAACGCGTAGGCGGCGCGCCGATCGTCGGCGACCACGTGGAGTGGAACGGCACGCTCTGGACGGTCGCGGTGATGGACGGGAACCGGATCATGAAAGTGGGCGTCAAATTCCCCGAAGGAAGTCGTCCAGGGCCTGGGCTCTTCCTCTAAACTGCCCTTCTCTCTTCTAGCTGTACGACTTTTTACCTATGCGCAAACTTCTTTCCGCAGCCCTGCTGGGGCTGTGCATGGCTGTCGCCGGCGCTCAGGCCGCCGACCCGCTGAACCGTGAAACGGTGCAAAACAACCTCGACAAGATCGCCGAACGCAAGCTGCCAGAAGCCGACCAGAAGGCCCTGCAGCAAGTGTTCGAGCAGACTCTGGGTCTGCTCGGCAACCAGACGGACAAAGAGCGCAAGCTGGCCGAACTCAAGCAGCAACTGGCCGATGCGCCCAAGCAGACCCTCGAGGCCCAGCGCGAGCTGAGCCGCCTCAAGGGCATGCCGATCATTCCGGTGACCCAGCGCTATGCCACCTTGAGCGTGCCGCAACTGGAGCAGATCTTCAGCGAGCGCACCACCGAACAAGGTGAGCTGCAAAAGGCGCTGTCCGATGCCAATAGCCTGATCATTACCGCGCAGACTCGCCCGGAGCGTGCGCAGACCGAAATCAGCGCCAGCCAGAACCGTATCCAGCAGATCAACGGCATCCTCAAGCTGGGCAAGAACGACGGCAAGGCGCTGACGCCCGACACGCGCAACCAGCTGACGGCCGAGCAGGCCTCGATCAACGCCTTGATCAACCTGCGCCGTCAGGAATTGGCCGGCAACAGTACCCTCCAGGACCTGGGCAACGCCCGGCACGACCTGGTGCTGGAAAAGACCACCCGCCTGGATCAGGAAATCCAGGACCTGCAGACGCTGATCAACCAGAAACGCCTGGCGCAATCCCAGGAAACGGTCACCAAGCAGTCGCTGGAAGCGCAGAAAGCCGGGGGCAGCAGTGTGCTGGCTACGGAAAGCGCGGCCAACGTCAAGCTGTCCGACTACCTGTTGCGCAGCACCGATCGCCTCAACGAGCTGACCCAGCAGAACCTCAAGACCCGTCAGCAGCTCGACAGCGTCACGCAGAGCGACCAGGCCCTGGACGAGCAGATCAGCGTGCTCAGGGGCAGCCTGCTGCTGTCCAAGATTCTCTACAAGCAGAAGCAGGCGTTGCCGCATTTGAAGGTCGACCGCGACCTGGCCGACGAGATCGCCGACATCCGCCTGTACCAGTTCGAAGTCAATCAACAGCGCGAGGCCATCAGCAACCCGGCAGCGTACGTGGACAACCTGCTGGCCAACCAGCCGCAGGACCAGAACACGCCGCAGCTGCGCAGGAGCGTGCTGGAACTGGCGGTCACCCGCAGCGACCTGCTGGAGCGCCTGAACCGCGAGCTGAGCGCACTGCTCAACGAATCGATCACCCTGCAGCTCAATCAGAAACAATTGCTCAGTACCGCACAGAGCCTGCGCGCCACGCTGGATGAACAGATGTTCTGGATCCCCAGCAACAAGCCGCTGGATGACGAGTGGTTCAAGGCCGTGCCGCGGCGCCTGGAAAACCAGGTCACGACCCTGCCCTGGGCCTCGAGCGTGAGCGAGCTGACCGACGGCCTGGCGCAGCGCCCCTTGCTGTTCCTGCCGCTGCTGCTGGTGATCGGCCTGTTGCAATGGAAGCGAAAGTTTCTCTACCAGAAGCTCAATGCGGTGCATCAGGACATCGGCCACTTCAAGCGCGACCGGCAATGGCACACCCCTGCCGCCATTCTGATCAACATCCTGCTGGCCATGCCCATGTCCCTGGGCCTGGCCCTGTGCGGCTATGCCTTGTTGATCGATGCGCGCGGGCAGAATGCCGGACTGGGCGCGGCCATGCTGCAGATCGCCCAGGCCTGGCTGGTGTTCTACACCGCGTATCGCATCCTTGCCCCCGGTGGCGTGGCCGAGCTGCATTTTCGCTGGGAGCGGGCGCAGGTGGCCTTTCTGCAAGGCTGGGTACGCCGCTTGGGCTTCGTCGTGCTGGCTCTGGTGTCGGTGGTGGCGGTGGCCGAGCTGCAACCCTCGGCGCTGGCCGACGACGTGCTGGGCATCGCCGTGGTGCTGGCCTGCTATGCCTTGATGGCCTGGCTGCTGGGGCGGTTGTTGATCAGCAGTCCGACCCACAAGAGCGCCTCATTGTTTCGCCGCACCATAGGCCTGTTGTTCACGGCGCTGCCCATCGCGCTGTTCGTGGCGGTTTGTTTTGGGTACTACTACACGGCGCTGAAGCTCTCCGACCGGTTGATCGACACCCTTTACCTGTTGATGATCTGGCTGGTCATCGAAGCGGCGTTCGTGCGCGGCCTGAGTGTGGCCGCCCGGCGCCTGGCCTACCAACGGGCGCTGGCCAAGCGGCAGACGGCGAAGGAAAGCGGCGAAGGCGAACTGGTGGTCGAAGAGCCGACCCTGGACATCGAGCAGATCAACCAGCAATCCTTGCGCCTAGTGCGCCTGGCCTTGCTGGCCGGCTTCATCGGTGCGCTGTATTGGGTCTGGAGCGATCTGATCAGCGTGTTCGCCTACCTGGACAACATCACCCTGTACGAGTACACCAGCGGCACCGGCGCGGCCATGAGCATGGTGCCGATCAGCCTCAGCGACTTCATCGGTGCGGCGATGATCATCGGCATCACCATCGTGCTGGCCGGCAACCTGCCGGGGCTGTTGGAGGTGCTGGTGCTGTCCAAGCTGAACCTGGCCCAGGGCAGCGCCTACGCCACCACCACGTTGTTGTCCTACGTGATCGCCGGTGTCGGTTTCGTGTCCACGCTGTCCACCCTGGGGGTGAGCTGGGACAAGCTGCAATGGCTGGTCGCGGCCTTGTCGCTGGGTATCGGTTTCGGCATGCAGGAGATTTTCGCCAACTTCATCTCCGGCATCATGATTTTGTTCGAGCGTCCGGTGCGCATCGGTGACACCATCACCATCGGCAACCTGTCGGGTACAGTGAGCAAGATCCGCATCCGTGCCACTACCATCACCGACTTCGACCGCAAGGACATCATCGTCCCCAACAAGACCTTCATCACCGGGCAATTGATCAACTGGTCGCTGACCGACACCATTACCCGAGTGACGCTGAAACTGGGTGTGGATTACGGCTCGGACCTCGACCTAGTGCGCGACCTGCTGCTCAAGGCAGCGCGTGACAATCCGCGGGTGCTCAAGGAACCCGAGCCGCTGGTGTATTTCCTCAATTTCGGCGAGAGCACCCTGGACCACGAGTTGCGCATGCACGTGCGTGACCTGGGTGACCGTAACCCGGTCCTGGATGAGATCAACCGGTTCATCAACAAGGAATTCAAGCGCCAGAACATCAATATTTCGTTCCGGCAGATGGAGATCTACCTGAAGAACACCACCGGCAAAGAGTACAAGCTGGTGCCGGCCGAAACGGGTGAAAGCACTGGCACCCTGCAACCGGCCGCAACGCCTGCACAGGCGGAGCCTCCCAGCACGCCCCGGGTTGTCGACGCACCCCAGCCGCCGCCCTCGAAACTTGACTGAGCGCACTACGCCCACGGAGAACGCACATGAAAGGCCTCGACGAACTGATCTTCGACAACCGCTTTGCCTGCCTGGGCGACGTCTTTTCCACGCATGTTCTGCCGGAGCCCATCGACAATCCACGGCTGGTGGTGGCCAGCGATGCAGCCATGAGCCTGCTGGACCTGGACCCCGCGTGCGCCCAGACCCCGCTGTTCGCCGAGCTGTTCAGCGGCCACAAACTGTGGAGCGACACCGAGCCGCGGGCGATGATCTATTCGGGTCATCAGTTCGGCGGCTACACCCCTCAGTTGGGCGACGGCCGCGGTGTACTGCTCGGCGAGGTGTACAACGACGTCGGCGAACACTGGGACCTGCACCTCAAGGGCGCCGGGCCCACGCCCTACTCGCGCAGCGGTGATGGCCGGGCAGTGCTGCGTTCCTCGATCCGCGAATTCCTGGCGTCCGAAGCCTTGCATGCCCTGGGTATTCCCAGCAGCCGCGCCCTGTGCGTGATCGCGTCGGACACTCCGGTGTGGCGGGAGAAACAGGAACGCGCGGCCATGCTTCTGCGCCTTGCGCCAAGCCACGTGCGTTTCGGTCATTTCGAATACTTCTACTACACCCGCCAGCCTGAACTGCAGAAACAGCTGGTCGACCACGTGTTGGCGGCGCACTTTCCGGGCTGTGCCACTCAGCCTGAACCCTATCTGGACATGTTTCGCGAAATCGTCGAACGCAACGCCGAGCTGATCGCGCAGTGGCAAGCCTACGGGTTCTGCCATGGGGTGATGAACACCGACAACATGTCGATTCTGGGCATCACCTTCGACTTCGGACCGTTCGCCTTCCTGGATGACTTCGACGCGAACTTCATCTGCAACCACTCCGACCATGAAGGCCGCTACAGCTTCAGCAACCAGGTGCCCGTGGCGCACTGGAATCTGAGCGCCCTGGCTCAGTCGTTGACGCCCTTGATCGAGGTGCCAGCGCTGCAGGAAGCATTGGGGTTGTTCCTGCCATTGTACGAGGCCGCCTATCTGGACATCATGCGGCGTCGGCTGGGCTTCACCTTGGCCGAAGAAGGCGACAAGGTGCTGCTCGAACGCCTGCTGGGCCTGATGCAGAACAGTGGCGTGGATTACAACCTGTTCTTCCGACGCCTGGGCGAAGCCGGCTCGCTGGCCGTACTGCGCGACGACTTCGTCGATATGCAGGGCTTCGATGCCTGGGCAGCGGATTACCAGGCGCGCATGGATCGCGATGTGGTAGACGGCCGTACCGAGCGCATGAACCAGGTCAATCCGTTGTACATCCTGCGCAATTACCTGGCGCAGAAAGCCATCGACGCCGCCGAAGACGGCGACTATTCAGAGGTGCGGCGACTGCACCAGGTGCTATCGAATCCGTTCGAGGCACAGCCGGGCATGGAGGGTTACGCCGAGCGGCCACCGGAGTGGGGCAAGCATCTGGAGATCAGTTGTTCGTCGTGATAGGTGTCTGACGGTCCCGCAGCCTCGTGTGAAGGTTGACACTCTGCATGATCGGCCTGCATCGGACGCCGCCTACATCGCTTTCAAGCCTGTCTGACTGACCTTTTAGTGCACCCGGCACATCATCGTAAGCCCCGAAGCCCATATCTGAAACGGTACTGATTTTTGGTACCGTTTTGGCCCGCGGAGCGTTACGATGAACCTTTCAAAGCTCAAACACATTGACGTGCTTGAGGCGATCTACGCTCGCCCAGTATCAGGAACCATCCGATGGTCACGCATCGAGAGATTGTTCGTCGAATTAGGGGCCAAGGTGCAAGAGCGAGAGGGCTCCTGCGTGGCGGTCGTGCTTTTCGGGGCCGTGCGGGTATTCCATCGTCCTCATCCGTCCCCAGAAACCGACAAGGCTGCAGTGGCAAGCATCCGCAACTGGTTGGCAACCAACGGAGTCAAACCATGAACAACATCATGATCATCAACGGCCATCGGGCCGTCATTCAGTACGACCCGGAGATCGGCACATTTCGCGGAGAGTTCATTAATCTGAATGGCGGCGCGGATTTCCATGCCGACAGCGTCAGCGCATTGAAGACTGCAGGCGCCGAGTCACTGCGGGTGTTTCTACAGGTGTGCGCTGAAGAAGGCATCGAACCTGTCAGATCCTACTCTGGGAAATTCCAGCTGCGGCTGCCTGAGGCGCTGCACGCCCAAGTTACCGAGACAGCGGCTGCGCTGGGTGTCAGTCTTAATCAGTTCGTGCAGCGCAGCCTCGAGCATGAGCTCAAGGCGGTGAAGCTGTAGATCATCTTTGTTTCTGGGCAGACTCATCGCTGCGATCTAACAACCAGCGCAGGCCGCTCTGCACATGGACCTGGCTGCTATCGATCAGCGGCAAGGGTGCCCCGACGCTCTGCAGCAGAAGGCCGATCTCGGTGCAACCTAGAATGGCTGCCTGCGCGCCCTGGCTGTGGAGACTTTCAAGGCAGGCCAGGTAGTACGCCTGCGATACCGAGGTGAATTGCCCTTGGCACAACTCAGAAAAAATGATCCGGTCGATCTCTACCATTTGCGGCTCTTCAGGCAGCATCACCTCGATGTCATAGTGCTCGGCCAGTCGCAGACGATAGAAGTCCTGTTGCATGGTGAAGCGTGTGCCGAGCAAGGCCACTCGCTGGAAACCGCCGGCTTGTAGGGCCTCACCTACCGCGTCGCCGATGTGCAGCAAGGGGATCTCGACCGCTTGTTCGATGGCATCGGCAACCTTGTGCATGGTGTTGGTCGCCAGCAATATGGCGCCCGCCCCCGCTTGCTCCAGTCCGCGTGCAGCCTTAGCCAAGTGAATGCCTGCGGCTTGCCAATCTCCAGCCTTCTGCAGCGAGGCAATGCTGGCGAAGTCGACCGAATGGAGCAACAGGGGAGCCGAGTGAAGTCCGCCTTTTGCGTCGCGATAGCCTTCGTTGAGCAGACGATAATAGGAAGCGGTCGATTCCCAACTCATGCCGCCGAGTATGCCGAGCAGTGCCATGGAGTGTTCCTCATTACAGGTCGGATTCGACTCTACTGGGCAGGGATCAAAGACTACAGGTACAGCCGGTGGGCAATCGGCAGGTACAGCGTCGGTTGATATCCAACTGGGCCGCCTCCACATACCTTTAGTGCATTCATCCAACCGGAGCCCGGCATGAGCGACTCACTGGTAATCCCCTGCCCGCATTGCAACGGGCTCAACCGCATTCCCGCTTTACGCCTTGCGGACCAGCCTAAATGTGGGCGGTGCAAGGCGGCGGTATTGTTGAATAAACCCTTCGAGTTGACTCAGGGCGACTACAGCAGCCAGATCAAGGGCGACTTGCCGCTGCTGGTGGACGTCTGGGCAGACTGGTGCGGGCCGTGCAAGTCCTTTGCACCGGTGTTCGAGCAGGCGGCAGTGCAGTTGGAGGGTCGATGCCGACTGGCCAAGCTGGACAGCCAGGCCAACCCGCAGTTGTCCACGCAATTGGGCATTCGTTCGATACCGAGTTTGATTCTGTTCAAGAATGGCCGGGAAGTCGCGCGGCAGAGCGGCGCGATGCCGTTGCCACAGCTGCTGGGCTGGTTGCGCGCTCAAGGCATTGCCAGTCTGTGACAGCCTGATAGACCGCATCGCGTCCGGACGCGGCTCGCGCCGCTGCTACAGGGGATCGCGGCGCCCTGTAGCCGCGGCGCAAGCCGCGTCAAACAGTCACCGCGTTCCCGTAGCAGCGGCGCAAGCCGCGTCAACAGGCGCCGCGTTCCCGTAGCAGCGGCGCAAGCCACGTCGGCGGGCAGCGCGGAGGGTCTGGTGGATCCTGCGGTTCGCCGTGTGGCAGTCAGGCGTGTTCGAGCAGGTCGTGCAATTCGACGAACTGCTGGGTCAGCTTGTGTCGCGGATCCAGGTGGATCAACGGGATATTCAGCTCGTGGGACTCGCGCATCTTCACCGAGCTGTTCAGGTACACCGGCAATACCGGCAAGCCTTCGGCAATGAGTTCGTCGAGCATCTGCTGAGGCAGGCTGGCGCGCGGTTGAAACTGGTTGACCACGATGCCCTCCACTTCCAGGCCTTCGTTGTGGTCTTCTTTCAACTCGGCGATCTCACTGAGCAGGCCATACAACGCATGCCGGGAAAAGCTGTCGCAATCGAAGGGAATCAATACCCGGTTCGCAGCGATCAAGGCCGAGACCGCGTAGAAATTCAACGCCGGCGGCGTGTCGATATAGATCCGGTCGTAGTCTTCGCTGAGCTCGTCCAGCAGTTTGCGCAGCTTGTTGATCTTGTGCTTGGCCTCGAGCTTGGGCTGCAGGTCGGCCAGTTCTGCGGAGGCCGTGACCACATGCAGGTTATCGTAGGGCGTCTGATGGATGTCCACCTTGCCTTTCTTGCTGGCTGGTCCGGACGAGAGAATCTGCTTGAAGAAATCCGCGATGCCCATCGGGATGTCGTTGCCGGTCAGCCCGGTGAGGTACTGGGTCGAATTGGCCTGTGCATCGAGGTCGATCAACAACGTGCGAAAACCCTCGTTGGCACTCACGGCCGCCAGGTTGCAGGCAATGCTGGATTTGCCTACGCCGCCCTTCTGATTGAACACCACGCGCCGCATCTATACCCCTCCATGACAGGCAAAGCCTCGAGTGTAGCGACCAGAATATTACAGTTACTAGCGCGCCGGGACGTTCATTCTCGGATTTTTCCTACAACGGTTTTCTACAATGAAAGCCTGGTAATGAAAGCCCAATGGGTTGGCATCGATCATTAGCCAGCTATATAGTTTTCCCACTCCTGCCGCCCCAACCCCGAGGTCACCGTGAAAACTGCTGTCGCGCCTTCCGCGCAAGCTGTCGATACCCCTCATCAAAGCACCGCTCAACTCGGCGAGCAGTACATCGAAAAGGGTACGCCGCAGTTTCTGCGAACGGTCCTCGCCTTGTTCAGCGGCGGATTTGCCACCTTCGCCTTGCTCTACTGTGTGCAACCGATGATGCCGATCCTGTCCCACGAGTTCGGCATCAACGCAGCCCAGAGCAGCCTGGTGCTGTCGGTGGCAACCGGGATGCTGGCCATCGGTCTGCTGATCACCGGGCCGATTTCCGACAGCGTGGGGCGCAAACCTGTGATGGTCGCCGCGCTGTTCTGCGCGGCGCTGTGCACCGTGGGCAGTGCGCTGATGCCGACCTGGGACGGCGTGCTGCTGTTGCGCGCGTTGACGGGATTGAGCCTGAGCGGCCTGGCCGCAGTGGCCATGACCTACCTGAGTGAGGAAATCCACCCCCAGCACATTGGCCTGGCGATGGGTTTGTACATTGGCGGCAACGCCATCGGCGGCATGAGCGGACGACTGATCACAGGCGTGCTGATCGACTTCGTCAGCTGGCACACCGCCCTGCTGGTGGTCGGCGGCCTGGCGCTGATCGCGGCGGCGGTGTTCGTCAAGATCCTGCCCGAATCGCGCAACTTTCGCCCACGTGTGATGAATCCTCGCGGATTGATCGATGGCTTCACCATGCACTTCAAGGACGCCGGGCTGCCGTGGCTTTTCCTTGAAGCGTTCCTGCTGATGGGCAGTTTCGTCACCCTGTTCAACTACATCGGCTATCGGCTGCTGGCCGAGCCTTACCACATGAGCCAGGCGCTGGTGGGGTTGCTGTCGGTGGTGTACCTGGCCGGCATCTACAGCTCGGCGCAGGTCGGTTCACTGGCCGACAAGCACGGGCGGCGCAAGGTGTTCTGGATGAGCATCGTGCTGATGTTCGCCGGTTTGCTGGTGACCTTGTTCAGCCCGGTGCCGGTGATCCTGCTGGGGATGCTCATGTTTACCTTCGGTTTTTTCGGGGCGCATTCAGTGGCCAGCAGCTGGATCGGGCGACGGGCGTTGACGGCCAAGGGGCAGGCGTCTTCATTGTATCTGTTCAGTTATTACGCAGGGTCGAGCGTGGCTGGGACAGCGGGGGGGATGGCCTGGCATTACGGCGGGTGGACGGGCGTAGGCGGGTTTATTGCGGGATTGTTGACGGTGGCGTTGGTCGTAGCGGCAAAGCTGGCGAAGTTGCAGCCGGTGGGAGTGTCGACGCGTTAGAGCGAGGCACCGCATGCACCGCCGACGCGGCTCGCGCCGCTGCTACAGGGGTTGGGGTGTTTCTGTAGCAGCGGTGCAAGCCGCGTCAGGATTCAACGCGGCAAGATGTCAGCCGTGATACTGCGCCGAAAACTCATGCACGGCGCGGATGAACGCACCGGCGTGCTCTGGGTCGACTTCCGGCGTGATGCCGTGGCCGAGGTTGAAGACGTGGCCATCGCCCTGGCCATAGCTGGCCAGGATCCGCGCCACTTCGGCGCGGATCGCTTCGGGTTTCGCGTACAACACGGTAGGGTCCATGTTGCCCTGCAGCGCCACCTTCTGGCCGACCCGACGGCGTGCCTCGCCGATGTCGCACGTCCAGTCCAGGCCCAGCGCGTCGGCGCCTGCATCGGCAATACTTTCCAGCCATAGGCCGCCGTTCTTGGTGAACAGGATCACCGGCACCTTGCGCCCTTCGTGCTCGCGGATCAAACCGCTGACGATCTTGCGCATGTAGGCCAGGGAAAATTCCTGGTACGCCGCCGCCGACAGGTTGCCGCCCCAGGTGTCGAAGATCTGCACGGCCTGGGCACCGGCCATGATCTGGCCATTAAGGTAGCTGGTGACCGACTGCGCCAGCTTGTCCAGCAGCAGGTGCATGGCCTGGGGCTGGTCGTAGAGCATGGCCTTGGTCTTGCGGAAGTCCTTGGACGAGCCGCCTTCGACCATGTAGGTGGCCAAGGTCCAGGGGCTGCCGGAGAAGCCGATCAGCGGCACCCGGCCATTGAGCTCGCGGCGGATGGTGCTGACCGCGTCCATGACGTAGCCCAGGTCTTTCTGAGCGTCGGGGATCGGCAGGGCTTCGATGTCGGCCAGGGTGCTGACGACCTTCCGGAAACGCGGGCCTTCGCCGGTTTCAAAGTACAGGCCCTGTCCCATGGCATCGGGGATGGTGAGGATGTCGGAGAACAGGATGGCGGCGTCGAGCGGGTAACGCTCCAGCGGCTGCATGGTGACTTCGCAGGCGAACGACGGGTTCTTGCACAGGCTCATGAAGTCGCCGGCCTTGGCCCGGCTGGCGCGGTACTCGGGCAGGTAGCGACCGGCCTGGCGCATCATCCACACGGGGGTGACGTCGACGGGTTGCTTGAGCAGGGCACGCAGGAAGCGGTCGTTCTTGAGGGCAGTCATGTCAACATCCGGCAGAAAAGTGGGGGGATTTTCGCAGAGCGCAGGGCAACACGCTACCCGCCAGGGGGTGGGCGGCGGACCTCTAGGGGGGACCGCCCTGCTGCCCGGTTGGATCAGTTTCCAGTGTCGCTGCAACGGCTGACCAAGGCATCGATCCGGCTTTTGCACTGGTCCATGGCCTGGGCATGGCCCTGGCTCAATTCGACCTGGCGCTGGCACAGGTTCAATGCTGCCAGCACCAACAGGCGGTCGCCGACCAACGTCGGGTGACTGCGTTTGGTCTGTGCCAAGGTGCGTTCGAGCATGCCGAACGCCTGGCGCAGCGCCTGCTGTTCGCCGGGCGGCGCTTTCACTGAATATTCGTTGCCCAGAATCGAGAAGACCTCGACCCCGTCATCAAGGTTCATACCGCCGCCGCAGCAGCACGCTCGACCAGGGCCTGAATGCGCGCGGCAGTCGCACCCTGTTTCTCTTCCTGCTCGAGCAGACTGAGCTGCAGCGTGTCGTTGTCATCCTTGGCCTGGGCCAGCTCACCGGCCAGTTGGGCATTGCGTTCGGCCAGTTCCTGGTTGTGCTTTACCAGATCGTTTACCAGGCTTTCCAATTGATTCAGGGATGCTTCCAACATTTGCTATTTCCAACACTTTTTCAGGGGCGCGAACGATAAAGAAAAAAAATCGCTCGAGCCAGCTTTGATAGGACCCCGATGGACCCACAGATCGCGGTTCGGTTCGTCCCGTTCATCGATCTTCATGCCTTCGCGGCGCTCGACGACGCTCGTCACCTGCGGCAATTGGTCCCTCAAGACTTTCCGTATTCGTCCGATAAGCCGTGATGCCCTTTCCTGTGTCGCACGGACCGCGCCTTCCCTTCGGTAACCTCACATGTCTTTACGCAACATGAATATCGCCCCGCGTGCCCTGCTCGGCTTCTCGCTCATTGGCCTGCTGATGATCGTGCTCGGGGTGTTTTCCCTGAACCAGATGAGCCATATCCGCGCCGCGGGCCAGAACATTGAAAACAACACCGTACCCAGCATCACCAGCCTCGACGAGCTGACCCAGTTGACCCTGCGCCTGCGCGTGCTGTCGTATCGCCTGCTGCTGAACCGTGAAGCCGATACCCAGCAGAAAACCGTGCAGCTGTTCGATCAGCGCAACGAGCAGATCAACCAGGCCCAGGCTCGCTACGAGAAAATGATCGCCAGCAGCGAGGAGCAGGCCGCCTACGACGACTACAAGCGTCTGCTGGGGCAGTACCGTCAGCTCGAGGCGCGCATGAAGAACTTCTCGGCCACCGGCCAGGTGGATGAGCTGCGCGCGATGCTCAACAGCGACATGCTGAGCAACTCGGAACAGGTCAACGCCGTGCTCGAAAAGCTGGTCAAGATCAACAACGTGCAAACCCGCGAGATCAATCAGCAAGCCGAGGACGAGTACCGTTCGGCGTTCGCCTGGGTGGTGGGCATGCTGATCGTGGCTACCCTGCTGACGTTCCTGTTCGCCTGGCTGCTGACCCGCAGCATCGTCAAGCCGATCGATCAAGCGCTCATCGCGGCCGAGGCAATCGCCGAGGGCAATCTGACCCAACCGATTCATGCTGAAGGCCGCGATGAAGCCGCGCGGCTGCTGCTGGCCATGCAGAAGATGCAAGGCAAGCTGCGCGATACCCTGCAACGCATTTCCGGTTCGGCGACCCAATTGGCCTCTGCCGCCGAGGAACTCAACAGCGTGACCGACGAAGGCGCCCGCGGCCTGACTCAGCAGAACAACGAAATCGAACAGGCCGCCACGGCGGTCAACGAGATGACCAGCGCGGTCGAGGAAGTGGCACGCAATGCCGTGAGCACGTCCGAGGCGTCGCGCGATGCCACCAGCTCGGCCAGCGATGGTCGTGACCTGGTCATGGAAACGGTCAGCGCCATCGAGCGCATGAGCGGTGACGTGCAGAGCACCGCCGAGCTGATCGGCAACCTGGCCACCGAATCGCGGGACATCGGCAAGGTGCTGGACGTGATCCGTGGCCTGGCCGACCAGACCAACCTGCTGGCGCTCAACGCGGCCATCGAGGCGGCACGTGCTGGTGAGGCAGGTCGCGGCTTTGCCGTGGTGGCCGACGAAGTGCGTGCGCTGGCGCATCGCACCCAGCAGTCGACCAGCGAGATCGAGCGCATGATCGGCAGCATCCAGGGGGGTACCGAGCAGGCCGTGGATTCGATGCGCAACAGCACCGAACGCGCCGAGTCGACCCTCAACATCGCCAAGGGCGCCGGCATGGCGCTGGAGACCATCAATGGTGCGATCGTGCAGATCAACGAGCGCAACCTGGTGATCGCCAGCGCCGCCGAAGAGCAGGCGCAGGTGGCACGCGAAGTGGACCGCAACCTGGTGAACATTCGCGACCTGTCGGTGCAGACTGCCGCAGGTTCGGCGCAGACCACGGCGGCCAGTGGGGAATTGGCGCGCCTGGCGGTGGATCTGAATGCGATGGTGGCGCGCTTCAAGGTGTAAACCACCGGCGCCTCGATGCGGTCATTCAGAGACACCGCGTGCACCGCCGTAACCTGTGGGAGCGGTCATCGGCCGCGAAGGTCCGCCACCTGATGCCTGACCCACCGAGGCGTTCCTTTCGCGGCCACGGACCGCTCCCACAGATAGATCAGAACTCGATCCGCACATCCCCCTTCGGCACGCTGCAGCAGGAAAGGATATAACCCTCGGCTTCGTCATCCTCGGTGATGCCGCCGTTGTGCTCCATCTCCACTTCGCCGCCCAGCTTCAACACCTTGCAGGTGCCGCAGATTCCCATGCCACACGCCTTGGGGATCATCATGCCGAGCTTGGACGCCGCCGCATGCACGGTTTCACCCGGTGCCACGCGGATGCTCTTGCCGCTGGCGGTGAACTCCACCAGGTGCTGCTCCGAAACGTCGACTTCCGGGGCATCGGCGGCCTGCTCGGCCTGTTCCACGGCGTCGGCACGCGCCTCGGGAGGCGTGGCGCCGAACGATTCCTCGTGGTAGCGGGTCATGTCGAAGCCGGCGGCTTCCAGCAGGCGCTTGACCGCGTTCATGTACGGAGTCGGCCCGCAGCAATACACCTCGCGCTCCATGAAATCGGACGCGATCAGCTCCAGCAGCTTGTGGTTGAGATACCCGCGGTAGCCCGACCACGGCTCACCCAGCCCATGCTTCTCGCAGATGATGTGCAGGCTGAAGTTGTCGACGCGCGAGGCCATGTGCTCCAGCTCGCGGTGGTAGATGATGTCCTTGGGTGAGCGCGCACTGTGCACGAAGACCATGTCGACGTTGGCATTGGTGTCGTAGAACCAGCGCGCCATCGACATCACCGGCGTGATGCCGACCCCGCCGCTGAGGTAGAGGATCTTCGGCGCCGGGAAGTCGATGGCATTGAACAGCCCGACCGGACCATGCACCGCCAGCTCCTGGCCTTCGTGCAGGGTGTCGTGCAACCAGTTCGACACCCGCCCGCCCGGCACCCGTTTGATGGTGATGGAAAAGCTGTAGGGCACCGACGGCGCGCTGGAGATGGTGTACGAGCGCATCACCGGCTCGCCTTCGATTTCCAGCTCCAGGGTCACGAACTGGCCCGGCTTGAAGAAGAACAGGATCGGCTGGTCGGCCATGAAGCAGAAGGTGCGCACGTCCCAGGTTTCCTGGATCACCTTGACGCAACGAACGATGTGCCGCCCGTTGGCCCAGGTCTGGGTATTGACGGGCATCAGGAAGGGGTTGGACATGCTGGTCTCCAAGGTCGACTGCCGACGGTGCGTGCAGCGATTCTGCGTGCGCACCGCCCCTGCCACATTCCCATCCGCGACATCCACATGCTTATGGCGACCAGCCCCATGCTGCCTAGCCTGCAGCGTCGGGAATGGATTTGGCCATGTCGCCCATGGATAAGGTTGCCGGCGCGCCGAGTCGCACACTCCACCGCATCTGAACGCAGTTTCAGCCGCCTTGCGTCGACAACCGTAACCGCCACTTTTTTTCGCGGCCACACTGCATGGCCATGAGGATCAACACGATGGATGCCACCACTACCCTGAGCCTGGGCGATCCACTGGAACCCGCACGCAAGGCCACCGCCCAGATGCTGCAGGAGCGCGAGCGCACCTTCTCGCTGCCGCAGCCGTTCTACAACGACGAGCGCCTGTTCCAGATCGACATGCAGGAGATCTTCAACAAGGAATGGCTGATCGCCGGCATGACGTGCGAAATCCCGGCCAAGGGCAACTACCTGACCCTGCAGATCGGCAGCAACCCTATCATCGTGATACGCGGGGCCGAAGGCGTCGTGCACGCTTTCCACAACGTCTGCCGCCATCGCGGTTCGCGGCTGTGCACCAAGGAAAAGGGCAAGGTGGCCAAGCTTGTCTGCCATTACCACCAATGGACCTACGAGCTGGACGGTCGGCTGCTGTTCGCCGGCACCGAGATGGGCGCCGACTTCGACATGAAGCAGTACGGCCTCAAGCCTGTGCACGTGAAGACCTCCGGCGGCTACATCTTCATCAGCCTGGCCCAGAACCCGCCCGCAATCGACAACTTCCTCAGTACGCTGAACCATTACATGGAACCGTACGACATGGAAAACACCAAGGTCGCGGTGCAGACCGATCTGCTGGAAAAGGCCAACTGGAAACTGGTGCTGGAGAACAACCGCGAGTGCTACCACTGCGGCGGCTCCCACCCCGAACTGCTCAAGACCCTGCTGGAATGGGACGACGTCACCGACCCCCGTGCCGACCAGGCCTTCAAGGACCACGTGGCCGCTTCGGCCGCTGCCTGGGATGCCGAGAAGATCCCCTACGCCCACGCCAGCCACGGCCTGCGCAATCGCATCGTGCGCATGCCGCTGCTCAAGGGCACGCTGTCGATGACGATGGACGGCCAGGTCGGCTGCAAGAAACTGATGGGCCGCATCAAGAACCCGGACCTGGGCTCGATGCGCATCCTGCACCTGCCCCATTCCTGGAACCACTGCATGGGTGACCACATCATCGTCTTCACGGTGTGGCCGATCAGCGCCCAGGAAACCTTGGTCACCACCAAGTGGCTGGTGCACAAGGATGCCGTGGAAGGCGTGGACTACGACGTCGCGCGCATGCGTCAGGTGTGGGACGCCACCAACGACCAGGACCGTCGCCTGGCCGAGGAAAACCAGCGCGGCATCAACTCCACCGCCTACCAGCCAGGCCCGTATTCGAAAACCTACGAGTTCGGCGTGGTGAACTTCATCGACTGGTACAGCGAGCGCCTGCTGAGCAACCTGGGCGCGGAGCCTGCGGCCTACTTGAAGGGTGTGGCCGTGCACGAGTAACCCGTAGCCGCGGCGCATGCCGCGTCAATGGCCACCGCAGCGCACCTGAAAGGCCGCAGCGAGGGCCGACGCGGTTGGCGCCGTTGACGCTGGCGCCTCGGGTCTCGCGCAGGCGAAGCTGGGTTTGTACGCGTGATTCATACCAAAAGCGCTCGTGGTGAGCACCCTACCGATCAGAGATAAACGAGAGAATTTATCAGATCCAGGCAGGACACCATGTCACCCCTCGAAATACCTCGGAACACCTCAGCCTTCACAGCCGCACCCCTACCTTGGTGTTGTCGGACCCTCGCGGCCTTGCCGTGCGTCGCATCGACTACTACCGAAGCCAGGCCGGTACCGCTGCAGAACCACGAATCAACGCTCAGTGGCATGACCACGCCGGACGTCCGACCGATCAATGGGATGCACGTCAGTTCGCCCACTTTCAGGCCGGTACCCGTACGACGCCCAACCAGCACACTGTATATAGCCTGACGGGCAACGTTGTACTCGAACACAATGTGGACAGCGCGAGCAGGACCAATTTGTACGATGTGGCCGGTCGTCCGGCTGACAACTGGAATGCCAAAGGCACCGTCAGGCAATACCGGTACGACGACTGCGCAAGGCCGGTCGCCATTCTTCAGTCGGGATCCGATGGCAGCATGCGGACCACTCAACGCCTGAGCTACGGTCCGGCAGATGCAGCGTCTGCGGCACGCAACCAGTGCGGGCGCATCTGCCGGCATGACGACGACAGCGGTACGCTGTTGTTCGACAGCTACACGCTGCGGGGAGAAACCAGCGCCCAGCGACAGCGCTTCCTCAGCGATCTCGCGGCGTCGGACTGGCCTGCCGAGATCGTCGCGCGCGATGCCCTGCTCGAACCCGGCGACGGTTACCTGAGCCTCAGTCAATTCGATGCCAGTGGTGCACCGCTGAGCATGACGGATGCCAAAGGCAACCGACAAACGCCGAGCTACGACATAACCGGGCAGGAAAGCGCGCGGTGGCGTGGCAGGAGCCGCAGTTGGCTTTGTGGCCAGTCCGTTTGGCGCAGCGGTTGGCGGAGTTGCGGGTACCTTGGTGATGGGTGAAATCTTCGCCCAGTCAGCAGGCAAGCTGGCCGATGAAATAGGCTTGGGCGCACCGCTCAATATCATGTCTCACGCATTCGACTGGGACTATGACTCCCATGAGCAGCAGGATTTTCTCACCCAGGGCCGGCGGATCAAAGATCGCATCCGCTCACTCAAGCCGGAGACGGAGGCCGAGTGGGCCGATACCTTCAAGGACGTTACCGAGCGCGCCCTGCCCTTCGGCGAAGTCGTTAGCACACAGTATGTGGTCGCCTCGGTGGTGCTCCTCCGCCATCACGCTGGGCGTGGAACTGGCCAAAGGCCCCAAGAGCGATGAGAAGATCAACTACCTGATCAACCAGGGGGACGTCTTGGTGAACTACATCGAGTGGGATTTTGCCGAGATCAAGGCGTTGCTGGCCCAGGACGGGGCGCAGTACCCGAGCATCGAGACGCAGTTCAAGGCACTGCCGGCAGCCAAGAGCCTCGACTCTCTGGAACGCAGGAAAGACGGTTTGATCAATCAGATACACACGACTCAGACCAACTTGCGCCAGCACCTGGAAAACCGTAAGGCAGCGTAGGCAACCGCGCCCGGCGCGTCGGCCACTGCTCAGGTTCTCAATGAACCGCGCCAGTGGCCGGCGCGCCGGACCTCACTGCAGTTGTGCAAGAAGTGCATACCATAGAGGTTCATGGCTGGAGGCTGATCGATCGTAGATAAAGAGGGAAATCTATCCGATCAAGGCAGGACCCCATGTCGCCTCACCCCCGTTCATCCGATCAACTGACCATCCACAGCCGCACGCCTGCACTGGCGGTTTGCGACCCTCGAGGTTTAGCCGTTCGCAGTATCGGTTACTATCGCCGACAAGCCGACACCCCGGCAGTGCCTCGCATCAATGCCCAATGGCATGACTGCGCCGGGCGTCCCATCGCTCAATGGGATCCACGCCAGTTCGCCCAGTTCTGCGCCGGCAACAGCGAGACATCCAATCAGCGCACGACATTCAGCCTTTCCGGCGCCACCCTTCGCCAGCACAATGTCGATTCGGGCTGGAAGATCATGCTGCATGACCGTCATGGGCTACCTACCTCTACGTGGGACAGTCGCGGTATCGCAACCCATTGCCACTATGATGATATTGCGCGCCTGGTGACCACGGTCAAATGCACCGCCGAAGGCCAGCCACGCACTGCACAGCGGGTCAGCTACGCCGCAGCGAATGCCGAGCAGGCTTCACGCAATCTGTGCGGCGCCATCTACCGCCACGATGACGACGCCGGAAGCGTGTTCACCGAAGCGTTGGACATCCAGAACCAGATCATCAGCACGACGCGCCACTACCTGGCCGGCACGGTGGCTGCCGATTGGCCGCAACCCCACAGTGAACGCGATGCGTTGCTCGAACCCGGTGCGGGCTATCACAGCACGTACCGGCATGATGCAACCGGCCAACTGCTGAGCCATACCGATGCGCTGGGCAATGTCCAGCACTTCGGCCACGATGCCAGCGGAGCACAGCACACCGCACGGTTGATCACCGCCCAAGGCACAGAGCACGAACTGCTGCGAGCCACGGTACGCGATGCTGCCGACTGTGTGGTGTCGCAGACCGCGGGCAATGGGGTGACCAGCCGCAACGAGTACGACCCTGTCGACTTGAGGTTGCAACGCTCGATCTCCAGGCGCGCCGACAACTCGGTGCTGCAGGATCTGCGTTATCTGTACGATCCAGTAGGCAACGTCGTGCAGATCAGCGATGACGCCCAACCGGTTCGACATTTCGCCAATCAGCGCACCGAGCCGACCAACCTTTACCGCTATGACTCATTCGGCCAACTGATCGAAGCCTGCGGTCGCGAAGCGGCCAATACCGGCGGTGACGGGCCGCTGCTACCCCCGCTACTGGCCCTGCCCCAGGATGCTTCGTTGCTGCTCAACTACACGCAACACTTGAGTTACGACGAAGCCGGCAATCTGGTGGAACTTCGGCACGTCAACGGCCAACGTAACCGGACCCAGCGCATGGCTGTGGCACGCGCCAACAATCGGTCTTTGGCCGAGCGCAATGGGCAGTTGCCCGACGAAGCGCAACTTGCTGCCGCATTCGACCGCAACGGCAACGGCCACGCCTTGGAGGCAGGCCAGGCACTGGCCTGGGACGAGTACAATCAGCTGCACGAAGTGGCGACCGTGCGCCGCGATGACGGCCAGAACGACTACGAGCGCTATGTCTACGATGCGTCCGGCGCTCGGGTACGCAAGCAGTCCACGGCGATGCAGAGCCAGGGCTCGCGTGTGTGCGAAGTGCGCTACCTGCCTGGCCTTGAAATTCGTACCGATAGCCGCAGCGGCGAACGACTGCACGTGATCCTGGCCCAGGCCGGCAATAGCAGCGTACGGCTGCTGCATTGGGCAGAGGGCAAGCCTGAGGCATTGCCCAATGACCAACTGCGCTACAACCTGAGCAACCATCTGGGTTCGTGCACCCTGGAAGTCGACAAGGATGGGCACCTGCTCAGCCGTGAAGAGTATTACCCCTTCGGCGGCACGGCCTGCTGGGCCGGGCGCAGCGCACTGGAAGCCAAGTACAAGACGGTGCGCTACTCGGGCAAGGAGCGCGATGCCAGCGGACTGTACTACTACGGCCTGCGCTACTACGCCCCTTGGCTGATGCGCTGGATCAACCCCGATCCAGGCGGCGACATCGATGGCTTGAATCTGTATGCCATGGTGGGCAACAACCCGGTCTCCATGGTCGACAGCGACGGCCGCGCCAAGACTCACTACGACACACTCGAGGACATGATCGCTGCAGGCCCGACTGCCGAATACCTGGAGGGTCAGCCCAGTTGGGGGCGAGGTTCGGCGAAAGAGCAGAAGCGTAAGTACGACAACTGGAAAGGCCACTGCAAAACGTGGTTCAACCGCGCCAGAGACTCACGAGCACGGGTACTGCTGGCGTCGTTCGAAATCGCCCATACTCGCAGCGCTGGAGTCATCCAGGCATTGAAAAACATGGAAAGCAAAAGCGAACTGGCCAAGTCGGTAGCCCTGCGCGGGGCAACGATTGCCGTCTCTAACCTGGCGTCCACAGGCGTGGGTGCGGCTACAGGTGCCGTACTCGGAACTATGGTACTGCCTGGTCCTGGCACCGTGGTCGGCACAGGCATCGGTATGGTGGTCGGCAAGCTGGCGAGTGTTGCCGCTGAAAAAGGTATGGAAAAAGCGGGTAATACGGCAACTCTCGACCTCCATTCTGGCAGCCTGGGACCGTCATCGATCGTCAACGATGCCAAGATCCGCAAGAACGGCATACCCGGCAAGGCGTACGCCAAATTCCGCGGCTTGGTGCCGGACAGCACCAAGAACGGCGTAAACCTGACGACCGAAGTTGTGAAAACTACGGGTTCCAAGGTCTTGGGCCCTTACGGCGTTGCCTTCAAGATGGGTGTGGACTCGGTGAAGGCCGGCTATGAAGTGTACAAGTCGCAACAAGACAAGGACCCGGCCAAGCTGGATCGCCTGGAAGCCGGTCCAGACCAAGCCTTCGCCGAGCTGTACGAACGCACGCTGCGCGTGGCGAAAATGTACGGCGCTACCGAGGCGGATGACCCGTTGCCTGGGCTGTATGAAGGCGTGTCACAAACCATGACGTTGGGTGATGTTGCGGCCAAGTTCGGTGCAGCCATCGATAGCCTGCAGGAGGCTGGCGCAGCGGTGGCAGCGTTCCGCCAACGACATCCAGGCGCGATGCAGGCGGCTTGATTTCGGCACGCCTGAAAAGCCCTGAATCGAAAGAGGAAATATCCGGATACTGTAGAACATTTGCTCCACAGGATCCGTGAACTAGTGTCGCCCCGACAATAAAAAAACAGGGGCGTCACCATGTCATCCACCTTTCATCTGCCCAGCACAGACCGTCGACCCGCCGGGGGCTATCTACCCGGCATCGACGGCCTGCGCGCCATCGCGGTCCTTGCCGTGATCGTCTTCCACGTCGAGTTTCTCGGGTTCCTTCCAGGGGGCTTCACTGGCGTGGACATGTTCTTCGTCATTTCCGGTTATGTCATCAGCCAGTCCTTGGCCGAAAGACGCCACCGGGCTTTGCGTGACTACCTATTGGATTTCTACCGCCGCCGGGCCCTGCGCATCCTGCCGGCGCTGTTGGTGGTATTGCTGGTCAGCGTGCTGGTGTCCGCCCTGCTGGTACCGCCGGTGTGGCTCAGCAACCACAATGCCGACACCGGCCTGACCGCGTTTCTGGGCGTCAGCAACTTCACCCTGGCGTGGCAAAGCAACACGTATTTCTCCCCCAGTGCCGAGTTCAATCCCTACCTGCACACCTGGTCATTGGCCGTGGAGGAGCAGTTCTACGTGATCTTTCCAGTACTGTTCTTCTGCTGGCTGCGCTACCACACCACCCACCTGCTGGCCCGGATCGCATTGCCGCTGCTGACCCTCGCTTCGCTGGCGTGGTGCGCGATGCAAACCCAGGCCGCGCCGTTGTCGGCGTTCTACCTATTGCCCAGCCGGTTCTGGGAGCTCGCGGCCGGAGCGCTGTTGTTTCAGATGTTGGACAACACAACCGATGCTCGACGCAGGGCAACATGGCCGTTGGTTCTGCTGGGCGCAGGGCTGGGGCTGCTGGTGGCAGGGTTTGTATGGACACCTGCACGCGAATTCCCCTTTCCCTGGGCATTGGTCACTGTGGCCGGAACTGCGTTGGCCATCGCCGGCATCGTGCTCGCCGGCGGCGGCGGCGGGCGGGCTGGTGTGTTGCACCGCGTCTTGAGTGCGTGGCCAGTGACCTATTTCGGACGCCTGTCCTATTCGCTGTACCTGTGGCACTGGCCAGTGGCGGTGTTTCTGCGCTGGACCGTTGGCTTGGAGACAGTGCTCGTACAGGTGCTGTACCCACTGGTCGTGCTGGGTCTGGCTGCCGCTTCCTACCACTGGATCGAACAACCCATGCGCCGTGGCCGCAGAATGCTTCAATGCCGTGCCGGCCTGACGATCAGCGCGGCCCTGCTGGCCGTGGGGCTGTCTGCCGGGGCTGCCATGTGGACGGTGGACAACACCGAGCGCCTGTCCTTGAGCCGCGTTGCCGACAGCTACGTCTGGCACGCCTACAAACACTACCCTCGTGAACCCATCGAAGTGGTCGAGGACCCTGCCCTGCAAGGACGTCAATTGTTCGTGCTGGGCGATTCGCACACGGCGGCCTACCGCACGATGTTGAATATCGTCTCGTTGCGCCTGGGGATCGAGGTGGTGGAATACGAGCGCGGTGGCTGTGCGGTAGTCAGCCTCTTGGCGGCCGATCCGGCGGCCTGTGGTGAGTGGAAGAACGATGCACTGGCCGATATCCAGGCCCGTGCCAAACCCGGCGACGTGGTGTTCCTGGCGTCCCTGCGCATGCCGGAACTGGCGGGACGCGACGGTTGGAAGGATGAAGATGTTCTCTTTGCTCAAGCGCTGGGCGAACGCACCGCGCAACAGGCCCAAGCTGCTCGCACTGCCGCCGATGCGGTGCTCGCCCCTTTGCAGGCGGCTGGGCTGACGGTGCTGATCGACGCACCGTCGCCGGTCTTCAAGGCGCCGGCCAACCGTTGTTCGGACGCGTTCAACCGCATGAACCCGATCTGCGCACCCGGGCTGACCGTGGAGCGGGATCGGTTATTGCAGCTACGCGCGCCGCAGATGCATTTGCTGACCCAATTGGCCCGGGAGTACCCGGTGCTGAAGATCTGGGACCCGTTGCCGATCCTGTGCCCTGGCCACCTGTGCTCGGCCTATGACGAGAAAGGCGACCCTTTGTTCGCCGATGCAGACCACCTCAGCGGTCACGGCAACCGAGTGCTGGAGCCTTCGTTCACGCAGTTCCTGATAAATCTCTACCGCCCTCTGTAGCGGCGCGAGCCGCGTCCGGGGTCAGCGCGTTGGCACTGCAGCAACGCGCAACAATATCAACGCACCACCCCCTCTTCGATCAACGCCTTGAGGATCGCCTGAGCGCCATCTTCGGCGCTCAAGCCCTTGAGCACCTGCCCGCCACCACCACTGGCCTTGGCCGTGGCGGCTTTCATGCGGTCGGCGCCACTCTTGGCCTTGATCACTTTCAAACGCTTTGGCCGAGGTTTGGCCGGTTGCAGTTCGGCGCTGTCGAACAGCGCGTCGTTGATCACTTCCACATCGTCCACCGCCAGCCGCCCACGCTGGGCAGGGCCATAGGCACTCTGCCGTGGTTTGGGGGCAGCGTTGTCGACCGTGGCCAGCATTGGCAGACGCACCTTGAGGCGCCGTCGCTGGCCACGGGGCAAAGCCTGCAGCACCTGAGCCACGCCGTTGTCGATGGACTCCACTTCCGCCAGGCCGACGATCATCGGCCAGCCGAGCTTTTCGGCCAGCAGAAACGGCAGCATGCCCGAGCCTTCGCCGGTTTCGGCCTGGGTCCCGGTCAGCACCAGTTGCGCGCCGGCGCCTTGCAGGTATTCGCACAATGCCGGCAAGGCGTCGGCGCCCTGGGGTTGTTCGAGCACATGCAACTGGTGCAGCCCCATGCCCAGGTAGGCACGCAGGGCCGGCTCGGCCACATCGCCGGCGTGCAGCACCTGCAAGTCGTCCCCAGCCAGTTGCAGGCCCAGTTCCACCGCGCGCGAGTCCTGGTCGGCGCGTCGAGGACGGCCGGAGGTCGGGTGGGCTCCGATGGAAACCAGACTGATGACTTTCGTGTTCATGACTTCGTCTCTCTCATCGAGGCGCCCTTCAGGCGGCGTCGCGTTTGGCTGGGTTGCGCCAGGCTTCAATGGCGGCGATCAGGGCCTGCATGATCGCCTGGCTGTCGCCGATCACCGACAGATCCGCCCGCTTGACCATGTCGCAGTTGGCATCGAGGTTGACGGCAATGACCTTGTCGCACCCGCCGATACCCTGCAAATGCTGGATCGCACCGGAAATGCCCACCGCCACATAGACCCGCGCGGTTACCCAGGTACCACTGGCGCCGACCTGACGGTCGCGCAGCATGAAGCCATCGTCCACCGCCACCCGCGAGGCACCTTCGGTTGCACCCAGGGCCTGGGCGGTGCGGTGGAACAGCTGCCAATCCTTCACCCCATTGCCACCGGAAAAAATGAATTCCGATTCGGCCATGGGAATTGCGGCAGGGTCGACCGCCACTGCACCCAAATCTTCGATGCGCGGCAGGCTGCGTGGCGCCGCTGCGGACAACGCCACCGGCAGCACTTCGTGGCGGCTTTCATCCACCGGCTCGGCGCATTCGGCGGCCGCCAGGATCAAGCGCGGCAGCGGCCGGGCGATGTCCTGCTGGCCGGCACCGGCGCGGCTGATGCACTGCCCGTCCTTGACCTGCCACACACGCGTTGCGGGGCGTTCGCCCACGCGCGCGGCGAAGCGCCGACCCAGTTCACCGCCACCGGTGCGACTGTCTGGCAGCAGCCAGTGACGCGGTGCGAATTGATTGTCCACCGCCTGCAGGCCTTGGATACGCTGCTCGGGGGCATAGCCGTCGAATTCGACGCCGTCCAGTACCAGCAAGCGATCCACACCGGCCGTGTCGAAGGCGCTTTCCTTGTGCTCGCCGAAGACGATGGCCAACACCGCACCCGCCTGGCCGGCCAACTGATGGGCCAGGCCCAGCACGTCGCGGTCGTGACTGCTCAGGCGGCCGCCGATCATGTCCGGCACCACGGCAATGTAGAACGCCGGTACGGCCACCTGGTGCAGCGGCAACTTAACTTCAACGGCTGTCGAGCGCTTGCCGCTACCGCCCTGCTGGGCCCCGCTGCGGTCGATGCGCTTGACCCCATTGGGGCCGATGAAGCCGATGCCATGGGGGTTCTTGCGCATGACCCCGTTGGGCCCCATCCACGTGCTGGCCTGAGGCTGCATGGCGCTGTGCAACGGATGCAGCCGGTTGCGAGCGATCCACTCGGCTCGCGGATCACGACGAATAAGGTCGCTCATCAATGCGCCTCCTCGGCCAGTTCACGTTTGACCGGTGCCGGTTTGGCGGGCGCAACGGTGTCCTCTATCAGCGCCTCGGCCACCAGTTCGGCGATGTCCTTGATCAATGGCCGCGGCTCCACCACGCCTTCGAGCATGGCGGTGCACTGCGGGCAGCCGACGGCCACCACATCGGCCTGGGTTTCGCGGATGTCCTCCATGCGCATGTCCGGAATCCGTTGCTTGCCCGGGATGTCGGTGATGGGTGCCCCGCCACCGCCACCGCAGCAGCGGGAACGAAAACCCGAGCGCTGCATTTCCCTGACCTCGATGCCCAGTGCCTTGAGCACATCGCGCGGTGCCTGGTACTCACCGTTGTAGCGACCGAGGTAGCACGGGTCGTGGTAGGTCACGCTGGCGCCCTTGTGCTGGCCCAGTCGGAGCTGGCCGGCGCCGACCAGTTCGGCCATGAAGGTGCTGTGGTGCAACACCTGATAATTGCCGCCCAACGCGCCGTATTCATTCTTCAATACGTGGAAGCTGTGCGGATCGCAGGTGACGATGCGCTTGAAGCCGTACTTGGCCAAGGTGCCGATATTGCGCTTGGCCAGTAGTTGGAAAGTCGCCTCGTCACCCAGTCGCCGGGCCACGTCGCCACTGTCGCGTTCCTCAAGCCCCAGAACGGCGAAGTCGACCTTGGCAGCTTTCAGCACTTTGACGAAGGCGCGCAGGGTGCGCTGGTTGCGCATGTCGAAAGCGCCGTCGCCAACCCAGAACAGCACGTCGGCGTTTTTTTTGTCGCCGAACAGCTGCAGATTCAGGTCCGCGGCCCAGTTCATGCGGCCGCCGGGGTTGAAGCCGCCGGGGTTGTCGGTGGCAATCAGGTTGTCCAGCACTTCGGCGCCCTTGTTGGGCGTGGCGCCTTTTTCCAGGGTCAGGTGGCGGCGCATGTCGACGATGGCATCGACGTGCTCGATCATCATCGGGCACTCTTCCACACAGGCGCGGCAGGTGGTGCACGACCACAGCGTGTCGGCATCGACCAGGCCATTGACGATCGGCTGGTGCGGATTGCCGGCGTGCTCGCCGATGGCTTTGCCAGGGTACGGGCTGCCAGCGAACTTGGCATCGGTACCGCCCGCCAGGCCCACGACCATGTCCTGAATGAGCTTCTTGGGGTTCAACGGCTGGCCGGCGGCGAACGCCGGGCAGGCGGCCTCGCATTTACCGCATTGCACGCAGGCATCGAAGCCCAGCAACTGGTTCCAGGTGAAGTCCTTGGGCTTTTCCACACCCAGCGGTGCCGTGGGGTCGTTCAGGTCCAGCGGTTTCAGGCCGGTCGAGCGACCGCCGCCGAAGCGCTCGGCGCGGCGGTGCCAGGCCAGGTGCAAGGCGCCGGCGAAAGCGTGCTTCATCGGTCCGCCCCAGGTCAGCCCGAGAAACAACTCGGATACGCCCCAGGCCACACCAATGCCCAGCACCACGGCCAGTACCCAGCCACCGAAGTTCATCGGCAAGATACCGGCCACCGGCAAAGTGGCGATGAAGAAGGTCGCCGAGAACATCAGCAGGCTTTTCGGCAGGCGCATCCACGGGCCTTTGGACAGGCGCGCAGGCGGGTTGAGGCGGCGGGCGTAGACGAAGCAGGCACCGACGAACATCAGCGCCGTGGCCAACAGCAGCGCGTAGCCAAGAATGCGGTTGTGCAGGCCGAAGCCGTGGACGAGCACCGCCAGCACCGCCGCCAGCACCGCACCACCGGCGGTGGCCACGTGGGTGTTGGCGATGTATTTGTCGCGAGCGACCACGTGGTGCAGGTCGACCATGTAGCGCTTGGGCATGGCCAACAGGCCGCCCAGCAGGTCGACCTGTGAAGGCCGGCCGCGGCGCCACATATTGATTCGCCGCACGGCGCCCATGACAGCCAGGGCGAGGGCGGCGAACAGCAGGATGGGAAGCAGTGTGTCGAGCATGGTGAAGCCTCTTTGGACCCTCGTAGGAGCGGTCATCGGCCGCGAAACGGCCACTGCGTTGTATCAGGTACACCGCAGTGCTTCTTTCGCGGCCGATGACCGCTCCTACAGGGGAAGGATCAAAAATCCTTGCACAGGCGCAGCGCGTCGTAGATCGCCGCGTGGGTGTTGCGCTGGGCCACGCAGTCGCCGATGCGGAACAGCAGGTAGTCGTCACCCGTTGTGCTCAACGACGGTTGCGGCTGGATGGCGAACAGAGCGTCGATGTCCATCTGGCCCTTGTTGCGCGAACCCTGCTTGAGCTCGTAATAGAGCTTCTCGTCGGGACGCACGCCGTTCTCCACCACCACCTGGTCGACCACCCGTTCTTCCTTGGCACCGGTGTATTCGTTCTCCAGCACCGCCACCAGCTTGTCGCCCTCGCGGTAGACCTTTTCCAGCATCAGGTCGCCGGTCATGATCACTTCCTTGGGGTACATGCTGCGGTAGTAGGTCGGGAACGACGTACCGCCGATGGCCACGCCCGGCTTGATGTCGTCGGTGACGATCTCGACCTGGCAGCCCTTGTCGGCCAGGAAGTCGGCCACCGACATGCCGGTGAATTCGCAGATGGTGTCGTACACCAGGACGTTCTTGCCCGGCGCGACCTTGCCGTCGAGCACGTCCCAGCTGCTGACCACCAGGCCTTCATCGGCGCCCCAGTGCTCGCCCTGCTCGAGAAACGGATGGCCACCCACGGCCAGTACGACGATGTCCGGACGCAGATCCATGAGGGTGTCGGCATCGGCAGCAGTGCCCAGGCGCAGATCGACTTTCAAACGTGCCAGTTCTAGCTGGAACCAGCGGGTGATGCCGGCGATCTGGTCACGCTGCGGCGCCTTGGACGCCGTGGTGATCTGGCCGCCGATGAATTCCTTCTTCTCGAACAGGGTCACGTCGTGGCCGCGCTCGGCCGACACCCGCGCCGCCTCCATGCCGGCCGGGCCGGCACCGACCACCACCACCTTGCGCTTCACGCCGGTGGATTTTTCGATGATGTGCGGCACACCCATGTATTCCCGCGACGTGGCCGCGTTCTGGATGCACAGTACGTCCAGCCCTTGATACTGCCGGTCGATGCAGTAGTTGGCGCCCACGCACTGCTTGATCTGGTCGACCTGGCCCATCTTGATCTTGGCGATCAGGTGCGGGTCGGCGATGTGCGCGCGAGTCATGCCGACCATGTCGACGTAGCCGCCTTCCAGAATGCGCGTGGCCTGGTTCGGGTCCTTGATGTTCTGTGCGTGCAGCACCGGGATGTTCACCACTTCCTTGATGCCGGCCGCCAGGTGCAGGAACGGCTCCGGTGGATAGCTCATGTTGGGGATGACGTTGGCCAGGGTGTTGTGGGTGTCGCAACCCGAGCCCACTACGCCGAGGAAATCGAGCATGCCGGTGTCGCTGTAGTACTTGGCGATTTCCTTCATGTCCTCGTGGCTCAAGCCATCGGGATGGAATTCGTCGCCGCAGATGCGCAGGCCCACGCAGAAGTCGTCGCCGACTTCCTTGCGCACGGCCTTGATCACCTCGATGCCGAAGCGCATGCGGTTCTCGAAGCTGCCGCCCCATTCGTCGGTCCGCTTGTTGACCCGCGGGCTCCAGAACTGGTCGATCATGTGCTGATGCACCGCCGACAGCTCCACGCCGTCCAGGCCACCGGCCTTGGCCCGCGCCGCGGCGCTGGCGTAGTTGCCGATCACGCGCCAGATCTCTTCAGGCTCGATGGTCTTGCAGGTAGCGCGGTGCACCGGCTCGCGAATGCCCGAGGGCGACATCAGCGTGGGCCAATGCTCGCCGTCCCAGCGCGAGCGACGGCCCATGTGGGTGATCTGGATCATGATCTTGGCGCCATGCTTGTGCATGGCGTCGGCCAGGTTCTGGAAGTGCGGAATGATCTTGTCGGTGGCCAGGTTCACCGATTTCCACCAGCCCTGGGGGCTGTCGATGGCCACGCTGGAGGAACCGCCGCAGATGGCCAAGCCGATACCACCACGGGCTTTCTCTTCGTAGTATTTGACGTAACGATCAGTGGTCATGCCGCCATCGGTGGCGTAGACCTCGGCGTGCGCGGTGCTGAGCACGCGGTTGCGGATCGTCAGCTTGCCGATCTGGATCGGCTGGAACATCGCTTCGAAAGCCATGGCGGCGTCTTCCTCGACTTACAACGGTTTCACGGTGAAGAGGCCATCTTCGTGGCCTTCTTCGGAGCCGCCGTAGACTTGCTCGGCGACGGTACGAATGCTGCTGCCGCGAGCGGCGAGAATCTGGTCCATGGCCCCGGCGAACCAGCCGGTGAACATGTAGTCGACCTTGCGCCCGACCTTGCCGTACACGTAGACGAAGGCGGAATGTTCCAGCTTGACGCTGCAGGTGCCTTTATCCAGGTCGATGTCCTGGATCTTGAACAACCCCCAGCCGCGCTGCGACAGACGCTTCATGTAGTGCTCGAACACCGCGACGCCTTCCAGGCCATGGCATTCGGCCTCTTTCTCGCACCAGTGCCAGGCGGATTTGTAGCCGGCCTTGTAGAGAATCTCGGCGTAGGCGTCGGCGCCCAGCACTTCTTCGATACCCATATGGTTGTTGACGAAGAAGTGGCGTGGCACGTACAGCATCGGCAAGGCGTCGGAGGTCCAGACGCCGGTTTCGCTGTCGACTTCGATGGGCAGTTGCGGGGCGATCTTGGCCATGCTTCGGTAACTCCGGAAAACGATGGTTTGCCCTTGCCCACGGGGGATGGCACCGCGTGGCGGTGTTCGCGGCCGATGACCGCTCCTACGGGGCAAGGGGTGAATGAGGGATCCGGGGTTTATTCTCCCCAGACGTCGCGCAGGACATTGACCCAGTTCTCGCCCATGATCTTGCGCACCACGCGTTCGCTGTGGCCGCGTTTGAGCAGGGTTTCGGTGAGGTTGGGGAATTCGCCCACGGTGCGGATGCCCAGCGGGTTGATGATCTTGCCGAAGCTGGTCAGGCGCCGCGCGTAGCCCTTGTCGTGGGTCAGGTATTCGAAGAAGTCCTGGCCATGGCCCTGGGTGAAGTCGGTGCCGATGCCGATGGCGTCTTCGCCAACGATGTTCATGGTGTATTCGATGGCTTCGGCGTAGTCGTCGATGGTCGAATCGATGCCCTTGGCCAGGAACGGCGCGAACATGGTCACGCCGACGAAGCCGCCATGGTCGGCGATGAACTTCAGCTCTTCATCGGACTTGTTGCGCGGGTGTTCCTTGAGGCCCGAGGGCAGGCAGTGCGAATAGCACACCGGCTTCTTCGATTCGAGAATGACTTCTTCACTGGTTTTCGAGCCGACGTGGGACAGGTCGCACATCACGCCGACGCGGTTCATCTCGGCGACGATTTCGCGACCGAATCCGGACAGCCCGCCGTCGCGCTCGTAGCAGCCGGTCCCCACTAGATTCTGGGTGTTGTAGCACATCTGCACGATGCCCACGCCCAGCTGCTTGAACACTTCCACGTAGCCGATCTGGTCCTCGTAGGCGTGAGCGTTCTGGAAACCGAAGAGGATGCCGGTCTTGCCGATTTCCTTGGCCTTGCGGATGTCGGCGGTGGTGCGCACCGGCATGACCAGGTCGCTGTTCTCGCGCATCAGCTTCTGGCTCTTGCAGATGCTGTCGACGGTGGCCTGAAAGCCTTCCCACACCGATACGGTGCAGTTGGCCATGGTCAGACCGCCCTTGCGCATGTCCTCGAACAGCTCACGGTTCCATTTGGCAATGATCAGCCCGTCGATAACGATGCTGTCGGCGTGCAGTTCGGCTGGGCTCATCGGGCGGTCCCCATCAGGCAAGTCAGGCGCCGAATCGTATGTCGGCGCTTCATGGGGCCAGCATATGCCTGCGCGAACCGGCGACCGGATGCAAAAACGACAGGGGAATTGCCGAAAGCGTCAACGCCCGATCCAAACGATAGCCAACTTCCCCGTGGGAGCGGTCCTCGGCCGCGAAAGGATCGCCGTGGTGAATCAGGCATTGCGCGGCGGGCTCTTCGCGGCCAATGACCGCTCCTACGGTGGACCTGTCCATGCCACCACCGGCCACTGCATGAAAAATACCGCATGCCATCGCTCTGCCCCTATGCTTTGCACCGCTGCTGAGACAGAATCAGCGGCATTGTCCTGCTTAACGGGTTAGGTAGATTCTCATGAGATTCACGCTGCTGATGCTTGCCCTGCTGTCCTTCGCCGCCCAGGCCGAAGAGTCCGACAGCCCCACCCCGTGCGATAACGTCGAAACCGATCAGCAGAGCTACGATTGCTCGGCCTACAACCGCAAGACCTCGGAAGCCGAGATGAGCGGGTCGTACACCGACCTGCTCGATCGCATCAAGTCCCAGTTCCCCGCAGACTCGCCCGAGCTCAAGGCATTCACCGGCAAGCTCAAGGCCGCCCAGGACCTGTGGGCCAAGTCGCGCGAAGCCGATTGCGACGTGTACACGGTCAATGCCGGCAAAGGCACCCAGGCGTATGAGATCGCGCAGAACGATTGTCGCGCGCAGAAAAGCGACGAGCGCTCCGAGTTCCTGCAGTCGGTGGGCCTGGAGTGAGCGTGAAAATAGCCGGGGTCGAGATCAAGGGCAGCGAAGCGATCTTCGCCGTGGTGGAGTACGTCGACGCCGATCTGGCGCACGTACCCGCTACCGTCAAGAAGATTGCCCTGGAAGACGATGACATCGCCGCAAACGTGCGGCAGTTCCGCACGCAAGTCGCCGCGTTCATCAGCGATAACGGGTTGAAGATGCTTGCCATCAAGAAACGCGGCAAGAAGGGTGAATTCGCCGGCGGGCCGACCACCTTCAAGATTGAAGGCGTGCTGCAACTGCTCGATGGCTGCGAGGCGGTGCTGGTGTCCCCGCAGACCATCAGTGCCCAGGCCAAGAAGCTGGCCGAGTTGCCGGGCAGCCTGAACAAGTACCAGCACGAAGCCTACAAGGCCGCTTGCGCAGTACTGCTCAAAGCTCGTTGAGAGCTGCCTTTCATTCCTCCTCGTTCACCCGGCAGTTCAGGCTGATGTCGGTCGGATTGCCAGGGTCCTGCGCCACGAAGGCGCGGGTCTTGCGCTCGGCCTCCGCCAGGCTGTCGGCCTCCACGGGCAGATCCACCAGGGTGTTGTCCCAGGCGTCGGTGGCCTGATTGTCGATGACGCGACAGTCGTACCAGGCGGCCGATGCCGGTCCGGCCAGAGTCAGAAGCGCCGCAGTAACTAGGCTCGATGCCATGACGTGCTTGCCCATTTCGATGATTCCTTTATCGATGAATGAGCGCGCAGGTTAGCGGCCGTGTGGCGCGCAAGAACGGTACATATGCATTAGCCTTACTGACGCCTTCGCGGCCACAGACCGCTCCCACCGGACAAACACATTCCATCCGTGGGAGCGGCCAGTGGCCGCGAATGATTCAGCCCAGCCGCTGCATGAGCAATGATCTACCCCGACTCGCGGCCACGCCGATCTTCCCGCGGGCAGCGGGCAAACCGCGCCCGATAGCTGCGGGTGAAATACGACGGTGAATCGAAACCACAGGCGATGCTGACCTCCAGCACGCTCATCGGCGTCTGGCGCAGCAGTTGCCGGGCTTTCTCCAGACGCAGGCGCAGGTAGAAATTACTCGGCGTGTCGTTCAAGTGCAGCCGGAACAAGCGCTCCAATTGGCGTCGCGTGACCTTGGCCAGCTCGGCCAACTGCAGCGTGCTCAGCGGCGGCTCGGTGTGCTGCTCCATTTCGCCGATCACCTGCACCAGCTTCTTGTTGCCGATGCCGTAGCGCGAGGCGATCTGCATGCGCTGGTGATCCTTGCGCGGCCGGATGCGGCCGACCACGAATTGCTCCGAGACCTGGATCGCCAGCTCGCTGCCGTGGGCCTGGCCGATCAGATCGAGCATCAGGTCGATGCAGGCGGTACCACCGGCGCAGGTGATGCGCGCACTGTCGGTTTCGAACAGCTCCTGGCTGGCGCTCAATGCCGGATAGGATTCGCGAAAGGCATCCAGAGCCTCCCAATGCAGCGCCACACGGTGGCGCTCGAGCAGGCCCGCTTCGGCGAGGACAAAGCTGCCGGTGTCGATGCCGCCCAGCGTCACCCCTTCGCGATCCAGACGGCGCAGCCAGTCGCGCAGTGCCCCATCGAAGGTGGCGAGCGGCTCGAAACCGGCCACCACCAGCAGCGTCGCCCCCGGGGCCAACGCGGTCAGCCCGCCGTCGGCATTCACCGACATGCCGTTGCTGGCCAACACCGCGCCGCCGTCCAGGCTCAGCACCTGCCAGCGATACAGCTCGCCGCGGAAGCGGTTGGCCACACGCAGCGGCTCGATGGCCGAGATGAAACCCATCGCAGAAAAGCCGGGCAGCAGCAGGAAGTGGAAGTCTTGGGCCATGGTGTGCTCGGTGATTTCTGCGGCGCGATCCTGTGAGGGCGTGGCGGGCGGCGAGCCCTCTGCCCGCGAAGAGGGCCTATGGGACACCACTAATACCTACCACGTCGCCACTGTGCAAGAGCCGGTCGCTGCAGTGCGATTTTTCCCCGGAGGCCCTGCGTACCTTATGCAAACGGCGCACAGACGCCGCCCCCATAACAATTCGAACTGCCGCTTGAGGGAGCCATCATGAATAGATTGATCAGCTGCTGCCTGCTGATGCTCACCGGTACCGCGCTGTTGACCGGCACGGCCAGCGCCGCGGAACCGGCCAGTTGCAAGAACGTGCGCCTGGGCGTGGTCAACTGGACCGATGTGATCGCCACCAGCGCCATGACCAACGTATTGCTCGACGACTTGGGCTACAACGTCAAGCAGACCAGCGCCTCCCAGCAGATCATCTTCGCCGGCATCCGCGACCAGCGCCTGGACATGTTCCTGGGCTACTGGAATCCGCTGATGACCCAGACCATCACCCCGTTCGTGGAACAGAAGCAGGTACGCGTGTTGGACCAGCCCAGCTTGAAAGACGCCCGCGCCACCTTGGCCGTGCCGACCTACCTGGCCGACAAGGGCCTGAAAAGCTTCGCCGACATCGCCAGGTTCAAAAAGGAACTGGGCGGCAAAATCTACGGCATCGAGCCGGGCTCGGGTGCCAACACCCAGATCAAGGACATGATCGCCAAGAACCGCTTCGGCCTGGGCGACTTTCAACTGGTGGAGTCCAGCGAGGCCGGGATGCTGTCGGCGGTGACCCGCGCGGTGAAGCGCAACGAGGCCATCGTGTTCTTCGGCTGGGCGCCGCACCCGATGAACGTCAACCAGGACATGACCTACCTGAGCGGCAGCGAAGACGCCCTTGGCCCGAACGAAGGCATGGCCACGGTGTGGACGGTGACCGCGCCGGACTACGCCAGCCGCTGCCCGAACGTGGACAAACTGCTGGGCAACCTGACCTTCACCGCGGCCGACGAGAGCCGAATGATGCAACCGCTGCTGGAGCACAAGGACGCCTTCGACTCGGCCCGGCAATGGCTCAAGGACCACCCCCAGGACCGACAGCGCTGGCTGCAGGGCGTGACCACCTTCGACGGCAAACCCGCCTCCTGAGCAATTCCTGTAGCAGCGGCGCAAGCCGCGTCCGGGGCCGGCCGCGCTGCATCAGCCACACCGCATTCACCGCCGACGCGGCTCGCGCCGCTGCTACACGCTCCCCGTTCGCGTTTGGATGACCGCGCTGCCAAGACCACACACACCTCAAGGATCCCTGCAATGAACCACGACGTCATCATCACCTGCGCCCTGACCGGTGCGGGCGATACCACCGCCAAAAGCCCTCACGTGCCCGTTACGCCGAAACAGATCGCCGCTGCCGCCGTCGAAGCGGCCAAGGCCGGGGCCACCGTGGTGCACTGCCATGTGCGCGATCCGCAGACTGGCCGCTTCAGCCGCGACGTGGCGCTGTACCGGGAAGTGATGGAGCGCATTCGCGAGGCCGATATCGACATCATCGTCAACCTCACCGCCGGCATGGGCGGCGACCTGGAAATCGGCCCAGGGGAAACTCCGATGGCGTTCGGCCCCGGCACCGACCTGATTGGTCCACTGGCGCGTCTGGCCCATGTCGAAGCGCTGCTGCCGGAGATCTGCACCCTGGACTGCGGCACCCTGAATTTCGGCGACGGCAACAGCATCTACGTGTCCACCCCCGCGCAGCTGCGCGCCGGCGCACAACGCATCACCGAGCTGGGCGTGAAGGCAGAACTGGAAATCTTCGACACCGGTCACCTGTGGTTCGCCAAGCAGATGATCAAGGAAGGACTGCTGCACGATCCGCTGTTCCAACTGTGCCTGGGCATCCCCTGGGGGGCGCCGGCCGATACCACTACCATGAAGGCCATGGTCGACAACTTGCCAGCAGATGCGGTGTGGGCCGGTTTCGGTATCGGCCGCATGCAGATGCCCATGGCCGCGCAGGCCGTGCTGCTTGGCGGCAACGTGCGGGTCGGGCTGGAAGACAACATCTGGCTTGAGAAAGGCGTGCTGGCCACCAACGGTCAACTGGTGGAACGGGCCAGCGAGATTCTGACCCGGCTCGGGGCACGGGTGCTGACGCCGGCCGAGGGGCGGCAAAAGATGAACCTCGTTCGACGGTGATTTCTTTGGTGCCTCCAGAGGGCCTCTTCGCGGGCAGAGACCCGCTCCCACACGGTTCGTACTCATCTTGTGGGAGCGCGAAGAGGCCCTCACCCCACACACTTCTCCAGGAACAACCCATGACCTACATCACCCACATCAACACCTTCGCCGCCCTGGGCAGCGGAGTCATCGGCAGCGGCTGGGTTGCCCGCGCCCTCGCCCATGGCCTGGACGTCGTCGCCTGGGACCCGGCGCCAGGCGCCGAAGCTGCCTTGCGCCAGCGCATCGCCAATGCCTGGCCCGCGCTGGTCAAGCAAGGTCTGGCGGCGGGTGCAGCGCAGTCGCGGCTGCGCTTCGTGGCCACCGTCGAGGACTGCGTGCGCGACGCCGACTTCATCCAGGAAAGCGCTCCAGAGCGGCTGGAACTCAAGCTGGAACTGCACGCCCGCATCAGCGCCGCCGCCAAGCCCGACGCCTTGATCGGTTCCAGCACCTCTGGCCTGCTGCCCAGTGCATTCTACGAGGGCGCCACACACCCGGAACGCTGCGTGGTCGGGCACCCGTTCAACCCGGTCTACCTGCTGCCGTTGGTGGAGGTGGTCGGCGGCCGACACACTGCACCCGAGGCAATCCAGGCGGCCATCAGCGTTTATGAAAACCTGGGCATGCGCCCGCTGCACGTGCGCAAGGAAGTGCCCGGCTTCATCGCCGACCGCCTGCTCGAAGCGCTGTGGCGCGAAGCCTTGCACCTGGTCAACGACGGTGTGGCCACCACGGGTGAGATCGACGACGCCATTCGTTTCGGCGCCGGCTTGCGCTGGTCGTTCATGGGCACTTTCCTGACCTACACCCTGGCCGGCGGCGACGCCGGCATGCGCCATTTCATGAACCAGTTCGGCCCGGCCCTGAAGCTACCCTGGACCTACCTGCCCGCGCCGGAACTAACCGACACGCTGATCAACGATGTCGTGGCTGGGACCTCGGCGCAACTGGGGGAACACAGCATCGGCGCCCTGGAGCGTTACCGCGACGATTGCCTGCTGGCGGTGCTGGACGCGGTACGGGTGACCAAGGCCCGTCACGGCATGAGCTTCGCCGAATGATCACCTATCAAACGCCCGTGCTCGCGGAGTGGGTGGACTACAACGGCCATCTGCGCGACGCGTTCTACCTGTTGATCTTCAGCTACGCCACCGACGCGTTCATGGCCCGCATCGGGATCGATCCGCAGCGTGACCAGCACTCGCTGTTCACCCTGGAATGCCACCTTAACTACCTGCACGAGGTAAAATTGGGGGCCGAGGTGCAGGTGCGCACACGGGTGCTGGCCCATGACCGCAAGCGGGTGCAGGTGTACCACACGCTGCACCTGCAAAACGCGGACGAGGTGCTGGCGGCCAGCGAGCAGATGCTGTTGCATGTGGATTTGCAGGGGCCGAGGTCGGCGGTGTTCGGGGAGGCTTCGCTGGCGGTCCTGGCCGAGGCTTTCGAGGCGCAGCGGCAACAGCCTGCAGCCGAGTATGCCGGGCGACGGATTGCGTTGCCCGGCTGAATACCACGTCGCGCCCTTCGCGGCCACGGACCGCTCCTACGACGTTTGGGTTTCACCGTAGGAGCGGTCATCGGCCGCAAAAGCTGCACTGGGGTCTGCCTGACACACCACGTCGCGCCCTTCGCGGCCACGGACCGCTCCTACGGGGTTTGGGTTGGGCCGTAGGAGCGGTCATCGGCCGCGAAAGCTGCACCACGCACTTCCCGCCGCTCCACCGCTGCGGCAATCAGCGGCGCCATCTCGCGCAGCCCTTCGAGGCCGATCTTGCCCTCCTCGAACAAGCGCAACCACTGCCGCCGCACACGCATCACGCGCTCGTCGTCGCGCAGCGGCAGGTGCTTGAGGGTGTACTCAGCCCGCGCTCTGACCGCTTCCGGCACCCGGTCGGTCAGCACCAATTGCAACGACGGCAGCAGCACCTCGAACCAGCCCTCGCGCACCTCGAACGGATCGAGAAAATCCTCGGCCTTCTTGCTGCCCTTGGCACTGTTCATCCACGCATCGACATAGCGGTAGTTGCTCCACTCGTAGGCCATGCCGCGGTCCTGATCACAGCTGATGAAATGCTCCACAGTGCCGCTGGGAATGTACATGGCGCCGAAGGCGCAACGGTTGGCGAAGCCCTCGCCCAGCTCCGGGCGGAACGGCGACCAGTAGTCCCGCGGCCTGCCGACGTCCGGGTTGTCCTGCAACCAGGCATTGCCGCGCTGGCGGCAGCGCTGGTCGAAGCCATTGGGTTCGGGCAGTGGGTGAGCGAGCTCGATCATGCTGGCACCCCCGCCTTGGCCACGACCCAGGTCGGCCAGAAGTGATCCCCCGTGGGCAGGGTTTGCAGCAGCTGCGTCTGAATCGCCTCTTCACTGTCCAGCCCCTCGGGCAGGCCCGATCGCTCACCGCGCATCCAGGCTTCGGCAGCGCCAATCGCCGCTTCCGCTTCCACCGAGCGTGCCTGGCGCAGGCCGAAGCTCTCGGACACCAGCCAGTTCACCGCATCACCCTGGGGCGCCCAGGGTTGCTGGTGCAGCTGCACTTCGCCGGCCTGCAAACCCAGGGTGAAGAGCGCGTCGCGAGATTCGACGAACTGGCTCTCCATGGAAGCCAGCACCAGTGGCGAGTGAGTGGCCACGATCATCTGCACCGCCAGGCGTTGGCGGGTCAGCGCGCCGACGACGTTCATCAACGCAGGCACGATCCGGCGTTGCCACTGAGCGTGCAGATGGCACTCGACCTCGTCCACCAGAAACACCAATTCATCGCTCGGCTGCACACCGGCCAGACGGCAGGCGCGGCGATGCCCCTCCCAGCTCCAGACCAACATGTAGGCCAGGGCCACCACGCGGCGGATCGCACTGGAAGTTTCGGGCAAAGGCACCCGTCCCTGAGGCCGCTGCAGCGTCGGGTATTCGGTTTCATCCAGCAGGCCGATGTGGCACGGTCGGCCGGGCAGCAACAGTTCTTCGCGCGACGGCGACAGTGCGCGCAGGACCTGCTTCAAGGCCGCGAATGCCTTGCAGCCGTGGGTTCGCTGCCAGCGTACCCAGTCGTTGAGCAGCCCATTGCACAGGCGCCCCTGTCCTGCCATCGGCGTACCTCGCCACAGCTGGGTCTCATCGAAATGATAGGCCGCTAGTTCACCTGCGTTGCGCACCGGGTCCCAGGCGCTGAAGGTGCCGTTGGCGTGGGCATACACCACCAGCGCGCGGCTTGGGGCGACATCCCCTACTGGCGTCCAGCGGTCTTTCTGCCAGGCCCATTGTCCGGCGCTGTGGGCTGCACCCGTGAACCGATAGTCGATGACCGGCAATGCGGCCTGGTCGCGCGCCTTGATGGGCCTGCCCGCCGCCCAGGTACGGGTCAGCACCCACCAGGCCGTGTCGAGCACGAAACTCTTGCCCAGGCCGTTGTCGCCGGTGATGAAGTTCAGCCGTGGCGCCAGGCCGATGGGGCCCAGGGCAGAAGCAGGGCCGACGCCCTGAAAGGAGAGAAAATCGAGCATGTCCATTGCCGTCCATTGAAAGTGAACGGCAAGGGTATTCAGGGCGGCGTCGCTGGGTGCCATACCCCAGTGCTACACGGTTCGCTCGGGCCTTGGCCGAACAGGCCAAAAACGACCTGCTTGTGTGCAATCCGGCCATGGCGACCAGCGCCTCTTGCCGAGCGCGTTTGCGGCTTACAGAATCCGGACAGCGTTCCCCTATTCGAAGAAGGATCGACACCATGATGCATGCAGACTTGATTGATCAGGATGACCTGCTGGGCCAGCTGCGCGCCCTGGGCTTCGAGATGCCCGCAGGCGCCACGGCCGAGCAGGCCTGTGAATGCGCAGTGCGCGGCCTGGACCGCGGCCGCGCCCAGGCCCTGCGCAAGATGGTGGAACAGATGCTGACGGGCAGCGCGACCATCCTGCCGGCCGTCCGCCAGGCGATCGACCGGACCTTGCTGCCGGCGTTGGCCCAGCATTTCAAGCAGGCCTGAATTCCAGCGCAACCCCTGCTGATGGCGGGTAGTCTGACCTATCGCGGCGCGCTCTTCGCGGGCAGAGCCCGCTCCCACAGGTGTGATGCAAGCTCTGTGTGATGTAAACCCTGTGGGAGCGGGGCTCTGCCCGCGAAGGCCGCGCCGCGGTATCAGATTCTTACACTGGCAAACGTCGATTCGTTGCGCGCCTGGCTCAGTGCCGACAATGGTCCGGCCAAGACCATGGCCTGAGGGATCGGCAGCATCGCCACCTGCTGGGTCGTATTTGAGCCGACGCGCTCGTCACGCGGCGGAATACCGAAGTACTCGCGATAGCATTTGGAAAAATGCGGCGTCGACACGAAGCCGCACACCGACGCCACCTCGATGATCGACATGGGTGTCTGCTTGAGCAACTGCCGTGCCCGGATCAGGCGCAACTTGAGGTAATAGCGCGACGGCGAACAATGCAGGTACTTCTGGAACAGCCGCTCCAGCTGGCGCCGCGACACCGCCACATACACCGCCAACTCGTCCAGGTCGATCGGCTCTTCCAGGTTGGCCTCCATCAGCGCGACGATCTCCTGCAGCTTGGGCTGGTTGGTACCCAGCATGTGCTTGAGCGGTACACGCTGATGATCCTGCTCGTTGCGGATGCGCTCGTAGACGAACATCTCGGAAATCGCCGCCGAGAGCTCGCGGCCATGGTCGCGGCTGATCAGGTGCAGCATCATGTCCAGCGGCGCCGTGCCGCCCGAACTGGTGAAACGGTTGCGGTCGAGGGTGAACAGACGCGTACTCATCGCCACGCGCGGAAAAGCCTCCTGCATCGAGGCCAGGCACTCCCAGTGCACGCTGCACTCGAAGCCATCGAGCAGACCGGCGCAGGCCAGCGCCCAACTGCCAGTACAGACCGCGCCCAGGCGCTTGGACTGCCGCGCCTGGCTCTGCAGCCAGCTGACGTGATCACGGCCCACCGCGCGCTGGATACCCACACCACCACAGACGATCACCGTGTCCATCGGTGCGGCCTTGTGCATGGCCGAATCCGGAGTGATCTGCAGGCCGTCACTGGCCCATACCTGGCCACCGTCGGCGCTCAGTGTGGTCCATCGATACAGCTCGCGCCCGGACAACTGATTGGCCATGCGCAGGGGTTCGACTGCCGAGGCCAGGGAGATCAGGGTGAAGTTGTCGAGCAACAGGAAGCCGATGGACTGCGGGCTGCGAGGCTGCGGTTGAGCGCCGGTGGTGAAGGACGTCATTGCGGTATCTCCTAACGCGAAGCGGATGGTGGCCTCAGGCAGGCTCTTGTTATTGCCCTCTGTTTAACAGGGGCTTTGCTTTGCTACGCAAACGCCATGCCGACAATTGGTCGGGAACTCCAGGGCGCCTGAAAACGACGTCGCGCAGGGCTATGCAGAGCGACGCAAGCGGTCGATGTCGGCACCCTTCGATTCTCGCCAAAAGCATACCTGCCGTGGTGTCTGAGCAATTTGGTAGCAATGGGTGAGGCATTGCACCGGCAAGTGTCACCGCAAGCACGTCGACCGTTGTGGCCGCCACTGGCGCGCGTCCACCGCAGCCTGGCCAAAGGTGCGCGCGAAAAAGAGGCGTTCAACCCACGCCTGCACGTTCGTGTGGCAACTTCATATAAGTGGATGTGCGCAGGTGTCGCAGGTAAGGTCGCTGCTGCAAGCCCCATGAGCTGTAAGCGACGTCACCGACACTGGATACGACTCTGCCCGCACTGGATACGACGCACCCTGTAGGCGGCTGATTTGCGCTGGTACATGATCACTCACGGCTCGATCGCCTGGCACCGTGGCGGCGCACCGACCACGGGCACGGCTATCGAGCATTCAAACAAGCGTGTCGAGCCTTCGGGTCACACGCCGAGAAAAACCGGGAGCACACCATGAAAGGTCCAACATCGATTCTGCTGGCCACCCTGCTGGGCCTGCCTGTACTGGCTCAAGCAGCGGAACCGGCGCGATGCGCCACTGTGAATTTCTCCGATGTCGGCTGGACCGACATCACCGTCACCACCGCCGTCACCAGTGCGGTGCTGCAGTCGCTGGGCTACAAGACCAAGACCACCATGATTTCCGTACCCGTGACCTACAAGTCCCTGGCCGACGGCAAGAACATGGACGTCTTCCTCGGCAACTGGATGCCGACCATGGAAAACGACATCAAGCCCTACCGCGACGCCGGTACGGTGGAAACGGTGCGCGCCAACCTGGAAAACGCCAAGTACACCCTGGCCGTGCCCCAGGCGCTGTACGACAAGGGCCTGAAAGATTTCTCCGATATCGTCAAGTTCAAGGACCAGCTGGACGGCAAGATCTACGGCATCGAGCCGGGCAACGACGGCAACCGCCTGATCCAGAGCATGATCGACAAGAACGCCTTCGGCCTCAAGGACGCCGGTTTCAAGGTGGTCGAATCGAGCGAGGCCGGCATGCTGTCCCAGGTCGACCGCGCGCAGCGGCGCAACACCGACGTGGTTTTCCTGGGCTGGGAACCGCACCCGATGAACACCCGCTTCAAGGTGCAGTACCTGACCGGCGGCGACGACTACTTCGGCCCCAACTTCGGCCAGGCCACCATCTACACCAACACCCGCAAGGGCTACACCCAAGAATGCAGCAACGTTGGCCAGTTGCTGAAAAACCTGCAGTTCAGCCTGGCCATGGAAAGCACGCTGATGGGCAACGTCCTGGACGACAAGCAGAAACCCGACGCGGCTGCTCGGGCCTGGCTGAAAAACAACCCGCAGGTGCTCGACACCTGGCTCGCTGGCGTCACCACCATCGATGGCAAGCCGGGTCTTGAAGCCGTCAAGGCCAAGCTCGCGCAATAACGCTGACCCGCAGGCCGGCAGTTGCCGGCCTCACTGGCCGGCACTTTGTTCCCTCGCATGCGGACACTCACTACCATGCTGACAGACCACAAGATCCCCCTGGGCGAGTACATCGCGGCGTTCGTCGACTGGCTCACCCAACACGGGGCTTCGACGTTCGATGCCATCGCATCCACGCTCGAAGCGATCATTCATGGTTTCACCGCCGGCCTCACCTGGTTCAACCCCTACGTACTGACCGCCCTGATCGCCGCGCTGGCGCACTTCATCCAGCGCAAATGGGGGCTGACGCTGTTCGTGGCGTTGTCGTTCCTGCTGATCCTCAACCTGGGGTACTGGCAGGAAACCATGGAGACCCTGGCGCAAGTGTTGTTCGCCACCTTGGTCTGCGTAATCATCGGCGTGCCGCTGGGCATCGTCGCCGCACACAAACCCATGTTCTACACCATGATGCGTCCGGTCCTCGACCTGATGCAGACGGTACCGACCTTCGTCTACCTGATCCCCACGCTCACCCTGTTCGGGCTAGGTGTGGTGCCGGGCCTGATTTCCACGGTGGTGTTCGCCATCGCCGCGCCGATTCGCCTGACCTACCTGGGCATCCGCGACGTCCCGCAGGAACTGATGGATGCCGGCAAGGCCTTTGGCTGCTCGCGACGCCAGCTGCTGTCGCGCATCGAGTTGCCCCACGCCATGCCGAGCATCGCCGCCGGCATCACCCAGTGCATCATGCTCTCGCTGTCGATGGTGGTGATCGCGGCCCTGGTCGGCGCCGATGGCTTGGGCAAGCCGGTGGTCAACGCGCTGAACACCGCCGACATCGCGCTGGGCTTCGAAGCCGGCCTGGCCATCGTGTTGCTGGCAATCATGCTGGACCGTATCTGCAAACAACCCGACGTCAAGATAGGGGGTGATGCATGAGCATTATTCGATTCGACAACGTCGATGTGATCTTCGCCAAGGATCCACGCGAAGCGCTGAAGCTGCTCGACCAAGGTCTGACCCGCAACGAGATCCTGAAGAAGACCGGGCAGATCGTCGGCGTGGAAAAGGCCAGCCTGGACATCAACAAGGGCGAGATCTGCGTGCTGATGGGCCTGTCCGGCTCGGGCAAGTCGAGCCTGCTGCGCTGCATCAATGGGCTGAACACGGTGAGCCGCGGCAAGCTGTTCGTCGAGCATGAAGACCGCCAGATCGACATCGCCTCGTGCACGCCAGCGGAACTGAAGATGATGCGCACCCAACGCATCGCCATGGTGTTCCAGAAGTTCGCCCTGATGCCCTGGCTGACGGTGCGCGAGAACATCAGTTTCGGCCTGGAGATGCAGGGCCGTCCGGAAAAGGAACGGCGCAAGCTGGTCGACGAGAAGCTCGAGCTGGTGGGGCTGACCCAGTGGCGCAACAAGAAACCCGACGAGCTGTCCGGTGGCATGCAGCAGCGTGTGGGCCTGGCCCGGGCGCTGGCGATGGACGCCGACATCCTGCTGATGGATGAACCGTTTTCGGCGCTCGACCCGTTGATCCGTCAAGGTCTGCAAGACGAGTTGCTGGAGCTGCAACGCAAGCTGAACAAGACCATCGTGTTCGTCAGCCATGACCTGGACGAGGCACTCAAGCTGGGCAGCCGCATCGCCATCATGAAGGACGGGCGGATCATCCAGTACAGCGTGCCCGAGGAAATCGTGCTCAACCCGGCCGACGATTACGTGCGTACTTTCGTGGCTCACACCAATCCGCTCAACGTGCTGTGCGGGCGCAGCCTGATGCGCACGCTGGACAAGTGCACCCGCGTCAATGGCTCGGTGTGCCTGGACCCGGGCGTGGATTCATGGCTGAACCTGGGCGCCGGCAACTCGCTGACCAGCGCGCGCCAGGGCGATGCCGTGCTCGACCTGCAAGGCTGGGCGCCAGGGCAGGCTCTGGAAGGCCTGGGCCGCAGGCCAACGCTGGTCAATGCCGACATCGGCATGCGCGACGCCTTGCAGATCCGCTACCAGACCGGTCATAAGCTGGTGCTGCACGACAGCGACAAACAGGTGGTGGGCATTCTCGGGGATACCGAGCTGTACCATGCTCTGCTGGGCAAGAACCTGGGCTGAGCCTCGCTGGCAGGAGTCCTGACGCGGCCTGCCTGTCACAACCGCGCCGGCCTCTTCGAGGGCAGAGACCCGCTCCCACAAGGTTTGCGTGAACCCTGTGGGAGCGGGTCTCTGCCCGCGAATGCATCACCGCAATCTCCCTGACACCCCCCCGCTCAAACTTTATTGCCTTCCCCTCCCCGATCCTCTAAAAACCCTGCACACATTCACCCATCCTTTTTTATTGATTGATCGTTCAATCAAAATAAACTAGACTGGCTTCAGTCGGCTGTCACTCACTGCCCGTACTGCAGGCCCAAGGAGATTCGCGCAATGCCCAAGGTCGGTATGCAACCCATCCGCCGCCAACAGTTGATCGAAGCCACGCTCCAGGCTGTCGATCAGGTCGGCATGAGTGACGCCAGCATTGCTCTGATCGCCCGCCTGGCGGGTGTGTCGAACGGCATCATCAGTCACTACTTTCAGGACAAGAACGGCCTGATCGCAGCGACCATGCGCCACCTGATGAACATGCTGATCGACAACGTCGCCACGCGCCGACAGGCCTTGACCGACGACAGCGCCAGGGCGCACCTGCAGGTGATCATCGAAGGCAACTTCGACGCCAGCCAGGTCAACGCCCCAGCCATGAAGACCTGGCTGGCCTTCTGGGCCACCAGCATGCATCAGCCGTCTTTGCACAGGTTGCAGCGGATCAACGACCACCGCCTGTATTCCAACCTGTGCTGCCAGTTCCGCCGTGAATTGCCGGTGGAACAGGCACGCAGCGCCGCACGCGGCCTGGCTGCACTGATCGACGGTCTGTGGTTGCGCGGCGCCCTGTCGGGCGATGCTTTCGATACCGCGCAGGCACATCGCATCGCCTGCGAATACATGGACATGCAACTGGCAAAACAGCAGCGCTGAAGCTTCGCGCCTCGCCTGCTGCCACCTTAACTGCACCGCGAGGATCTTATGGCCCGTTTCCCAACGCAAAAACTCTACATCGATGGCGGCTACGTGGACGCCAGTGGCAGCGGCACCTTCGATGCCGTCAACCCGGCCACCGGTGAAGTGCTGGCGCAAGTCCAGCGCGCCACCGCTGAAGACGTCGAGAAAGCCGTCGCCAGCGCCGAAAAGGGCCAGAAGATCTGGGCCGCGATGACCGCCATGGAGCGCTCGCGCGTGCTGCGCAAAGCCGTCGACATCCTGCGTGAGCGCAACGACGAACTGGCCCTGCTGGAAACCCTGGACACCGGCAAGGCCTACTCGGAGACCCGCTACGTGGACATCGTCACCGGTGCCGACGTGCTCGAATACTACGCCGGCCTGGTGCCCGCCATCGAAGGCGAGCAGATCCCGCTGCGCGACACCTCCTTCGTTTATACCCGTCGCGAGCCCCTGGGCGTGACCGCCGGTATCGGTGCCTGGAACTACCCGATCCAGATCGCTCTGTGGAAGTCCGCCCCGGCCCTGGCCGCCGGCAACGCGATGATCTTCAAGCCCAGCGAAGTCACCTCGCTGACCACCCTCAAGCTGGCCGAGATCTACACCGAAGCCGGCCTGCCCGCTGGCGTGTTCAACGTGCTGACCGGCAGCGGCAGCGAAGTCGGCGCCTGGCTCACCGAGCACCCGCGCATCGAGAAAATCTCGTTCACCGGCGGCGTCAGCACCGGCAAGAAAGTCATGGCCAGCGCCTCGAGCTCCTCGCTCAAGGAAGTGACCATGGAACTGGGCGGCAAGTCGCCGCTGATCATCTTCGACGATGCCGACCTCGACAAGGCCGCCGACATCGCCATGATGGCCAACTTCTACAGCTCCGGTCAGGTCTGCACCAACGGCACTCGGGTGTTCGTGCCCAATGCGCTGAAGGCCCAGCTGGAAGCCAAGATCCTGGAGCGCGTCCAGCGCATCCGCATCGGCGACCCGGAAGACGAGAACACCAATTTCGGTCCGCTGGTGAGCTTCGCCCACATGGAAAACGTGCTGGGTCATATCGCCAAGGGCAAGGCCGAAGGTGCGCGCCTGCTGTGCGGCGGCGAGCGGCTGACCGAGGGTGAACTGGGCCAGGGCGCGTTCGTCGCACCGACCGTGTTCACCGATTGCAGCGACGAGATGACCATCGTGCGCGAAGAAATCTTCGGCCCGGTGATGAGCATCCTCGGCTATGACAGCGAAGACGAAGTGATCCGCCGCGCCAACGCCACCGAAATGGGTCTGGCTGCCGGTGTGGTCACCCGTGACCTGAACCGTGCGCACCGAGTGATCCATCAGCTCGAAGCAGGCATCTGCTGGATCAACGCCTGGGGCGAGTCCGATGCGAAGATGCCGGTGGGTGGCTACAAGCAATCCGGCGTGGGCCGCGAAAACGGCATCAGCTCGCTGGCGCAATACACCCGGATCAAATCGGTGCAGGTGGAACTGGGCGATTACGTTTCGGTGTTCTGAGCCGAGACCGCAGCGCGCCGTTCGCGGCCGATGACCGCTCCTACAGGGTGATCGGCCCCACCGACCCATTTTTTCAAAGAGGGAACCTTCATGTCCCAGGAATTCGACTACATCATCATCGGCGCTGGCTCGGCCGGTAACACCCTGGCCACGCGCCTGACCGAAGATCCAGGCGTCACCGTCCTGCTGCTCGAAGCCGGCGGCCCCGACTATCGCCTGGACTTCCGTACCCAGATGCCCGCCGCCCTCGCCTTTCCGCTGCAGGGCCGCCGCTACAACTGGGCCTACGAAACCGAGCCCGAGCCGCACATGGACAACCGTCGCATGGAATGTGGCCGTGGCAAGGGCCTGGGTGGCTCTTCGCTGATCAACGGCATGTGCTACATCCGCGGCAACGCCATGGACTACGACGGCTGGGCCAAACTGCCGGGCCTTGAAGACTGGAGCTACCTGGACTGCCTGCCGTACTTCCGCAAGGCCGAAACCCGCGACATCGGCCCCAACGATTACCACGGCGGCGAAGGCCCGGTCAGTGTCACCACGCCCAAGGCCGGCAACAACCCGTTGTTCGCCGCCATGGTCGAAGCCGGCGTGCAGGCCGGTTTTCCGCGCACCGACGACCTCAACGGCTACCAGCAGGAAGGCTTCGGTCCCATGGACCGCACCGTGACGCCCAAGGGCCGCCGCGCCAGCACCGCACGCGGCTACCTGGACCAGGCCAAGCAGCGCGACACCCTGACCATCGTCACCCACGCCTTGACCGACAAGATCGTCTTCGAAGGCAAGCGTGCGGTCGGCGTCAGCTACCTGGTTGGTGACAGCGACGAACGCATCCAGGCCCGGGCCCGCAAGGAAGTCCTGCTGTGCGGTGGCGCCATCGCCTCGCCACAGATTCTCCAGCGCTCCGGCGTCGGCCCTGCCGAGGTGCTGCAGCCGCTGGGCATCGACGTCGTGCATGACCTGCCAGGCGTGGGCCAGAACCTGCAGGACCACCTGGAAATGTACCTGCAATACAGCTGCACCCAGCCGGTTTCGCTGTACCCGTCGCTGAAGTGGTGGAACCAGCCGCAGATCGGCGCCGAATGGATGTTCCTGGGCACCGGTATCGGCGCCAGCAACCAGTTCGAGGCCGGTGGTTTCATCCGTTCGCGCCCTGAGTTCGAATGGCCGAATATCCAGTACCACTTCCTGCCGGTGGCGATCAATTACAACGGCACCAAGGGTGTTCAGGAGCACGGTTTCCAGGCCCACGTCGGCTCCATGCGCTCGCCGAGCCGTGGCCGGGTCAACGTCAAGTCGAAGAACCCGCGCGAGTACCCAAGCATCCTGTTCAACTATATGGCCAGCGAGCAGGATTGGCAGGAATTCCGCGACGGCATCCGCCTGACCCGCGAAATCATGCAGCAACCCGCGCTGGATCAGTACCGTGGCCGCGAGATCAGCCCCGGCATCGAGGTGCAGACGGACGAGCAGTTGGACCGGTTCATCCGCGAGCATGCCGAAACCGCCTATCACCCGTCGTGCTCGTGCAAGATGGGCACCGATGAGATGGCCGTGGTCGATGGCCAGGGTCGCGTGCATGGCCTGCAAGGCCTGCGCGTGGTCGACGCCTCGATCATGCCGATCATCACCACCGGCAACCTGAACGCGCCGACCATCATGATCGCCGAGAAAATCGCCGACCGCATTCGTGGCCGCAAGCCCGAAGCACGCTCGACCGCGGCCTACTACGTGGCAGGCGACGCGCCGGTGCGTGGCAAGCCGATGCGCGAAGTGGGTGCGACCGCCCACGGCTGATCCAGATTTGCCCCATGGCGGCGGTGGGGCCTAAGCTGTGGGCCTGCTCAACCCGGCTCTGCATGCCGGCCCCTTCGCGGCTGCTAGCCGCTCCTACATGAGATCGCGTTTCCTCTGTAGGAGCGGCTAGCAGCCGCGAAAGGGCCGAAACTGCCCCACCACAGAGGCCTCTGAATGTTCGATTCCACCGCCCTGTTGCAACAACGCTTCGCCGCCCTGCGCACCCGCGCCGAATTCTTCTCCCTGCGCCACGTGCGCCAATCCAGCCAGCACCTGGCCGTACGCAAGAACATCGCCGAACCGCCGAGCCTGAGTCTCGACGAAGGGGTGATGATCACCGTTCGCGTGAACGGCGTGGAAGCCTATGCGGCCACCGGCGATCTGTCCGTACGCGGTCTGCAGCAAGCACTGGAACGCGCCGAACGACAGGCAGGCGCAATCGCCGCCCATGCCCTGCTCGACCTGCACCAACACCCGGTCAGCAGTGCCCGCAGCGACTACCTCTCGCCCGATGTACAAACGGCTTTTCCGTCTATTGCCCAGTGCTACCAATTGCTCGCCGACGAATCCGCCAGCGTGCCGGACGATCCGCGGCTGGTCAGCTGGTATGCCGGCCTGAGCGTCACCGACGTCGAACAGATCTACCTGAACAGCGCCGGCGCGCAGATTCGCCAGGCGCAGCGCTTCGTCTTCCCCGGCCTGAGCGTGACGGCCTTCGATGGCAGCGACAGCCAGACCCGCAGCCTGGGCCGCGACAACTTCGGCCAGCAAGGCGGTGTCGACGTGATCGAGCGCTGCGGCATCATCGGCGCGGGCCGCCAGGTCGCCGACCAGGCCCTGCAATTGCTGCTGGCCCCCAATGCCCCGCAAGGCCCGCGCGATCTGCTGCTCACGCCCGACCAGATGATGCTGCAGATCCATGAGTCCATCGGCCACCCGCTGGAACTGGATCGCATTCTGGGCGACGAGCGCAACTATGCGGGCACCAGCTTCGTCAAGGTCGAGGACTTCGGCCACCTGCATTATGGTTCGCCGTTGCTCAACGTGACCTTCGACCCCGACATCCCGCACGAGCTGGCCAGCTATGCCCACGACGACGATGGCACCGCAGCCAGCAAACAGTGGCTGATTCGTGACGGCGTGCTGGTACGCCCCTTGGGCGGCGCGCTGTCGCAATACCGCAGCGGCATGGATGGCGTCGCCAACAGCCGTGCCAGCAGCTGGAACCGGGCCCCGATCGATCGCATGGCCAATCTGAACATCGAGCCGGGCGAGCACAGCCAGGCGCAACTGATCGCGGGTATCGAGCACGGCATCCTGATGTCCACCAACCGTTCCTGGTCGATCGATGACGCACGCAACAAATTCCAGTTCGGCTGCGAATGGGGCCAACTGATCGAAAACGGCGAACTCAAGGGCGTGGTCAAGAACCCCAACTACCGCGGTATCTCCGCCAGCTTCTGGAAAAACCTGCGGGCGGTCGGTGACACCAGCACCCTGCAGGTGTTGGGTACGCCTAACTGCGGCAAGGGCGAACCCAACCAGGTGATCCGTGTGGGGCATGCATCGCCCAGCTGCGTGTTCAGCCAGATCGACGTGTTCGGAGGTGACGCATGAGCCATCACGCCGAGCATTTCCAGGCACTGGTACAGTGGTTGCGGCAAGCCGTCGCCCCGAGCCAGCGCTTTACCCTGAGCTACAACGCCGAAGCTTCGGATTTCATCCGCTTCAACCATGCCAAGGTGCGCCAGGCGGGCCAGGTGGCCCAGGCCACAGTGTCGCTGAAGCTGATCGAAAACGGCCGACAGGCCGAGTTGCAGTTGACCCTGTCCGAGGATCTGGAGGTAGACCGACAGCGTCTGACCCAGGCGGTGCAACAGCTGAGTCAGACCCTGCCGCTGCTGCAACCTGACCCGTACCTGCAACTCAACGCCGCGCAGTGGCAGACGCACCACGTCGACGACACGCCATTGCCCGATGCGGCTGAAGTCGTCGAGCAAATCGGCACGTCGGCCCGTGGCCTGGATCTGGTCGGCATCTATGCTGCGGGCACGATCTGCCGGGGTTTTGCCAACAGCGATGGAGCCACTGGCTGGCATCAGGCCAACAGCTTCAATTTCGATTTCAGCCTGTTCCATGCCAATGGCGAAGCGGTGAAGGCCAACTACGCTGGCCAGCAGTGGCAGGCGCAGGCTTTCGCCGATCGCCTGGCCCAGGCCCGCGAGCAACTGGAGCACCTGGGCCGTCCGCTCAAGGTGCTGCCTCCGGGGGCCTATCGCGCGTATTTGGCGCCAGCGGCCCTGGATGAAATCATCGGCATGCTGGGCTGGGGCGGCTTCTCGGCGCAGGCCATTGCCAGCAAGAACAGCCCTTTGCAGCGGCTGTATGCAGGCGAAGCCCGGTTGAGCGCGCAGGTGAGCTTCGAGGAACGCATCAGCGATTCGTTGACCCCGGCGTTTTCCCAGGAAGGCTATCCACGCAAGGATCTTTCGCTGGTCCGCCACGGGCTGGCCGGCGAACGCCTGGTGGACTCGCGCAGCGCCGCCGAATACGGCCTGCAAGGCAACGGCGCGGACAACTCGGAAATGCCGGGGGCGCTGCAGATGGCCGCCGGTGACCTGCCGTTGGCCGACGCGCTGCAACGGCTGGGGACCGGGTTGTACATCAGCAACCTGTGGTACCTGAACTACTCCGACATGCCGGCGGCGCGCATGACCGGGCTGACCCGCTTTGCCACTTTCTGGGTGGAGGACGGTCACATCGTTGCACCGGTCAATACCATGCGTTTCGACGACAGCGTCTACAGTGTCCTGGGTGACCAGCTGGAAGCCTTGACGGCCGAGCGCGAGCTGATTCTCTCGACCAGCACCTACGGCGAGCGCCAGACCAGCTCCAGCCTGCTGCCCGGCGCGTTGGTGAAGCGGTTGCTGTTGACCCTGTAGGAGCGGTCTCTGGCTGCGAAAACCACACCGCGGTGTATCAGGCACACCGCAACGTACCCTTCGCGGCCGATGACCGCTCTTACCGGCTGGCCATGAACATCCATCATCAACCTCAAACAACAAGAGGCCCCATGTCCACGCGCCCAACACTGGATCCCGCTACCGCTCGCTGGCTGCCCTGGGTCATCGCCATTGCCTTCTTCATGCAGGCCCTGGACGGCACCATCCTCAACACCGCGCTGCCGGCCATGGCCAGCGATCTTGCGGAAAACCCGTTGCGCATGCAGTCGGTGATCATCGCCTACATGCTGACGGTGGCGTTGCTGATCCCGGCGTCCGGGTGGATTTCCGATCGCTTCGGCACGCGCAAGGTGTTCTTCAGCGCCATCATGCTGTTCAGCATCGGCTCGCTGCTGTGCGCGCTGTCCCAGAGCCTGGCGATGCTGGTGGTGGCACGGGTCATCCAGGGCCTGGGCGGTGCCTTGATGCTGCCGGTGGGCCGGCTGGTGGTGCTGCGTGCCTACCCGCGCTCGGAGCTGGTGCGCATCCTCAGCTTCATCACCGTGCCAGCGCTGCTCGGCCCCCTGCTCGGCCCGACGTTGGGCGGCTGGATGGTCGAATGGTTGAGCTGGCACTGGATCTTCCTCATCAACCTGCCGGTGGGCGCGCTGGGCTGCTGGGCGGTGTGGCACTTCGTGCCCGACCTGCGCGGCGCCGAGCGGACGCGCTTCGACGGCATCGGGTTCCTGCTGTTCGGTGCCGCCATGGTGCTCATCACCATCGCCATGGAAGGCCTGGGCGAGCTGCACCTGCCGCACCTGCGGGTGATGCTGCTGCTGTTCGTCGGCATGGCTTGCCTGGCCGCCTACTGGCTGCGGGCGGGAAAGATCGACAACCCGCTGTTCTCGCCGAAACTGTTCCACACGCGAACCTTCGCCATCGGCATCCTCGGCAACCTGTTCGCGCGCCTGGGCAGCGGCGCCCTGCCCTTCATGGTGCCGCTGCTGTTGCAAGTGGCCCTGGGGCACTCGCCTTCGGAAGCCGGCATGAGCATGATTCCGCTGGCGGCTGCGGCCATGGTGGCCAAATCATTTTCCCGGCCGATCATCGAGCACTTCGGCTATCGCATCGTGCTCACTGGCAACACCTTGCTGCTGGGCTTGCTACTGGCCAGCCTCGGCCTGGTCTCGGAAAGCACGCCCTACTGGCTGCTGCTGACCCAGCTGGGCCTGCTCGGCGCAGTCAACTCGCTGCAGTTCGCGGCGATGAACACCGTGACCCTGATCGATCTGGACGACGAAAGCGCCAGCAGCGGCAACGGCCTGCTCTCGGTGGTGGCACAGCTCTCCCTGGGCCTGGGCGTGGCCTGCGCCGGCGCCCTGTTGGGTGGCTTCACCGCGTCTTTGGGCAACGAGGGCGTGGACACGGTGCTGGGCGCCTTCCAGGCCACCTTCCTGACCATCGGGCTGATGGCAATGCTCGCCGCCGGGATCTTCGTGCAGCTGTCCGACAGCGATGGACGGCGCGCACCTCGTCAGGAACCTCCGGTCGAGCACTAGGGAGGTTTAGGGCGAAAGGCCACGGGACTGATACACTGCGCGACATTTTGTTTTGCAGGCCCGTCCCGTGACCACCATTGCCACTGCTTTCAACACGCTGCCCCTGTCCGCCGCCATGCTGGCCAACCTTGAATCCCTCGGGTATGCCCAGATGACGCCGATCCAGGCGCAGAGCTTGCCGGTGATTCTCAAGGGCATGGACCTGATCGCCCAAGCCAAGACCGGCAGCGGCAAGACGGCCGCGTTCGGCATCGGCCTGCTGAACCCGATCAACCCGCGCTATTTCGGCTGCCAGGCGCTGATCATGTGCCCCACCCGCGAGCTGGCCGACCAGGTGGCCAAGGAAATCCGCCGCCTGGCGCGTGCCGAAGACAACATCAAGGTGCTGACCCTGTGCGGCGGCGTGTCGTTCGGCCCGCAGATCGCTTCGCTGGAGCACGGCGCGCACATCATCGTCGGCACGCCGGGACGTATCCAGCAGCACCTGCGCAAGGGTTCGCTGGTGCTCGACGGGCTCAACACCCTGGTGCTCGACGAAGCTGACCGCATGCTCGACATGGGTTTCTACGATTCCATCGCCGACATCATCGAGCAGACTCCGGAACGCCGGCAGACCCTGCTGTTCTCGGCCACCTACCCGGTCGGGATCAAGCAGCTGTCGTCCAAGTTCATGCGCGATCCGCAGCAGGTCAAGGCCGAGGCTCTGCATGCCGACAGCCAGATCGAGCAGCGTTTCTACGAGATTTCGCCGGATGACCGCATGGCCGCCGTGGTGCGCGCCCTGGGCCACTTCCGCCCGCAGTCGTGCGTGGCGTTCTGCTACACCAAGCAGCAGTGCCAGGAAGTGGTCGATCACCTGACCAGCAAGGGCATCAGCGCCGTGGCGCTGCATGGCGACCTGGAGCAGCGCGACCGCGACCAGGTTCTGGCCATGTTCGCCAACCGCAGCACTTCGGTGCTGGTGGCGACCGATGTGGCCGCCCGCGGCCTGGACATCGATGCCCTGGACATGGTGATCAACGTCGAGCTGGCGCGCGATTCGGAAATCCACATCCACCGTGTGGGCCGTACCGGTCGCGCCGGGGAGAAAGGTTTGGCGATCAGCTTCGTCGCTCCGGCCGAGGCGCATCGGGCGCAGGCCATCGAGCAACTGCAGAAATCGCCACTGGCCTGGGCCGAGCTCGACAGCCTGACGTCCAAGGGCGGCGAGCCACTGCTGCCGCCGATGAGCACCCTGTGCATTGGTGCCGGGCGCAAGGACAAGGTGCGTCCGGGCGATATCCTCGGCGCACTCACCGGCGATGCGGGCATCCCCGGCACCCAGGTCGGCAAGATCGCCATCTTTGATTTCCAGGCCTTCGTGGCCGTGGAACGCGGGATCGCCCAGCAGGCGTTGCAGCGGCTGAACAGCGGCAAGATCAAGGGCCGTTCGCTGCGCGTGCGGATTCTCTGACTGCAGGCTAGGCCTCTTCGCTCCCACACGACCCTGTGGGAGCGGGTCTCTGCCCGCGAAGAGGCCACCCCTGACACCCCACGAAGCAAGAGGACCCAGCAGTGCGCTCTACCCCCGTCATCATCATCGGCGCCGGTGCCGCCGGCCTCATGTGCGCCCTGAGTGCCGCACAGCGGGGCCGCGAAGTGCTGCTGATCGATCACGCCAACAAGCCTGGCAAGAAGATCCTCATGTCCGGCGGCGGTCGCTGCAACTTCACCAACATGTACACCGAACCTGCCAACTTCCTCTCGCAGAACCCGCATTTCTGCAAGTCGGCCCTGGCCCGCTACACCCAATGGGACTTCATCGCCTTGGTGGCCAAGCACGCCGTGCCCTACCACGAGAAGAAACTCGGCCAACTGTTCTGCGACAACAAGTCCAGCGACATCCTTGGCCTGCTGCTGGCCGAATGTGAAAGCGCAGGCGTCGAGTTGCGCATGGACACCTCGGTGCAGGCCATCGAGAAAACCGCCGAAGGCTATCGCTTGCAGACTTCAATGGGGCCGTTGGCGTGCCAGTCGTTGGTGGTGGCCACCGGTGGCCTGTCGATTCCGACCCTGGGTGCCACCGGCTTCGGTTACCAGATCGCTCGCCAGTTCGGCCACAGCGTCCTGCCCACCCGCGCCGGCCTGGTGCCGTTCACCATCACCGACCAGCTCAAGGATATCTGCGCCGAGCTGTCGGGGACTTCGGTGGATTGCCTGGTGAGCTGCAACGATCAGGCGTTTCGCGAGAACCTGCTGTTTACCCATCGTGGTCTGAGCGGCCCGGCGATCTTGCAGATTTCCTCGTTCTGGCAGCCTGGCGACAGCGTCGAGATCAATCTGCTGCCCGATCACGATGCGCTGGCCTGGTTGCAGCAACAGCAGGCCGAACGACCCAATTCGGAGCTCAAGACCCTGCTGGGCGAAGTCTTCACCAAGAAAATGGCCAACCTGCTGGCCGAACACTGGTTCGTGTCCAAGCCGATGAAGCAGTACACCCCGGTGGAGTTGCAGGCGGTGGCGAACACCTTGGGCGCCTGGCAACTGGTGCCCGCCGGCACCGAGGGCTACCGCACCGCCGAGGTGACCCTGGGCGGGGTCGATACCCGCGAGGTGTCCTCCAAGACGATGGAATCGTTGAAGAGCCCGGGTCTGTATTTCATCGGCGAGGTGCTCGACGTCAGCGGGCACCTGGGCGGGTTCAATTTCCAGTGGGCCTGGGCCTCGGGTTACGCAGCAGCGCAGTACGTGTAGCACGACGCCAGTGCGCAGCGCCCCCGGACGCGGCTCGCGCCGCTGCTACAGAGTCCCCACACCCCATCGATCCACCACCACCCCCGTAGCAGCGGCGCAAGCCGCGTCGGAGCCACCGCGCACCATCGACCCACCACCGCTCTTGTAGCAGCGGCGCGAGCCGCGTCGGGGCCACCGCGCAGTACCCGTCGACCGCCGACAGTGATAGATTGACGCCGTTCATCAGCTCCCTCGCCTACAGGTCTATTCCCTCTTCATGGCATCCAGGTCGTTCCGCCAATCCATGCGCCGCTTGTGGGCACTGGACAAGTTCAGCTACAGCGTACGGGTGTTCATCGCCCTGTCCGGCAGCATGGCGCTGTGCTGGTATGAAAACGAGATGCGCCTGCTGGTCCCGCTGTTCCTGGGCATCATCGCCTGCGCCCTGGCCGAGACCGACGACAACTGGCAAGGCCGCATCCGCGCCCTGGCGGCCACATTGTCCTGCTTCACCGTCGCCGCCTTCGCCGTGGAATTGCTGTTCCCCTACCCCTACGTCTTTGTCACCGCCCTGGCCGTGGCCAGCTTCGCCCTGACCATGCTCGGCGCGCTGGGCGAGCGCTACGGGGCGATCGCCTACGCCACCCTGATCCTCTCGGTCTACACCATGATTGGCGTCGACCAGCGCGGCGGCGAAGTCAGCAACCTGTGGCGCGAGCCGCTGCTGCTGGTGGCCGGTGCCGCCTGGTACGGCCTGCTTTCGGTGCTGTGGCAGGTGCTGTTTTCCAACCAGCCGGTGCAACAGGCCCTGGCGCGACTGTTCAGCGAACTGGGGCAGTACCTCAAACTCAAGTCGAGCCTGTTCGAACCGATTCGCCAACTGGATGTGGAAGCCCGCCGCCTGGAGCTGGCCAAGCAGAACGGTCGGGTCGTGGCGGCGCTCAACGCCGCCAAGGAAATCATCCTGCACCGGGTCGGCAACGGCCGTCCCGGCTCCAAGGTCAGTCGTTACCTGAAGCTGTATTTCCTCGCCCAGGACATCCACGAACGCGCCAGCTCTTCCCACTACCCCTACAACGCGCTGGCCGAAGCCTTTTTCCACAGCGACGTGCTGTTCCGTTGCCAGCGCTTGCTGCGCCAGCAAGGCGTCGCCTGCCAGCGCCTGGGCGAGTCGATCCAGTTGCGCCAGCCGTTCATCTACGACGACAGCTTCGCCGAAGCCCTGAGCGACCTGCGCGCCTCGCTCGAACACCTGCGCATCCAGAGCAACCCGGCCTGGCGTGGGCTGCTGCGTTCGCTGCGCGCACTGGCGGCCAACCTTGGCACCCTCGACCGATTGCTCAGCGACGCCGGCAACCCCGACCGTCTGGCCGATGCCCGCGACAGCAGCCTGCTGGACCGCTCGCCGCACACCCTCAAGGACTTCTGGGGCCGCATTCGGCAGAACCTCACGCCCACCTCGCTGCTGTTCCGCCACGCCTTGCGCCTGCCCCTGGCGCTGGTGATCTGCTACGCCATGGTTCATCTGATCCACCCCAGCCAGGGCTACTGGATCATGCTGACCACCCTGTTCGTGTGCCAGCCCAGCTACGGTGCCACCCGCCGCAAGCTGGGCCAGCGCATCATCGGCACCGCCATCGGCCTGACCGTGGGCTGGGCGCTGTTCGATCTGTTCCCCAGCCCCATCGTGCAATCGCTGTTCGCCATCGGCGCCGGCCTGGTGTTCTTTGTCAACCGCACCACGCGCTACACCCTGGCCACTGCGGCCATCACTTTGATGGTGCTGTTCTGCTTCAACCAGACCGGCGACGGCTACGGCCTGTTCCTGCCACGGCTGTTCGACACCCTGCTCGGTAGCCTGATCGCCGGCCTGGCGGTGTTCCTGTTCCTGCCCGACTGGCAGGGCCGCAAACTGAACAAGGTGCTGGCCAATACCCTGACCTGCAACAGCATCTACCTGCGCCAGATCATGCAACAGTACGCCAATGGCAAGAGCGACGACCTCGCCTACCGCCTGGCCCGGCGCAACGCGCACAACGCCGATGCCGCGCTCTCCACCACCCTGGCCAACATGCTCATGGAGCCGGGGCACTTCCGCAAGGAAGCCGACGTCGGCTTCCGCTTCCTGGTGCTGTCGCACACCTTGCTCAGCTACCTGTCCGGCCTGGGTGCTCACCGTGGCACCGAGTTGCCAGGCGAGGCGCGTGAGCAACTGATCGGCGAGGCCGGCGAAAGCCTGGCGCGCAGCATCGATGAAATCGCGACGGGCCTGGCCACGCGCGAACCGGTGCAGGTGCAGAGCGACAGTGAGGAAGCGTTGGCCGACGCGCTGGAGCAGATGCCCGACGAGGTCGACGAAGGCCAGCGCCTGGTCCAGACCCAACTGGCGTTGATCTGTCGGCAACTGGGGCCACTGCGAACCCTGGCCGCGCACCTGATCAAGGGGCCGACCGCGGTCGCCCCCTAGCGGCGCTGCAGCCTGCCCGAATCGAAACGTTGAACGAGGTAACTATGGCCGTCGAATGGATGTGCATGCACCACAGCGAGCTGGACGTGCGCCAGCTGTACGAAATCCTGCGCCTGCGCAGCGAAGTCTTCGTGGTCGAGCAGCAATGCCCCTACCAGGACGTCGACGGGCAGGACCTGTACGCCGACACCTGCCATCTGCTGGCGTGGAGTGACGGGCAGCTGGTGGCCTACCTGCGTCTGCTCGACCCGTCGACCCAGGACGGCGACGTGGTGATCGGCCGGGTGATCACCGCCGCATCGGCTCGCGGCACGGGATTGGGCCACACGTTGCTGTCCAACGCACTGGAGCAGGCCGCCCAACGCTGGCCGCAGGTGCCGATCCAGCTATCGGCCCAGGCCCATCTGCAGGGCTATTACGGCCGCTACGGTTTCATCGCCCAGGGCGAGGAATACCTCGAGGACAACATCCCGCACATCGCCATGCGCCGCGAGAACGAAGCTGCTCAGGGGTAGCCCAGGACCTGCCGGATCTGCCCCAGGTTCTGGCCGATCCATTCCCGGTCGATTGCACCCCACTGCCTGATCACATAGCGGCCGATGTGATTGCGCTCACCGTCCTGCTGCTCGAACTCGCAGGTGATGTCCAGATCGGCCAGCGCTGCAATGGTGTCCTGGGCGGTGCGCCGAGGCATGCCCGTGGCCTCGATCAGGGCCGGCACGGTGGCCGCCTGGCCGCTGTCGATCAGCCAGGCTACGTAGAGCCGACGGTAGAAACTGCTGCGGGTCTTGCTGACTTGCATGGGAATGTCCTTCACGTCGGCGGGGGTAGATCACGGTAGGTCAGGTAGACGCGCAGGTCGAATTCCAACTGGTGGTAACCGGGCAGCATGTGCTCGCACAGCTGGTAGAACGCCTTGTTGTGGTCGCTCTCACGGAAGTGCGCCAGCTCATGCACCACGATCATCTGGAGAAACTGCGGCGCTGCGTCCTTGAACAATGAAGCGATGCGGATTTCCTTCTTGGCCTTGAGCTTGCCGCCCTGTACCCGCGACACCGCCGTGTGCAGGCCCAGCGCGCGATGCGTCAGGTCCAGGCGGTTGTCGAACAGGACCTTGTCGATGGCCGGCGCATTGCGCAGGTGCTCCTGCTTCAACGCCATGGCATAGCTGTACAGCGCCTTGTCGCTCTGCACGGCGTGGCGCCCGGGGTAACGCTGGCTGAGATAGTCCGCCAGTTGGCCGCGCTCGATCAGTTGCCGTACCTGCTCCTGCAGTGCGGGTGGGTAGGCTTGCAGGTACTTCAGCGCGGTCATGATGCCTGTTTCAACGGGAAAGAAGCGTGCAGTGTAACGCCTGCCCGGCGTTGGCGTCACACCACCGCAGGCTGCACCCCCGTGCTGACCAGTGGGAAGTCGCTGGCAGCCTGTGCAGTCAACGGCCGGGCAATCACAAAGCCCTGGATCCATTCGCAACCGGCGGCGCGTAACCACTGGCATTGCTCGGCGGTTTCCACGCCCTCGGCGATCACCGTGATGTCGAAGGCGTTGCAGGCCTGGATCACGCTGCGGGCGAAGACACCGTCGGGGTGTGAGTCGGGCAGCCTGGCGATCAGGTGGCGGTCCAGCTTGAGCGTATCGATGGGCAAGTCGCGCAGCAGCTTCAGCGAGCACGGGCCCGTGCCGAAATCGTCCAGGGCAATGCGTACGCCCAGGTTGCGCAGCTGATGCAGTTGCGTAGTGGCCTGGGGCAGGTTGTGCATCAGCGAACATTCCACCACTTCCACTTCGAGCTGTTGCGGGCGCAGCCCATGCAAGGCGATCGCGCGCTGCAGTTCGGCAATCAGGTTGGGCATGGCGAACTGGGCATTGCTCAAGCTGATGCTGAGCACAAGCTCGGCAGGAAACCGGCTGGACCAGGCCTGCCGCTGAGCCGCACCCTGGGTGTAGATCCAGCTCGACAGGCGATTGATCAGCCGCGCCTGTTCGAGCAGGGGAATGAACAGCCCCGGCTGCACGTCGCCCACGCTGGGATGGCACCAGCGCAACAGCGCCTCGAAACCTCGCAGACGGCCGTCGAGCAGCGACACCTGCGGCTGGTAGACCAAACTGAAATCACGGTTCTCGATGGCTTCGCCGACACTGGTTTCGAGCAGTAGACGCGACCGCGCCCGGCCATTCAGATCCTGGTCGTAGTAGCGGTATTGCTGGCGGCCGGCCTGCTTCGCAGCGTACATGGCGATATCGGCCGCACGCAGCAGGCTGTCCAGGTTGGCCCCGCATTCGGGGTAGGTGGCGATACCAATGCTGACGCCCAGGCTGATGTCCACGCCCTCCACGGTCTGCTCCATGGCGATGCGTTCCATGAGCTTTTCCGCCACCTTGGCCGCCTGCTCCGGGTAGTCGAGGTTGTCCAGCAACGCTGTGAACTCGTCGCCACCCAGACGCGCCACCACGTCGAAGGGGCGCAGGACCGCCTTGAGCTGTTCGGCCACCCAGCGCAGGGCTCGATCGCCAGCGTCATGGCCATGGCTGTCGTTGATTCGCTTGAAACCGTCGAGGTCCAGATACAGCAGGGCCTGGGCCTTTTCCGCACGCTCGTTGCGCACCAGCGCACTCTCTACGGCCTGATAGAAACCACGGCGGTTGAGCAGCCCGGTCAGCGGATCGGTGACCGCCTGGTATTCGAGCTGCTGGTGCAGGCTGCGCACCACCGACATGTCCAGGATCGTCACCACCATCGCGCGCTGCTCGCCCGGCAACGGCGCGCACGACAAGGCCACCGGCAATTGCTGGCCGTTCGCCGTGCGCAGGAGCGCATCATGAACGCGGTAGGTCGTGCGCGTGCTGTAGGCGCGGTAGAAGTCGGATTCGAACCACTCGGGGACATGCGGTTTGTGCAGGTAGTCGGTCAAGGCTCCGCGCTGCAATTGCTCGACATTGGCGCCGAGCAGGCGCGAGATAGCCGGGTTGGCGAAGGTGATCAGACCCTGTTCGCTGACCACCAGAATGCCTTCTCCGGCGTTTTCGAGTACCGAGGCATTGAAGGCGCGAGCCGTTTCCAGCTCCCGACTCAAGCGTTGCAGGTCGCGTCGGTTGCGCTGCTGCTCGAGCAGTGCCTGAACCTTGGGCCGCAGAATTTGAGGATCGAACGGCTTGAACAGATAATCCACGGCGCCCGTGGCGTAGCCCTTGAGCACGGCGGCCTGTGACTGCTCGTTGGCGGTCAGGAAGATGATCGGGGTCAGGCGCGTGCGCTGGCTACCGCGCATCAGGCGAGCCACTTCGAAACCGTCCATGCCCGGCATCTGCACGTCCAGTAAAACCAGATCGACTTCGTGCTCGAGCAGTTTGCCCAGCGCTTCGACACCCGAGGCCGCAGTGACCACCTGCCAATCCTGGCGTTCGAGCAGTGCTCTCATGCTTAACAGGTTTTCCGGGTAATCATCGACCACCAACAACGTAGATCCGCCGTCCGTGGACGGATAAGAGACGCATTCCATGCTACTACTCGTTCAGACGTGGCTGAGTCCGGAGGGACCCGGAGATGACATGCATCACTTTAGACGGCCATCACCCAAAGCTGTAGGACAATTTCCCCCAGTTTGCCCTATGCCTGGCCTCTGGCCGATAGACGGCGCACTTGTATTGAGGATAGCCCCGACATCGAAACGCTCCGACTGGAACGAAAAAACCCGCCAGCGGGCGGGTTCCTTCGTAACGCTGAAGCTTAGTTGACCTTGGCGTTCAACTCGCCGCTGGCGTAGCGTTGGAACATGCCTTCCAGGGAGATCGGCTTGATCTTCGAGGCGTTGCCGGCAGTACCGAAGGCTTCGTAACGGGCAATGCACACGTCACGCATGGCTTTCACGGTTTCGGCGAAATACTTGCGTGGGTCGAACTCGGCCGGGTTCTGCGCCATGAAACGGCGGATCGCGCCGGTGGACGCCAGGCGCAGGTCGGTGTCGATGTTGACCTTGCGCACGCCGTACTTGATGCCTTCGACGATTTCCTCGACCGGCACGCCGTAGGTTTCCTTGATGGCGCCACCGTACTCGTTGATGATCGCCAGCCATTCCTGCGGCACCGACGAGGAGCCGTGCATGACCAGGTGAGTGTTGGGGATGCGCGCATGGATCGCCTTGATGCGATCGATGGCCAGGATGTCGCCGGTGGGCGGCTTGGTGAACTTGTAGGCGCCGTGGCTGGTGCCGATGGCGATGGCCAAGGCGTCGACTTGGGTCTTGGCCACGAAGTCGGCGGCTTCTTCCGGATCGGTCAGCATCTGGCTGTGATCCAGGATGCCCTCGGCACCGACGCCGTCTTCTTCACCGGCCTGGCCGGTCTCCAGCGAACCCAGGCAACCCAGCTCGCCTTCTACCGACACGCCGCAGGCATGGGCGAAGGAAACGGTCTGCGAGGTCACGCGCACGTTGTAGTCGTAGTCGGTGGGGGTCTTGCCGTCGACGCCGAGCGAGCCGTCCATCATCACCGAACTGAAGCCCAGCTGGATCGAACGCTGGCAGATGTCCGGGCTGGTGCCGTGGTCCTGGTGCATGCACACCGGGATGTGCGGGAATTCCTCGATCGCTGCCAGAATCAGGTGGCGCAGGAACGGCGCACCGGCGTATTTGCGGGCACCGGCGGACGCCTGGACGATGACCGGGGAGTCGGTCTTGTCGGCCGCTTCCATGATGGCGCGCATTTGCTCGAGGTTGTTGACGTTGAAAGCTGGTACGCCGTAGCCGAATTCGGCGGCGTGATCCAGCATCTGACGCATGCTGATAAGTGCCATTGTCTTGTGTCTCCCGGTTCAGGGTCGTTGATCGTTGCAGCTCGCCGCACCGGCGGCCGCTCTTGAAGTAATGCCTATCATCGGTCTGGCGCAGTGGGCCCAGCCGTCACGGAGCCTTGCAACCCCGGCCAATCAAATCGTCGGTGGCAACCCAGTACACCAGGCCTTCATCACCTTTTTTGTGGAACGCCAGCACGCCATCGCTGAACAGCTCGCCTTCGGCACCGGCCTGAGGGGTCAGCGCATACACCTTGTCACTGCCCGCCAGGCGCACTTGCATCGTGCTCTTGTCGGCAGCGCTATAGCGCCATTGCACATCGACCTGGCTGTCGCACTGCCAGCGCGTCCAGTTGGGAGACACCGGCATCTGTTTGTCCATGTAGGCACAACCAGACAGCAGCGCCAGTACCATTATCGCCATACCGCCTTTCATTCATATACCTCTGAGCGCAGAGCACTGCTGCCCCATGACGCACTGACTCACGACCCGCAATCCTGCGCCGTGTTCTGGGTACCGGCCGGCGCGCCCGTGGCGTTGGTCTGCACGCGCTGATCATCCTGGGTGGTCGGCGTGACCAACGCCACCGGGCTGAACACTTCACAGGCGCTGTTCGCGCCCGAACTCATGCAACCGCTGGACAAGGCTGCTGCCAGCAGAGTGGCCAAACCGAGTGTTGCGGAACCGATCTTCATGGTGAACTCCAGGTGCCAGGGGCAACGATAATGTGTGAACTCACCTTAGAAGACCTCTGGCGAGCGCCAATGGTTGCCCTCAAGGGCAACCAGGTGCCTGCGCCTGCTGTTCCGGCTCGTAGCGCTCCAGCGCCTCGGGCCCCATGCGTTTACCAACCACCGGAATGCTCTCGGCCTGCCACTGCGACTGTGAACAGCCGCCTGGGATTGCCGCCGGTCCGTCGTCGACCGAGGTTGCCGGCGTACCGGAACAACCGGCCAACAGGCCGACCAGCAGCGCCAGGGTGGGTGCCTTGGGCATCCGTTTCTCCTCGAAGCTCACCGGGCCTCAGCCCTTGGCCCGCTGTTCCAGCATTTCTACGGCTGGCAGCACTTTGCCCTCGACGAATTCGAGGAACGCACCGCCACCGGTGGAGATGTACGAGATGTCATCGGCCACGCCGTATTTGTCGATGGCCGCCAGGGTGTCGCCGCCCCCGGCGATGGAGAAGGCCGGGCTCTGGGCGATTGCCTTGGCCAGGACCTGGGTGCCGTTGCCGAACTGATCAAACTCGAACACCCCCACCGGACCGTTCCACAGGATGGTCTTGGACGACTTCAGCAGCTCGGCGAACTGCTGGGCAGTCTGTGGGCCGATGTCGAGGATCATGTCGTCATCGGCCACATCGGCGATGAGCTTGACCGTGGCTTCCGCGCTTTCGGCGAACTCCTTGGCCACCACTACGTCGACCGGCAACGGCACGCTGACCTTGGCGGCAATGGCGCGCGCGGTGTCCAGCAGGTCGGGTTCATACAGCGACTTGCCGACCTTGTGCCCGGCCGCGGCCAGGAAGGTGTTGGCGATGCCACCGCCGACGATCAACTGATCGCAGATGGCGCTGAGGCTGTTGAGCACGTCCAGCTTGGTCGACACCTTGGAACCGGCGACGATGGCCGCCATCGGCTTGGCCGGGGCGCCCAGTGCCTTGCCCAGCGCCTCCAACTCGGCGGCCAGCAGCGGACCGGCAGCAGCCACCTTGGCGAACTTGGCCACACCGTGAGTGGAGCCTTCGGCGCGATGCGCGGTGCCGAACGCGTCCATCACGAACACGTCGCACAGGTCGGCGTACTTCTGCGCCAGTTCATCGGCGTTCTTCTTTTCACCCTTGTTGAAGCGCACGTTCTCGAACAGCACGACAGAGCCGGACTCGACTTGAACGCCGTCCAGATAGTCGGCCACCAGCGGCACGTCGCGGCCCAGGGCCTTGCTCAGGTACTCGGCCACCGGCTTGAGGCTGTTCTCGGCGGAGAACTCGCCTTCGCTCGGACGGCCCAGGTGCGAGCAGACCATTACCGCTGCGCCCTTCTCCAGGGCCAGCTTGATGGTGGGCAACGAGGCGAGGATGCGCGCGTCGCTGGTTACCTTGCCATCCTTCACGGGCACGTTGAGGTCTTCGCGAATCAATACGCGCTTACCTTGCAGGTCGAGGTCGGTCATCTTCAACACGGTCATTGCGTTCAGTCCTTTCAAGCTCGTTTGGAATTGTTCATGACGCGCAGGTAGTGCCCCGCAACGTCGAGCATACGATTGGCGAAGCCCCATTCGTTGTCGAACCAGGCCAGCAGGTTCACCAGGCGCGGCCCGGATACACGGGTCTGGCTGGCATCGACGATGGCCGAATGGGGGTCGTGGTTGAAATCACAACTGGCGTGCGGCAGTTCAGTGTAAGCCAGCAGACCTTGCAGCGGGCCGCTGCCTGCGGCTTCATGCAGGATCTGGTTGACCTCGACGGCACAGGTGTCGCGCGCCATCTGCAGGGTAATGTCCAGGCATGACACGTTGACGGTTGGCACGCGCACAGCTTTGGCCTGGATTCGCCCGGCAAGTTCCGGCAGCAGGCGTTCGATGCCGCGGGCCAGACCCGTGGAAACCGGAATGACCGACTGAAAGGCCGAGCGCGTGCGGCGCAGGTCTTCGTGGTGGTAGGCATCGATCACCGGCTGGTCGTTCATGGCCGAGTGAATGGTGGTGATGGACACGTATTCCAGGCCAATCGCCTGGTCCAGCAGGCGCAACAAGGGCACGCCGCAATTGGTGGTGCAGGACGCGTTGGAAACCAGCTTTTCGCGTCCAGTGAGGCAATCCTGATTGATGCCGAACACGATGGTGGCATCGACATCGGCTTCGCTGGCCATGGGCTGGGAAAACAGCACGGCCGGTGCACCGGCCGCCAGAAAGCGCTCGCCGTCGGCACGGGTGTTGTAGGCCCCGGAGCATTCGAGCACCAGATCGATGTCCAACGCGGCCCAGTCGATCGCTTCGGGCGTGGCACTGCGGGTGACCCGTATAGGTCGCCCGTTGATGAGCAAATGGTCGGCTTCGACCGTGACTTCACCGGGAAAGCGGCCGTGAGTCGAGTCGAAGCGTGTCAGGTATTCGAGGCTGGCCATGTCGGCCAGGTCGTTGATCGCCACTACCTCGAAGTCCGCCTGCTCACCGCGCTCGCACAACGCGCGCAGCACGCAGCGGCCAATGCGGCCGTAACCGTTGAGGGCGACTCTGTAGGGGCGTTTCTGAGACATGGAGAGTTACGCCTGGAATTGTTATGGAAGCTGTATAGATCTTGCGTAGGAGCGGTCCGTGGCCGCGAAAGCCTTACCACGATATGCCTGACACACCGCAGTGCACCCTTCGCGGCCAACGACCGCTCCTACAGCGTTCTCGTAGGAGCGGTCCGTGGCCGCGAAAGCCTTACCACGATATGCCTGACACACCGCAGTGCGCCCTTCGCGGCCAACGACCGCTCCTACGAGATGTGGATCAGTCTTCGAGCAATTCTTCGGCGGTGGCCAGGATGTTCTCCAGGGTGAAGCCGAACTCTTCGAACAGCGCCGGAGCCGGTGCCGACTCGCCGAAGCTGGTCATGCCGATCACTCGGCCTTCCAGGCCCACGTACTTGTACCAGTAGTCGGCGTGCGCGGCCTCGATGGCGATGCGCGCGCTGACCTGCAGCGGCAATACCGACTGCTTGTAACCTGCGTCCTGCGCATCGAACACGCTGGTGCACGGCATCGACACGACGCGCACGTTGCGGCCCTGTTCGGTCAGCTTGTCGAAGGCCTTCACGGCCAGGCCCACTTCGGAGCCGGTAGCGATCAGGATAAGATCAGGCTCGCCGGCGCAGTCCTTGAGCACGTAGCCGCCACGGGTGATGTCGGCCAACTGGACTTGGTCGCGGGTCTGGTGATCGAGGTTCTGGCGCGAGAAGATCAGCGCCGACGGGCCATCGTTGCGTTCCAGGGCGAATTTCCACGCTACCGCCGACTCGACCGCATCGGCAGGACGCCAGGTGTCGAGGTTCGGGGTGCAGCGCAGGCTTGCCAGCTGTTCGATCGGCTGGTGAGTCGGGCCATCTTCGCCCAGACCGATGGAGTCGTGGGTGAACACGTAGATCACGCGCTTCTTCATCAGCGCCGACATGCGCACCGCGTTGCGGGCGTATTCCATGAAGATCAGGAAGGTCGCGCCGTACGGCACGAAGCCGCCATGCAGGGCGATGCCGTTCATGATCGCGCTCATGCCGAATTCGCGCACACCATAATAGATGTAGTTACCGGCGGCGTCATCCGCTTCGACGCCTTTGCAGCCTTTCCACAGGGTCAGGTTGGAACCGGCCAGGTCGGCAGAGCCGCCGAGGATCTCCGGCAGCAACGGACCGAAGGCATTCAGCGCGTTCTGGCTGGCCTTGCGGCTGGCGATGGTCTCGCCCTTGGCGGCCACTTCGGCGATGTAGGCGCTGGCCTTCTCGGAGAAGTCGGCCGGCAGTTCACCGCTCATGCGCCGCACGAATTCGTTGGCCAGCTCGGGATAGGCGGCGGAATAGGCAACAAAGCGCTGGTTCCACTCAGCTTCCAGGGCCACGCCGGCTTCCTTGGCGTCCCATTCCTTGTAGATGTCGGCCGGGATTTCGAACGGGCCGTGGTTCCACTTCAATGCTGCGCGGGTCAGGGCGATTTCCTCGGCACCCAGTGGCGCGCCGTGGCAGTCTTCCTTGCCCTGCTTGTTCGGCGAGCCGAAGCCGATGGTGGTCTTGCAGCAGATCAGCGTCGGCTGCTCGCTCTTGCGGGCAGTCTCGATGGCGGTCTTGATTTCGTCTGCATCGTGGCCGTCGACGTTGCGAATCACCTGCCAGCCGTAGGCTTCGAAGCGTTTCGGCGTGTCGTCGGTGAACCAGCCCTCGACTTCACCGTCGATGGAAATGCCGTTGTCATCGTAGAAGGCGATCAGCTTGCCCAGGCCCAGGGTACCGGCCAGCGCGCTCACTTCGTGGGAGATACCTTCCATCATGCAGCCATCGCCGAGGAACACGTAGGTGTTGTGGTCGACGATCTTGTGGCTGTCGCGGTTGAACTGCGCCGCCAGCACTTTTTCCGCGAGGGCGAAGCCCACCGCATTGGCCAGGCCCTGGCCCAGCGGACCGGTGGTGGTCTCCACGCCTGGGGTGTAGCCGTATTCCGGGTGGCCCGGGGTGCGGCTGTGCAGCTGGCGGAAGTTTTTCAGGTCTTCGATGCCCAGGTCGTAGCCGGTGAGGTGCAGCAGCGAATAGACCAGCATCGAGCCATGGCCGTTGGACATGACGAAACGGTCGCGGTTGGCGAACGCCGGGTTGGCCGGGTTGTGCTTGAGGAAGTCACGCCACAGCACTTCGGCGATATCCGCCATACCCATGGGGGCACCTGGGTGACCGCTGTTGGCTTTTTGCACGGCATCCATGCTCAGTGCACGAATGGCATTGGCGCGCTCACGACGGCTGGGCATCGCTTATCTCCTGGGGTCTGTGTAGGCAGGGATACAACAAAGGAGGTCATTTTCCCCCACCGGCAGGGGGTTGGGCAATCGGACATTTGCCCCGAGCGGCAATTGCAGGGCGGAGTGCGCCCCAAAGCAATATCAAAACTTTTTGATATTGGTGTTGCGAGGGCAGGCTGCGCTCACTAGACTGCCGAACCTATGAACCTGCGCGCCCCTGCTTTCGACCATCAGGCAAGTGACGATCTGGCCGCCCTGTGCAAGGCCGGTGGCGACCCCCTGCGCCTGAACGTGCTGCGCGCGCTGGCCAGCGATTCGTTCGGCGTGCTGGAACTGGCGCAGATCTTCGCGGTGGGCCAGTCGGGCATGAGCCATCACCTCAAGGTGCTGGCCCAGGCCGATCTGGTGGCCACGCGGCGTGAAGGCAACGCGATTTTCTATCGTCGCGCCCTGCCCAACGGTCGTGTGCTGGGCGGACGCCTGCACAGCGCCCTGCTCGAGGAAGTCGACGGGCTGAGCCTGCCGGCCGAGGCCCAGGCGCGCATGGCGGTGGTACAGCGCCAGCGCGCCGCGGCCAGCGAAGATTTCTTCTCGCGCATGGAAGAGAAGTTCCGTGCCCAGCAGGACCTCATTGCCGGCCTGCCGCAGTACCGCGAAAGCCTGCTGGCTCTGCTCGACAAACTCAGCTTCGGGCAGCAGGCCAGCGCTCTGGAAGTGGGCCCCGGCGACGGTGGCTTCCTGCCTGAGCTGGCCCGACGCTTTGCCCAGGTCACCGCGCAGGACAACAGCCCGGCGATGCTCGAACTGGCCCGCCAGGTCTGCCAGCGCGAGCAATTGAGCAACGTGCGCCTGGAACTGGCCGATGCCTTGGCCCCTACCAGCCTGCGTGCCGATTGCGTGGTGCTGAACATGGTCCTGCACCACTTCAGCGATCCGGCGCAGGCGCTTGGCCATTTGGCGCAGCGGGTGCAGCCGGGCGGCAGTCTTTTGGTAACAGAGTTGTGCAGCCACAATCAGAGTTGGGCCAAGGAGGCCTGCGGTGATCTCTGGTTGGGGTTCGAACAGGAAGATCTGGCCCGTTGGGCCACCGCTGCGGGGCTTGTTCCCGGAGAGAGCCTCTACGTGGGCTTACGTAATGGTTTCCAGATTCAGGTCCGACATTTCTCGCGGCCGGCTGGCGACACTCACCATCGGTCAATTTAGGAAACCGTCGAGATGAGCGAATACTCCCTTTTCACCTCCGAGTCCGTCTCCGAAGGACACCCGGACAAGATCGCCGACCAGATTTCCGACGCGGTGCTGGACGCCATCATCACCCAGGACAAGTTCGCCCGCGTGGCGTGTGAAACCCTGGTCAAGACCGGCGTGGCGATCATCGCCGGCGAAGTCAGCACGTCGGCCTGGGTCGACCTGGAAGACATCGTGCGCAAGGTCATCGTCGACATCGGCTACAACAGCTCCGATGTCGGCTTCGACGGCGCCACCTGCGCGGTCATGAACATCATCGGCAAGCAGTCGGTGGACATCGCCCAGGGCGTGGACCGCAGCAAGCCGGAAGACCAGGGTGCAGGCGACCAGGGCCTGATGTTCGGCTATGCCAGCAACGAAACCGACGTGCTGATGCCCGCTCCGATCTGCTTCTCGCACCGTCTGGTCGAGCGCCAGGCCGAAGCGCGCAAGTCCGGCCTGCTGCCGTGGCTGCGCCCCGACGCCAAGTCCCAGGTCACCTGCCAGTACGAAGGCGGCAAGGTCGTGGGGATCGACGCGGTGGTGCTGTCGACCCAGCACAATCCGGACGTGTCCTACAACGACCTGCGCGAAGGCGTGATGGAGCTGATCGTCAAGCACGTGCTGCCGGCCGAGCTGCTGCACAAGGACACCCAGTTCCACATCAACCCGACCGGCAACTTCATCATCGGCGGACCGGTGGGCGACTGTGGCCTGACCGGGCGCAAGATCATCGTCGACAGCTACGGCGGCATGGCTCGCCACGGCGGCGGTGCCTTCTCCGGCAAGGACCCGTCCAAGGTCGACCGCTCGGCCGCCTACGCCGGCCGCTACGTGGCCAAGAACATCGTTGCCGCCGGCCTGGCCGAGCGCTGCGAGATCCAGGTGTCCTACGCCATCGGCGTGGCCCAGCCGACGTCGATCTCGATCAACACCTTCGGCACCGGCAAGATCAGCGACGAGCAGATCGTCAAGCTGGTGCGCGCGCACTTCGACCTGCGCCCGTATGCCATCACCACCATGCTCGACCTGCTGCACCCGATGTACCAGGCCACCGCAGCCTATGGCCACTTCGGCCGTGCACCGGTTGAAATGACCGTGGGTGACGACACTTTCACTGCCTTCACCTGGGAGCGCACCGACCGTGCCGCCGCCCTGCGCGACGCCGCTGGCCTGAAATAAGCGCCTCGCAGTACCGCGTAAAAAGCCCCGGCCGGGTGACTGGCCGGGGCTTTTTTTCGTGTCGGCGCCAAGGCTGCGGGCCCGATTTGGACGCGACCGCTTTGACCTGGCTGGCAAAAGGTCCTTCAATAGGTGGATCACGTCGTCGGCTATTCGAGCTCATCGACCTATCCAGCCGTAAATAAGACGCGTCCTACAGACAGCTACGTCAATTCATCGTCAACTATTCAGAATCATTTTCTCGGAGTCACCATGAACAAGTTTTCTTCCCTGTGTGCCTTACTGGTCGCCGGTGTGCTGGCCGGCCCAGCCACGGCCGCCCCTGCCGCTCCCGCCACAGCCGCTGTGGCCACCGGCTGCGCTGCCAAGCAGCAGCAAGTGCAGGCACAGATCGACATCGCCAAGGCGCACGGCAATCAGAACCAGGTCGACGGGCTGAGCACCGCGCTACGGGAGATCCAGAACAACTGCACCGAAAACGGACTGCGCAAGGAACGTGAAGGCAAGGTGCTGGATGCCAAACGCGAAGTCAGCAAGCGCCAGAGCGATCTGGACAAGGCCATGAAGAAAGGCGATTCGGAGAAGATCAACAAGCGCAAGGACAAGCTCGCCGAAGCGCGCAAGGAACTGCAAGAAGCCATGGATGAACTGGACAAATAACGATTGTGCGGCGACGCGTCCATCAGTGACGCGTCGCCCTCCAAGCGCAGTTCCGATTACATCGAGACGAAGAAGTAACTGACGATGATCGCAAACCCGGCGAACCACACCAGCGAACGCAACGTTGCCCAGTCAGCCAGATAGCAGATGATGTACAGCAGGCGCGAAGTGATGAACACCACCGCCAATACGTCCAGGGTCACTTGCTGCGCATTGCCGACGATATCGGAAATCACCACGGCCGCGATAAAGCCTGGAAGAATCTCGAAACTGTTCAGCTGGGCGGCGTGGGCGCGCTTGGGCAAGCCTTCCAGGGCATCGAGGTACGTGCGGGGATCATGGTTTTGCTTCAGGCTGAACTTGCCGCCCGTGAACTTGGCGATATACGCGCAGCCATAGGGCAATATCAAAGCGATCAGGACACACCAGAAGGCGACGGTCATACACAGTTCCTTGTCAAAGTCGTGCACATCGATGTGCCCATGCACAGCCGATATAAAGTGAGAGGATACCTGCCGCGAAAGGTTCGTCGGCACGGAGTTCCATTGCAATTATCAATTTGGTCCGCTCCCGCGCACTCCCTATAATATTGCCCGCTGTATCGTTACAGCATTTTGCGCACCCATTCCAATAAATCGTGTTCTCTGCAGCTCATGCGGAGGCTGGCGCATGCCCTCATCGGGCAACTCACCTCCTACTCGAGAGAATCCGTATGCCACTTGCATTGTTTGCATTGGCCGTCGCCGCATTCGGCATCGGCACCACCGAATTCGTCATCATGGGCCTGCTGACCGATGTGGCGCAGGACCTGTCCGTCAGTATCCCGGACGCGGGCCTGTTGATCACCGGCTATGCCCTGGGCGTGGTGTTCGGCGCGCCGCTCCTGGCGGTACTCACCGCCAACCTGCCGCGCAAGGCCACCCTGCTGGGCATGACCTTGATGTTCATCCTGGGCAACGTGCTGTGCGCAATGGCCCCCAACTACGCCACGCTGATGGGTGCGCGAGTGATCACTGCCCTGTGCCACGGCGCTTTCTTCGGGATCGGCTCGGTCGTGGCCGCAGGCCTGGTGGCGCCGAACAAGCGCGCCCAGGCGATTGCCCTGATGTTCATGGGCCTGACCCTGGCCAACGTGCTGGGCGTACCCCTGGGCACTGCCCTGGGCCAGTTTGCGGGTTGGCGCTCGACGTTCTGCGCCGTTGCGGTGATTGGCATCATTGCCCTGCTGGCACAGCTCATCTGGCTGCCCAAGGCCATTCCCATGGAACGGGGCAACCTGGCCCGCGAGTTCCGTGTCCTGCGCAAGCCCAACGTGTTGCTGCCCTTGGCCATGAGTGCGATGGCCTCGTGCAGCCTGTTCAGTGTGTTCACCTACATTGCGCCGATCCTGCAGGTCGTGACCGGCGTCAGCGCCCATGGCATCACCGCAATGCTACTGCTGTTCGGCGTCGGCTTGACCATCGGCAGCATGCTCGGCGGGCGCCTGGCCGACTCACGCCTGTTGCCCGCGCTGGTGGGCATGGCGATCGCGGTGGTGTTGATATTGGCGCTGTTCACCCAGACCAGCCGCTCGCTGATCCCGGCGGCGATCACCTTGCTGGCCTGGGGCGTGTTCGCCTTCGCGCTGTGCCCGATCCTGCAATTGCTGATCATCGACCAGGCGCACGAGGCACCGAACCTGGGTTCGACGCTGAACCAGAGTGCCTTCAACCTTGGCAATGCGGCAGGCGCCTGGGTCGGCGGGTTGGTGGTGGCCAGTGGTGCACCGCTGGTGGACTTGCCATGGACAGGCGCCGTCACGGGCTTGGGCACCCTTGCCCTGGCCGTGGTGTTCATCTATTGGCAGAGACGGCCAGCGGCAGTCAACGCCGCGGGATAAATGAAGTGTGCCGTTCAGGCACGCGGCAACATCCAACAATACTGCGGCGCCTGATAGGCGCCCTCTATCGATAGATTTCAATTACCTGACCCTGGGAGCCCGGATGCTCGAGATAGTCGCGACATTCATCTGCCTCACCACACTGCTCACCTACGTGAACTTCCGCTTCATCGGCCTGCCACCCACCATCGGCGTGATGGTCACCGCCCTGCTGTTCTCGTTGATCTTGCAAGGCTTGAGTTTCATCGGCTATCCGGGCCTCGAAGATCGCGTCGAAGCGCTGATGAACCAGATCGACTTCGGCGATCTGCTGATGAACTGGATGCTCTCGTTCCTGCTGTTCGCAGGCGCGCTGCATGTGAACCTGGCCGACCTGCGCAACTACCGTTGGCCGATCGGCTTGCTGGCCACCTTCGGCGTGCTGATTGCCACCTTCGTGATCGGTGCCCTGGCCTTCTGGATCTTCGGCATGTTCGGCTGGCACGTCAGCTTCCTGTACTGCCTGCTGTTCGGCGCCCTGATTTCACCGACCGACCCGATCGCGGTGCTGGGCGTGCTGCGCACGGCCAATGCTTCCAAGCCGCTCAAGACCACCATCGTTGGCGAATCGCTGTTCAACGACGGCACAGCGGTGGTGGTGTTCACCGTGCTGCTGGGCATCGCCCAGCTGGGCGAAACCCCGACGCTCGGCGCGACGACCATGCTGTTCCTGCATGAGGCCGTGGGTGGCGTGCTGTTCGGTGGGCTGATCGGCTACATCGTCTATCGCATGATCAAGAGCATCGAGCAGTACCAGGTCGAAGTCATGCTGACCCTGGCCCTGGTGATCGGTGGCTCGGCCATGGCCTCCGAGCTGGACGTCTCGGCGCCGATCGCGATGGTGGTGGCCGGGCTGATCATCGGCAACCTGGGACGCAACCTGGCGATGAACGACATGACCCGGCGCTACATGGACGGTTTCTGGGAGCTGCTCGACGACATCCTCAACGCGTTGCTGTTCGCCTTGATCGGGCTGGAACTGTTGCTGCTGCCCTTCTCCTGGCTGCACTTGCTTGCAGCCTCGCTGCTGGCCGTGGCGATCCTGCTCTCGCGGCTGCTCACCGTAGCCCCGGCGATTCTGCTGCTACGGCGCTTTCGCAGCGTCCCGCGCGGCACCATTCGCGTGCTCACCTGGGGCGGCCTGCGCGGCGGCGTCTCGGTCGCCCTGGCCCTGGCCCTGCCCATCGGCCCGGAGCGCGACCTGCTGCTGAGCATCACCTACATCGTCGTGCTGTCCTCGATCCTGCTGCAAGGCCTGAGCATCGGCAAGCTGGTCAAGGCCGTCACCCGCGAGCCCGACACGCAGGCGGTGCGCGAGCACTGAGGCAATGATAAAAGGAAAGCGGCAGCCCTGTTCACAAGTAGCAATTTGCTGATCCGGCTGCCTTACCCTGCCACCGCGTGCCGTGTCGACGGTGCATGCGCAATCAAAGGCTCGAAGGCTCGATGCCTTCGACGTTAAGCATGATGGTGCGAGCCCGAGCGGCCTTTAACCAGGTTGCAGGGTATAGACCGCTTTACGCTTTCCATGAACCGCGATTCTCATTACACGATCATGATCACTGGCAGCCTGCGCGACTCTGACAAGCTTGGGCATGCTGTTGATGGTTGTGGTTTTCGACCGGTATTTGAACCTCTCGATCTCGTCCAATGAACACGCGCGGTAAGCATTTCTGATAGCACCACACTTTTCCAGAAGGTCGATTTTCTCGGGCGATATCCAGGAAAGCAGCTGCTTTATCCTGGCGATTTTTTCATGAAGGTGAGTCACTGCCTGCTGCTCATTGGTAATTCCAGAGCGTTTCCATGCCGGCTCGTGATGGAAAATCCGATTTCGAAAGTGTCGGACAAGTGAGACACGCTCCCTGCATTGCTTGAGCATGCTCGCGGCGGCCGTGGTGGGCCACTCTCCTCTGAAGACCGCACCCAGATGCTTGGGCCAAATCAGGTGGTTCCCCATGTACTCGCTTTCGAGGATGAATTCCCACGTCGAGAAATCGGTCTGCGAAACGATCTCATGGTGATCCGGAGCGCCTTTGAACGTCTTGCCGATTCGCCTGGAACGCTCACGCTGTGCGGCGTTGTAAGCCGACGCAAAATTCCCGGCCAAGTGACTTACCGGATACGGTTCCTTTGAAGTCCCAGGCGTGTAACTCTTGAATTTCAGCGTACCCTTTCTCCACCAGAACTTTCCCAGGTCCGCCGTCAAGGCCACATCGATAGCATTTCTGAGCGTGATCTCCGTTGCACCGAGCAACGGATACAGTGCTGCACAGACATGCGAATTCCATAGATAGGCCCCCACCAACTCCGAGTCACTGCTGATGGAAAACACTCTGTTATAACTGGCGATTCGGTGAGTGCTGATCAAATCATCGATCAACACAGGTCGATATTGAACGGTGTGTGGCATGCTCAGCTTCCTTCTGGCGACGCGTCTTTTCCCTGTATAGCTACGGCTTGACACGCATGTCAACGGACCGTAGCATCGATATACAGGTTGGCAGTGAGCTCCAATTGGCGAAAGCTTACGACTCACCGCAAAGACCACGAAACACCCGCCCCGGCCTCGAGCCGGGGTTTTCGTTTCTGGTACGCGTCTGCTCACAAAACAAAGAACCCCGCTGATGCGGGGTTCTTTGTTATCGCCGTATCGACATCAGAAGATGTTGATCGGGTACTCGACGAAGGCGCGTACTTCGTTGCCGTCGTCGTTGTAGCCCGAGGCGCGGACGTTGTCCGAGGTGCGCAGCCACGAGCCGCGCAGGCGCAGGGTCAGGTCCTTGGCCGGGCCGTTCTGTACCACGTACTGGAGCTGGTTGAAGATCTCGCGCTCCTGACCGTCGCCGGTCGGGGTGCGGATGTTGTCGCCACGCACGTAGGCCACCTTGTAGGTCAGCCCCGGCACGCCGAATGTGCGGAAGTCGATGCCGTAGCCCAACTGCCAGGAGACTTCGTCTTCGGCGTTGAAGTCCGACCAGTACGAGTTGGCCAGGAAGATGGTCGAGCCACCGTCGCCCACACCGCCGGCGTTCTGGTAGAAGCCGTAGTTGTAGCCGGTGTCGCCGGTGCTGCGCTGGTGTGCCAGGGTCAGCGAGTGCGGGCCGAAGGCCCAGGTCGCAGCCAGGCTCCAGATCTTGTTGTCCTGGCCGGTGCCCAGGGTGCTGGCGTAGTCCTTGTCCAGGTGCGAGCGGTAGCCGTTGAAGTCGAACGTCAGCGATTGCTCGCTCGGCAGGGCCAGCACGTAGTTGAGGTTGATGTACTGCTTCTTGAGCCGGTCTTCGACATCGGAGGCATACAGGGCACCGCTCAAGCTGTCGCTGAACTGGTAGCTGCCGCCGTACACGTCGATCTTCTTCAGGCCGCCGCTGTCGCGGGCTTCGGCACTCTTGCGCGCTTCCTGGGTAAAGCGACCGGCGTTGAGCACCAGGCCGTCGATTTCCTTGGAAGTGATCAGGGTGCCGGTGAAGCTTTCCGGCAACAGGCGCGAATCGTCGAAGTTGAGCACCGGCAGTGCCGGCATCTGGTCGCCGTACTTGATCACAGTGTTGGAGATGCGCACCTTCACCGCTGCCCCGGCACGGGCCAGATCGTGGGGCGCGCTGCTCGGATCATCCGAAGTACCGCCACGCTTGAAGAAGTCGATACCGCCAGCACCGGCGCGACCAGTGCCGCCATCCAGGCGCAGAGCATACAGACCGAAGGCATCGACGCCCACGCCGACCGTGCCCTGGGTGAAACCGGAATTGAACTTGGCGATCACGCCCTGGCCCCACTCGGCCTTGTCCTGCCCGCCATGCTTGTAGTCACGGCTGATATAGGCATTGCGTAGCAGTACATTGAGGTGGCTGTCTTCGACGAAACCCTTGGCATCGGCCTGCTCGTTGGCCATGGCCTGGGTGGCCGCCATCACGCCCAGGACGAGGACAGCCCATTTCTTGTTCAACATCTTGTTTTCCCTAATCACCAGTGAGGACGCTACACGACCACCCGCTTGTTTTCCGTCGTTCGTGCGGCCTGCGCAGCGCTCTGCAACAGGCGTTCGAACGGTGGGGCAGGGTCTATGAGGATCCGTGTGCGGGGTCGGATCCTAGCGATGGGGGACAACGAAAGTCAAAATTTCGTGAAACTTTGTGGCTATAAGAAGGTCTTGCGATGGAATAACGCCCATGAAAAAGCCCGGCATCAGGCCGGGCTTTTCAAGGCGACTCAGGCCAACTCAACCGCGCACAGGTGCCGGCTGCTGCTGGGTCAGGCAGTGAATGTTGCCGCCACCGAGCAGCAGTTCGCGGCCCGGCACCATCACTACTTCATGCTCGGGAAACAGCTTCTGCAGCAAGGCCTGCGCCTGGCCGTCGAGCGGATCGTCGAAGCTTGGGGCGATGATGCCGCCGTTGACGATCAGGAAGTTCACGTAGGAGCCGGCCAGACGCACCGACGGGTGACGCTCCTGGCTGCCGGCAACCAGATCGACGCCATCGCATTCCTCTTGAGTGGCGTACAGAGGCCCAGGGATCGGCATCTTGTGCACAACCAGCGCCCGTCCCTTGGCATCGACGCTGTTTTCCAGCACCTGCAAAGCGGCCTGGCAACGCGGATAGTTCGGGTCGCTGGCGTCGTCGGTCCAGGCCAGCAGCACTTCACCGGGGCGCACGTAGCAGCAGAAGTTGTCGACGTGGCCGTCGGTCTCGTCGTTGAACAGGCCGTCGGGCAGCCAGATGATCTTCTCCACCGCCAGATGATCGGCCAGGATATGTTCAATCTGCTCGCGGTTCAGGTGCGGATTGCGATTGCGGTTGAGCAGGCACTCTTCGGTGGTGATCAGCGTGCCTTCGCCGTCGACGTGGATCGAGCCGCCTTCGAGCACGAAATCCTGGGTGTGATAGCGCTGGCAACGCTCCATGTCCAGGACCTTGCTGGCGACCTGCTCGTCGCGGTTCCAGGGCGCGTACAGGCCGCCGAGAAAACCACCCCAAGCGTTGAAGGCCCAGTCCACACCGCGCACCTCACCGCCGTGATCGACGACGAAAGTCGGGCCGGTGTCGCGCATCCAGGCATCGTCACTGCTGAGCTCGACCACACGGATGTTGGGCACGTCCAGGCGCGCGCACGCGTTGTCGTATTGCCCGGCAGACACACCGACGGTGACCGGTTCGAAACGCGCGATGGCCTTGGCCAGGGCGACATGCGCCGCCTGCACCGGCTTGCCACCCAGGCGCCAGTTGTCCGGGCGCTCGGGCCACAGCATCCAGGTCTGGGTATGGGGCGCCCATTCGGCCGGCATGTGGAAACCGTCGGCGCGAGGGGTACTGTCGAGCGTGGTCATGGGTCAGGGCTCCGGTGGTCCATGAAAAGGTATGGGCGCACTCTACAGGTTGTCGGGCTGATCGTGAAACGCGCCCGCCGCAGGGCGCGCCAACGGACGTTTCAGCAGCTCATTTCGTCCAGCACCCGCGCCACGCAGTCGACGAAGAAGTCCACGCTCTGCCGCGTCGTCACCATCGGTGGCTTGATCTTGAGGATGTTCAGGTGATCACCGGTAGGTTGCATGAAGATGCCCAGTTCCCGCAGCCGCTCGCACAACAGCGCCGTCTCCTGGGTCGCCGGCTCCAGGCTGTCGCGGTCGCGCACCAGTTCCAACCCAAGGTAGAACCCGGACCCATGCACGGCGCCCACCAACGGGTGGTGATCGACCAGGGCCTGCAGGCGAGCCTTGAAATGCGCGCCGACCACCCGGGCGTTCTCCCACAGACCCTCTTCGGCCATGACATCGAGCACCGCCAGGCCGATGCGGCAGCTCACCGGGCTGCCACCGGCGGAAGAAAAGAAATAGCCCTCGGCTTCCAGCGCCTCGGCAATCTCGCGGCGGGTGATGACCGCACCCAATGGATGACCATTGCCCATGCCTTTGGCCATGGTGATGATGTCCGGGACCACGCCTTGCTGCTCGAACCCCCAGAAGTACTCGCCGAGCCGACCGTAGCCAACCTGCACTTCGTCGGCGATGCACAGGCCACCACGGGCGCGGACTCGCTCGTAGACCTGTTGCAGGTAGCCATCGGGCAAGGCGATGCCACCAGCGTTGCCATACACCGGCTCGCAGATGAAACCGGCCACCTGACGGCCTTGTGCATCCAGCTGGTGCAAGGTCTCGTCGACACTGCGTACGTAGCCAGCGGTGCTGTCGGCACCGCGGAAGGTGCCGCGGTAACTGTTGGCCGCCATCACCGGATGGACCCAGTCCGGACGCGTGCTCAAGGCCTGCGGGTTGTCGGCGATGGAGGTGGAAATGGCATCGGTGGCCACTGACCAGCCATGGTAGGCCTCGAGCATGCTGAGCATGTCACGGCCACCGCTGGCCGCCCAGGCCAGCCGAATCGCCAGGTCGTTGGCCTCGGTGCCGCTGTTGACCAGAAACACCCGGTCGAACCCCTCGGGCGCCAAGGCCAGCAGGCGCTCGGAAAACTCGGCGATGGCTGCATAGTGAAAGCGCGAATTGGTATTGAGCAGCGACCATTGTCGCGCCGCCACCTGGGCCATGCGCGGATGGCCATGGCCGAGCACCGCGACGTTGTTGAGCATGTCCAGATACGCCTGGCCGTGCATGTCGATCAGGTGGTTGCGCCAGCCGCGCTCGATCTGCGGCGGCGCCTGGTAATAATGTTTCTGCGAGCGGGCAAAACTGGCTTCGCGCCGCTGCAGCAGATGCTCCGCGTCTGGCGGCGGCGGTGCATCGCAGTGCATGCCCAGCAAAGTGGCCGGTGACGGGCACAGCCGCTGCCAGGCTGCTGCCCGCGCCGGCGTACAGAACAGCGGTGGACTCAGCTCAGGGCTGCGGCACAGCTGCACCAGCAGTGAACCATCGACCTCGCCCAGCGAGGCGCCCGCCGCCAGCACGGCCCCTGCAGGGAAAGGGCAATTCATTCCCCACAGGTGCAGGCTTGCGAACGCACCTTCGAGGACCACACTGGCATCGGCCAAGCGTCGCAGCGTACCGGCCCAAGGCGCTTGCAGAGCGGTACCCGGCGGCGCCTTAACCTGCACGTGCAGCGCACAGGTCGCCGACGCCACGCATGTATCGATGCGGGTCCGCGAAAGACGGTACTCGCCATACCTCGTACACGCCCAGCCACTGTCCGCGGCGACGTCGGCCAGCAGCCGTTCGTCGACATCCGCTTGCTCCCAATTGCCGTCCGCGAAATGCTCGCTGAGCACGCTCAAATCCACCTGGCAAACTGTCGAGTCTGTCACGCCGACGAACAAAGGCAATATGCCATCTTTGGAAAATTCGGGTATGCTCCGCCCCACACTGCTGAAAATTGCCGCTTCCATCAATTCGAATGGTTCTGCGGTAGCTATGTCGAAGATTTCCCATTCATGTTCGACGTTGGCCCGGATGTAGGTGTTGTCTGGGGTTACGCTCAACTGCCGGGCACTGCTCGACACCAGCACCGCCGCTCGCAGCACCACCAGGGGCCACAGCGCACGCAACTCTGCCTCGCTCAGCGCAGTGACCTGCTGATAGGCCACCACTGCCGGCAATACCGCAAACGGATCGCCATGGGCATGATGCAGCAGCGCAGCACAGGTGGCCGCCAGGTCCGCCACACGCCAGGTATGCACCAGATCACCGAAGTCGATCAGGCCCGCGAGCTGCCAGCGCAGGTCGTTATCGCGCTGCCAGACACTGTTGTCATCAGTGATGTCCAAATGCACGGCCTGCATCGGCAGATCGGCACTTACCGCAGCCAGTCGGCGCTGCGCCTGGAATGTCATTTCGACCACACGACCACGCTGCCGTACATCTTCGAGCGCCGGCAGCAGGTGATCAAGCAACTTATGGGCGTGGCGCGGGTCCCATTGCAGCGTGCGCGCAAGGCCCGGGTGCCGAAAGTCGAACAAGGCGCGGTCTACCTCACCGCACAACCTGCCGATGCGGGCGATCGATTCGTACCCCAGGTGCTTGAGACGGGTCAGCGGCCGGCCTTCCAGATAGCTCAACACACGCATCTGCAGATGCTGCTGGCCAAGCTGCACGGCGATGGTGTCGCGACCATCGGGCGCGATCAGCGCCTGGGGCACCGGTACGCCCTGGCGGGCCAGGTGCAGCATCGCGGCGTGCTGGGCAGCCAGCGCTTGAAGCACCGCGTCGTCGTGACAGAATTTCAACACCCAGCAGCCCCGGGTGCTTTCGACACGAAAGTTGAGGTCTTGCTGGCTGCCCAGGCTGTGCAGTTGGCCCTGGAGCCCGTAATGCTCGAACAACAATGCCTGCGCCTGTTCGATACTCACCACGGGGTTGGGACGACTGGCGCGATGCACGAGCGGGTCGAGCGGGTCGAGCGGCATGAATGAAATCTCGATGGCCTGATTTGCAAGTACTGTAGCGGTTCGCCGCGCACGATTTCCACCGTTGGCAACGCTGCCTCTCGCGACGCGATCGTGCAGGCCGGCGACCACTGATACGACGTTGCACATTCGTTTGACAAACCGGGCTTGCACCGCCGCGCCCATCCACACAAGCTAGGCTGCAACGAATCATTGTCAGCTAAAGGAAGAAGGCTTTCGACATGCGCATTCTCATCACCGGCGGCGCCGGTTTCATCGGCTCGGCGCTGGTTCGCCACCTGATCGCCAACACCGAGCACGAAGTACTCAACCTCGACAAGCTGACCTACGCCGGCAACCTCGAGTCACTGGCCGAAATCGCCAGCGACAGCCGTTACGAGTTCGTCCAGGCCGACATCGCCGACCAGGCAGCTGTCGCCGCCGTGCTGGCGCGTTTCCAGCCCCACGCGATCATGCACCTGGCGGCCGAGTCCCACGTCGACCGCTCCATCGATGGCCCAGGCGAGTTCATCCAGACCAACGTGGTCGGCACCTATGCCCTGCTCGAAGCCACCCGTGGCTACTGGCAGCAGCTGCCGGCGGCGGAGCGCGAAGCCTTCCGCTTCCACCATATTTCCACCGACGAAGTCTACGGCGACCTGCACGGCGTCGACGACCTGTTCACCGAAACCACGCCGTACGCGCCAAGCTCGCCGTACTCAGCCAGCAAGGCGGCCTCCGACCACCTGGTGCGTGCCTGGCAGCGCACCTACGGCCTGCCGGTGCTGATCACCAACTGCTCGAACAACTACGGCCCGTATCACTTCCCGGAGAAGCTCATTCCGCTGGTGATTCTCAACGCACTGGCCGGCAAGCCGCTGCCGGTGTACGGCAATGGCATGCAGGTGCGTGACTGGCTGTACGTCGAAGACCACGCCCGCGCCCTGTTCAAGGTCGTCACCGAAGGCGTGGTCGGCGAGACCTACAACATCGGCGGCCACAACGAACAAAAGAACATCGACGTGGTGCGCAGCATCTGCGGCCTGCTCGACGAACTGGCGCCCCAGCGCCCGGACGGCGTGGCCCACTATGCCGACCTGATCACCTTCGTCAAGGACCGCCCCGGCCACGATGTGCGCTACGCCATCGACGCCAGCAAGATCGAGCGCGAACTGGGCTGGGTGCCGCAGGAAACCTTCCAGACCGGCTTGCGCAAGACCGTGCAGTGGTATCTGGACAATCTTCAATGGTGCCGTCGTGTACAGGATGGCAGTTATCAAGGTGAACGCCTGGGCTTCACCGAACCTAAGGATTTGATCGCATGATGAAAGGTATCGTTCTGGCCGGGGGCTCCGGCACCCGCCTGCACCCTATTACCCTGGGTGTTTCCAAGCAGTTGCTGCCCATCTACGACAAGCCGATGATCTACTACCCGATCTCGGTACTGATGCTGGCCGGCATCCGCGAGATCCTGCTGATCTCCACCCCCCAGGACCTGCCGCAATACCGCCAGTTGCTGGGCGACGGCAGCCAGTTCGGGATCAACATCCAGTTCGCCGAACAGCCGGCGCCGGACGGCCTGGCCCAGGCGTTCCTGATCGGTGAGGAATTCATCGGCGAAGACCCGGTGTGCCTGATCCTGGGCGACAACATCTTCCACGGCCAGCACTTCAGCGACCAGCTCAAGCGCGCCTCGGCACACCCTGCCGGCGCCACGGTGTTCGGTTACTGGGTCAAGGATCCCGAGCGTTTCGGCGTGGTCGAGTTCGACCAGGACGGTCGTGCACTGTCCATCGAAGAGAAGCCGACAGAGCCCAAGTCCAGCTATGCGGTCACCGGTCTGTATTTCTACGACAACGACGTGGTGCGCATCGCCAAGGAAGTCAAGCCTTCGCCCCGTGGCGAGCTGGAAATCACCGACGTCAACAACGCCTACCTGGAACGCGGCGACCTGCGCGTCGAGCGCTTCGGCCGCGGCTTCGCCTGGCTCGACACCGGTACCCACGACAGCCTGCTCGATGCCTCGCAGTACGTACAGACCATCGAACACCGCCAGGGCCTGAAAGTGGCGTGCCTGGAAGAAATCGCCTACCAGAACCACTGGATCGATCGCGAACAGCTGCTGGTGCGCGCCAAGTACTTCGGCAAGACCGGCTACGGTCAGTACCTGTACTCGCTGGCCGGAGAAACCCGATGAACGTGATCGCTACCGAACTGCCCGATGTCTTGATCATCGAGCCGAAGGTTTTCGGTGACGAGCGCGGCTTCTTCTACGAAAGCTTCAATGCCAAGGCTTTCCAGGAAGCCACCGGCGTAACGCTGTCGTTCGTCCAGGACAACCACTCGCGCTCCGCCCGTGGCGTGTTGCGCGGGCTGCACTACCAAGTGCAGCATGCCCAGGGCAAGCTGGTTCGGGTGGTCGCCGGGCAGGTGCTCGACGTGGCGGTGGATATCCGCCGCAGCTCGCCCAACTTCGGCAAGTGGGTGGCCGTGGAGCTGTCTGCGCAGAACAGCCGCCAATTGTGGATTCCGCCGGGCTTCGCCCATGGTTTCGTGGTCCAGAGCGAGTACGCCGAGTTCCTCTACAAGACCACCGACTACTACGACCCGTCCTCCGAGCGCAGCATTGCCTGGGATGACGAGCAGTTGGCGATCGACTGGCAATTGGACACAGTGCCGTCGCTGTCGGCCAAGGACCTGGCAGGCAAGCGCCTGGAAGAGGCCGACGTGTTCCCGTGATCGGCCCCAGGTAACGTCGCGATGCATGCCAACAGTGCTTCGCGGCGTTTGCCTGGCGCATAATACGCCGGTCTATCCCGGCGTGTTGTCCTATGACCCCCAGAGCCTCCATCACTCGCAGACCCCGCTGGCGCAGCCTGGCGATCCTGGCCCTGTGCCTGGCGCCATTGTTGTGGCCGCTGGAACATCTGGCCGAGCGCTATTACAAAAGCGAACTGGTCAGCCAGAATCGGCAGACGCTGGACCTCTACGTCGCCAACCTGCTGGGCACCCTGCACCGCTACGAAACCCTGCCGCAGATCCTCGGTGACCTGCCGGCGCTGCGCGCCTTGCTGGCCGCCCCTCGCAACGCCCAGGCGATCCTCGACGCCAATCACCTGCTCAAGGACATTCGCGAACAGACCGGTGCCGAAGTCATGTACCTGCTGGACGCCGACGGCAATACCCTGGCCGCCTCCAACTGGGAGCAGCGCGACAGCTTCGTTGGCCGCAACTTCGCTTTCCGCCCCTACTACAGCGATGCCGTGGCCGGGCGCCTGGGACGTTTCTTCGGGCTGGGCACCACGTCGGCCAAGCGCGGCTACTTCTTCGCCGCCGCCGTGCACGACCAGGACAAGGTCATCGGCGTGCTGGTAGTGAAGGTCGACCTCGACCACACCGAAACCCTGTGGGGCAAAACGCCCGAACAGCTGTTGCTCACCGACCACAACGGCGTGGTCATCCTCACCTCGCGCCCCGAATGGCGCTTCCGGGCCACACGCCCGCTCAGCGACAACGAGCGCCAGGCCATCGTCTCGATCCTGCCCTACCCTACCCGCGACCCGCAGCCGCTGAACCTGGACGCCGACGCCTGGCTCACGCAGACGCGGACCATCGCCGAAACCGGCTGGAACGTCAGCATCCTCGCCCCCAAGACCCTGCTCGATCGCCCGGTACGCACTGTCGTCGCCGTGGGCGGCGCCTTGCTCCTGGCCTTGATGCTGCTGCTCGGGCTGATGATGCAGCGCCGTCGTCACTACCTGCAGCGCATCGAATTCGAAGGGCGCACCCGTCACGAGCTGGAAACCCGGGTGGTGGAGCGCACCAGCGCGCTGGAAGGACTCAACAGCAAGCTGCGCCAGGAAGTACTCGAGCGCGAACAGGCCCAGCAGGAGCTGGTGCGTGCCCAGGACGAACTGGTCCAGGCCGGCAAGCTGTCGGCACTGGGCACCATGTCGGCCAGCATCAGCCACGAGCTCAATCAGCCCCTGGCGGCCATTCGCAGCTACGCCGAGAACACCGAGGTGCTGCTCGACCACGAGCGCATCGAGGATGCGCGGGGCAACCTCAAGCTGATCAGCGAACTGACCGGCCGCATGGCGTCGATCATCGCTCACCTGCGCGCCTTCGCCCGGCGCGACCGCCACGCCTTGGAAAGCGTCGCCCTGCAACCGGCCCTCGACGATGCCTTGGCGCTGCTCGCCAAGCGTCGCCGGGCCATGGCCGTCGAGCTGATCCGCGACCTGCCCGATGCGCCGCTCTGGGTCCAGGCCGGTGAAACCCGGCTGCGCCAGGTGCTCGGCAACCTGCTGGCCAACGCCCTCGATGCCCTGACCGAAAAGGCCAATCCCCGCTGCCTGTGGCTGAGCGCGGAACAGACGGCCGACGGCGTGGAACTGCGCATCCGCGACAACGGCCCCGGTTTCACCAGCGAAGCCATGGCCCGCGCCCGCGAACCGTTCTTCACCACCAAGACACGCACCCAAGGCCTGGGCCTGGGCCTGGCGATCTGCGATACGCTGATGCGCGCACTGGGCGGCGAACTGCTGCTGTCCAACCATCCCCAAGGCGGTGCCCTGCTGATCCTGCGTTTGCGCGCCGGAGAGCCGGGCGTCAGCCTGCAAGCTCCCGAGGACCCATCGGCATGACCAGCGACAACGCCATCGACAGCAAGATCCAGGTCGTGCTGATCGACGACGATCCCCATCTGCGCCAGGCCTTGAGCCAGACCCTGGACCTCGCCGGCTTGAAAGTGCTGGCTCTGGCCGACGCCCAGGGCCTGTCCGCGCGCATCGAGCGCGACTGGCCTGGGGTGGTGGTCAGCGACATCCGCATGCCGGGCATCGACGGACTGCAACTGCTCGAACAACTGCACGCCCGCGACAGCGAGCTGCCGGTGTTGCTGATCACCGGCCACGGCGACGTACCGCTGGCCGTGCAGGCCATGCGCGCCGGTGCCTACGACTTTCTCGAGAAACCCTTCGCCAGCGACGCGCTGCTCGACAGCGTGCGCCGCGGCCTGGCCGTGCGCCGCCTGGTGCTGGACAACCGCAGCCTGCGCATGGCACTCAGCGACCGCCAGCAATTGAGCACGCGCCTGGTGGGTCAGTCGGGCTCCATGGCCCGCCTGCGCGAGCAGATCGGCGCGCTGGCCGGGACCCGCGCCGATGTGCTGATCCTGGGCGAAACCGGGGCCGGCAAGGAAGTCGTGGCGCGCGCCCTGCACGATCTGTCCAGCCGCCGCAGCGGCCCGTTCGTGGCGATCAACGCTGGCGCCCTCGCCGAATCGGTGGTGGAAAGCGAGCTGTTCGGCCATGAGCCCGGCGCCTTCACCGGCGCGCAGAAACGCCGCATCGGCAAGTTCGAGTTCGCCAACGGCGGCACGCTGTTTCTCGACGAAATCGAAAGCATGAGCATGGACGTGCAGGTCAAGCTGCTGCGCCTGCTACAGGAACGGGTGGTCGAGCGCCTGGGTGGCAACCAGCAGATCCGCCTGGATATCCGCGTGATTGCCGCAACCAAGGAAGACCTGCGCCAGGCCGCCGACCAGGGGCGCTTCCGCGCCGACCTGTATTACCGCCTCAATGTCGCCTCGCTGCGCATCCCGCCGCTGCGCGAGCGCGGCGAAGACGTGCTGATGCTGTTCCAGTACTACGCCGATGCCGCAGCCGAGCGCCATGGCGTGCTGGCCAACGAACTCTCCGCAGCGCAGCGCGCGTTGCTGTTGCGGCACAGCTGGCCGGGCAACGTGCGCGAACTGCAAAACGCCGCCGAGCGCTTCGCCCTGGGCCTGGAACTGGCACTGGATAACAGCGAGCCGGGTCCGGTGGAAATGACCCGCACAGTCGCTGGTGGACTCAGCGAGCAGGTCGAGCATTTCGAGCGCGCCTTGATCGCAGCCGAGATGAGCCGCTCGCACACCTCCGTGCGCAGCCTCGCCGAAGCCTTGGGCATTCCACGCAAGACCTTGCACGACAAACTGCGCAAACACGGCCTCAGCTTTGGCGGGGGTGAGGAGCCTGAGTGAAGCCTAGTCCCTCAAGCGGCAGGCTTGTCGATGAGGGTCGAAGACTGCCAGTAAGGTCTACGGATGCGCCAGCGCAACCAGTGACTCACGCCACGGCACATTGCGAGGCAGCGCCAGGAACGAGGGATTGAGCAACGACGGGCGGGCAGGATAGACGAACGGCTGCCCGTCGATCTGCAGCACTTCGCCGCCCGCGCCTTCGAGCACGCCCTGGGCCGCAGCGGTGTCCCACTGCGAGGTCGGCGCCAGGCGTGGATAGCAGTCGGCAGCGCCTTCGGCCAGCAGGCAGAATTTCAGCGAACTGCCCACGCTGACCAAATCCAGTGGACCCACCACGGCACTCAGTCCGGCCAGCAGGTGCTCCTGCGCGGGGCTGGAATGGCGACGGCTGGCGACCACCGTAAATGCGCTGCCCGGCGCCGGAACCTGGCGCACGCTGATCGCCTCGGCCGGCTGCCCGGCCGCAGCATGCCATGCGCCGAGCCCGGCACCGCCATAGTAGGCGCTGCCCGTGGTCGGCACGGTGACTACGCCGAACACCACCTGCCCGCGCTCGATCAGCGCGATGTTGACGGTGAATTCTTCGCTGCCGTTGATGAACTCCTTGGTGCCGTCCAGCGGGTCCACCAGCCACCAGCGGGTCCACTGCTCGCGCACGGCCAGCGCGATGTCGGCATCTTCTTCGGAGAGGATCGGAATGTCGGGCGCCAGCGCGGTCAGGCCCTCGACGATGACCTGATGCGCAGCGAGATCGGCTGCAGTCACCGGTGATTCATCGGCCTTGGCCATGACCTGCACATCGGCCCGCCAGAACGGCAATATGGCCGCGCCAGCCCGATGGGCCAGTGCCACGACTTCGGGCAACAGACGTTCGACGTCGCTCACAGGCTGAACGCTCCGCGCTGGATCAACAGGTCGCGCGCCAGGTACAGGGCGGCCAATGCGCGGCCTTCGGAAAACTGCGGATGCTGGGCCAGGCTGGACAGGTCGCGCAGGTTGACCCTTTCGACACGCATCGGCTCCGGCTCGTCGCCCTCGAGCCGCTCCTCGTACAACCCCTGCGCCAGTACGACCTGGATCTTCTGGCTCATGTACCCCGGCGACAATGACAGCTCGGTAAGGTGTTCCAGTTCACGGGCGCCGAACCCAGCCTCTTCCTTGAGCTCGCGATCGGCGGCGGCCAGCACATCTTCGCCAGGCTCGATCAAGCCCTTGGGCAGCGACAGTTCATAAGCGTCGGTACCGCCGCAGTACTCCTCGACCAGCAGCGCATGCTCGGCATCGGCCATGGCCACGATCATCACCGCGCCATAACCATTGCCGCGACCCACCAGACGCTCGTAGGTACGCTCCACGCCATTGGAGAAGCGCAGTTGCACTTCTTCGACGCGGAACAGGCGACTACTGGCGACGATTTCGCGGGCAAGGACTTCGGGTTTCTGGCGCATCGGGCAGCTCCTGGACGTGAACGGGTTACTATACCGTGGCTTGGCCTGCGGCAGGCCACCCTTGATCCACCACTGCCCGAGAATCTTCGCTATGCCTTGCCTCGCCTGGAATACCATCGACACCGTCCTGCTGGACATGGACGGCACGCTGCTGGACCTGCACTACGACAACCACTTCTGGCTCGAACATCTGCCGCAACGCTATGCCCAACTGCACGGGGTCAGCCTGGCCATGGCGCAGCTGGAGCTGCAACCGCTGTTCAGCGACAACGCCGGCAAGCTGAACTGGTACTGCCTGGATTTCTGGACCCGCGAGCTGAACATCCCGGTGCGCGAGCTAAAACGCGAAACCGCCGATTTGATCGCCCTGCGACCCGACGCCGACACGTTCCTGGCCGCGATCAAACAGGCCGGCAAGCGGGTGATCATGATCACCAACGCGCACCGCGACTCGCTGTCGCTGAAGCTGGAACGCATCGAACTGGCGCCCTATTTCGAACGGCTGATCAGCTCCCACGACTACGGCTATCCCAAGGAAAACCCGCAGTTCTGGGACGCCCTGCAGGCCGACATCGGCTTCGACCCGGCGCGCAGCCTGTTCATCGACGACACCCTGCCCGTGCTGCGCAGCGCCCAGGCCTACGGAATCAGGCACCTGCTGGCGGTCAGCGAGCCCGACAGCCGCAAGGGCGCCAAGGACACCGAGGAGTTCGCGGCGGTGGGTGACTATCGCGACCTCATTGCGGGCCTGTGAGCCGTCCGGCTTGCCCACGACCTAGCGCAAGCGCGTGTCGCTATACTGCGCATCGCCAACCCAGGAGCGAGCATGGACATCAAGCAACTCAAATTCCTCATCGCGTTGGATGAAACCCGTCACTTCGGCCAGGCCGCAGCGCGGTGCCACATCACCCAGCCGACCCTTTCGATGCGTCTGCGCAACCTTGAAGAAGAACTCGAATTACCCTTGGTGAAGCGCGGCCAGCGCTTCGAAGGTTTCACCGCGCCCGGGGAGCGCGTGCTGGCTTGGGCGCGCACGGTACTGGCCGCCTACGACGGCCTGCAGGCCGAGGCGGCGGCGTGCCGCGGGCATCTGGTCGGCACCCTGCGCCTGGGCGTGGTGCCGCTGTCCAGTTTCGACCCGGTGCCGCTGCTGCACACCCTGCACGGCGAGCACCCCAACCTGCGCTTCGAACTCAGCTCGCTCAGCTCCGAGCAGATCCTCGAACAACTAGCGAGCAACCGCATCGACCTGGGCGTCTCGTTTCTCGAACGGTTGGACCAAGAACGCTTCGAATCGCGGGCGCTGGGTGAAACGCGCATGGGCCTGTTGTTCGATCAGCGCCACTACGATTTCGGCGAGCAAGCGCTGAGCTGGGAAGCCCTCACCGAACTGCCCTTGGGCATGCTTACCGCTGGCATGCACTTTCGCCAATCCATCGACCATAATTTCCACTCGCGCGGGCTTGCACCGCAACCCCTACTGCAGACCGATGCCGTCCATCAGTTGATCCAGGCCGTCCATGGTGGCCTGTGCTGCGCAATCATGCCGCTGGACAGCGGGCTCGAAGGTCTGACCGAGCACTTGCGCCTGCAACCCATTGCGGAGGCCCACACCCTGGCGCCTCTGGGCCTGATCATGCGTCGCGCAGCGCCACGTTCGGCACTAGCCGAAGCCTGCTTCAAGCTCTTTGACACGCCATGATCAATGCGGTCTATCGTCGCATCGGTAATAGCGATTAGACGCTGGGCAATCCTGCGCCTAGGCTGAACGCTGAATTCATTGCCGGTCCATTCCCATGAACGCCAAGCACCCGGCCCGCGCGGTGCCCGTTTCTTCCTCGGTTGCACCCCTCGCCAGCTCCATTGCCAGCCCTACAGCCAGCCAGACCTACAGTTATTGCAGCTTGAGCCTGGACGAGCCCGGCAGCACACCGCTCGCTGAAGAAGTGGCGCTGGCGATTGCCTACAACGGCATCAGCCAGGCGGTGATGCTGGTCACGCCCACCGATCTTGAAGACTTCGTCACCGGCTTCAGCATCGGCAGCGGTATCGTGGCCGGCGCCGATGAAATCTACGACATCAAGCTCAGCGGCGAAGGCTCGGCACGTCACGCCGAGGTGCAGATCGCCAACCGCGCCTTCTGGAACCTCAAGACCCAGCGTCGGCAACTGGCCGGCAGCAGCGGCTGCGGGTTGTGCGGCGTCGAGGCCGTGGAGCAGGCGCTGCCCGAATTGGCGGTGTTGCCCGGTGCGTCCTTGCCGCCAGCGCAGTGGCTCGAAGGCCTGCGCCAACGCATCGGCGCGTTCCAGCCCCTGGGCCAGCGCAGCGGCGCGGTGCACGCGGCGCTGTTCATGGACGCCACCGGCACCCTGCTGCTGGGCCGCGAAGACATTGGCCGCCACAACGCCCTCGACAAAGTGATCGGCGCCCTGGTGCGGCAGGACATCGACAGCACTGGCGGCCTGGCCATCGTCACCAGCCGCTGCAGTCTGGAACTCATTCAAAAAGTACTGCGCGCCGGCATCCAGACCCTGGTCAGCCTGTCGTCGCCCACCGGCCTGGCCCTGCAATGGGCACGCCGGCATAACCTGAACCTCATTCACCTGCCGCAGCACAGCGCGCCGCGGGTCTATAGCCCTGCGTTGGAGAATCAAGCGTGAGCATTCACAATCAAGCCGACAAGACCCCTGTTCCCCGCTACAAGCCCTACAAGGGCGCTGCCGGCGGCTGGGGCGCACTGATCAGCGTGACGCAGTTCTGGCTGAGCAGCGACAACGCGCTGAAGAACATCCGCACCATGCTTAAGACCAACCAGAACGGCGGCTTCGATTGCCCGGGTTGCGCCTGGGGCGATTCGCCGGAAAGCGGCATGGTGAAATTCTGCGAGAACGGCGCCAAGGCGGTGAACTGGGAAGCGACCAAGCGCCGTGTCGACCCGGCGTTCTTCGCCAAGCACAGCGTGACCTCGCTGCTCGAGCAAAGCGACTACTGGCTCGAATACCAGGGCCGCTTGACCGAGCCGATGGTCTACGACGCCACCAGCGACCGCTATGTCCCGATTGCCTGGGACGACGCCTACGCGCTGGTCGCCAAGCATCTGCTCAACCTTGAAAGCCCCAACCAGGCCGAGTTCTACACCTCGGGCCGGGCCAGCAACGAAGCGGCCTACCTGTACCAGCTGTTCGTGCGCGCCTACGGCACGAACAACTTTCCCGATTGCTCGAACATGTGCCACGAAGCCAGTGGCGTGGCGCTGTCGCAGAGCGTCGGGGTCGGCAAGGGAACGGTGACGTTCGAAGACTTCGAGCATGCCGACGCCATCTTCGTCTGGGGCCAGAACCCCGGCACCAACCATCCGCGTATGCTCGAACCGCTGCGCGAAGCGGTCCAGCGCGGCGCGCAGGTGGTCTGCATCAACCCGCTCAAGGAGCGTGGCCTGGAGCGCTTCCAGCACCCACAGCACCCGATCGAGATGCTCACCAACGGTGACCGTCCCACCAACACCGCGTACTTCCGTCCGGCCCTGGGCGGCGATATGGCGATGATGCGCGGCATGGCCAAGTTCCTGCTGCAATGGGAGCGCGAGGCCCAGGCCAATAACGCGCCGTCGGTGTTCGACCACGACTTCCTCAACGAGCACACCGCTACCGTGCTCGAATACCTGGCCGCGATCGATGACACGTCCTGGGAGCACATCGTCGAGCAGTCCGGCCTGCCGCTGGACGACATCGAGCTGGCTGCACGCATGTACCTCAAGGGCAAGAACGTCATCATGTGCTGGGCCATGGGCATTACCCAGCACCGTCACTCGGTGCCGACCATCCAGGAAATCTCCAACCTGATGCTGCTGCGCGGCAACATTGGCCGTCCGGGCGCCGGCCTGTGCCCGGTCCGTGGTCACAGCAACGTGCAGGGCGACCGCACCATGGGTATCAACGAACGCCCTCCGGCGTTCCTGCTCGATGCTCTGGAAAAGCGCTTCGGTTTCGATGTGCCGCGCAGCAACGGCCACAACGTGGTGGAAGCCATCCATGCCATGGCCGAAGGTCGGGCCAAGGTTTTCATTGCCCTGGGCGGCAACTTTGCCCAGGCCACGCCGGACAGCACGCGCACGGCGCAGGCGCTGCGCAACTGCGAGCTGACGGTGCAGATCAGCACCAAGCTCAACCGCAGCCACCTGATGCACGGCAAGCAGGCGTTGATTCTGCCATGCCTGGGCCGCACCGATATCGACCAGCAGAGCGAGGGCCCGCAGGCAGTCACCGTGGAAGACTCGTTCAGCATGGTGCACGCCTCCAACGGCCAGCTGCAGCCGCTGTCCAAGCAGATGCGCTCCGAACCGGCCATCGTTGCCGGCATCGCCGCCGCAACCCTGGGCGCGCAGCCGGTGGACTGGAACTGGCTGATCGGCGACTACGACCGTATCCGTGACCTGATTGCCGACACCCTGCCCGGTTTCAAGGATTTCAACGAGCGTCTCAAGCACCCTGGCGGGTTCTACCTGGGCAACAGCGCCGGCGCACGTCGCTGGAATACGCCCACCGGACGTGCCAACTTCAAGCCCAACCGCCTGCCCTCGGACCTGATCGACGAGCGGGTGCGCGCCACTGGCCAGGTGCCGGACCTGATCATGCAGTCAATGCGCTCCCACGATCAGTACAACACCACGATTTATGGCCTGGACGACCGCTACCGCGGCGTGCGCGGCCAGCGTGACGTGTTGTTCGCCAATGAAGCCGACATCATTCGCCTGGGCTTCCGCCCGGGTCAGAAAGCCGATCTGGTATCACTCTGGGAAGATGGCCGCGAGCGCCGCGTGAAGGGCTTCACCTTGCTGGCATTCGACATTCCAGCCGGCCAGGCAGCGGCGTACTACCCCGAGGTCAACCCGCTGGTGCCGCTGGAAAGCGTGGGCGAAGGCAGCAGCACGCCAACCTCCAAGTTCGTTGCCATTCGCCTGGAGCAGCCTGCCCCAAGCGCCCGCATCGCCTGACGCTCACGCAGAGAAGGGCGTTTGTTCAAATCAACGCGGCTTGCGCCGCTGTTACAGGGATCACACCCACCCTGTAGCAGCGGCGCAAGCCGCGTAGCTCTTGATCTTGATCTCGATCTCAACCAAAAGACGCCACTCCGCAAGTACCTGCGACCGCCCTCCCCGCTCAAAGTTTCCCCATGAAACTTCAGAATCTCAGAATTGCGTACTTATCGCGCTTTCCATCACATCGCGCTTGTCGGACGACCGATCGCATAGCAAAGTCGCGCCGTCATCCCTCTGAGATCTGATCGATGAAATTTCCCTCGATACTTTTGTTGACCCTTGGCCTGGTGACAGGCGCTGCCTCTGCAGGCAGTAACACCGAAGCCGGTGTAGGGGGCGCATTGGGTGGGGTACTGGGCGCGGTGGTCGGCCAGCAACTGGGCGGCAGCACCGGCTCAACCATTGGCGCAGGCCTGGGCGGTGCGGCCGGCAGCGCAGTCGGCGCCGACAAGCGCAACCGTGGCCAGGCCGCGATTGGTGGCGCCTTGGGCGCTGCAGGCGGCAACGTAGTGGGCCGCAACGTAGGCGGCAGCACCGGTGGCCTGGTGGGTGCCGCAACCGGCGGCGGCGCCGGCGGTGCGCTGGGCAACTACATGGGCACCTCCGCCGACCGCGACGACCGTGACGATCGCCGCTATCGCGGCCACGACAACCGCGGCAAATCAAAACACCGCGACCGCGGCCGCCATGTCGGCCACAACAAGCACTGGCGCGATCGCTGAGTCTTCTCTATTAGAGCAAAGCCTTCTTTGTAGGAGTGGGCGGCGGGGTATCTACCGCCCACGCAGTGTCGTGCATCTTCCTGCCTTTAATCCGACTCCAACCCCTCGGAAAGATAACCCAACCCGTGCGCGACGGCTGAGCCGCTACCAGCTGCCCGGCGGTGCCCGCCGTGTGTGGAAGATATGCAGAACGATCAGTCGATCGCCTTCAATTCGTTAGGGAATCACATAGGGCCAGCCGGGCATTATCCACTCGCGCGTTCCTTCTACACGACCTTTGCGGCCCAGCCTTGGGAACTCGGAGAGACGCTCAACGCCTTCCCGCACTTCGGACACGAATCGGCTCGCCGCCAACTCACTGCCCTCGGCGATGTAACTGGCTTCATGATCAAGAGCCCTGAGGGCTTTGGTCAGCCACTCAGTTCGCACTATTGCCCCATTTTTTCCACAAGGCGCTTACTTCTTCAGCGCTTGCAACATTGCCTGCTTTCAGTTCACGAAGGCTGTCCTTGATCTCTTCTATCTGCCAACTTTCACGCTGCAAGTATTCGCGCATGGCTTGAAGCACTAAAAACGATTCGCTATGCCCCGTATCACGCGCAAGACGCGACAAGGACTCAGCCATATCATCAGGTATGGGAAATGACATTGGGGACATGCTCGCCTCCATCTTGATCAGTTGACGTCAGCAAGAATACACCGCGTTTTCGCTAGGTGGATGGGCATCTTGTCGCCAACGATGTCGTGTTGATCCTGCGAAAATCGAACACACAGAAACGAAAAAACCGCCCACAAGGGGCGGTTTCTTTCACCAGCCGCTGCTTACAACTGCGGACCAGCGGCCTTGATCGAGTCGCTCACGTCGAACTTCTTGAAGTTTTCGATGAACAGCGAAGCCAGGCCCTTGGCGGCTTCGTCGTAGGCGGCTGGATCAGCCCAGGTGTTGCGTGGGTTGAGCAGGTTGGTATCGACGCCTGGGACGACCTTTGGCACGTCCAGGTTGACGATGTCCAGGTGCTCGGTCTCGGTGCCGATCAGGGCGCCGCTCTGGATCGCTGCAATCACGCCACGAGTGGTGGGGATGTTGAAGCGCTTGCCGACGCCGTAGCCGCCACCGGTCCAGCCAGTGTTGACCAGGTAGACCTTGGAGCCGAAGCCACGGATACGCTTGATCAGCAGTTCGGCGTACTCGCCTGCCGGACGTGGGAAGAACGGTGCGCCGAAGCAGGTCGAGAAGGTCGACTTGATGCCACTGCCCGAACCCATCTCGGTCGAACCCACCAGCGCGGTGTAGCCGGACAGGAAGTGATAGGCCGCCTGCTCTTCGCTGAGGATGGACACTGGCGGCAGCACGCCGGTCAGGTCGCAGGTCAGGAAGATCACGGCATTGGGCTCGCCACCCAGGTTCTTCGGTGCGCGCTTCTCGATCAGCTCGCGCGGGTACGCGGCACGGCTGTTCTGGGTCAGGCTGTCATCGGCGTAGTCGGCTTTCTTGTCGGCATCGAGCACGACGTTTTCCAGCACGGCGCCATGCTGAATGGCTTTCCAGATGACCGGCTCGTTCTTCTCGGACAGGTCGATGCACTTGGCGTAGCAACCGCCTTCGATGTTGAACACCACGCCCACACCCCAACCGTGCTCGTCGTCACCGATCAGGTAACGGCTTTCATCGGCCGACAGGGTGGTCTTGCCGGTGCCCGACAGGCCGAAGAACAAGGTGACGTCGCCGTCTTCGCCCATGTTCGCGGCGCAGTGCATCGGCAGCACGTCGGCGGCCGGCAGCAGGAAGTTCTGCACCGAGAACATCGCTTTCTTCATCTCGCCGGCATAGCGCATGCCTGCGATCAGCACCTTGCGGGCCGCGAAATTGATGATCACGGTACCGTCGGAGTTGGTGCCGTCACGCTCTGGCACGCACTCGAACTCGGGCGCGTTGAGCACCTGCCATTCATCCTTGCCACCGGCGTTGTACTGCTCCGGGTTGATGAACAGGCAACGGCCGAACAGGTTGTGCCAGGCGGTCTGGGTAGTCATCTTGACCGGCAGGTAGTGCGCCGGATCGGAGCCTACATGAACGTGGGAAACGAACCGCTCACGCTCGCCCAGATAGGCTTCGACGCGATCCCACAGGGCATCGAACTTGTCGGCCGGGAATTTGCGGTTGATCGGGCCCCAAGCAATGGCATCCTGGGTAGTGGGCTCTTCGACGATGAAACGGTCGACTGGCGAACGACCGGTACGATGACCGGTACGCACCACCAGAGCACCGGTATCGGCAAGCTCGCCTTCACCACGGCTCAAGGCTTCTTTAACCAGATCATCTACAGTCAGATCGGCGTATACGGCGTTCTTGGCTTGCGTCATGAGGTTCCCCGTCGGCTCTGGGCCGAGTGCTCCAAACGTTTTGTAGTAAGTTTACAACAACCACTACAGCTAAAAAGTGGGCCGGATTATGCCAGAAACGCTTGGAAAAAATAGCGTCTTCCTGTCGGTAACGGCGTTATTCCGGCGTATTTTTGCGGATTTAGCGAGACTAATCGCTTCAGTGACGGGTATCTGACGGAGCGTCGACCCCAGCTCCACTGAAAAGCTGGTCGACGTCGGTGGCGTCAAACAAATATCGCTGGTTGCAGAACTGACAGTCGATTTCCACCGTACCGCCGTGTTCCTTGAGCAACTCACGTGCATCGTCGTGCCCAAGACTGACAAGCGCTCGTGCCGAACGCTCCCTGGAACAGCTGCAGCGAAACCGAATCGGCTGGGCCTCGAAAAGCCGCAGTGCCTGTTCGTGGTACAGGCGGTACAGCACGGTTTCGTTATCCAGGCCCAACAGTTCTTCGGCCGTGAGGGTGTCTGCCAGGGTGGTGACGGTCTTCCAGCTTTCGGCGCGATCGTCCTCGTCCTTGATCACGGCAGCAGGCAATTGCTGCAGCAGCAAGCCACGCGCACGCTGGCCATCGGCCTTGAGCCAGAAGCGTGTGCCGAGCTGTTCGGAAAGGGCGAAATAATTGGAGAAACTCGCCGACAGGTCGGCGCCTTCCAGATCCACGATGCCTTGGTAGCGCTGACCTTCGGTAGGGTCGATGGTCATCGCCAGGGTACCGGCGGGCATCAGTTCCGGCAGGCCATCGGTGTCGCTGATCCGCTCGGCATGGAAGCGCGCCAGGCCGCGGATTTCGCGTTCACTGGAGCACTCGATCATCAACAACGGCACGGGGCCTTCGGAACGCGCCTGCAGAATCAGCAAGCCGTCGAACTTGAGCGTCCCCACCAGCAGGGCCGCAGCCGCCATGAACTCGCCCAGCAGCAGCTGCACCGGCAGCGGATAGTCGTGCTTGGCCAGGACCTCGGCGTAGCTGCGTTCCAATGCTACCGCCTCACCGCGTACATCGGCGTCGTCGAAAATAAAGCGTTGGGTGAAATCGGCTTCAGGAAGATCGTGCATAAGTCCAGTATCTGAGAATGGTGACAAAATGTGTAGCGGCTTTTATAAAGCCCGCTTCAGAGCGCTCGCTTGATCGCTCACTGCCCTGTGGATGTAGAGGTATCTTATGAACAAAGCCCCACTGTTCCAAGCCAGGTGGAACGTTAGCGGCTTGCTGCTGTGCAATTCAATCCCGATCGTGCTGTTGTGCTTCTGGTTATGGCCTATTGGCCATCATTTGTGTACAGCATTCGACGAATGGCTGTTTCACCTGCTCAACGCACCCCTGGCCAGCAATGCAGCATGGCGTTACGTGTGGACCCTGGGCAGCCTGCGGCCCTTCGACATCGTGGTCGGCGTGATCATGCTGGCGTTGCTGATCCGCGGCAATTGGGTGTTCAAGACGGGGCAGGTTCGCCAGGCCTTTTTTGGCTTCATGGCCGTGCTGCTGCTCTTAGTGGTGGTGCGTGCGCTGTTTTCCAAGTGGATACACGCAATGGGCTGGGACCATGACAGCCCGAGCATGGTCCTGGCCAACCCCGTACTGCTCAGCGACTGGTACCCGGATCTGGAACGCCACTGGGAACTCAAGGACCGCTCCAGCCAGAGTTTTCCAGGCGATCATGCTTCGGTGCTGCTGATCTGGGCGCTGTTCATGAGCGTCTGTACCCGCAGGCTCATGCAGCGGCTGTGCATCTGGGTCCTGGCCCTGATATTCATGCTGCCACGCCTGGTGGCGGGCGCCCACTGGGGGCAGGACGACTACATTGGCGGCGTGCTGATGGCCGTCTGGGCGCTCGGCTGGGGCTACTACACGCCTTTCGCGGCTCACACTTCGCAGTGGCTGGTACGGATCACCGAGCCGTTGTTCAGGCTGCTGGCGAAGCTGCCAATCATCGGCCGGTCGAGTATCGTCGCAGGGTGACGCGGTGTCTGTCCCGGCCTCTTCGCGGGCAGAGAGCTCGCCGCCCGCCCCGCTCCCACAAGGGGATGAACTGTGGGAGCGGGCAGTGCCCGCGAAGAGGCCGGCACTGCCCCACATCAATCTGCCGAACGAAAACTGAACAACTGCCGACGCTGCTTCTTCGAAGGCTTGCCGTCAGTGGTCACGCCCAGCGCGCCCGCCTTGCGCATGGCTGCCGCAGCCTCGCGCTTGGCCTGGCTCTGCTCGGTTTCACGGTACAGCGTCTGCGCTTCGGGCGCGCCACGGCGCACGATGGACAGCGCCTCGATGATCACGCTGCGCTCGTCGAAACCGGTGCGTATCTGCAACTCATCGCCTACATGCGGCTCCTTGCCCGGCTTGCAGCGCTCGCCGCGATAATGCACCTTGCCGCTTTCGATCGCTTCCTTGGCCAGGGCGCGGGTCTTGTAGAAGCGCGCGGCCCACAGCCATTTGTCCAGACGGACCTTTTCCTCTTCTTCCTGCTTGTGCTTCTGTGCCACAGGCTCACCTCGCGAAATGCCGTCATCAAACTGTACTACCGTGCCTGTCGGATGCAAGCGGCGGTCTTTACGATTACAGTGCACGCACGCTTGCCAAGCGGCATCGGGCTGGGTTGAATTGATCCAGACCGCGCCGGTCTGAAGCTTGCGTATACGGGTCCATCCCTACCTCTTGCGGTTTGCCGATTTGAAGACATTTGACCATCTGACCGTTATCGGTCTGCGCGAGTGGGTGGCGTTGCCCGACCTGGGAGTCGCCGGCCTGCGCGCCAAGATCGATACCGGCGCCAGCACCTCCAGCCTGCACGCCACGGACATCGAGCCGTTCACCCGTGCCGGCGAGAAATGGGTGCGTTTCACCGCTCATCTGGGCACCGTGGTGCAACTGCGCCACCGACGCTGCGAAGCACCGCTGGTGGCCATGAAAACCATCAAGAGCTCCAATGGCCATGCGCAGACGCGCTACGTGATCAAGACAACGCTGGCTCTGGGCGACCGGGTCTGGACAGTCGAATTCACCCTGGCTTGCCGCAAGTCCATGCGTTACCGCCTGCTGCTGGGTTCCAAGGCGCTGGTCCACGGCCAACTGGTCGTGAACCCGGGCGTCACCTACGTTCAAGACAAGCCGGTGTTCCCGGCCTCTACTACCTCTGCCACAGGTGTTGCATGAAGATCGCTGTGCTGTCGCGCAATCCGCGTCTGTATTCCACTCGTCGTCTGATCGAAGCCGGTACTGCCCGTGGCCATGAAATGGTGGTGATCGACACGCTGCGCGCGTATATGAACATCGCCAGTCACAAACCGCAGATCCACTACCGGGGCAAGCCGCTGCAAGGCTTCGATGCGGTCATTCCGCGCATCGGTGCGTCGGTCACGTTCTATGGCTGCGCAGTGCTGCGTCAGTTCGAAATGATGGATGTCTTTCCGCTGAACGAATCGGTGGCCATCGCCCGCTCGCGGGACAAGCTGCGCTCCCTGCAACTGCTGTCACGGCGAGGCATCGGCCTGCCCGTCACCGGCTTCGCCCACTCGCCGGACGACATCCCCGATCTGATCAGCATGGTCCATGGCGCCCCGCTGGTGATCAAGGTGCTCGAAGGCACCCAGGGCATCGGCGTGGTGCTTTGCGAAACAGCCACCGCCGCCGAGTCGGTGATCGAGGCCTTCATGGGCCTCAAACAGGACATCATGGTTCAGGAGTACATCAAGGAAGCCGGCGGCGCCGACATTCGCTGCTTCGTGGTCGGTGACAAGGTGATTGCGGCGATGAAGCGTCAGGCCAAGCCCGGCGAGTTTCGCTCCAACCTGCACCGCGGTGGCAGTGCCAGCCTGATCAAGATCACCCCCGAAGAGCGCATGACCGCCATTCGCGCCGCCAAGGTGATGGGCCTCAGCGTTGCCGGCGTGGACATCCTGCGCTCCAACCACGGCCCCTTGGTGATGGAGGTGAACTCATCGCCCGGCCTGGAAGGTATCGAGGTGACCACCGGCAAGGATGTGGCCGGGATGATCATCGAGCACATCGAGAAAAACAGCGGCCCGAACATGACCCGTACCAAGGGCAAGGGTTAACCCCCTACACGGCATCCCTGGGCAACATCAGGCCCAGTGGCAGCCGTACTCGCGCCTCCAGCCCCCCCGTCGAACGATTACGCAGCTCTACGTTGCCGCCATGCATGGCGGCAATGCGCTTGACGATCGCCAGACCCAACCCGGTGCCCTTGCCACTGCGCGCACGGTCGCCACGGATGAACGGGTCGAAGATCCCGGCCAGTTCACCCGGATCGATACCCGCTCCGCGGTCCAGCACGCTGAGCACGACATAAGGCGCGTTGTCGTCGCCCGAGACATTGACCGCCACCTCCACGCCGCTGCCGGCATGGTAGAGGGCGTTGCCGATCAGGTTGTTCAGCAGCCGCTTCATGGATACCCGACGCAGCGGAAACGGCGGGATCGGCTCCATACGCAGCAGCACCTGCTGCTCGGCCTGGTTGTAGGGCGCAACCACTTCCTGCACCAGATGCCCAAGGTCGACGACCTCGACGCTTTCATCACGGCCGTCGCGGATGAAGGCCAGGAACTGATCGAGGATCGCGTCCATGTCCTCGATGTCGCGGACCATGTCTGGGGTGAACTCGTTATCCGAGGTCATCAATTCCAGTGACAGGCGCAAGCGCGTCAGCGGCGTACGCAAGTCATGGGACACCCCGGCCAGCATCAACTCGCGTTCGCGGCCGGCCTGTTCGACATCCTCGGCCATCTGGTTGAAAGCGCGGTACACCTCGGTCATCTCGCTGGGCGTGTCACTCACCGGCAGACGCACGCTGCGGCCCTGCCCCAGTTGCCGAGCAGCGAACACCAGGCGCTTGAGCGGCTGGTTGAGCTGACGCACGAAAATCCAGGCCGAAGCGGTCGACAGCAGGCCGATCGCCAGGAACCAGCCCAGCACGCTCCAGATCTTCTGCCCGCGCAATGGGTGTGGATAGAGGGGTACCTTCAACCAACCGGCACCCAGGCTCGGTGCGCGCACCCACAATGCAGGCGGGGCATGCACGCGCAACCGCACTTCGGTGTCTTCGCCCAGCTCGGCCTGCATCTGGCGCTGGTAGATTTCACTGTAGGGCCAGTGCTGCTCGCCTTCCGGCACACCGCCGCCGACCACGCGAATCAGGCCCGCGGCATCGGCGATCTGGTCGCGGTTGTTCTCGTCCGCCGCCCAGTAGGCGCGCAGGGTCAGCGCCACGCCGTGACTGTACTGACGATCGACCAGCACGTCCTCGTTCATCAGCAGATACACCAGAGTCAGGGCCTTGGAGAACAGGACCACGACCAGCACCAGCCAGAGGGTTCGAGCGAAGAAACTTTGGGGAAACCAGACAGGGGTCTTCATTGCGCGGCGATCACATAGGTTGCAGGAGCGAGCAGGCTCGCAGACATTGTGGATGACGAAAATCCCGAATCAACGAGTGATTCAGGATATCGCTCCTACAAAAACCCCAAGAGTCTACCGGGCAGCGTTGCCATCGGGTACGAACACGTAACCTACGCCCCAGACCGTTTGAATGTAGCGCGGCTTGGACGGGTCGGGCTCGATCATGCGGCGTAGCCGGGAGATCTGCACGTCGATGGAGCGCTCCAGGGCGTCCCATTCGCGGCCGCGGGCCAGGTTCATGAGTTTGTCACGGGTCAATGGCTGGCGGGCGTTCATCACCAGCGCCTTGAGCACCGCAAACTCACCGGTGGTGAGCATGTGCACTTCGTCGCCGCGCTTGAGCTCGCGGGTGGCCAGGGAGAGTTCGTAGTCGCCGAAGGAAACCGACTCGTCCTCGCTGCCCGGCGCGCCTGGAACCGGTGCCGACTGGCGGCGCAGCACGGCCTTGACCCGGGCCATCAGTTCGTCGGGGTTGAAGGGCTTGGCCAGGTAGTCGTCCGCGCCCAGCTCCAGACCCTTGATGCGGCTGAGCTCGTCACCCTTGGCGGTCAACATGATGATCGGCACCTGATTGTTGCCGGCACGCATGCGGCGGCAGGCGGACAGGCCGTCTTCACCGGGCAGCATCAAGTCCAAGACAACCAGGTGGAACACTTCGCGGGCCAGCAGACGGTCCATTTGCTCGACATTGGGCACGGCGCGCGCACGGTAGCCTTTGCTGGTGAAGAATCGCTCCAGCAGGCTGCTCAATCCTGGATCGTCGTCAACGATGAGGATCTTTTCACCTTCGGCTGCTTGTGCGGTACTGCTCATGGGTTGCTCCTTTGATCTCGGCGCGCATTATGGCGTAGCTGCCGACGCTCGTGCCGTGTGCATTGTTAGCAGATTTTTCCTGGGCCGCCAGTCACATTCCTTCATCGCCCAGGCGTCGGGTTCGCGCCAAGACGAAGTCGCTGGGTATACTGCGCGGCTCGTCAGTCAGGCAACGTCTGCCCGAGGGCGTTCGCTGCCGCGGTGCCCCAAGCGTGCCCGTACCCCAGGCCCGCGACGGACTGCACCTTGTACCTATCATTTTTCAGGTGGTTATCATGATCAGCATAAACAGCCGCATCGCCGAGGAACTCGGTGTCCGCCCTCAACAGGTCGAAGCGGCCGTCGCACTGCTGGATGAAGGTTCGACCGTGCCTTTCATCGCTCGTTACCGCAAGGAAGTGACCGGCAGCCTTGACGACACCCAACTGCGGCATCTCGAAGAGCGGCTGCGCTATCTGCGCGAACTCGACGAGCGCCGCGTCAGCATCCTTGCCAGCATCGAGGAGCAGGGCAAGCTGACGCCCGAGCTGGCCCGCGATATCAAGCAAGCCGAGACCAAGACGCGCCTGGAAGACCTCTACCTGCCGTACAAGCAGAAGCGCCGCACCAAGGGCCAGATCGCCCTGGAAGCCGGCCTCGGCGAGCTGGCCGACCGCCTGTTCGCCGACCCGACGCTGAGCCCGGAAACCGAAGCGGCTCGCTTCGTCGACGGCGACAAGGGCGTGCTCGACGTCAAGGCCGCGCTGGAAGGCGCCAAGTACATCCTGATGGAACGCTTCGCCGAAGACGCCACGCTGCTGGCCAAGCTGCGTGACTTCCTCAAGCAGGAAGCGGTGCTCAGCGCCCGCGTACTGGCCGGCAAGGAAGAGGAAGGCGCCAAGTTCCGCGACTACTTCGAACACGACGAGCCGCTCAAGAGCATGCCTTCGCACCGCGCCCTGGCCATTTTCCGCGGGCGTAACGAGGGCATCCTCGGTTCGTCGCTGAAGGTGGGCGAGGAACTGCCCGGCACCCTGCACCCCTGCGAAATGATGATCGGCGAACGTTTCGGCGTGAAAAACCAGCAGCGCGCTGCCGACAAGTGGCTTGGCGAAGTGGTGCGCTGGACCTGGAAGGTCAAGCTCTACACGCACCTGGAAACCGACCTGCTGAGCGAACTGCGCGAGAACGCCGAAAGCGAAGCCATCAACGTCTTCGCGCACAACCTGCACGACCTGTTGCTGGCTGCCCCGGCTGGCCCGCGCGCCACCCTGGGCCTGGACCCCGGCCTGCGCACCGGCTGCAAGGTGGCCGTGGTGGACGCCACCGGCAAGCTGCTCGATCACGCCACGGTGTATCCGCACGTGCCGCACAACAAGTGGGACCAGACCCTGGCCACGCTGGCCGCCCTGTGCGCCAAGCATGCCGTGGACCTGATCGCCATCGGCAACGGCACCGCCAGCCGCGAGACCGACAAGCTGGCCGCCGAGCTGATCAAGAAATACCCTGGGCTGAAAATGACCAAGGTCATGGTGTCCGAAGCCGGTGCGTCGGTGTATTCGGCCTCGGAGCTGGCGGCTCGCGAGTTTCCCGACCTGGACGTGTCGATTCGCGGTGCGGTGTCGATTGCCCGGCGCCTGCAGGATCCACTGGCCGAACTGGTGAAGATCGATCCGAAATCCATTGGTGTGGGCCAGTACCAGCACGACGTCTCGCAGCTCAAGCTGGCGCGCGGCCTGGATGCCGTGGTCGAGGACTGCGTGAACGCCGTGGGCGTGGACGTCAACACCGCCTCCGTGGCCTTGTTGGCGCGCATTTCCGGGCTCAACGCCACGCTGGCGCAGAACATCGTCGCGCATCGCGACGAGCATGGTGCGTTCCGCACTCGCGCGGCGCTGAAAAAAGTCTCGCGCCTGGGTGAAAAGACTTTCGAACAGGCGGCCGGCTTCCTGCGCGTCATGAACGGCGACAATCCCCTGGACGCCTCGGCCGTCCACCCCGAAGCCTATGTGCTGGTGCAGCGAATCGCTGCAGGTACCGATCGCGACATCCGCTCGCTGATCGGCGACAGCGGCTTTCTCAAGCGCCTGGACCCGAAGAAATTCACCGACGAAACCTTCGGCCTGCCAACCGTCACCGACATCCTCCAGGAACTGGACAAGCCAGGCCGCGACCCTCGTCCCGGGTTCAAGACCGCCGAATTCCAGGACGGTGTGGAAGACCTCAAGGACCTGCAACTGGGCATGGTGCTCGAAGGCGTGGTCACCAACGTGACCAACTTCGGCGCGTTCGTCGATATCGGTGTACACCAGGACGGTCTGGTCCACATCTCGGCCTTGTCGGAAAAATTCATCAAGGACCCGCGCGAAGCGGTGAAGGCTGGCGACGTGGTCAAGGTCAAGGTGATGGAGGTGGACATTCCACGCAAACGCGTGGGGCTGTCGATGCGCATGGGTGATACGCCTGGCGAGAAAGTCGACGGCGCACGGGGCAGCCGTCCCGGTGCCGCGGCGCGTCAGCAGGCCGCTCCGGCACGGGTCAAGGAACCTGCCGCTGCCCCGGCCAACGGTGCCATGGCATCCTTGTTCGCCAACGCCAAACAGCTGAAGAAACGCTGATGCAGATCGACGACGACCTGACTCAAAGCGCCTACTTTCGAAACCTCGGCTGCGAGGTGCGGCGCCTGGACGCCGGCGTGGCGGAAGTGGCGCTGCCAATGGCCGAACACCTGCGCAACCGCGGACAGGTGATGCACGGCGGCGCCATCTTCAGCCTGGTCGACATCGCCATGGGCCTGGCCTGCTCGACCTCCCACGGCTTCGATAATCAAAGCGTCACGCTCGAATGCAAGATCAATTACCTTCGCGCGGTGTCAGAAGGTGAGGTGATCTGCAAGGCCCAGGTATTGCACGCCGGCCGACGCACCATGGTGGTCGAGGCCGAGGTGCTTCAGGGCGAAAAACTGATGGCAAAGGCACAAGGTACTTTCGTGGTTCTCTAGCCCGAAGGGGTCGTTCTGCGGTAATTTCGGCACGGCGCAGGCGGTGTCGATTGCAGTACGGCCTGTACCTTGCCCGATCGAAACCAGGCGACGACGCCGGTTCCTTTTTGTCTTCACCCTTGCAGACCGTCCGCTCCACCCCCATATCGGGGCGACTGACGCGTGAAGGAATCCAACTTGAGCGAATTTCTCAACCGCCGCCTGACTCTGCTCGGCGAGCCTGCCACCCTTTCTCTGCTCGCGCAGTGCCTGCATGGCATCGAACGTGAGTGCCTGCGCGTCAACCACGAGGGTCGTCTGGCGCAGACGCCGCACCCCGAGGCGCTGGGGTCGGCGCTGACCAATGAACAGGTCACCACGGACTATTCCGAGTCGCTGCTGGAGTTCATCACGCCCGCACTCAAGGACCCTGCACAGACCCTGCACAGCCTGGAGCAGATCCACCGCTTCGTGTACAGCAAGCTGGGCAGCGAGTACCTGTGGAGCCCCTCCATGCCCTGCCCGCTGCCAGCCGAGGAAGACATTCCGCTGGCCTATTACGGCACCTCGAACATCGGGCGTCTGAAATACGTCTATCGCCAGGGGCTGTCCCTGCGTTACGGCCGTACCATGCAGTGCATCGCCGGCATTCACTACAATTTCTCCCTGCCCGAGCAGCTGTGGCCGGTGCTCAAGCAAGCCGACGGTTATGTGGGTACCGATCGCGATTACCAGTCTTCCGCGTACATCGCGCTGATCCGCAACTTCCGTCGCTACAGCTGGCTGCTGATGTACCTGTTCGGCGCCTCGCCGGCGCTGGATGCCGGCTTCCTGCGTGGCCGCGCCCATCAGCTCGAGCAACTGGATGCGCAGACCCTGTACCTGCCCTACGCTACCAGCCTGCGCATGAGCGACCTGGGTTACCAGAGCAATGCCCAGGCCGGCCTGACGCCGTGCTACAACGATCTGGCCAGCTACACCGACAGCCTGCGCAAGGCGGTGGCCACGCCGTATCCGCCGTATGTGCAGGTGGGCACGCACAAGGATGGCGAATGGGTGCAGCTGAACACCAACATCCTGCAGATCGAAAACGAGTATTACTCCAACATTCGTCCGAAGCGGGTGACCTACAGCGGCGAGCGCCCGATTCAGGCCTTGATGGCGCGTGGCGTGCAGTACATCGAAGTGCGTTGTCTGGACATCAACCCGTTCGTGCCCACGGGGGTCGACCTGACCGAGTCGCGTTTTCTCGATGCGTTCCTGCTGTTCTGCGCGCTGGAAAGCAGCCCGCAGATCGACAGCAACGAATGCGCGGCGTGCACCGACAATTTCCTCAGCACGGTCAAGGAAGGTCGTCGACCGGGCCTGCAGTTGCAGCGCAATGGCGAGGCGGTGGAGCTCAAGGCATGGGCCGGCGATTTGCTGGAGCGTATCGACGCGGTCGCTGCACTGCTCGATCGCAGCACGGGTACCGATGAGCATGCCCAGGCGATGGCGGCGCAGCGCGCCAAGGTCAGCGACCCTTCGCTGACGCCGTCGGCGCAGGTCCTGGCGAAGATGGCCGAGCAGAAGCAGAGCTTCGCCGAGTTCTCCTTCAGCCAGAGCCAGGCCCATGCCGAGTACTTCCGGCAACAGCCCCTGAGCGCCCAGGACCAGGCGCACTTCGAACAACAAGCCCGCGATTCATTGGCCGCCCAGGCGACGCTCGAGGCGGAAGAAGTGGGGGATTTCGATGTGTTCGTCGGCTCCTATCAGGCAAGCATCCTGGCCATCAGCAACTGACCGCAGTGAATACCCTGCGGTATCTCTGCTGCACCGCAGCGCCCTTTTCGCGGGCAGAGCCCGCTCCCACAATGGATATGTGCTTATCTCATGTGGGAGCCGGGCTCTGCCCGCGAAGAAGGCGCCACCGATCGGTCTGATGCGCCGCTACAGCGCCTTTTCGAAGATCTTCGAATTACGCTGGTAGTTGTACAGCGAGGCGCGTGCCGAAGGCAGGCGTTCGACGCCGCTGGGTACGAAGCCGCGCTCGCGGAACCAGTGTGCCGTGCGGGTGGTGAGTACGAACAAGGTATTCAAACCCAATGCCCGCGCCCGCTCCTCGATGCGCTCGAGCAGCTCGTCGCCACGACCGCCATGGCGGTATTCCGGATTCACCGCCAGGCACGCCAGCTCGCCGGTCTGGGAGTCGGCAATCGGGTACAGCGCGGCGCAGGCGATGATCATGCCTTCACGCTCGACCACGCTGAATTGGGTGATCTCGCGCTCCAGCACTTCCCGAGAGCGGCGCACCAGGATGCCCTGCTCTTCCAGCGGGCTGATCAAGTCCAGCAAGCCACCGACATCTTCGATGTTAGCCTCGCGTACTTGCTCGAACTGCTCCTGCGCCACCAGGGTGCCGCCGCCATTGCGGGTAAACAACTCGGTCAGCAATGCGCCATCTTCGGCGTAGCTGACGATGTGCGCACGGCTGACGCCACCCTTGCACGCCTGGGCCGCCGCATCGAGCAACTCCCCCTGGTAATCGTTGCCCAGGCGCAACAGGTGCGCCGGCACCTGCTGCGGACGCAGCTCACGCACCAGGTGACCGGTTTCGTCGAGCAGCCCCGGCTCGGCGCCGAACAGCAGCAGCTTGTCGGCCGCAAGATCGATGGCGGCCCGCGTTGCCACGTCTTCACAGGCGATGTTGAAGATCTCGCCGGTGGGCGAGTAGCCCAGGGGCGACAGCAGCACGATCGAACGTTCGTCGAGCAGGCGGTTGATGCCCTTGCGATCAACCCGACGCACTTCGCCGGTGTGGTGATAGTCGACACCCTCTACCACCCCAATCGGCCGCGCCGTGACCAGGTTGCCGCCTGCCACGCGCAGCCGCGAGCCCTGCATCGGCGAGGACGCCATGTCCATGGACAGGCGCGCCTCGATGGCGATCCGCAACTGGCCCACCGCATCGATCACGCATTCCAGCGTGGCGGCGTCGGTGACCCTCAGGTTGCGATGGTAGTGCGGGCTCAGGCCACGGGCGGCCAGGCGGCTTTCGATCTGCGGGCGCGATCCGTGGACCAGCACCAGGCGCACGCCCATGCTGTGCAACAGCACCAGGTCGTGGACGATATTGCCGAAGTTGGGGTGGGCAACGCCCTCGCCGGGCAGCATCACCACGAAGGTGCAATCACGGTGGGCGTTGATGTAGGGGGAAGCGTGGCGAAGCCAATTCACGTAGTCGGGCATAACTGCAAAAGCCTGTAGAAAGGTGGGACGAAAAACATCATTCGGCGCACAGCGGTCTGAGGGTTATCGTCGTGACAGGCTTGGCAACACGCGTGCACTCCTTGCATGAAAGGCGGCCCGGGGGCACGCCTGAATTAGGCGATCACCGATTCGAGGCAGTAATGCTCGATCAGTTCACGCAATAGACGCACGGTAGGCTGCAAACGTGACATTTCCAGGTATTCGCCTGGCTGATGCGCACAAGCAATATTGCCTGGCCCCAGCACCAGGGTTTCGCAGCCCATGCTCTGGAAGTACGGTGCCTCGGTACCGAAACCCACGGCCGCCGCCGTATGCCCGGTCAGGCGCTCGGCCACGCGGACCAGCTCGGCGTCGGCACGCTGCTCGAAAGGCGGCACCTCGGCGAACAGCGGGGCATAGTCGATCTTTACCTGGTGCAGCTCGGCCAGCGGCGCCAGCTTGCTGCGGATCGCAGCGCGCAGCACCTGGGGGTCCATGCCCGGCAGCGGCCGCAGGTCGAACTCCAGCGAGCATTGCCCACAAATGCGATTGGGGTTGTCGCCGCCATGGATGCAGCCCAGGTTCAGGGTCGGTTGCGGCACGCTGAACTGCGCGTTGTTGTATTCGCGCTGCCATTGCCGACGCAGGTCCAGCAACTCACCGATCGCCCCGTGCATGGCTTCCAGGGCGCTGTGGCCCAGGCTTGGATCGGACGAGTGCCCGCTGCGACCCAGAATGTCGATGCGTTCCATCATTACGCCCTTGTGCAGGCGGATCGGCTTGAGCCCGGTCGGCTCGCCAATCACCGCGGCACGGCCCAGCGGACGACCGGCGGCGGCCAGCGCCTTGGCACCGGACATCGAGCTTTCTTCGTCGCAGGTGGCCAGGATGATCAGCGGCTGCTTGAACGGCTGGTCGATCAGGCCACGCACCGCCTCGATCGCCAGGGCGAAAAAGCCTTTCATGTCGCAGCTGCCCAGCCCGACCCAACGGCCATCGACTTCGGTGAGCTTGAGCGGGTCGGTGTTCCACAGCGCCTCGTCGTAAGGCACCGTGTCGCTGTGACCGGCCAGCACCAGACCGCCGGGGCCGCTGCCGAACGTGGCGATCAGGTTGAACTTGCCGGGCTCGACCTGCTGGATGTCGCAGGCAAACCCCAGTTCGGACAACCAGTTGGCCAGCAGCTCGATGACCGGGCCGTTGGACTGGTCCAGGCTGGGCTGGGTGCAACTGACCGAAGGCGCCGCAATGAGGGCGGCGAACTGTTCCTGCATGGACGGCAATGGCATGGCGATCCTCCCGGGACGAGCCCCATCATAGAGCCATCGAGCGCCAAGAATAAACCGCCGTGGCACGACTGCTGTACACTGCACGGCCTTATCTAGTCATCAGCGCGTTGTTGTCCGCCAGCGCTTGGATTGCCCCCTCATGCACAAAGAAACCGAAATCAAACTGCGCGTCAGCCGCGAAACGCTCGCTGCTCTGCGTGAGCACCCCCTGCTGAAAAAGCGCAACAAAAGTGGCTGGGAGCGCCGAGAGCTGTTCAACCAGTACTTCGACACGCCTGCACGCGAACTGGCAGCCGCCAAGGTCGCCCTGCGCCTGCGCCGCGATGGCGAAGAAGTCATCCAGACGCTCAAGACCCGTGGCAGCAGCGTGGCCGGGCTGTCGCAGCGCAACGAATACGACTGGAACCTGCCCAAGGCCAAGCTCGACCTGAAGAAGCTCGACGGCGAATGCTGGCCCGAGCAACTGGCCGAGCTGGACAAGAAGACCATCAAGCCGGTATTCACCACCGACTTCGTCCGCGAGCGCGCGGAAATCGCCTGGGGCCGTGGCAAGGCGCGGGTGGTGATCGAAGCGGCCCTGGACCTGGGCAAGGTCATCGTCGGCAAGCAGTCCGAAGAGATCTGCGAACTGGAACTGGAACTGCGTGAAGGCGAGCCGGCAGCCTTGCTGGAACTGGCCGCCGAACTGGCCGAGAAACTGCCGCTGATGCCTTGCGACATCAGCAAGGCCGAGCGCGGCTATCGTCTCAGCGATCCGGACAGCTACGCCCTGAGCCTGCCCGCCCCGGAATTGAACGCCGAGACCACGCTGGACGACGCCTTCACTGCCCTGGCCTGGCACCTATTGGCGAACAGCCAGCGCTTGGCCGAGCAGTACCGCTTCAATGGCCACTGGCGCCTGCTGCAGGACTGGGTGCAACAGCTCATCGAGTTACGCGGACTGGTCGGCAGCCTGGGCCAGGCCGCGCCGCGTGCCAGCAGCAACGAGCTGCGCACCACCCTCGATGCTCTGCTCGAAGACTGGCGCCCCCTGGTGCAGGCCGGCCAGGACGACGAAGACGTGCGCAAGGCCGCACCCGAACAGTTCGCCGAAGAGTTGCTGGACGTGCGCTGGGGCCAGTTCTCGCTGAACACCTCCCGCTGGCTGATGGGCCGTCTGTGGACGGTCGAACGCAACAACCGCGGCAACCGCCAGGGCAGCGCCCAGTTGCAAAGCTGGTTGGGCCATCTGCTGGCCGAGGAAGGCGCGGCGCTGCAACTGCCGCGCTACCAGCAGCAACCCGAGGACCTGGCCGAGCAGTTGCCGCGTATCGAACGTATCCAGAGCTGGCTGCACCTGGCCCGCGGCGTGCTGGACGTACCGGAAGTCGACCGCCTGTTCGGCGAGCTGAACAAGCTGCACGCCCTGGCCAGCCTGGACATCAGCGATGAAGTGCTAGATGCGCGGATGCAGCAGGCCATTGCCGTGAGCCAGAATCGCGCGTGGAAACTGTTGCTGCGCAAGTAAGCTTTGTGGTGTTTTTCTGACCTCTTCGCGGCTGCCAGCCGCTCCTACAGGGTGTTGTGAACCTGTAGGAGCGGCTGATCTCGCCAGTCACCGATCCACCGGCAGGCTGGTGGTCGACTTGATTTCGGACAGCGCCACCGTCGAATTCACCTCTTGAATGCCCGGCACCATCGACAGCTTCTCGAAGAAGAAGCGCTCGTAGGCTTCGATGTCCGGCGTGACGATACGGAGTAGAAAATCGACGTTGCCCATTAGCACGTAGCACTCCAGCACCTCTGGAAAACCCCGTATCGCTTCCGTGAACTCGGTGAAATTCGAGCGGCCGTGGGCGTTGAGCTTCACCTCGGCGAATATCTGCGTGTTCAGGCCGATTTTCTTGCGGTCCAGCAGCGTCACCTGGGCCCTGATCACCCCCTCCTCCTTGAGCCGCTGGATGCGCCGCCAACACGGCGACTGCGACAAGCCCACCTGCTCGGCGATCTGTGCACTGGACAGCGTGGCGTCTTCTTGCAGCAACGCCAGAATACGTCGGTCGTAAGCATCCAACGGGCTTTGCATAGATTTATCTCCAATTTCGATTTTTTAGACTTGCCCAATTCAAGATAGCTCGAATACTCGCAAAGTCAGGCAAGAAATGCCCCGATGGACGTGGGAAACTTTCTTGCATTCACCACGGAGATCGCCCATGTCTGCCTTTGAACTGCTGACCCCGCCGCGCCCCGATGTCTGGGCTGCCGGCAACCTCACCACGACCGTGCAGTTCAGCCTGAGTGCAGAGATCGAGGCCGACGTGCTGTGTCGGGTGCTCAATCTGTTTGCCATGCAGTACCTGATTCCTTGCCAGCTCAGCGCCGTGCAAATGGCGGACAGCCTGCAGATCCAGGTACAGGTCGGCGAGTTGACCTGGCACCGGGCGCAAGTGATCGCGGAGAAAATGCGCAACCTGATCAGCGTTTTCGACGTGCAGATCACCGACGCCCAGCACCCGGCCCAGGTGCAGTCGTACGCTTGAGCGAGCGAGACAAATGCGGCAACGGTTGCCATGACGGCAACTTTGGGCACGGGCGCTAGGCTGTGTGGCACGACAGATCGCGCACCGCCAAGGAGGCCCCGCATGACCCTCGTCGCCACTCCCCACCGGCATCGCCACGACTGCGACCTGGACATCGATGAACTGGTCGACGACCTGCTCGCCGACGGGCTCATCGAACCACACACCGCTCAAGCGCTGCACAAGGATTTCCAGCACGCAGGTGCGCTCCGGCTTCACCCGCTGCAACGGTTGGCGGATTGCCGGCTACCCGATCCGCGCCAACCGGGGCAGTTGCTTGACCTCGATGCCCTGAGCCAGTGGCTGGCCCACCACGCCGGGCAAGCCTACCTGCGCATCGACCCTCTGTGCATCGACGTACCCACCGTGGTTGCCCTGATGCCCCAGGCCTTTGCACTGCGCCACGGCATCCTCGCCGTGGCCGTGGACGAGTACAGCGTCACCGTCGCCAGCGCGCAGCCCTGGCAGCGCCAGTGGGAAGCCGATCTGGCCCATGTGCTCAAGCGCACGATCACGCGGGTGGTGGCCAACCCCGTCGACATCCAGCGCTTCACCGAACAGTTTTTCCAACTCGCGCGCTCGGTCAGCGGCGCCAGGTTCCAGGGCCAGTCCAGTGCCACGGGCAATCTGGAGCAACTACTGCAACTGGGCGACATGGCCGCGCCCGCCGCCAGCGACCAGCACGTCGTCAACATCGTCGACTGGCTGTTCCACTACGCGTTCGAGCAGCGCGCCAGCGACATTCATATCGAGCCGCGGCGCGAGTTCGGTGCGCTGCGCTTTCGCATCGATGGCTTGCTGCATTGCGTGTACCGCTTCCCGGAGCAGGTCACCCTGGCCATCGTCAGCCGCCTGAAGAGCCTGGGGCGCATGAACGTCGCAGAGAAACGCAAGCCCCAGGATGGGCGGATCAAGACCCGCCTGCCCGGGGGCCAGGAGATCGAGTTGCGGCTGTCCACCCTGCCCACCGCCTTCGGCGAAAAGATGGTCATGCGCATCTTCGACCCTCAGGTGTTGCTCAAGGATTTTGCCCAGCTCGGCCTGGCCGCCGACGACCTGCGGCGCTGGCAGCAGATGACCACCCAGGCCCACGGCATCGTGCTGGTCACCGGGCCCACCGGCTCGGGCAAGACCACCACGCTGTACACCACCCTCAAACAGCTGGCGACGCCGCAGATCAACCTGTGCACGATCGAAGATCCGATCGAGATGGTCGAGCCGGCCTTCAACCAGCTGCAGGTGCAGCACAACATCGACCTGGATTTCGCCAGTGGCCTGCGCGCATTGATGAGGCAGGACCCGGATATCATCATGGTCGGTGAAATCCGCGACCTGGAGACGGCCGAGATGGCCATCCAGGCGGCCCTGACCGGCCATCTGGTGGTGTCGACCCTGCACACCAACGATGCCGTGAGTGCGATCACTCGCCTGCTGGAACTTGGGGTCGCGCATTATTTGATCAAGGCCACGGTGCTGGGCGTCATGGCGCAGCGCCTTATACGCACGCTGTGCGAAGACTGCAAGGCACCGGCGCGGGTCGACCCGAACACCTGGACGGCGCTCATCGAGCCCTGGCGCATGGCCGTACCCAAGGGCGCACGACGAGCCGTAGGCTGTTCGCGCTGCCGCGACACCGGCTACTGCGGGCGGGCCGGGGTGTACGAGGTGCTGCTGATGAGCGACGGGGTGAAGGCGTGCATCGGCGCCAATACCGATTTCGCCGCGCTCAGGCGCCAGGCCTGCAGGGAGGGCATGCGCAGCCTGCGCCTGGGTGGTGCGAGGCAGATCGCTGCCGGCCTCACCACGCTCGAGGAGGTGCTGCGTGTGACCCCGCGCATCGACGCGATGTAGAGCACCGCGATGGGCAGGTCGATCGCCTTGGGGAACTTGACTGCGGTTGGCCGTATCCAACGTGCGAACGACAACTGCCCCGGATTACATTCGTACCGGATCACACTGTGGAGTCTCGATCATGCGCCTCAAAACTGCCGTTGCTACCCTCGCATTGCTGTCTTTGCCCGTCAGTTCGGCCATGGCCGATCCCTTCTGGCGCAATGTGCTCTCTTCCGGCGCCACCACCGGCTCTTCCTACCTGACCTTCAAGGATCACAAGCTGATCATCGCGGCCCAGGACGATGCCGGCAGTTTCGTGGCCAGCGAAGGCGGTATCCGCGGCCCGTATCTGGAAGCCGCGATCCAGAAAGTCCGTGCGCAGAACCCTGGTCTGGAAGCATCCGACATGGACCTGGCCAACGCCATTTTGGCCAAGAACGCCGTCGCCGATAACTGACAGCGCGTCCATAAAAAACCCTCGCACATCGGTGCGAGGGTTTTTTTATGCGTACAGCTTTTCTGCCCGGGGTCGAGCGAGGGGCCTGATTGCCCCTCTATATCGGTCAACGCACCAGATGCAGGAACTGCATGTGCCGTTCGTACTGGTCGAGGATGTCGTTGATGATCTGCTCCTTGCTGTAGCCCACCAGGTCGTAGTCCTGGCTGCCTTCGGACAAATGCACCTCGGCTCGGTAGTAGCGGCGGTTCTTCAGTTCCTGATTGCCCATCCCGCCACGGGCAAAGGATGGCGTGAAGTAACCACGCATCTGCACCTGATAGATGAACGGCCGCTCTTCACCATGACCGATCTCGAAAGTCACGTTGTCGTGGCTGGTGTCCTCCTGGGCAACGGCATCCAGCCCTTTCTCGGCGAACGAGGCGGTCACTTCAGCCACGGCTGGCCGTACGTGGGTGTCCATGAAGCGGTACACCTCGTCACGCGAGGGGAAGCTCACGGCCTGGCCCAGCCGCTGACGCCAACCGCCACGCCCTGGCCGCGAACTGGCGACCGGCGCCAGCGAATACAACTGGGCGATCTTGCGCTGGCCTTCCATATGGAAGGCCTTTTGCAAGCCCCACATCATCGCCAGCAGGATGACCGAGAACGGCAGCGAGGTGAGCACCACGGCAGACTTCAGCGAATCGATACTGCCGGCGAAGAGCAGGCCACTGGTTACCAGTGCAGTCATCGCGCCCCAGAACACCCGCAGCCATTTCGGACCGTCTTCGTCCGGGTTGCCGCCACGTGCAGACAGGGTCGAGAGCACGACAGTGCCCGAGTCGGCCGAGGTGACGAAGAACACGAAACTGATGAACACGGTGACCGCGATCACCGTCCGCGCCCACGGATAGGTTTCCAGCAGCAGGTAGAGGGTCATCGATGGGTCGTCGATGGCCGACTGGCCGATTGCAGCCATGCCATGGTTGATCACCTGGTCGATCGCGCTGTTGCCGAAGATCGACATCCAGGCCAGGGTAAAGCCCAGAGGAATCAGCAGCACGCCGAAGACGAACTCGCGAATCGTGCGCCCGCGCGAGATCCGCGCGATGAACAGACCCACGAACGGCGACCAGGCAATCCACCAGGCCCAGTAGAACACCGTCCAGTTGCCCAGCCAGTCGCTGGGCTTGTCGTAGGCGTAGACGTCGAAACTCTTGCTGGGCAGCGCGCCCAGATAGTCGCCGACGTTCTGTACCAGAGTGCTGAGCAAATGCTGGGTCGGGCCGGCGAACAACACGAAGAGCAGCAGCGCACAGGCGAGCAGCATGTTGATGTCGGACATCACCCGCACGCCCTTGTCGACGCCGGAGACCGCCACCAGAATGGCCGCACCCATCATCAGGGTGATCAGGATCACCTGGATCCACTGGGTATGGGCCACGCCGAACAGGTAGTCCAGGCCCGAGTTGAGGTGGAGCACGCCAAAGCCCATGTCGGCACCCAGGCCGAAAATGGTGGCGATGATGCCGAAGCCATCCACTGCGTAGCCGATCGGTCCGTTGATGCGCTTGCCGATCAGCGGGTACAGCGCCGAACGCAGCGCCAGCGGCAGGTTGTGACGATAGGCGAAATAGGCCAGGGCCATGCCGACGAAGGCGAACACACCCCACCCATGCAGGCCCCAGTGCAGGAACAGCAGCTGCATGGCCTGGCGCGCGGCTTCCTGGGTGCCTGCCTCGCCCTGCGGCGGTTGCAGCATGTGGGTCAGCGGTTCGGACACGCAGAAGAAGAACAGGGTGATGCTGATGCCGGCGGCAAACAGCATCCCGGCCCAGGACAGGTAGCTGAACTCGGGCTCGTCGTGATCGGCCCCCAGTTTGATCTTGCCGTACCCCGACAGCGCCGTTACCACGACGAACACCAGGTACAACGTCATGGCCAGCATGTAATACCAGCCCACGGTGTTGGCGGCCCAACTTTGCGCTGCCAGCAACCATTGACCGGCCGCTTGCGGGAAGGAAATGACGACGATGCCGAAAATCAGGATGAAGCTGGCGGCAAAATAGAACACCGGAGGGTTCATGCGCACATTGCCGCTTGGGGTCGATGAAGATGCACTCATGCGTTGTGCACTCCACACGTTCGGAAATGGAAGAAACTGGGCGTTTTCAGCAAGGGATGGCCTCCTGTTGAACGCGAATCGCGATCCATGGTTTTATTGAACGAGCGTTCAATTAAAACACGACTGATGGGTGGATGGCCAATTGATGGGCCGAACGGCCCGACAAACAGACCGTTCACTGGCAGCTGTGCCGGCCTATTTCTGACTGCCGTCGTCGTGTACCAGGTTCGCCTGGGTCAGGTTGCTGCCTGCCGGCACGGTGCGCGTCAGCCACACGTTGCCGCCGATGGTCGAGCCCTTGCCGATGGTGATGCGGCCCAGAATGGTTGCGCCGGCATAGATGACCACATCGTCCTCGACGATCGGATGGCGCGGATGACCCTTCTGCAACTGCCCGGACTCGTCCGCCGGGAAGCGCTTGGCCCCCAGGGTGACCTGCTGGTAGATACGCACTCGTTCGCCAATGACGGCGGTTTCGCCGATCACCACGCCCGTGCCATGGTCGATGAAGAAACTCGGACCGATCCGCGCGCCGGGGTGAATGTCGATACCGGTCGCCGAATGGGCCAGTTCCGAGCTGATGCGCGCCAGCAACGGCAAGCCGGCGAGATACAGATGGTGCGCCAGGCGATGATGGATCACCGCGAGCACGCCCGGATAGCAGAGCAGCACTTCGTCGACGCTGCGCGCCGCCGGATCGCCGTGGTAGGCCGCCAGCACATCGGTATCGAGCAAGCGCCGCAGACCCGGCAGGGCGACGGCGAAACCCTGGATCAACTGCAACGCTTTGGCGTCGACGGCCGGCAGGTCGCAGTCGCCATTGCGCGCGGCGTAGCGCAGCTCCAGGCGGGCCTGGGTCAAGAGTTCGTTGAGCGCGGCGTCCAAGGTATGGCCTACGTAGAAATCTTCGCTTTCCTCGCGCAGGTCCACCGGCCCCAGGCGCATCGGAAACAGCGCCCCGCACAGCTGCTCGAGCACCTGGGCCATGGCCTCGCGCGACGGCAGTTCGCGACCGCCCTGCATGCCGCAACTGCGTCCGTTCTGCCGGCGCCAATCGGACCGCGCCTCATGCAACTGGCCGACGATGGACTGTAACTGCCAATGGCCTTTGCGTGCCTGAGGGATGTCGTTCACGGTTATGTCCTGCCCTGTGCGAAAACAGCGATGGTCGCCGATGGCGCCCACCATACGGGAAAAATCCAGGCGGTAAAAAGAACGCTTTGGATCGCTCGTGGAGCATCTGAACATAAGCCGGGGTCTTACGTTCCGTAGCCACTGCGGGGGCTTGTGGCCCAGCGTGGCGGTGCCTATAGTCCTGTTTTTCCCGACGCGCCTTCACATCGACGATCGGTAGCCGCGAAGGTTGCTGCAAACGATGCGAAACCCTCCCTCATCTCAAGGATCCGCCATGAATTTTCCCGCATTGCGCAAACACCTGCTGATCGCCGGTCTGGTTCTGGGCAGTTCGCTGCTGGGCCAGGCGGTTGCCGGCGAACAGTTGCAGAAGATCAAGGACGCCGGTGTCATCAACGTCGGCCTGGAGGGGACCTATCCACCGTTCAGCTTCGTCGACGAGAACGGCAAGCTGACCGGCTTCGAAGTGCAGCTCTCCGAGGCCCTGGCCAAGGAGCTGGGGGTCAAGGTCAAACTGCAGGCGACCCCGTGGGCCGGCATTCTTGCGGCGCTGGAGTCCAAGCGCCTGGACGTGGTGGTCAATCAGGTGACCATCTCCGAAGAGCGTAAGAAGAAGTACGACTTCTCGACGCCCTACACCGTGTCCGGTATCCAGGCAGTGGTCGCGAAGAAGAACGCCGACAGCATCAAGCAGGCGTCGGACCTGGCCGGCAAGAAAGTCGGCATGGGCCTGGGCACCAACTACGAGCAGTGGCTCAAGGACAACGTACCGAGCGCCATTGTCAAAACCTACGACGATGACCCCACCAAATACCAGGACCTGCGCGTCGGCCGCATCGATGCCATTCTGGTGGACCGCCTGGCGGCCTTCGACCTGATCAACAAGACCAACGAGACCCTCGCCCTGGCCGGCGACGCATTCTCGCGCCAGGAAGCCGGGATCGCCGTGCGCAAAGGCGAACCGGAGCTGCTCAAGGCACTCGACGACGCACTGGAAAAACTGCGCAAAGACGGCACCCTGGCCAAGCTGTCCAAGCAATGGTTCAGCGCTGACGTCACGCAATGATCGAGAGCAGCCTGCAGCTGATGCTCGATTCGGCACCCTTTCTGCTCAAGGGTGCCTACTACACGGTGTTTCTCAGCCTGGGCGGGATGTTCTTCGGCTTGCTGCTGGGCTTCGGCCTGGCGCTCATGCGCCTGTCCAGGAGCCGGCTGCTGAGCTGGCCGGCGCGGGTCTATGTGTCGTTCTTCCGCGGCACGCCGTTGCTGGTCCAACTGTTCGTCATCTACTACGGCCTGCCCCAGGTCGGTATCGAACTGGACCCGCTGTCGGCGGCGCTGATCGGTTTTTCCCTGAACATGGCGGCCTACGCCTGTGAAATCCTGCGGGCGGCGATCGCGTCCATCGAGCGCGGCCAGTGGGAAGCCGCTGCCAGCATCGGCATGACCCGCGCGCAGACCCTGCGCCGGGCCATCCTGCCACAGGCCATGCGCACTGCCCTGCCGCCGCTGGGCAACAGCTTCATCTCGCTGGTCAAGGACACCGCGCTGGCTGCGACCATCCAGGTGCCGGAGCTATTTCGCCAGGCGCAGTTGATCACGGCACGCACGTTCGAGATTTTCACCATGTACTTGGCGGCCGCACTGATCTACTGGCTGCTGGCAAGCCTTCTGGCGCACCTGCAGAATCATCTGGAACGGCGGGTCAACCGCCACGACCAAGAGGCATGAAGCAATGATCGTGGTAAAGGGCCTGACCAAGCAGTTCAATGGTCACACCGTACTCAAGGGCATCGATCTGGAGGTCGCCGCCGGCGAAGTGGTGGCCATTATCGGCCCCAGTGGCTCGGGCAAGACGACCTTCCTGCGCTGCCTGAACCTGCTGGAAACACCTACCAGTGGCCAGGTCCGCGTGGGCGACATCGAAATCGACGGCGCCCGGGTGGCGCAACAGCAAGGCTTGATTCGCGAGTTGCGCCAGCAGGTGGGCTTCGTGTTCCAGAACTTCAACCTGTTCCCTCACCGCACGGCGTTGGAAAACGTCATCGAAGGGCCGGTGGTGGTGAAGAAGATGGCCATGGCCGAAGCGGTCGAACTGGGTCGCAGCCTGTTGGCAAAAGTGGGCCTGGCCGGCAAGGAAGACGCCTACCCCAGGCGCTTGTCGGGCGGTCAGCAGCAGCGCGTGGCGATTGCCCGGGCGCTGGCCATGCAGCCGCAGGTCATCCTGTTCGACGAGCCGACCTCGGCGCTCGACCCGGAACTGGTCGGCGAGGTGCTGGCGACCATTCGGGGCCTGGCGCAGGAGCGGCGGACCATGGTCATCGTCACTCACGAGATGCAGTTTGCCAGGGACGTGGCCAACCGCGTGGTGTTCTTCGACCAGGGCGCGATCGTGGAACAGGGCCCGGCCCGCGAGCTGTTCGCCAACCCTCGGCACGCGCGGACCCGGCAATTCCTCGACAAGTTTCTGCACCCCGAGGGGTAGCGCCGCTCAGCGTTTGCGGAACACGTAGAACAGGTTCGGTTCGCTGACCATGTACAGGTTGCCATCGTCGTCCATGGCAATGCCTTCGGGTTGCGGCACGCTCTTGCTCAACCCCTGGCGACCCTTGCGCAGCGACATCGTGCTCAGGGGCCTGCCCTGCACGTCGAGTTCCAGCACCAGTAGCGACTCGTCCGAGAGCGCCAGCAGGTGGCCGCTGCGTTCGTCGTATTGCAGGCTGGAAAGATCGCGCACGAACAGCCCGGCATCGCGCCGGCGGTCCTGGGTCACCTGCACGTCCAGCGGCTTGTCGCTGACCCCGCGTGGAAAACCCTGCACCTCGTAGATCAGCATCGGGTCGCGCTCGCGGGCCACGAACAGGCGCTTGCCGGCCGAGTCGTAGGCCAGCCCTTCGAAGCCCTTGTTGCTGCGCCCGCCGAAGTTGAGGCTCAACTGTTCGGCGTCCTGTGCATCGATGATCTGCGTGCTGTCGTCGATGTTGATCTTGATCAAGCGCTGCTGGCGCTCGTCGGTGATCACGTAGACGCCGGGGCTGATGTACTCGACCGCCTCTGGGTCACCGAATCCGACCAGGGCAATGCGGCGCAGAATATTACCCTGCAGCGACAGCTCGATCAGTTCGGAACGCTGGTTGGTGACGGTAAACAGGGTCTTGCGCGACGGGTCGAAGGTCAGCGCAGAAATGTCGTCGTCCAGCCCCTCGACCACCTGCGCCTCGATGTCCACCTGATAGCTGTCCAGGTCGATCGCGCCCGGGAAGGGCCCGCCGAGCCAGCGTTCGACGTTGAAACTGGCGCGTTCGAGCCAGCGGAAGTGGTGCAGTGCAGCGAAGGCGCAGATCAGCGCGATCAGTGCCGCGATCAGCAGCAGGTGAATGGGTCGGACGAAGAAACGCATTGCGTCGGGCTCTTGAATGAAGTGTGCGCATCAAACCATTAAATGATGAAGCCAAGCTTAAGTATCTGCGGATTTATAGGTAGGAAATGTCCGTGATGGTGCGACCGCAAAATGCACTCCCGTCGGCTCACTCCTTGCGCAATACGTAGAACAGATTCGGCTCGCTCACCAGGTAGATCGTGCCCTGGTCATCGATGGTTACGCCCTCGGCGCGGGGAATGGTGTCCTTGAAGCCGTTCATGCCGCCCAGCAGTGCCATGAAGCTCAACTGCTTGCCCGCTTCGTCGTATTCCATCAGCAGGTGCGAGTCGGCTGACAGCAACAGGCGGTGACCGGTGCGCGGGTCTACCGCCAGCGCCGAAAGGTTGCGCATGTCCAGGTCAGGTGCATCGAGGCGTTGTTTCTCGCCAACAGGTTGGCCGTCGCCGCCCAACTTCACGGAAAACAATGCCGGCGGTCGTTCTTCGCCCAGCAGCAGGCGCTGGTTGCGCGGGTCCCAGGCCAGTGCCTCGAAAGCCTTGTTCTGGTCGGCCGAGGGGCCGAGGTCGAACGGTGCGAAGTCGGCGATGTTCAGCTCACGGGTGTTGGCGTCGACCTTGACCACGGTCAATTGGTGCTGACGCTCGTCGATGATCGCCAGGCGTCCATCGGCCAATACCGTGACGGCCTCTGGATTGCTCCAGCCGGTCAGCGGCATCTTGCGCAGGACGTCGCCCTGCAGGCTCAGTTCGACCAGATAGGGGTTCTTGCCCATGACCGAGAACAACGTGCGGGTGCCGGGGTGGTAAGCGATATCTGAAGCTTCGTCGTTTTCCATGCCCGGCAGCGGCTTGCCATCGATCACGGCCTTGTAATCGGGCAACCAGACGCTGGCCTTGCGCTCGGCGCCGTTCTGCGTCCATTCCTGCACCCACAGCTCGGCGCGGTCGTCCCAATGCAGGACCACCGCGACGATGTAGCCGATCAGCAGCACCAGCAAGGCCCACAGGTACCAGCGTTTGTGCAGGGGGCGGGATGAATGCAGCGCGGCGCGGACCATGGAGTACCCTTGCTGGAGACGAATTCATGCAGGCACATCCGGACGATGCACCCACTGGGGTGGGGGCATTATCCAGATCGAATGTCAAAAAAAGGTGAGGCGCCCGGCGATTACTGGACGCGGCTGGTGAAGCGGCTGACACCTGGCAGTTCCAGCACGATGTCGGCGCCGACCTCGAGCGGGCCTACCCCGGCCGGGGTGCCGGTGAGAATGACATCGCCGGCCTGCAACGAGAAACACCCGGCCATGTACTGGATCATCGGCACGATGGGGTTGAGCATCAGGCTGCTGTTGCCGTCCTGGCGCACTTCGCCATTGATGGTGAGGCGTACCGGGATGTCGGTGAGGTCGGCGAAGCTTGCGGCCGACACGAAGGGGGCGATCACCGCTGCGCCGTCGAACGACTTGGCGATTTCCCACGGCAGGCCTTTCTCGCGCAGGCGTGACTGGACGTCGCGCAGGGTCAGGTCCAGCGCCGGGGCGAAACCGGAAATGGCATCGATGACTTCTTCGGCGCTGGGCCGGGTGCTCAGGGACTTGCCCAGCAGCACGGCGATTTCGGCTTCGTAGTGCACCGCGCCGCGGTCGGTGGGAATGCTAAAGGTGTCCTGCAATGGCACCACGCAGCTGCTGGGCTTGATGAACAGCAGCGGCTCGGTGGGGATCGGGTTGTCCAGCTCCTTGGCGTGCTCGGCGTAGTTGCGGCCGATGCACACCACCTTGCCCAGCGGGAAATGGATACGGGTGCCGTCGATGTACTGGTGCTGGTAGCTCATTGCTCGAACCTCTGCTCAGATGAACGCATCAAATGGAAAAGATCTTGCCCGGGTTCATGACCCCATTGGGGTCGAACACGGCCTTCATGGCCTTCATGTATTGGATTTCGACCGGCGAACGGCTGTACTGCAGGTAGTCGCGCTTGACCATGCCCACGCCATGCTCGGCGGAGATGGAGCCGTTGTACTTGCGCACGGTTTCGAACACTTCGGTATTGACCAGCGCGCATTCGGCGAAGAACGCGTCCTTGTCCATGTGTTCGGGCTTGAGAATGTTCAAGTGCAGGTTGCCGTCGCCGATGTGGCCGTACCAGAGCACATCGAAGGCCGGGTAGCGCTCGCTGACGATGGCGTCGATTTCGCGCAGGAAGGCCGGCACCTTGGAAATGGTCACTGAGATGTCGTTCTTGTACGGCACCCAATGGGAAATGGTTTCGGAGATGTACTCGCGCAGTTTCCACAGGTTGCGCAGCTGCTGCTCGCTCTGGCTCATCACCCCATCCAGCACCCAGCCCTGCTCCACGCAATGCTCGAAGGTAGCCAGCGCGGTGTCGGCGATGTCGTCGGTGGTGGCTTCGAATTCCAGCAGGGCGTAGAACGGACAGGCCGTTTCGAACGGCGCCGGCACGTCGCCGCGGCCCAGTACCTTGGCCAAAGCCTTGTCGGAGAAGAACTCGAACGCGGTGAGGTCGAGCTTGCCCTGGAACGCATGCAGCACCGGCATGATCGCGTCGAAGTCGGCAGTGCCCAGCACCATCGCGGTGAGGTTCTTCGGCGCGCGATCCAGGCGCATGGTCGCCTCGACGATGAAGCCCAGGGTGCCCTCGGCACCGATGAACAGCTGACGCAGGTCGTAGCCGGTGGCGTTCTTGACCAGGTCCTTGTTCAGCTCCAGCAGATCGCCCTGGCCGGTGACGACCTTGAGGCCCGCCACCCAGTTGCGCGTCATGCCGTAGCGGATGACCTTGATGCCGCCGGCATTGGTGCCGATGTTGCCGCCGATCTGGCTGGATCCCGACGAGGCGAAGTCCACGGGGTAGTACAGGCCATTTTCTTCGGCCAGGTTCTGCAACTGCTTGGTGATGACGCCGGGCTGGCACACCACGGTGCGGTCGGTGGCGTTGAAGTCGAGCACCTTGTTCATGTAGTCGAACGACACCACCACTTCGCCGTTGGCCGCCACGGCCGCCGCCGACAGGCCGGTGCGGCCGCCGGAGGGCACCAGTGCGACCTGGCGCTGGTTGGCCCAGCGGACGATGGCCTGGACCTGTTCGGTGGTCTTGGGAAAGGCGATGGCGCTGGGGGCCGGGGCGTACTGTTTGGTCCAGTCCTTGCCGTAGGTGTCGAGGGAGGCGGCATCGGTGAGGACCTTGCCGGGCTCGAGCAGGGTCTTGAGTTCATCGATCAGGGCGTGGCTGTTCATGGACGCGGCTCTGCAAGTGAAGGATTCACGAATCGAGCGGTTTGCGGCACGTTGAACCGCGAACCATTCATAGTCACCCTGAGAACGGCTCATGACCCAGGATGGGCGTACGACAGGGAGGCTATGCTAGCATACGCACCCCGCCAATCGAGCTCTGGCCCGGTGCGCGCCGCTTCACTTCCTGCCATTTTTTTCGGGACACAGGTTTACGCAGATGAGCAAGACTTCCCTCGACAAGAGCAAGATCAAGTTCCTTCTTCTCGAAGGTGTCCACCAATCCGCCGTGGACGTCCTCAAGGCTGCCGGCTACACCAGCATCGAGTACCACACCAAGTCCCTGCCCGAAGCCGAGCTCAAGGAAAAGATCGCCGACGCGCACTTCATCGGCATTCGCTCACGCACCCAGCTGACCGAAGAGCTGTTCGACTGCGCGAAGAAACTGGTGGCCGTGGGCTGCTTCTGCATCGGCACCAACCAGGTCGACCTGGCCGCCGCCCGCGAGCGCGGCATTGCGGTGTTCAACGCGCCCTACTCCAACACCCGTTCCGTGGCCGAGCTGGTACTGGCCGAGGCCATCCTGCTGCTGCGCGGCATCCCCGAGAAGAACGCGTCCTGCCACCGTGGCGGCTGGATCAAAAGCGCGGCGAACTCCTTCGAGATCCGCGGCAAGAAACTGGGCATCGTCGGCTATGGCTCGATCGGCACCCAGCTGTCGGTGCTGGCCGAAGGCCTGGGCATGCAGGTGTATTTCTACGATACCGTGACCAAGCTGCCGCTGGGCAACGCTACCCAGGTCGCCAGCCTGACCGAGCTGTTGGGCATGAGCGACATCGTCACCCTGCACGTGCCTGAAACCGCCGCCACCCAGTGGATGATCGGCGAGAAGGAAATCCGCGCCATCAAGAAGGGCGGTATCCTCATCAACGCCGCGCGCGGCACCGTGGTCGAGCTCGACGCACTGGCCGAGGCGATCAAGGACAAGCACCTGATCGGCGCTGCCATCGACGTGTTCCCGGTCGAGCCACGCTCCAACGACGACATCTTCGAAAGCCCGCTGCGTGGCCTGGACAACGTCATCCTGACCCCGCACATCGGTGGTTCCACCGCCGAAGCACAGGCCAACATCGGCCTGGAAGTGGCCGAGAAGCTGGTCAAGTACAGCGACAACGGCACCTCGGTGTCGTCGGTCAACTTCCCGGAAGTGGCCTTGCCGGCCCACCCTGGCAAGCACCGCCTGCTGCACATCCACGAGAACGTGCCAGGCGTGATGATGGAGATCAACAAGGTCTTCGCCGAGAACGCCATCAACATCTCCGGCCAGTTCCTGCAGACCAATGAAAAGGTCGGCTACGTGGTGATCGACGTCGACGCCGAATACTCGGACCTGGCGCAGGAGAAGCTGCAACAGGTCAACGGGACCATTCGCTGCCGCGTACTGTTCTAAAAGCGGCCGGATTGCGGTGTGCCTGGCACACCGCAGTGCTTCAGAACGGCTCGTTGCCGCGACGGCGAAACCAGCCTGTCAGCGACAGCCGGTTGCGCTGCGCCGGCATCACCTCGTGCGGGACCTCTCCCGACAGAAACACCACCAGCGTGCCACCCATCGGCTGCACGTCGTACGCCGTGTCGCCTTGCAGGTACATGCGCAACTGTCCCCCATCCTCTTCGCTCCAGTCCGCATCGTTCAGGTACAGCACCGCTGAAACCATGCGCCGGTCATCGTCGCGAAAGCGGTCCAGGTGGCGCAGGTAAACGCTGCCCGGCGGGTACAGGGCAAAGTGGCATTCGAAGTCTTCCAGCCCCAGGAACAGGCCGCGATTCAGGGCCTCGCGCAGGCTGTCCATGATCGTCATGTAGCGATCGCACGAGGCCGCTTCGCCCGTTTCGATCCATTGGATGCGATCACCGCGAATGCCTTCGCGAATTTCTTGGGACGGGCCGCGCCCGACAGCCGCTGGCGCCAGTTCACCCTGGGCATGACGCAAACGGCACTCGGCGGCCAGCGCCAGGGTCAGATCCTGGGGCACGAAGAGTTCCTGCTGCGACCAGCCGTGTTCGGCCAGGTCGTCGACGATGCGCAGCAGCAGTGGATGGTCAGAAGGTATTGGCATGCCCGGCATAGTATCCATACGCCCGCAAAACCGACAGAGGCTTGCACAGTGTCGACGCATCCAAGCGCGATGCCTGTGTCACTTCTCGACAAAGCCAGGCAATGCCACGGACAATGGCCCCTTGCCGACAGGAGTCCCTATGCGCCGCGTCCTTGTGTTCTTGATGATGTTCAGTACGACGCCCGCCTGGGCCGACGACCACGACCAGCTGTACAAGGCCGCTGGCTGGCCTGAACAAAGGGCACATTTCAGCGATGCCCTCAAGGCGGCCCAGCAGCGTTACCAGAGCAGCCTGCCACCGGCGGTGTTCCAGGCACTGGTGAGCAACAGCGACCAACGCTTCGCGGCCCAGGCCATGGACCAGCGTGCCGAGGCGCGGCTGCGTCAGGGTCTGGCCGACCCCAAGCCGGCCCTCGCTTTCTTCGAGTCGCCCTTGGGCCGCAAGATCGTCGCCGCCGAACTACTGGCGACTCGCAGCGATCAACTGGCCAAGAACGCTCAGGGTCTGCCGAAACTGCAGGTGGAGTCCACGCGCGCATTGTTGATCGGCCACTTGGCGCAGGCACTGCCTGCCCGCCAGGCCGGTGCGGAGGTCAGCCTGGCGATCGCCGGGGTGGCCGCCGACAGCCTCAGTTCGATGATTCCCGGGCTGCTCGGCGGTGGACAGGCGGCTGGCTTGCTCGACGGTCAGCGCGAGCGGCTGCAGCAGCAGATCGCCATCGATTTGAACAACACGCTGTTGTACGTGTACCGCGAACTCTCCGATCCTCAACTGGAAGAGTTCGTCGGCTTCGCCGAGTCTGCCGCTGGACAGGCTTATTATCAGGCGGCCTTGGAAGCGGTGCGTGCGGGGCTGGCGGTTGGACAGCCCCAGGACAGAGCCGGGAATTGAGTCGCCCCTTTCGCGGCCAGTACCCCCTGTGGGAGCGGTCAGTGGCCGCGAATGGAACGACTCGGTTACAGATGCTGGTCAAAAAACCCGAAACACTGCGCCCGAATGGCCGGTAGCTCATTGACCAGGTGATGCCTGGCCCCCGCCACCTGCAACACCCGCACGTCGGCGAACTTGGCTCGCAGCACCTTGAGGTTGTGGTGCCAGTCCACGGTGTCGTCGTCATCGCCCTGCACGATCAGCACCGTCCGCGGACTGCGCGGCGCGGCTTCGATGTGCTGCACCCACTGCACCAGCGCACCCACCCACGCCGTCGGCAGGCGCCGCGGCTGCAGTGGATCGGCTTGCAGAAAGGGCATGAAATCCGGGTCGTTGGTATTAGCGCTGAAGCGCCGGGCAATACCGCTGACGAAGGGTTTGAGCACCCGATAGCTGAGCTTTGACACGCCCCACGCGGAGGGTCGCACCAGCGGCGCCATCAACAGGACCCGTCCTTGCGCCGGCGATTGCTCGCCGTGGTGCAGCAAGTGGTCGACGATGATTGCGCCGCCCGTGCTCTGGCCCAGCAAATGCCACGGTTGGGGCAACTGCAGCAGGCTCGCCTCGGCGAACAAGCCGTCGAGGGTGGCCTGATAGTCGGCAAAGTTATGGATGCTGGCCCGTTCGCCACTGGACAGGCCATGGCCCGGCAGGTCGCAGGAAATGACGGCGAAGTTTCGTTCCATGGCCCACTGCACCGCGTGTCGATACAGCCCCATGTGATCATAGAAGCCGTGCATCACGAAGAGCGTGGCGACAGCTCGTTGCGGTATCCATACCTGGGCGACGAGGTCGAAACCGGCTGCCGAGAAGCGGCCCAGCCAGCTTTGCGCGGGCAGGTCGAGCTGGTAGAAGCGTCGGTAGGCCTGGGCTTCGGCGGACAGCGGCTGCCGTGCGTTTAGAGGTAGCAGAGAAGTACGTAGTGTGTCGGGCTGGAATGCAGGGGACATGGATGATTATTCCAAGGCAATACGTGTGCTGACTGTGCGGGCCTCTTCGCGGGCAGAGACCCGCTCCCACAATAAACCTGCATCGTACTTGTGGGAGCGGGGCGGGCGGCGAGCCCTCTGCCCGCGAAGAGGCCCTCGAGGGCGCTGAAGATCCAGCGCCCTACCCCATCAAACCGACGCCACCGGCCGCTGTGCCGTGGGCTGCTGCCAGGCGTTCGCCGCGCTTTCCTCGATGGCTTGCTGGATCGCCTTGCGGCGACGTTCCTCGGCCCGCCGACCGAAGTACCAGACCAGGAACGTCACCAACGAAACCGCCAGCAGGATCAGGCTGGCCACCGCGTTGATCTCGGGCTTCACGCCCAGGCGCACGGCCGAGAACACTTCCATCGGCAGGGTCGTGGAGCCGGGTCCGGAAACGAAGCTGGCCAGCACCAGGTCATCCAGCGACAGCGCGAAAGACATCATCCCGCCCGCTGCCAGCGATGGCGCGATCATTGGAATGGTGATCAGGAAGAACACCTTCCACGGCCGCGCACCGAGGTCCATGGCGGCCTCTTCGATCGACAGGTCCAGTTCACGCAGCCGCGAGGACACCACCACCGCCACGTACGAGGCGCAGAAGGTGGTGTGGGCGATCCAGATCGTGGCGATGCCGCGTTCCTGCGGCCAGCCGATCACTTGGGCCATGGCCACGAACAGCAGCAGCAACGACAGGCCGGTGATCACCTCGGGCATCACCAGCGGCGCCGTCACCAGGCCGCCGAACATCGTGCGCCCCTTGAAGCGGCTGATGCGCGTCAGCACGAACGCTGCCATGGTCCCCAGCGCAACGGCCGCCACCGCCGTGTAGCAGGCGATTTCCAGCGAGCGCATCACTGCGCCCATCAGTTGATCGTTGTCCAGCAGGCCGACGTACCACTGCACCGACCAGCCGCCCCACACCGTCACCAGGCGCGAGGCGTTGAACGAGTAGATCACCAGGATCAGCATCGGGGCATAGATGAAGACAAGCCCCAGGATCAGGATCAGTTTGGAGAACCCGAAACGCTTCATGGCTTGCCCTCCAGCTCTTTGGCCTGGCTGCGATTGAACAGCACGATGGGCACGATCAGAATCGCCAGCATCAGCACCGCCAGCGCCGAAGCAACGGGCCAGTCGCGGTTGTTGAAGAACTCCTGCCACAACACCCGGCCGATCATCAGGGTTTCCGGGCCACCGAGCAGCTCGGGAATCACGAACTCGCCGACTACCGGAATGAACACCAGCATGCAGCCGGCGATGATGCCGTTCTTGGACAGCGGCACGGTGATCTTCCAGAAGCTGTTGAAGGTGCTCGAACCCAGGTCGGAGGCCGCTTCCAGCAGGCTGTTGTCATGCTTCACCAAGTTGGCGAACAACGGCAGGATCATGAACGGCAGGTACGCATAGACCACGCCGATGTACACCGCCAGGTTGGTGTTGAGGATCTGCAACGGTTGATCGATCACGCCCAGCCACATCAGGAAAGCGTTGAGCAAACCGTTGTTGCTCAGGATGCCCATCCAGGCGTACACGCGGATCAGGATAGCAGTCCAGGTCGGCATCATGATCAGCAGCAACAGTACGGTCTGCAGGTCCTTGCGCGCCTTGCTGATGGCGTAGGCCATGGGATAGCCGACCAACAGGCAGATCAGCGTGCTGAAGAAGGCCATCTTCAACGAGCCCAGGTAGGCCGAGATGTACAGGTCGTCTTCGGTGAGCAGCGCGTAGTTGGCGAAATTGAGGATCAGCTCGAACTTCTGTTCGGCGTAGCTCCAGATTTCGGTGTACGGCGGAATGGCCACGTCGGCTTCGGCGAAGCTGATCTTGAGAACGATGAAAAACGGCAGCATGAAGAACAGGAACAACCACAGGAACGGCACGCCGATGACCATCTGGCGCCCATCGGGGATGATCCGCTTGAGCTTGCGTTTGATCTTGCGCAGCTTCATGAGCGCAGTACCACGCCGCTGTCGTCTTCCCACCAGACGAATACTTCGTCGTCCCAGGTCGGCCGGGCGTTGCGGCGCTCGGCGTTGGCCACGAACGATTGCACCAGCTTGCCGCACGGCAACTGCACGTGGAACACCGAATGACCGCCCAGGTAGGCGATGTCATGGACCTTGCCACGCGACCAGTTGTGCTCGCTGGTGGGCTGCTCGGTGGTCACCAGCATCTTTTCCGGGCGAATGGCGTAGGTCACGTTCTTGTCTTCGGCAGCGGTACTCACGCCATGGCCGACATAGATGCTGCGTTCCAGCTCCGGGCTGCTGATCAGCGCGTAGCCTTCCATGTCCTCGACCACCTGGCCTTCGAACAGGTTGACGTTGCCGATGAACTCGCACACCAGGCGGCTGGTGGGGGTTTCGTAGATGTCGATCGGGCTGCCGATCTGGGCGATCCAGCCCAGGTGCATGATGGCGATGCGCTGGGCCATGGTCATGGCCTCTTCCTGGTCGTGGGTCACCATCACACAGGTCACACCGACCCGCTCGATGATCTCCACCAGCTCCAGTTGCATCTGCGAGCGCAGCTTCTTGTCCAGCGCCCCCATCGGCTCGTCGAGCAGCAACAGCTTGGGTTTCTTTGCCAGCGAGCGAGCCAGCGCAACGCGCTGACGCTGGCCACCGGACAATTGATGGGGCTTGCGCTTGCCGTACTGGGTCATCTGCACCAGCTTGAGCATTTCCGCCACGCGCGCATCGATCTCGGCCGCCGGCAGTTTGTCCTGCTTGAGGCCGAAGGCGATGTTCTGCGCGACCGTCATGTGCGGGAACAACGCATAGGACTGGAACATCATGTTGATCGGCCGCTCGTAGGGCGGCATGTCGGTGATGTCCACGCCATCGAGGAAGATACGCCCCTCGGTCGGCCGTTCGAAGCCTGCTAGCATGCGCAGCAAGGTGGACTTGCCGGAACCCGACCCGCCCAGCAAGGCGAAGATCTCGCCCTGGTTGATTTCCAGCGACACGTCGTCCACGGCCACCGTTTCGTCGAATTTCTTGGTGACCTTTTCGATCCGCACCAGCACCTTCTTCGGTTGCTGGCTGCCTTCGAGGGCTTTTTTGTAGGCGCTGGAGGCAACAGCCATTCACGAAACTCCCAAACATGAGTGGGGGCGGCTCTGGATCGGGCCGCCCCGAGTATTTATTTGCCCGACTTGACCTTGGTCCAGCTGCGCGTCATCAAGCGCTGCACCTTGGGCGGCAGCTCGACGTTGACGTACAGCTTGTCCTGTATGGCCTGTGGCGGATACACCGCCTCGTCGTTGCGTACGTCCTGGTCCATGAATTCGCCGGACTTGAGATTGGGGTTGGCATAGCCCACGTAGTCGCTGACCTTGGCGATCACTTCAGGTTTCAACAGATAGTCGATGAACGCCAGGCCGTGCTTGGCATCCGGCGCATCGGCAGGGATGGCCAGCATGTCGAACCACAGGTTGCCGCCTTCCTTGGGAATCGAATAGGCCAATTGGATGCCCTTGCCCGCTTCCTCGGCACGCGCCTTGGCCTGGAATATGTCGCCGGAGTAACCCACGGCCACACAGATGTTGCCATTGGCCAGGTCGCTGATGTACTTGGAAGAATGGAAGTAGGTCACGTAGGGACGGACCTTGAGCAGCTTCGCTTCGGCTTGCTTGTAGAGTTTTTCGTCGGTGGTGTTGGGGTCCAGGCCCATGTAGTTGAGCACGGCCGGAAACATCTCGTCGGGCGAGTCGAGGAAGGCGACGCCGCACTTGGACAGTTTCTTGATGTTTTCGGGCTCGAACACCATGGCCCAGGAGTCGATCTTGTCGACGCCCAGCACGGCCTTGATCTTGTCGACGTTGTAACCGATGCCATTGGTGCCCCATAGATAGGGTACGGCGTACTGGTTACCCGGATCGTTCTTTTCCAGGCGCTTGAGCAGCACCGGGTCCAGGTTCGAATAATTGGACAGCTGACTCTTGTCCAGCTTCTGGAAAGCGCCGGCCTTGATCTGCTTGCCCAGGAAATGGTTGGACGGCACCACCACGTCGTAGCCGGTATGGCCGGCCAGCAACTTGCCTTCCAGGGTTTCGTTGGAATCGAAGACGTCGTAGACCGGCTTGATACCGCTGGCCGCTTCGAAATCCGCCAGGGTGCTTTCGCCGATGTAGTCGGACCAGTTGTAGATGTGCACGGTGCCTGCCGCTTGGGCATTGAGCGCCAGGGTCAGACCCGCACCGATCAGCATGGCCTTGCGAAACAAAGAGTGTGACAAGTGGAGGTCCTCTCAAGCGTTTGTTCTATAAGACAAACCGGCGCGCAACTTACAGCCCATGCGCGCACGCCGCAATTGCTGATTCACCTGGGCCGAGATCGAGTTGCGCCCTTCGCGGCCACGGACCGCTCCTACAGATACCCTGTGGGAGCGGTCGGTGGCCGCGAACGGCGCAACACGACACTTCAAGCAAACTTACTTGCCCGACTTAATCTTGGTCCAGCTGCGCGTCATGATGCGCTGCGTTGCCGCAGGCAGGTCGGCGATGGCGTACAGCTTGGCTTGCACATCGGCCGGTGGATAGATGCCTGGGTCGCCGCTGATGGCTTTATCCACCAGTGCCGTTGCAGCCTGGTTACCGTTGGGAAATTGCACGCTGTTAGTGATCTCGGCCATGACTTCCGGCTTCATCAGGAAGGTCATGAACTTGTAGGCACCTTCGACGTTTTCGGCATCCTTGGGAATGGCGACCATGTCGAAGAAGCTGCCAGCGCCTTCCTTGGGAATGTTGTAGCTGACCTTGACCTTGCCACCGGCCTCTTCGGCGCGGGACTTGGCCTGGTAGATGTCACCCGAGTAACCCACGGCCACGCAGATGTTGCCGTTGGCCAGGTCGGAGATGTACTTGGACGAGTGGAAGTAACCGATCGATGGACGCACCTTGAGGAACAGCGCCTCGGCTTCGGCGAGCTGCTTCTTGTCTTGCGAATCGGTCGGGTAGCCCAGGTAATGCAGGGCGATCGGCAGCATTTCGGTTGGCGAATCGAGGAAGCTGATGCCGCACGACTTCAGCTTGGCGGCGTTTTCCGGCTTGAACAGCAGGTCCCAGCTGTTGGTCGGCGCGTCGGCGCCCAGTGCTGCCTTGACCTTGTCGGCATTGAAGCCGATGCCGATCGAGCCCCACATGTACGGGAAGGCGTGCTTGTTGTCCGGGTCGCTCACCGACACGGCCTTGAGCAGCGATTCGTTGAGGTTCTTCCAGTTCGGCAGCTTGGAGCGATCCAGTTCCTGGTAAACGCCGGCCTTGATCTGCTTGGCCAGGAAGTTGTTGGAAGGCACGACGACATCGTAGCCGGACTTGCCGGCCAACAGCTTGGCTTCCAGGGTTTCGTTGCTGTCGAATACGTCGTAGACGACCTTGATCCCCGACTCCGCCTCGAACTGCTTGACCGTGTCCGGTGCGATGTAGTCCGACCAGTTGTACACATGCAGCACCTTGTCGTCTGCCTGTGCAGCACTGGCCATCGCCCCCATCAGGGCTGCGGCGAGGAGGGTCTTGCCAAATATCTTCATGCGTTGAGCTCCTAAATGTTCTTGGTCTTAACCTGATGCCAATAGTGATCGAGACGACGGGCCTTGCGAATCCGTAGGAGCGGTCATCGGCCGCGAAGAAATCACTGCGGTATCCGTTGATACCGCGTCGCGGCTTTCGCGGCCGATGACCGCTCCCACGGGAGCCCGCCGCATTTCGCGTACCGATGCTCCCGACGGGAGCAAGCCTAGCATTTAGCCACCTAGCGCTTCGAGTGTCAGGTCCAGGCAAAGGCGTGCCTTGCTCACCAGTTCGTCGATCTCGGCATGGCTGATGACCAACGGCGGAGCGATGATCATGGTGTCACCGACCGCGCGCATGATCAGCCCGTTGTCGAAACAGAACTGCCGACAGATCATGCCGGCGCCACGGCCTTCGTGGCGCCTGCGGGTAGCCTTGTCCTTGACCAGTTCGATTGCCCCGAGCATGCCCAGGCCGCGCACCTCACCCACCAGCGGGTGGTCTTGCAGCTCCCGCAGACGCTTTTGCAAATACGGTGCCGCCTCGGTGCGAACGTTATCGACGATGTGCTCGTCGCGCAGGATACGCAGGTTTTCCAGCCCCACTGCCGCCGCTACCGGATGCCCGGAATAGGTGAAGCCATGGTTGAAGTCGCCGCCCTGGTTGATCACCTGCACGACTTCGTCGCGCACGATCACTCCACCCATGGGGATGTAGCCGCTGGTGAGGCCCTTGGCGATGGTCATCAGGTCGGGCGCCAGGTCGTAGTAGTCGCTGCCGAACCAGTGGCCGGTACGGCCGAAGCCACAGATCACTTCATCGGCGACGAACAGGATGTCGTAGCGCGCCAGCACTTCCTTGACCTTCGGCCAGTAGCTTTCGGGCGGAATGATCACCCCGCCGGCGCCCTGGATCGGCTCGGCGATGAACGCCGCGACGTTGTCTTCGCCCACTTCCAGGATCTTCTTTTCCAGCTCCTCGGCGGCCCAGACACCGAACTCGTCGGGGGTCATGTCGCCGCCCTCGCCAAACCAGTACGGCTGAGCAATGTGCACAATGCCGGGAATCGGCAGGTCGCCCTGCTCGTGCATGCCCGACATGCCGCCCAGGCTGGCACCGGCCACGGTGGAGCCGTGGTAGCCATTGACGCGGCTGATGATGACCTTCTTCTCGGGCTTGCCCTTGAGCGCCCAGTAATGGCGCACCAGGCGCAGCACGGTGTCGTTACCTTCGGAGCCCGAACCGGTGAAGAACACATGGTTCATGCCCGCCGGCGCCAGGTCGGCAATGGCCTTGGCCAGTTCCAGCGCAGGCGGGTGGGCGGTCTGGAAAAACAGATTGTAATAAGGCAGCTCGCGCATCTGCGTGCTGGCGGCCTGCACCAGCTCTTCGCGACCGTAGCCGATGGCCACGCACCACAGGCCCGCCATGCCGTCGAGGATCTTGTGCCCTTCGCTGTCCCACAGGTATACGCCGTCGGCCTTGGTGATGATCCGCGGACCCTTGTTCTTGAGCTGCGTGTAATCGCTGAAAGGCGCCAGGTGATGGGCGCTGCTCAAGTCCTGCCAATGCTGGGTCTGGGGGTTGTTGTTGCTCATCTGTTACTCCTTTTTCTCACACCGCGAACAGCAGGAACTCACGTTCCCATGAGCTGATCACGCGCTTGAAGTTCTCGTGTTCGGCGCGCTTGACCGCGACATAGCCGACGACGAATTTCTTGCCCAGGTATTTCTCCACCGTCTTGCAGTTTTCCATGCGCTCCAGCGCATCTTCGATGGTCAACGGCAGGCGCAGATTGCGACGTTCGTAGCCACGGCCCTGGACCGGCGCGCTCGGGTTCAAGCCCTCGACCATGCCGATGTAGCCGCACAGCAGGCTGGCTGCGATGGCCAGGTACGGGTTGGCATCGGCGCCCGGCAGGCGGTTCTCGACCCGCCGGTTCTGCGGCGTGGCATCGGGCACGCGCAGGCCCACGGTGCGGTTTTCCTCACCCCACTCGACGTTGACCGGCGCCGAGGTGTCGGGCAGGAAGCGGCGGAACGAATTGACGTTGGGGGCGAACAGCGGCAGCAGTTCGGGAATGAATTTCTGCAGGCCGCCGACGTGGTGCAGGAACAGCTGGCTCATGGAGCCATCTTCGTTGGCGAAGATGTTCTTGCCGGTGGCCGAATCGACGATGCTCTGGTGCAAGTGCATGGCACTGCCCGGCTCGCCGGTCATGGGCTTGGCCATGAACGTCGCGGCTACGTTGTGCTTGAGTGCGGCCTCGCGCATGGTGCGTTTGAACACCAGGATCTGGTCGGCCAGGTGCAGGGCATTGCCGTGCCGGAAATTGATTTCCATCTGCGCCGTGCCGTCTTCGTGGATCAGCGTGTCGAGGTCCAGGTTCTGTGCTTCGCACCAGTCGTAGACGTCTTCGAACAGCGGATCGAACTCGTTCGCCGCCTCGATGGAAAACGACTGCCGGCCGGTTTCCGGACGCCCGGAGCGGCCAATCGGCGGCTGCAGCGGAAAGTCCGGGTCTTCGCAGCGCTTGGTCAGGTAGAACTCCATCTCCGGCGCCACGATGGGCTGCCAGCCCTTGTCCGCGTACAGCTTCAAGACCTTCTTGAGCACGTTGCGCGGCGACAGCTCGATGGGGTTGCCCTGCTTGTCGTAGGTGTCGTGAATGACCTGCGCCGTAGGTTCGATGGCCCAGGGAACGAGAAACACCGCGTTCTCGTCGGGACGGCAGATCATGTCGATGTCGGCGGGGTCGAGCAACTCGTAGTAGATGTCGTCTTCTACATAGTCGCCGGTCACAGTTTGCAATAGAACACTTTCCGGCAGGCGCATGCCCTTTTCGGCGATGAACTTGTTGGTCGGAGAGATCTTGCCGCGGGTGATGCCGGTGAGGTCGGCGATCAGGCATTCGACTTCGGTGATCTTGTGATCTTTCAACCAATCGGTGAGCTGGTCGAGGTTGGGACTCATAAATACCTCAGGAGGCCATTAACCTGGCTCGCGGCGAGCCGGGCACTTGTGACGCGTGGGCGTCGTTGGGAAAGCGTTCATGCGAGGGCACCACGATGCCCGCCCGGCTTTTCGATACCTGGCCGGAGCATCTGGCTCAGGGTAGCGGTTTCAGGCGGCAGGCAGTACACGATGGGCAAAAAAACAGAGACGCAACGCCGTGGGCTGTCAATTATTCTGGCCGCCGGCGAGCGGTGGCTGCAGTGACTGATAACAGATAATGGCAGGCGTGCCATGCTTCACCCTCGGTATTATTGAAATGACGGGTTGAAAATGAGCTTAGCCTTGTTCATTTTTTTCCACAACTGGCGACCTGCAAACTTCATCGCGCACTTTCAGGGCAGTTGCAAAGTGCTGCGATTACCGGTCACGCGCGCCCTGATATGCAGCAAAAAAGGCTCAACAGCGCCCTTTCAGGGCAAAACCGGGCTCGCTTGACTTCATGTGGGCTTTCGGATTGACTGAAACCTGCTCAACCCAATGATTGATATTTTTAACAACGATATTTTTAACAACAAAGGTGTTGCATCATGTCGGTACCCCCGCGTGCCGTTCAGCTTAACGAAGCGAACGCATTCCTTAAGGAACATCCTGAGGTTCTGTACGTCGACCTTCTGATTGCAGATATGAATGGTGTGGTGCGCGGCAAGCGCATCGAACGCACCAGCCTCCACAAGGTTTACGAGAAAGGCATCAACCTGCCTGCCTCGCTGTTTGCCCTGGACATCAACGGTTCCACCGTGGAAAGCACCGGCCTTGGCCTGGACATCGGCGACGCCGATCGTATCTGCTATCCCATCCCCGACACCCTGTGCAACGAGCCTTGGCAGAAGCGCCCTACCGCGCAACTGCTGATGACCATGCACGAACTCGAAGGCGAGCCGTTCTTCGCCGACCCGCGCGAGGTGCTGCGCCAGGTCGTCGAGAAATTCGACGCCATGGGCCTGACCATCTGCGCTGCCTTCGAGCTGGAGTTCTACCTGATCGACCAGGAGAACGTAAACGGTCGACCACAACCACCGCGCTCGCCGATCTCCGGCAAGCGTCCGCATTCGACCCAGGTGTATCTGATCGACGACCTGGACGAGTACGTGGACTGCCTGCAGGACATCCTCGAAGGGGCGAAGGAACAAGGCATTCCAGCCGACGCCATCGTCAAGGAAAGTGCGCCGGCGCAGTTCGAGGTCAACCTGCACCACGTCGCCGATGCCATGAAGGCTTGCGACTATGCAGTGCTGCTCAAGCGTCTGATCAAGAACATCGCCTACGACCATGAGATGGACACCACGTTCATGGCCAAGCCCTACCCGGGCCAGGCGGGCAACGGTTTGCACGTGCACATCTCGATCCTCGACAAGGACGGCAAGAACATCTTCACCAGTGAGGATCCCGAGCAGAACGCCGCATTGCGTCACGCGATCGGCGGTGTGCTCGAGACCCTGCCCGCGTCGATGGCGTTCCTGTGCCCGAACGTCAATTCGTACCGCCGCTTCGGTGCTCAGTTCTACGTGCCAAACTCCCCATGCTGGGGCCTGGACAACCGTACCGTGGCCCTGCGCGTGCCTACTGGCACACCGGATGCGGTGCGCCTTGAGCATCGAGTGGCCGGTGCCGACGCCAACCCCTACCTGCTGATGGCTGCGGTGCTGGCCGGCGTGCACCATGGCCTGACCAACCAGGTCGAGCCCAACGAACCGGTGACGGGCAACTCCTACGAGCAGAACGAGCAGAGCCTGCCGACCAACCTGCGCGATGCCCTGCGCCTGCTGGACGACAGCGAGGTGCTGGCCAAGTACATCGATCCGAAATACATCGATATCTTCGTGGCCTGCAAGGAAAGCGAGCTGGAAGAATTCGAGCATTCCATCTCGGATTTGGAATACAACTGGTATTTGCACACCGTATAACGGCTAGGCGTTGCGCTTGGATTGCGGTGCGGCAGGTAGACCGCGTCGTCCTCGGACGCGGCTCGCGCCGCTGCTACAGGGGTCCCCCGTGTCTTCTGGACTGCGGTGCGGCAGGTACACCGCATCGCACCCGGACGCGGCTCACGCCGCTGCTACAGGGTGCCACCGTATCGTTTAGGTATGCAGTCCCTGTAGCAGCGGCGCGAGCCGCGTCGGCGGTACGTGCGGACTACCTGACGTACCGCGTCCGGTTCAACGCGCCCAGCGCAATTGGGTCGGCAATGGCGATGGGGGCTCTGGCTCCGGTGGATTGACCGGTAACGCCAACACCCGGTTGAGCACCTCGGTTTCCAGCGCCGCCAGGCGATGTGAACCACGGGCCCGCGGCCGCGGCAGCTCGACGGCCAGGTCCAGACCGATACGCCCCTCCTCGATCAGAATCACCCGATCGGCAATCGCCACGGCTTCGGACACATCATGGGTCACCAGCAACACGGTGAAGCCATGCTTGCGCCACAAGCTCTCGATCAACTGCTGCATTTCGATGCGCGTCAGTGCATCCAGCGCACCCAACGGCTCATCCAGCAGCAACAGCCGCGGCTTGTGGATCAATGCCCGCGCCAAGGCCACACGCTGCTTCTGCCCGCCCGACAACGCCGCCGGCCATTCATTGGCACGTTCGGCCAACCCCACCGCTTCCAGCGCCTGCAAGGCCTGCTCGCGCCAATTGCCGGAAAGCCCCAGGCCAACGTTGTCGATGACCCGCTTCCACGGCAGCAACCGGGCCTCCTGAAACATCAGCCGAGTATCGTTGCGCGCATCGCTAAGCGGCCCCGTGCCGGCCAGCAACTGGCCACTGGTAGGCTGGTCGAGGGCCGCCAGCAGGCGCAGCAGGGTGCTTTTGCCGCACCCACTGCGGCCGACGATGGCCACGAACTGCCCGGCCGGAATGTTCAGGTCGATGTCGCGCAGCACCTCGCGCTCGCCGAAGGTCTTGCGCAACTGGCGGACCGCCAGGGGAATCCCGCGCCGCAGGTTCTGCGGCTGCTCCTTGAGAACGGTCATGCCGCACCTCCCTTGCTTTGATAGGCCGGATGCCAGCGCAACCACACTCGCTCCAGCCCCCGTGCCGCGAGATCGGCCAGCTTGCCGAGAATCGCATAGAGCACGATGGCCAGCACCACCACATCGGTCTGCAGGAATTCACGCGCGTTCATGGCCAGGTAGCCGATACCCGAACTGGCGGAAATGGTTTCCGCGACGATCAGCGTCAGCCACATCAGACCCAGGGCGAAACGCACGCCAACCAGAATGGAGGGCAAGGCCCCGGGCAGGATCACTTGCCAGAACAGGCGAAACCCTGACAGGCCATAGCTGCGTGCCATTTCCACCAATGCGGGGTCGGCGTTCTTGATGCCGTGGTAGGTGTTCAGGTAGATCGGGAACAGCGTGCCCAAAGCCACCAGAAAGATCTTTGCCGACTCGTCGATGCCGAACCACAGGATCACCAGCGGAATCAGCGCCAGGTGCGGCACGTTGCGGATCATCTGCACGGAAGTGTCGAGCAGCCGCTCGCCCCAGCGCGACAGGCCGCTGATCAGCCCCAACACCAGGCCGATGCCGCCACCGATGGCAAAGCCGATGCCGGCGCGCCAGCCACTGATGGCCAGATGCGTCCAGATCTCCCCGGACTTGAACAACGCGACACCCGCTTCGAGCACCGCGCTGGGTGCCGGAAGGATACGCGTCGACAGCCAGCCGACGCTGACCGACAGCTGCCAGATCAGCAGCAGGCCGACCGGCAGCGCCCAAGGCGCCAACCGGTGGATGATTCTAGTCGATGTACTCATGGCAGGGTCTCAGCGCTTGGCGGCGGCCTTGGGCAAAATGTCGTTGGCGACCATTTCACCGAAAGGGCTGACGTAGTTGGCGCCGGTAGGAGCCTCCGGGCGTTGCACGTCCAGGTGCGGAAACAGCAACTCGGCCACGCGGTACGACTCCTCAAGGTGCGGATAGCCGGAGAAAATAAAGGTATCGATACCCAGCGCCGCATACTCCTTGACCCGTTCGGCCACGGTCGGACCGTCACCGACCAGCGCGGTACCCGCCCCGCCGCGCACCAAGCCGACGCCGGCCCACAGGTTGGGGCTGACCTCCAGCTGGTCCTTGCTGCCACCGTGCAAGGCGGCCATGCGCTGCTGACCCACCGAGTCGAAGCGCGCCAGCGAGGCCTGGGCGCGGGCAATGGTGTCGTCATCGACATGAGCGATCAGTCGTTCGGCGGCCTGCCAGGCTTCTTCGTTGGTTTCCCGCACGATCACGTGCAGGCGGATCCCGAACCGCACGGTGCGGCCGAGCTTGGCCGCCTTCTCGCGCACCTGGGCGATCTTCTCGGCCACGGCAGCGGGCGGTTCGCCCCAGGTCAGGTACATTTCCACCTGTTCGGCAGCAAGGTCCTGGGCAGCGTCGGAAGAGCCGCCGAAATACAGCGGCGGCCGGGGTTGCTGCACCGGTGGATAGAGTAGCTTGGCGCCCTTGACGGTGAGGTGCTTGCCATCGTAATCGACGGTCTCGCCTTCCAGCACACGACGCCAGATGCGGGTGAACTCCACCGATGCTTCGTAGCGTTCCTCATGGGTGAGGAACAGCCCGTCGCCGGACAATTCGTCCGGGTCGCCACCGGTCACCAGGTTAAACAGCGCACGGCCGTTGGACAGCCGGTCCAGGGTCGCGGCCTGGCGTGCTGCCACGGTGGGCGAGATGATGCCTGGGCGCAGGGCCACGAGGAATTTCAGGCGCTGGGTGACTGGAATCAACGAGGCCGCCACCAGCCATGAGTCTTCGCATGAACGCCCGGTCGGGATCAGTACGCCGCCGTAGCCGAGGCGATCGGCGGCCTGGGCGATCTGTTGCAGGTACCCGTGGTCGACTGCCCGTGCACCTTCGGAGGTGCCCAGGTAATGGCCGTCGCCGTGGGTGGGAAGAAACCAGAAAATATTGAGGCTCATGGAGTTGTCTCCTGACGTGGCTCGGAACCGGCGCCTGCGCGCCGGTGAAGTTGTGCGATGGCTGCAACGCCGCGATTCACGGGGCCTTGGCTACGTTGGCCGGTGGTGTCCAGATCACATCCTGGATGCGCAGCGGCTTGGGGATCAGCTTGAGCTGATGAAAGCTGTCGGCGATCTTCTGCTGCGCGGCAACGGTCTGCAGGTTGAGGAACTGCGCACCGTAACCCTGGCGTTTCACCGAGGTCAGGGTGATGTCGGCCGGCAGGCCGAGCAACGGCGCGACCTGGGCGGTGACTTCTTCGGGATGCGCCTTGGACCACTCACCCACCGCGCGGACTTCTTCGACCAGTGCCGTGATCACCTCGGGGTGCTTCTCGGCGTAGGGCTTGGTGGCCAGGTAGAACTGCAGGTTGTCGACGATGCCTTGACCGTCACGCAGGGTGCGAGCCTGCAATTGCTGCTCCGCGGCCGCCTGGTAGGGGTCCCAGATGACCCACGCATCGACGCTGCCGCGCTCGAAGGCGGCGCGTGCATCCGACGGCGGCAGGAAGACGGTCTGGATGTCGGAGTACTTGAGCCCCGCCTCTTCCAGCGCGCGCACCAGCAGGTAGTGCACGTTGGAGCCCTTGTTCAGCGCGACCTTCTTGCCTTTGAGCTCACTGACCGAGCGGATCGGCGAGTCCTTGGGCACAAGGATCGCTTCACTGGTCGGGGCCGGTGGCTCATAAGCCACGTATAGCAGATCGGCACCGGCCGCCTGGGCGAACACCGGCGGAGTTTCTCCGGTCACGCCGAAATCGATCGAGCCGACGTTGAGCCCTTCGAGCAGTTGCGGCCCGCCGGGAAACTCGGTCCATTTGACGTCCACACCCTGGGCTGCCAAGCGCTTCTCCAGCGTGCCCTTGGCCTTGAGCAGCACCAGCGTGCCGTATTTCTGATAACCGATGCGCAGGGTTTCAGCCTGGGCCTTGGTGATGGCGCCGAACGACACAGCCGCAGCAAACAGTGCGACCACGCCACGACGCAAGAACAGGGTGCGCATGGCACTCTCCTTCTGCAGGGGGAATTGGGTTGCACCTGCTTGCCCGTTGGCGGGCGAGTAAGGTGGGTACAGCGAAAGGTCCAGCGGCCGCGAAGGCGGTCGGAATCAGATGCTCCAGCGGGCACTGCGCAGGCTTTGCGTGAGCAGGGCCGGGTCATGGGTCTGCGGTCGGCGCAGCAGGAATGCGTGGAACTCCTGCAAGGCGCTTTCCAGCCGCTGCTCGAGAGCCGGTGCCAACTGGGCTGCGACGCCGCCTTCGCCATAGGCGATCTGACTGTCGTCGGCAAAGATGCCCTGAAGCATTTCCTGGGCCTTGAGCGAGGCCAGCACCGGCTTGAGTGCGTAGTCCACGGCCAGCATGTGGGCGATGCTGCCACCAGTGGCGATGGGCAGGACCACCTTGTTGCTCAGGGCACGCTCGGGCAGCAGGTCCAGCAGCGTCTTCAGCGCGCCGGAGAACGAGGCCTTGTACACCGGCGTGGCAACCACGAGGCCATCGGCCTTGCCGACCAGTTCGATGAAGAGCAGCACGTGCGGGCTGTCGAAACGAGCGTGCAGCAGGTCTTCGGCCGGGAAGTCCCGTACCTGGAAGGTCACCACTTCGACGCCTTGACGCTGCAACCACTGCTTGCTGCGCTCCAGCAGTACACCGGAGCGCGAGCGCAGGCTGGGGCTGCCGCCCAGAGATACGACCAGCATGGGGTAAATCCTTGAATAGCGAAGTCGGAGCGCTTCTGGAGAAGTCGCCGGAATGAAGGGAACAGTAACAGGCAGGATTTATATCTTTAAATCATATTTATTCATTTGGTTATTCGATAAAAACATATCCACGTCACCTCATCCCCTGTAGCAGCGGCGCAAGCCGCGTCGGCTGTAAACGTGGTACATCAGACGCACCGCAAAATGCCGGACGCGGCTTGCACCGCTGCTACAGGGGAGGTGCTCAGCGGTTTGGCTGTGGGGTCAGGCGCAGGTACGGCTTCACCGCTTTGTAGCCCTTGGGAAAGCGCTGCTTGATCTCTTCTTCGTCCTTGAGCGAAGGCACGATCACCACGTCGTCGCCATCCTGCCAGTTGGCCGGAGTCGCCACCTTGTGGTTGTCAGTGAGTTGCAGCGAATCGATCACCCGCAGGATTTCGTGGAAATTACGCCCAGTACTGGCCGGGTAGGTGATGGTCAGCCGTACCTTCTTGTTCGGATCGATGACGAACAGCGAGCGCACGGTCAGGGTGTCGTTGGCGTTCGGGTGGATGAGGTCGTAGAGCTCGGACACCTTGCGGTCGACATCGGCCAGAATCGGGAAATTCACGGTCGTGCCCTGGGTCTCGTCGATGTCGCCGATCCAGCGGTGGTGGGACTCGACTGGATCGACCGACAAGGCAATGGCCTTGACGTTGCGCTTGGCGAACTCGTCGGCCAGCTTGGCGGTGAAGCCCAACTCGGTAGTGCAAACGGGCGTGAAGTCGGCCGGGTGCGAGAACAGCACGCCCCATTTATCTCCCAACCACTGGTGAAAGCTGATGCTGCCTTGGCTGGATTCCTGCTGGAAATCAGGGGCGATGTCGCCGAGTCGGATGGTCATGGTGCTGCTCCTGGACTGTTGTGCGCATGACTGTGCACCGAGCGGCCGGGAAACAAAAAGAATGGATGGTGATGGCGCTAGGCGAATCTGGAATAACGCCCCGCCACAAACGAAAAAGCCCGCACGAGGCGGGCTTTTTCCAACGGCACGTATTACTTGAAAGCGTACGTGTAGTTGAAGATCAGACGGGTCTGATCGGTGTTGGTGCCCACGTCGCTGCGGTAGGTACCGTTACGCAGGGTGGCGCCGAAGTTCTTCAGCAGACCGCTCTGGATCACGTAGTCGACGCGCATGTCGCGTTCCCACTCCGAGTTGCTCGAATCGCCGGTACCGGCTGCCTTGATGTCATCGGCATGCAGGTAGGCAACCGAAGCTTTCAGGCCCGGTACGCCGATGCGGCTGAAGTCGTAGGAGTACTGGGCGAACGTGGTGTTCTCGCCAGCACGGGTGAAGGAGTTGATCATGCTGTCGGTGAACAGGTAGACGCTGGAGCCACCGTTGCCTTCGTTGCGACCGTTGCCATCGACCACGTTGCCGTTGTTGATGAACGGCATGCCGCCATCATCGCCCACCTGCTGGTAGCCGGCGGTGACCGCGTGGCCAGCCAGGCTGTAGGTGAAGATCGCAGTCCAGGTCTTGTTGTCGATCTTGCCAGGGTTCTTGGCGTAGCCGCTGTTGTTGTTGAAGCGGTAGCCGACGTCGCCGTTCTTGCCGTCGGAACGGCTGTCGAAGTAGCGCAGGTCAGTCTTGAACGACTGATCTTCACCCAGTGGCAGTACGTGCACGGCGCCCAGGAAGGTCTGCTTGTAATAGTCTTCCAGCTGCGCATGGTAGACCTGCAGGGTCAGGTCCTTGGTCACTTTCCAGTCCACACCGCCGAACTGGAAGTTGTTGGAGTCCTGAGTGGCACCGCCGACGCCCAGGCCCGAATAGTTGCTGGTGGCACGGCCCGCGGACTTGTTCAGTCGACCGGCGGTGAAGGTGAAGTTGTCCAGGTCCTTGGAAGTCAGGATACCGCCCTGGTACACAGCAGGCAGCAAGCGACCATCGTTGGATACCAGGATTGGCAGGTTGGGCTGCAGTGCGCTACCCACCTTGAGTTCGGTCTTGGAGAACTTGACCTTGCCGTTGGCGCCCAGACGCGACCAGGACTTCTCAGCCGAGCCATCGCTGTCGCTTGGGAAGAAGGTGTTGGCATTCGGGTGGTGACCACGGCCGCCGTCCAGGTGAATACCGGTCATGGCCTGCACGTCCAGACCGAAGCCGACGGTGCCGGCAGTGTAGCCAGAGAGGAAATTGAAGAGGAAGCCCTGAGCCGACTCTTCCTGGTCGTTCGCGGTGCCTTCACGGGTGTCGTTGCGGAAGTACATGGTCCGCGAGCTCAGCGTTACCTTGCTGGCGTCGAGGAAACCCGAGGGTGCCGGATCGGCGGCGTAAACACTGGTGGAGATGCTGGCGAGCGCGATGGCTACGGCGAGCGACTGCTTGTACATGTGATGCTCCTCTGGTTTCTAATTTTTGTGGTGTCTTTGGTCGGGGTCTGGCGCCCCTTGTCCGCCGATGCGCGATTAGCGCTAAAGCGTGACCAGTTAGTCAATGTTTACAAGCCGATTCGAGACCTTGGTCTAAGCCAAACTCTGGGTGCCGAGATTAACGAAATTTTCACAAAACCAAAAAGCATTGTTTCAATTTTTTTTAGAATTTAATCGCATAACAGCCTGAACCTTCCAAACCAAAAAGTTCAATCCAGTTGCCAAACATAAGCTAATTCCCAAACGGTATTTCAAAGCCGTTTCTTATATCGTTTAGATTCCCCATCGCCAGTTGATCTGGCACCCGACTTTTCATACGCCGAAGACGCGCGCTTGAAGGTCCCTCGCCACCCGACTCTTGCAAAAGGCAGCCACCATGGCCAAGCAGCGCTTCGCACGAAAACTGTTCACCACTTTGGCCCTGACGGGTCTGGCCATGGGCATCCAGGCCGCGCCGCTGACCGTCGGCTACCAGACCGGCATAGACCCCAGCAAGGTGCCCCAGGCCGACGGCGTCTATGAGAAAGCCATTGGCGAGAAGATCGACTGGCGCCGCTTCAACAGCGGGCCGGAAGTGGTGACGGCGATCGCCTCGGGCGATGTGCAGATCGGCAATCTGGGGTCGAGCCCGCTGGCAGCTGCCACTTCACGCAAACTGCCCATCGTCGCCTTCATCGTTTCGGCGCAGATCAATTCCGCCGAGGCCCTGGTGGTGCGCAACGGCAGCGGTATCGACAACCCTCAGCAACTGGTGGGCAAAACCATCGCCACGCCGTTCGTTTCCACCTCCCACTACAGCTTGCTCGGTGCGCTGAAGCACTGGGGCCTGGAAGGCAAGGTCAAGGTGGTCAACCTGCAACCGGCCGAGATTGCCGCCGCGTGGAAGCGAGGCGACATCGATGGCGCATTCGTCTGGTCGCCGGCCTTGGGCGAGATCCGCAAGAGCGGCAAGACCCTGACCGATGCCGCGCAGGTCGGGCAATGGGGCGCACCGACCTTCGAGGTCTGGGTGGCGCGCAAGGACTACGCCGAGAAGCACCCTGAAGTGATCGCCAAATTCGCCAAGGTCACCCTGGATTCGTTCGCCGACTACGCGAAGAACCAGGCGCAGTGGACCGCCGACTCCGAGCCGGTGCGCAAGATCGCCAAGCTGACGGGCGCCAATGCCGCGGATGTTCCCGACCTGCTCGCCGGCTCTACCTATCCCGACGCCGAGGCCCAGGCTTTGGAAGCGCTGCTGGGCGGTGGCACTGCCAAGGCGGTGGCCAAGACAGCCGAGTTCCTCAAGGAGCAAGGCAAGCTGGAAGCCGTGCTGCCCGATTACACGCCTTACGTCAGCGCCAAGTTCGTTCAGTGATCCCGCACACGCCCAACGGAGTCCGACCGTGGCCCAATTGATTCTCGACCGTATCGGCGCCCACTACCCGGGCGCCGCGCAGCCGGTGCTGCAGGACATCTCCCTGAGCCTGGGCCCGCAGCAACTGTGCGTGGCGCTGGGTCCGTCGGGCAGCGGCAAGACCTCGCTGCTCAACCTGATCGCCGGTTTCGTGCCGCCCAGCAGTGGCCGCATCACGCTGGACGGCGTCGCGGTGAAGGGCCCAGGGGCGGACCGTGGCGTGGTGTTTCAGGATGACGCCCTGCTGCCTTGGCAGGACGTGCTGGCCAATGTCGCCTTCGGCCTGCAACTGGCGGGCATCGGCCGCGCCCAGCGTGAAGCGCGGGCGCGTGAAATGCTCGCGCTGGTCGATCTGGCCGGTTTCGCCGAGCGGCAGGTGTGGCAACTCTCCGGTGGTCAGCGCCAACGCGTGGGCCTGGCCCGAGCGCTGGCGGCCGATCCGCAGGTACTGTTGATGGACGAGCCGTTCGGCGCACTGGATGCGTTCACTCGCGAGCAGATGCAGGAACTGCTGCTGCAGGTCTGGCAACGAACCGCCAAGCCGGTGTTCCTGATCACTCACGACATCGAAGAAGCGGTGTTCCTGGCCACCGATCTGATCCTGCTGGCGCCCAATCCGGGGCATGTCGAGGAACGTCTGAGCCTGGACTTCGGCCAACGCTACGCCGCCGGCGAGAGCGCCCGGGCGATCAAGTCAGACCCCCGATTCATCGAGACCCGCGAGCACGTGCTGACTCAGGTTTTTGCACAACGAGAGTTTGCACAACGTGGATGTGCACAGCGTCTTTCCCCACAGGGCACCACCGCGCACGAGGAACTGGCATGAGCCTCTATTCAACCCAAGCCATCGACAGCGCTCGCGCACCCGCTGCGCGCCGACCCTGGCGTCTGAGTACGCAAGCCATCAGCACGCTGACCCTGGCCGGCGTGCTGCTGCTCTGGTGGGCCGTCACTGCCACCGAATTGATCGAGCCGCTGTTCCTGCCCTCGCCCGGCGCGGTGCTGAGCAAAGCCTGGCTGCTGGCAACCCAGGGCTATATGGACGCGACATTGTGGCAACACTTGGCCGCCAGCCTGGGTCGCATCGGCCTGGCGCTGTTTTTTGCCGTGCTGTTCGCCATTCCGGTCGGAATTGCCATCGGCCACAACCGCATCGCCCAGGGCATTCTCGACCCGCTGATCGAGTTCTACCGGCCCATTCCGCCACTGGCCTACCTGCCGCTCATCGTGATCTGGTGCGGCATCGGCGAGACCTCGAAGGTGCTGTTGATCTACCTGGCGATCTTCGCCCCGATCGCCATTGCCACGGCCACCGGCGTGCGCAACGTCGATCCGGCCCGCCTGCGCGCCGCACAATCGCTGGGCGCCACCCGCGCGCAGCTGATTCGTCACGTGATCGTGCCCAGCGCCCTGCCCGAGATCCTCACCGGTATCCGCATCGGCCTGGGCGTCGGTTGGTCGACCCTGGTCGCCGCCGAGTTGATCGCCGCCACCAGCGGCCTGGGTTTCATGGTGCAGTCGGCCGCGCAGTTTCTGGTCACCGATGTGGTGGTACTGGGCATCCTGGTGATCGCGCTGATCGCCTTTGGCCTGGAAATGGGCTTGCGCGCCCTGCAACGACGGCTGGTGCCCTGGCACGGCCAGAGCCACTGAATCACCGACTTCACCAACAGAGCTGACCAACATGACTCTGCACATCACCCCCCTGAGCCCCACCATCGGCGCGGTCGTCGCAGGCGTCGACCTCAGCCGCGAACTGACCCCGGCCCAGCAACGCGAAATCGACGCCGCGCTGCTCGCCCATCAGGTCTTGTTCTGGCGCGACCAGCCGCTGACGCCGGCCCAGCAGGCCCGGCTTGCGCACCAATTCGGTGACCTGCATATCCATCCGATCTACCCCAGCGTGCCGGGGCAGCCCGACGTGCTGGTGCTCGACACCGCCGTGACCGATGTGCGCGACAATGCCATCTGGCACACCGATGTCACCTTTCTCGCGGAACCGGCGATGGGCGCGATACTGACGGCCCAGCAAGTACCGCCCTACGGCGGCGACACCTGCTGGGCCAGCGGGATCGCTGCGTTCGAGGCCTTGTCTGCACCGTTGCAGACCTTGCTCGACGGCTTGACTGCCACCCATGATTTCGCCAAATCGTTTCCACTCGAGCGCTTCGGCAGCGATGCCCAGGCACTGGCACGCTGGGAGCAGACGCGCCAGCAGCATCCGCCGCTGTCGCACCCGGTGGTGCGGACCCATCCGGTCAGCGGGCGCAAGGCACTGTTCGTCAGTGACGGCTTCACCACACGCATCAACGAGGTGTCGGCGGCGGAAAGCCGGGCGCTGCTGGACCTGCTGTTCGCCCACGGCACGCGGCCCGAGTTCTGTGTACGCTGGCAGTGGCGCCAGGGGGACGTGGCATTCTGGGACAACCGCGTGACCCAGCATTACGCGATCGACGACTACCGACCGCAGCGACGCGTGATGCATCGAGCGACGATATTGGGGGATCGACCGTTCTGAACGGGCAGGGGCTGCGGAGGCCGCCCCCGCTGACCGTCATTCGCCAATGGCAGCCTTGTAGCCGGCAGCATCGAGTAGCTTGTCCAGCTCATCGGAAGCGCTTGGCTTGAGCTTGAAGAACCAGGCGCCATACGGATCGCCGTTGACGCTCTCGGGCGCGTCGGCAAGTGCCTCGTTGATGGCAACCACTTCGCCACCTACCGGCGAGTAGATATCGGACGCCGCTTTCACCGACTCGACCACACCGGCTTGATCGGCGGCCGCGAACACCTTGCCGACTTCCGGCAGCTCGATGAACACCACGTCGCCCAACGCTTCCTGTGCGTGATCGCTGATGCCCACGGTCACTGTGCCATCGGCTTCCAGACGTGCCCACTCGTGGCTTTCGGCAAAACGGAGTTCAGCAGGGATATCGCTCATAACATTGTCCTCAACAAGGGTCAGCGGCCAGCCCGCCATATTATTCAGATCAGGGTTCTACCATGCCGGACGAAGGTCGGCTTGACCACCCGTACCGGGTACCATTTGCCACGTATCTCGACTTCCGCACGGTCCGCGGTCGCCATCGGCACGCGCGCCAGGGCAATCGACTTGCTCAGCGTAGGTGAGAAACTACCACTGGTGATCTCCCCTTCGCCAACTCCGGCGATCCGCACGACCTGATGCGCGCGCAGCACGCCGCGCTCCTCCAGCACCAGACCGACCAGTTTCATCGCCGGTCCGACGGCGCGTTCGTGCTCCAGCGCCTCACGCCCGACGAAGGCACGCGACGCCGGTTGCCACGCCACACTGCCGGCCATGTTCGACGCCAATGGCGAGTGCGCCTCGTCCATGTCCTGGCCATACAGGTTCATGCCGGCCTCCAGGCGCAGCGTATCGCGCGCGCCAAGCCCGATGGGCGGGATGCCGGCACCGATCAGTTCGTTGAAGAAGTCGGCCGCCTGCGCCGCCGGCAAGACGATCTCGAGACCGTCTTCACCGGTGTAGCCGGTGCGTGCGATGAACCAGTCGCCATGGTGGCGCCCTTCGAAGGGTTCCAATCGCAGCAGCAATTCGCGACGCTGGCTGCCCAACAGATCGGCGACCTTGCGCCGAGCCTCGGGCCCCTGCACCGCCAGCAGCGCCAACTCGGGACGTTCGCGCCACTGCACATCGAATCCGTCTGCGTGGGTGCTCAGCCAAGCCAGGTCCTTGTCGCGGGTGGCGGCATTGACCACCAGGCGGTAGCCATCCTCGGTGAGGTAGGCGATCAAGTCGTCCACCACTCCACCCTGCTCATTGAGCATGGCGCTGTACAGGGCCTGGCCGGCCTGCGCCAGGGCGGCCACGTCGTTGCTCAGCAGGTATTGCAGGAACGCCCGGGCATCCGGCCCGTGGATATCGATCACGGTCACATGCGACACGTCGAAGACGCCGCAATCGCGACGTACCTGATGATGCTCCTCGACCTGCGAGCCGTAATGCAGGGGCATGTCCCAACCGCCAAAATCGACCAGCTTTGCGCCGAGGGCAAGATGCAAGTCATACAGAGGCGTACGCTGTCCCATGGGTTTCTCCTTCCGGGCGTGGCGAAAGCGCAGGCGGATTGTCCTTGGTGCCTGCGCCGGATGCGGCGCATTGTAGCGACAAGGTCGCGGTATAACATCTGTAGCGACAAGGTCGCGGTGGTGATATCTGTAGCGACAAGGTCGCGGTGTGACATCTGAAGCTTGGATCAGTGAGTTCGACCCAACTGACGCGCCGAACGCCGAATCAACCCGATGACCGGCAGCAGGCCGACCAGCACCAGGGTCAGGGCCGGCAGCGAAGCACGTGCCCACTCGCCTTCGCTGGTCATTTCGAAGACGCGCACCGCCAGCGTATCCCAGCCGAAAGGACGCATCAGCAAAGTGGCCGGCATCTCCTTCAACGTGTCGACGAACACCAGCAGCGCTGCGCTGAGCGTGCCAGGCAGCAACAGTGGCAGGTAGACCTTGAAAAACAGCCGCGGACCGCCCACACCCAGGCTGCGTGACGCTTCGGGCAAGGACGGACGAATCCGCGCCAGGCTGCTTTCCAGCGGCCCATAGGCTACTGCGATGAAGCGAACGAGGTAGGCGACCAGTAATGCCGCCACACTGCCCAGCAGCAATGGCCGACCGGCACCGCCCAGCCAGCCGGACAACGGCACGACCAGCTCGCGATCGAGAAAACTGAAAGCCAGCATCAGCGATACCGCCAGCACCGACCCCGGCAAGGCATAGCCCAGGTTCGCCACCGCCACGCCGGCGCGAATGCCGGGCGTGGGCGCCTGACGCCGCGCAAACGCCAGCAACAGGGCCACGGTGACGGTGATCAGCGCAGCCATGGCGCCCAGGTACAAGGTATGCAGGATCAACTCGCGGTAGCGCTCGTCGAGGTCAAAGCGCCCACGTTGCCAGCACCACACGACCAACTGCAGCATGGGCACGACGAAGGCACAGGCGAACACCAGCGCACACCAGCCGCTGGCCAGCCACGCCTTGAGCCCGCTCAGCCGATACAACGCCTGCCCACGCGGCCGCTCGTTGGCCGCGTGATCCTGGCCACGCGCCCGGCGTTCGCCATAGAGCACCAGCATCACGGCCAGCAACAGCAGGCTGGCCAGCTGCGCTGCGCTGGAGAGGCTGAAGAAGCCGTACCAGGTCTTGTAGATGGCCGTGGTGAAGGTGTCGAAGTTGAACACCGCCACGGCACCGAAATCGGCCAGGGTTTCCATCAATGCCAAGGCGACACCGGCACCGATGGCGGGCCGGGCCACGGGAAGAGCCACTCGCCAGAAAGCTTGCCAAGGTGATTGGCCAAGCATGCGCGCCGCTTCCATCAAGCCCTTGCCCTGGGCCAGGAACGCGGTCCGCGCCAGCAAATAAACGTAGGGGTAGAACACCAGCACCAGCACGATGATCACCCCGCCCGTGGAACGCACCCGCGGCAGGCGCAGGCCGCTGCCGAACCACTCGCGCAGCAGGCTCTGCACGGGGCCGGCAAAATCCAGCAGCCCTACGAACACGAAGGCGAGCACATAGGCAGGGATGGCGAACGGCAGCATCAGCGCCCAGTCGAGCCAGCGCCGCCCGGGAAATTCACACAGGCTGGTAAGCCAGGCCAGGCTGACGCCGATCACCGTCACGCCACAACCGACGCCCACCACCAGGGTGAGCGTATTGCCCAGCAGACGCGGCATCTGCGTGTCCCACAAATGGGACCAGATCTGCAGGTCGATGTTTTGCCAAGACAGCGCCAGCACGCTCAGCGGCAACAGCACGAGCCCGACCACAGCCAGAACCAGCGGGTACCAACGGCGTTGGACGGAAGAGGACAATGGACTCACTCGTGGTTTTCAGATTGCGGGCTACTCATGCGCCGTTCGCGGGCAGAGACCCGCTCCCACACTGAAAGCACAAAAGCACCTGTTCTTCTGTGGGAGCGGGTCTCTGCCCGCGAAGGCCGCACCACCGATGTCAGCTCAGTTCCACCCGGCACGGTCCATCAACCGGATCGCTTCGGCCTGACGCTTGCCCGCCACTTCCACGGGCAGTGTGTCGGCCTTGAACTTGCCCCAACTGGCGACTTCCGCAGAGGGAGCCACCGCCGGATTGGCCGGAAATTCCTGGTTCACCCCGGCGAAGATTTCCTGCGCCTGCGGCCCGGTCATCCACTCGACCAGAGCGATGGCCGCCTGTGGGTGCGGTGCGTACTTGTTCAGGCCAATGCCCGACAGGTTCACGTGAACGCCGCGATCGCCCTGGTTAGGCCAGAACAGCTTCACGCCCAGATCCGGCTGCTGCTTGTGCAGGCGGCCATAGTAGTAACTGTTGACGATACCCACATCGCACTGCCCGGCATCGATAGCCTGCAGCACGGCGATGTCATCGGAGAACACGTCGGTGGACAGGTTGTTTACCCAGCCCTTGAGAATCTGCTCGGTCTTCTCGGCGCCGTGGGTCTCGATCAAGGTGGCGGTCAGGGACTGGTTGTACACCTTCTTCGCCGTCCGTAGGCACAACCGCCCTTCCCATTGCTTGTCGGCCAGCGCCTCGTAGGTGCTCAGCTCCTGCGGCTTGACGCGTTCGCTGGCGTAGGCAATGGTCCGCGCGCGCAGGCTCAAGCCGGTCCACTGGTGGGACGCGGCGCGGTATTGGGCAGGAATGTTGCCATCGATGACGGTGGAATTGATGGGCTGCAGAATGCCCATCTGCTCGGCCTGCCACAGGTTGCCGGCATCGACGGTCAGCAGCAGGTCGGCCGTGGCGTTCCGCCCTTCGGCCTTGATGCGTTGCATCAACGGCGCTTCCTTGTCGGTGATGAACTTGACCTTGACCCCGGTTTTCGCGGTGTAGGCGTCGAACACCGGCTTGATCAGCTCGTCGATGCGCGAGGAATAGACGACCACTTCATCGGCAGCGTGGGCGTTGCCACCCAGCAGACAGAGCGCCAGTGCAGCGAAGAGACGTTTGCGCGCCATCATGAGGGAACCCTTGCCGTTCGAGTGAGGCGAAATGGTAGTGAATCACATTTAGCTTCTCAACCGAACTCGGGGCTCAGGCGTTACCAAATGTTGCAAGCAGTCGCCGTCCTGTGGACGTTTTCAGCGGCGCGCGAGCGCCGGCAGGTCACCCGTCAGCCCCAGCGCCTGGCGCACAAACAACGCTTTGGCTTCCGGCAGTTGCTCGACCCATTTCAAGCCCGTGTTGCGCAGCCAGCGCAGTGGCAGCGGATCGGCCTGGAACAGCCGCTCGAAACCTTCCATGGCTGCCATCAGCGCCAGGTTGTGAGGCATGCGTCGGCGCTCATAGCGCGTCAGCACCGGCAGTCCCGCCAGGCGCTCACCGCGCTGTCGGGCATGGATCAGTTCTTCGGCCAGCACCGCGGCGTCGAGCAGGCCCAGGTTGACCCCCTGCCCGGCCAGCGGATGGATGGTGTGCGCGGCATCGCCGATCAACGCCAGGCCGGTTTCCACATAGCGCTTGGCATGTCGCTGACGCAACGGGACGCACAAGCGGGCATCGGCAGCCATGACCTCCCCCAGGCGCCCCTCGAAGGCCTGCCCCAGCGCTCGGCAGAACGCCGCGTCATCCAGCGCCATCAGGCGTTCGGACTGCTCCGGCGTGGTCGACCAGACGATCGAGCACCAATGCTTGCCATCACCGCGCTGCAAAGGCAGAAAGGCCAATGGTCCCTCGTCGGTGAAGCGTTGCCAGGCCGTATCGCGATGGCCCTCGGCACACTGCACGCTGGTCACGATGGCGTGGTGCAGGTAGTCCCATTCGCGGGTCTCGCAGCCTGCCAGTCGGCGCACCGCCGAATGCGCACCGTCCGCAGCGATCACCAGCGGGGTGCGTACGGTCTGGCCACCGGCGAGAGTCAACAGGCGATCGTCGCCGGAATAGCGCAGCTGCTCCAGTCGCGCATTGGCCAGCAGGCGGATTTCGCTGTCCTGCAGACGTTCGAGCAAGGCGTCCTGAACCACGCGGTTCTCGACGATATGGCCCAGGGTGTCGGCATGCACACTGGCGGCGGAAAAATTGATCTGACCCGTGCCGCTGCCATCCCACACGCACATGTGGCCATAAGGATTGGCACGCCGCCCCTGAATGCCATCCCAGGCGCCCAAGCGCTGAAGAATGCGCTGGCTGGCCATGGACAGCGCGCTGACGCGCGGCTCGAAAGCCGCCTGGGCGTCGAAAGGCTTGCTGGTCAGCGGCCCGCCGTCGATCAGCAGGATGTCCAGGCCGCTGTCACGCAGGGCAAGCGCCAGTGCGCTGCCGACCATGCCCGCGCCGACGATGACCAGGTCGGCGCGCAACTCATTGGTGTGGGTCACTGTATTCATTGCCCTTTGATGTCCGACCGAGTGCCCAGGCCCATGGCCTGGCGTGCGAACCAGCGCTTGGCTGGCGGCAGCAAATCGAGCCCTAGCAGGCCCAGGTTGCGGCCTACCGCGACCCATGGATCAGGTGTCGCGAACAAGCGTGTCAGTTGGTCCGAAAAGCCCACGGTAAGGTTCTGATCCAGGCGCTGGCGTTGCTCATAGCCACGCAGCAGCGACAGCTGGCCGACATGGCCGGTACTGGCGAGCAAGGCATCGGCCAGCGCTTGCACATCGCGCATCGACAGGTTGAAACCCTGCCCGGCAATGGGGTGCAAGGCATGCGCCGCGTTGCCCAGGACCACCAGATTGGAACGCACCTGCTCCTCGGCACGGACCAGCGACAGCGGGTAGACGTGCCGGGCGCCGACGCGCTGCAGCGTCCCCAGGCGATAGCCGAACACCGCCTGCAGCTCGTGCAGAAACGCCTGGTCGGATAAACCCGAGAGGCGGCGGATATCGGCCGGCGTTCGTGTCCAGATAAGCGCGCAGCGGTTGTCGGGCAAAGGCAGCAAGGCCATCGGCCCGTCATCGGTGAAGCGCTCGAACGCCTGACCCTGGTGCGGGTTGCCAGGGGTGACGTTGGCGATCAGGGCGTCCTGATCGTAGCGCGTTTCCTGTACGGCAATGCCCAGTCGTTCGCGCAGTTCGGAACGCCCCCCGTCGGCCAGCACGGCCAGGTCGCACTGCACCTGGGTGCCGTCGTTCAAGGTCAATTCGTAACCGTCGGCCAAGGCCTGGGTGCCGATGACTTCCGCCGGACAGCGCCAGCTCACCACCTCCTGGTCCAGGGCCTGCCACAGACACTGGCCCAACCACGCGTTTTCCACTACATAGCCCAGTGCAGGCACGCCCTCGTCGTCCGCACGAAGCCGCGCGGTGCCGAAGCGCCCGCGGTCGGACACATGAATCTGCTGGATCGCTTCGGCGCGCTGGCTGATGGCCGGCCACAGCCCCAGGCGCTCATAGATCTGCCGGGTGCCGTAGGACAAGGCCGAGGAACGGGCATCATAGCTGGGCTGATAGGCATCGCCGGGGGCAAAACGCTCGATCAGGACGATTTTCCAGCCGCGAGCCTTGGCGCCGGCCTGCAAGGCCAGGGCCAGGCTCGCGCCCACCAGCCCGCCACCGATGATGGCCAGATTGAAGCGGCTCATGCCTCGGCCCGCGCGGCCGCCATCAGCGCCTCGATCTCGGCGACCGACTTGGGCACCGCCCCGGTAAGAATCTCGCAGCCTTTCTTGGTCACCACTACATCGTCCTCGATTCGTACGCCAATGCCGCGCCACTTCTTGGCAACGTCAAGATTGTCGGGCGCTATGTAGATACCAGGCTCCACGGTCAGGGTCATGCCGGGTTCGAGCACCCGCCACTCGCCACCCACCTTGTACTCGCCGACATCGTGCACATCCAGGCCCAGCCAGTGGCCGGCGCGGTGCATGTAGAACGCGCGGTGCGCGTCGCGGGCGATCAGCTCGTCGACCTCGCCCTTGAGCAGGCCCAGCCGCACCAGCCCGTGGGTTATGACCTGGACCGTGGCTTCATGGGCCTGGTTCCAGTGCTTGTCGGGACCAATCGCCGCGAAGGCCGCCTGCTGCGCCTCGAGCACCAGCTCGTAAATGGCTTTCTGCTCGGGGGAAAAGCGACCGCTGACCGGGAAGGTACGGGTGATGTCGCTGGCATAGCAGTCGATTTCGCAACCGGCGTCGATCAACACCAGGTCGCCGTCGCGCAGCAACGCATCGTTCTGTTGGTAATGCAAGATGCAGGCGTTGCGCCCCGCAGCCACGATCGAGCCATAGGCCGGCATCTTCGCCCCGCCTTTGCGGAACTCGTAGTCCAGCTCGGCTTCCAGGCTGTACTCGTGCAGCCCGGCGCGGCAGGCCTGCATGGCGCGCACATGGGCACGCGCGGAAATGTCGGCAGCCCGGCGCATGACCTTGACCTCGGCTGCCGACTTGTACAGCCGCATGTCGTGCAGCAGGTGGTCGAGCGCCTCGAATTCATTGGGCGGCTGGGCGCCCAGACGCGCCTTGGAACGGATGCTATTGATCCAGTCCATCAGGTGTCGATCGAACTCGGGATGGCTGCCAATCGATGAGTAGACACGATCTCGGCCCTCGATCAGGCCGGGCAGGATGTCGTCGATATCGCTGATGGGAAAGGCATCATCGGCACCGAAATCGCGCACCGCACCTTCCTGCCCTGCCCGCAGCCCGTCCCACAGCTCGCGCTCGGGGTTGCGCTCGCGGCAGAACAGCACGTACTCGCCATGCTCGCGCCCCGGGATCAAGGCGATCACCGCTTCGGGCTCGGGAAAGCCGCTCAGGTACTGGAAGTCGCTGTCCTGGCGGTAGACGTGCTCCACGTCGCGATTGCGGATGGCCACCGCGGCGGCCGGCAGGATGGCGATGCTGTTGGGCACCATCTGCGCCATCAGCGCCTTGCGGCGGCGGGCATATTCCGATTTCGGGATGTGGCTCATGGGCAGGCGCAGGCTCCAGGGTCAGGTCAGTGCAGCGACGGCTTGGGGCTGGCTGCGGTCGGGGGCTTGGCCGATTCGGTGTAGAGCAACAGTGGCGCGACGCGTAGGTACTCCATGACTTCCATGTAGTCGGTCTCGCCGTCTTCGGACTCTTCCAGCGCATCCTGCACCTGGGCGATGGCGGCCAGGTCCTGCAGCACTTCCATGGCCTCGGTGCTCAGCGCCGTGTCCCGCGCGGTCAGGCCGAAACCGGCCAGGAAACCCTGGCACCATTCGCCCAGGGCGGCAGCCCGCTCGGGCAGCGGCGACTCGTCGCTGGGCACCAGCAGCACCACGGTCATGTCGTCGCTGGTCAATTCGCCCTTGACCATTTCCTGCAGGCCGATCAGTGCCTGGCGAACGTTGTCTGCAGGCGGCGTGCCGAGCAGGTCGGCAGCATCGACCAGCCATGGCTCGACCTCGAAGCCGGCACCGGCGCAACTGCGCCCCAGCAACAAGCCGTGCAGTTCGGCGGGCGAGACGGTGTGGCCGCTGCTGGCAAGCAGGGCGGCGAAAGCGTGATAGGGGGAATTCTGAATAGGCATGGGCAACTAGGCGCCAGACGGCGCAATGACTAGAATGAAGGCCTTGTATCCTAGCACCGGCAACCGCGCCAGACTATCGACGCGGCCAACTACGTGTTCATCTTCACCGGACCTGCCAGTTCAGCGGCGGGCGACATTTTTTCCAACCGTATCTACCGGGACTCCATGGAACACAACGACCTGCAAGCGCTGATGAGCCGACTCGAATCATTGATCGGCCGAGTCGAGCAACTTAAACGACAAAACGGACTCCTATTAGCGCAGGAAAAGACCTGGCGCGAGGAACGCGCAAGTCTCATCGAAAAGAATGAAATCGCCCGGCGTAAGGTCGAGTCCATGATTTCGCGCCTCAAGGCCCTGGAGCAAGACTCATGAGTTCAAGCAATAGCGTCACCGTCCAGATCCTGGACAAGGAATACTCGATCATCTGCCCGCCGCAGGAGCGCAGCAATCTGGTCAACGCCGCCCGCTACCTGGACGGCAAGATGCGCGAGATCCGCAGCAGCGGCAAGGTGATCGGTGCCGACCGGATTGCTGTCATGGCCGCACTCAACATTACCCACGACCTGCTGCATCGCCAGGACACGCCTGCACAGCCGGTCAACGACAACACCCGCGAACAGGTTCGCGACCTGCTCGAACGCGTGGATCTGGTGCTCGCCAACGATCCGGAAACGCCCAAGGGCTGAAATCCGCAAAGCTTTTCTGTATACTGGCGTCACTCCCTGGAGTGCTTGCCAGTCGGTCATGTCCCTGAGCCGATACGCACAACCACGGGGGTTGCACGTGGGGTTGGTGTGCATGTCCGCTCGACGGAAAGCCTTAAAACCTCCTGTGATCTCCACCTTGAACTTTCGGGTTCAAGGGCTACACCGACAGCGGTTCGTCGGGGAGTACCTGAATTTCCAGCCCATGCCAGCTCGACTCGGCGTGGGCTTTTCATTTGTCGCTGGGCAGTACAGCCCCGGTGGCGTCCGTGATCAGGATCGACCGCGCCCATGACCGTCTCCGCGCCGCTGCCTCGTGAACAACTGTCTCGGCAACAATTGCGCCGCCAGCTGCGCGCCGCACGTCGCGCCCTCACCCCCGCACAACAGCGTCAGGCTGCCCAGTGCCTTTATCGGCAACTGGCTCAGCATCCGTTGTTTCGGCGTGCCCGGCACATTGCGCTGTATCTACCGAACGACGGTGAAATAGACCCGCGGCCCTTGCTGCGTGAAGCCCAGCGGCGCGGCAAGCGGACCTACCTGCCGGTGCTCAGCGATTGGCCGCGCACCAAGATGGTGTTTCAGCAGGTACGCCGAGGCGAAAAGCTTCGTCCCAACCGCTTTGGCATTCCGGAGCCACGTATCAAGCGCGCACGTCAACGCACCATCTGGGCGCTGGATCTGATCCTGCTGCCGCTGGTGGGGTTCGATGACGAAGGGGGGCGCCTGGGTATGGGCGGCGGCTTTTACGACCGCAGCCTGGCGTATCGCCCACGCCGCACGGCCTGGCATGCACCGGTGCTGGTGGGTCTGGCCCATGAGTGCCAGAAGGTCGAGCGGCTGGCGCAAGCCAGCTGGGATGTACCGTTGCAGGGCACGGTCACGGACAGGGGTTGGTATCTGACTTGAAACCTGTGGGAGCGGTCAGTAGCCGCGAAAGCCGCGCCGCCGTTACCGCGAGTTCACCACCGAAGTCTGCACCACGGTCAACTCCACACCCGTATCCGCCTTGCTCGCCCACAGACTCTGCGCGTATCCGGTAGTGACCACACCCAGGCCAAACAAGATCACCAATGTCCACAACAAATCCGGCTTACGGCGCATCGACGTTGCCCCCCTACAGGCAATTCAGGAATAAACAGAACGGTATTCTGGCGTGCCGGACAGCAACGCCGGGCTTAAATTTGCGCGCATTCTGGGGCAAGCTTCCGTGACAAGCAAACTTTGTGCACAACCAATTGTCGGCTGCATTTCAATCCCTTGAAAGCTGGCCATTTCGTATCACTGAGGAACTTCCGTCATGGCCTATTGGTTGATGAAATCCGAACCCGATGAACTGTCCATCCAAGGTTTGGCCACGCTTGGCCAAACCCGCTGGGACGGCGTTCGCAACTACCAGGCGCGTAATTTCCTGCGCGCCATGGCGGTGGGCGACGAGTTCTTTTTCTATCACTCCAGCTGTCCGGAACCTGGCATCGCCGGCGTAGGCAGGATCGTGGCCGCCGACTACCCAGACCCCACCGCTCTGGACCCGGACAGCCCCTACTTCGACGCCAAGGCCAGCACTGAGAAGAATCCCTGGACCTCGGTCGACGTGGCGCATGTGGAGACCTTTGGCAAAGTCCTTGGGCTTGGTTATCTGAAGCAGCAAGCAGGTCTGGCCGACATGCCTCTGGTGCAGAAAGGCAGCCGTCTTTCGGTAATGCCGGTGACGGCTGAGCAGTGGGCGGTGGTGATGCAGTTGCGCTGAGCATTCGAATAGGCCGTGGCCAACGCTGAAATTGTTGCCGCTCGAGTGCCGACTGACCGTCTGCGCTGTTACTGCACGATCAGGTTGTTGAACAGCAAGTCTTCCACGATGGGCTTGCCCTCTTCGTCGTTCATCACCTGCTGCAATTGCTTGAGGGCTTCCTGGCGCAGCTTTTCCTTGCCCTCGATATTGCTCATTGATTCAGTGGTCTGCTGGGCGAAGAGTGCCACCAGTTGGTTGCGCAGCAGAGGATCCTGCCGTTTGACTGCGGCCTCGGCTTCCACCCCGGTCACCTTCAAGGCGATGTCTGCCTTGTACACACGCAGCTTGGGGCCGCCGTCGAGCGCGTAGTTGCCCACGAACGGCGGAGTCATGCCGATGTAGGCGACCTTGGGCACGGCATTTTCACCTTCTTTGGCCGCTTCATTGGCCATCACGGCGGTTGGCAGGGCCAACGCCAGCACTATGGATACCCAGGCTTTCATCTTTCATTTCTCCGCAAGGTCGTGTCCTGGCCGGGACTGTCATGCTGCCGGCGCTGTTACCTGCCTGTATCGGCCAGTACGGGCAATTCAATAGCTAGTCGCATTCGATGAGCTGAAACGCTTCTTCAAAAGCGAGAAGCCGTTTGCTCGGTAGAACTGAACCGCTTAAGTTCGCATTGCAACATTTTCGCAGCTCCATTGAGCGGTAATGAATGTTATTTTCGGTAATGAAACTGTAATATTCGAATTCGCAGCAAATAACAATAAATGGAGCTTGTGCATGTTCGCCTTCTTTCGTCCCGCCCCTCATCGCGCAGCCCTGCCCGATGAAAAGATAGACAGCACCTACCGCCGCCTGCGCTGGCAGATCTTCGCCGGGATATTCATCGGTTACGCCGGCTATTACCTGCTGCGCAAGAACTTCTCGCTGGCCATGCCGTTCCTCATCGAAGAGCAGGGCTACACCCGCGGCCAGCTGGGCCTGGCGATGTCGGCCATTGCCATCTCCTATGGCCTGTCGAAGTTCCTCATGGGGATCGTCTCGGACCGCTCAAACCCGCGTTACTTCCTGCCGTTCGGCCTGATGGTGTCCGCCGGCGTGATGTTCGTGTTCGGTTTCGCGCCTTGGGCTACGTCCAGCGTCACCATGATGTTCATATTGCTGTTCATCAACGGCTGGGCTCAAGGCATGGGCTGGCCGCCGAGTGGACGGACCATGGTGCACTGGTGGTCGCAGAAGGAACGCGGCGGCGTGGTATCGGTATGGAACGTCGCCCACAACGTCGGCGGTGGCCTGATCGGTCCGCTGTTCCTGCTGGGCATGGGCCTGTTCAACGACTGGCACGCAGCATTCTACGTCCCCGCTGCCGTGGCGCTGCTGGTGGCTCTGTTCGCCTTCGCGACGATGCGCGATACACCGCAATCGGTTGGCCTGCCACCGATCGAGCAGTACAAGAACGATTACCCGGAAGGCTACGATGCCAGCCACGAAGAAGAATTCACCGCCAAGGAAATCTTCGTCAAGTACGTGCTGCGCAACAAGATGCTGTGGTACATCGCCTTGGCCAACGTGTTCGTCTACCTGCTGCGCTACGGCGTGCTGGACTGGGCGCCCACCTACCTCAAGGAAGCCAAGCACTTCACCGTGGACACCACCTCATGGGCGTATTTCTTCTATGAGTGGGCGGGCATTCCCGGCACCCTGCTGTGCGGCTGGATGTCGGACAAGATCTTCCGCGGCAACCGCGGGCTGACCGGCGTGGTGTTCATGGCCCTGGTGACCGTGGCTACCCTGGTGTACTGGCTCAACCCGCCGGGCAACCCGACCGTGGACATGATCGCGCTGTTCTCGATCGGGTTCCTGATCTATGGCCCGGTGATGTTGATCGGCCTGCAGGCCCTGGAGTTGGCACCGAAGAAAGCGGCCGGTACTGCCGCCGGTTTCACCGGCCTGTTCGGCTACCTGGGCGGTTCGGTCGCCGCCAGCGCAGCGATGGGCTACACCGTGGATCACTTCGGTTGGGACGGTGGTTTTGTCCTGCTGATCGGCGCCTGCCTGTTGGCGATCGTGTTCCTGATCCCCACGCTCTGGCACAAGCAAGTCGCCAGCACCGAGCGCCATGCCTGATTCGGGGGCAATATGCCGTCAGGGCAGGAATTGCTGCGAAGCTTGAGTGCAGCTGCCCTGATGGCAACGCTTGAGCCTGGCTTCCAGGTTCTTGTCCGGCATCGCGTGGTTACGCAGGGCACTGATGGTCTGCTCGACGTAATCGCGGGTGCTGCCGAACCGCCCACTGGCACTGTCCAGAATCTGCGTCAGCAGGTTGTCGGGCAAGTTGCCCGCATAGCTGGGCAGATGCCGCTCCAATACGAAACCCAGCGCCTGCACCCGGGTGCCGTCTTCCAGGCGGCAGTTGAGCCAGTGCGGGCGGTACGAGGGATAGGGCATCTCGCGCTTCCACAGCGCCAGCAGTGACTCTTCGAGATTTTCCGCAGGCAAGCGATAGGCGAACCCGGCACAGGAGCCACCCCGGTCCAGACCAAACACCAGGCCGGGACGCTCGGGCGTGCCACGGTGCTCGTGGGACCAGAGGTACAAGCCTCGGTGATAGCCATGCACGCGCGCCCGGCGACGCTCCGCAGCGCTGCACTCCGGCCGCCAGATAAGCGAGCCGTAGGCGAACAGCCAGACCGGGCCGCCATGATGACGCCGCATGGTCGTGTCCAGCGAATGAAGAAGTTGCTCGTGGGTCAATTGCGGCCCGAGATCGAGCGACGGTGGATAGACCACATTCAAGTGCGCAGTTTCGAATACCGACATAAGCAGTCGCCTGTTATCCCCGTAAGATTGCAATGACACCTTACTCTAACGCATTGCAAGTCCTGCACTTCTACCGTATGGCAGATAAATCAACAAATACAATTGCTTATAATCAACTTTAAATAAATGAGTTATAAGCACCAAACAGGTACATGGCCAAATTCGCGTGCACGATTTCACGCCAATGCGACTGCGTCGGGGTCGACGCAGGCATTGCACGGGAATGAATCAGGCAACGAAATGAAGCAGTGCCGGTGAAACTAGAGCGGACGCGGCGCGTAGGCGAAGACATCCGCACGCATCTGGTGCGCATCCATCCCGGCATTGACCAGAGCATCGAGCGTGGCGTAGATCATCGCTGGCGAACCACTGCCGTAGACGTGCACGCCGCCCAGGTCGGCAATGTCCTCGCAGACCGCTTCGTGCAGCATGCCGCAGCGCCCTTCCCAACCGCACAGGTCGCTCACCACCTTGTTCAGGAACAGGTTGGGCAACAGTTTCCACTGCTCCCAATGTTCCAGTTCGTAGAAATCCTCGGGCCGACGTACACCCCAATACAGATGCACCGGATGCTTGAAGCCCTGGGAGCGGCAGTGCTCGATCAGACTGTTCATCTGCGCCATGCCGGTGCCTGCAGCGATCAGCACCAACGGCCCATCAGGCAGCTCGGCCAGGTGCGTATCGCCGTAGGGCATGTGCACACGGGCCATGCCGTTACGCTGCAACTGCTCAATCAGACTTTGCGCGCTGGCCTCGCGGACCAGCACGTGCAATTCCAGATCGCGCCCGCTGTGAGGCGCCGACGCCAGGGAAAAGGCTGATTTTTCGCCGTTGTCGCGCTCGATCATCAGGTACTGGCCGGCGTGGTAGCGCGGCGGCTTGCCAGCCGGCGCACGCAGGCGCACGCGCCAGACGTCGCCGCCGATATCGACGCAGTCGACCAGTTGGCAGGCGAGGCTGCGCACCGGCAACTCGCCTTTGGCCAGCACGCCGTCCCAGAGGATCACGCAGTCTTCAAGCGGCTCGGCGATACAGGTATGAAATTCGCCCCGATCGATCACGGCACCTTCCTCGCGAACGCTGCCTTCCACCAGCACCGCGCTGCACACATGGCAATTGCCATTGCGACAGCTCTGCGGGCAGTCGTAGCCCAAGCGCTGCGCGGCGGCCAGGATTCGCTCGCCAGGCAAGGTTTCCAGCACCACGCCCGAAGGTTGCAAGGTCACACGCATCAATCTATTCCCAACTGATTCCAGAGTTCATCGATGCGTCGGGTCACGGCCTCGTCCTTGACGATGACCCGGCCCCATTCACGCGTAGTCTCGCCCGGCCACTTGTGCGTGGCGTCCAGGCCCATCTTCGAGCCCAGGCCCGACACCGGCGAGGCAAAATCCAGGTAATCGATCGGGGTGTTGTCGATCAGCACGGTGTCGCGCTTGGGGTCCATGCGCGTAGTGATGGCCCAGATCACGTCGTTCCAGTCCCGGGCATTGATGTCGTCGTCGGTGACGATGACGAACTTGGTGTACATGAACTGGCGCAGGAACGACCACACCCCGAGCATCACCCGCTTGGCATGCCCCGGGTACTGCTTCTTCATGGTGACCACCGCCATGCGGTACGAACACCCTTCGGGCGGCAGGTAAAAGTCGGTGATTTCCGGGAACTGCTTCTGCAGGATCGGCACGAACACTTCGTTCAGCGCCACGCCCAGGATCGCCGGCTCATCCGGCGGCCGGCCGGTGTAGGTGCTGTGGTAGATCGGCTTGATCCGGTGGGTGATGCGCTGCACCGTGAAGACTGGAAACTTGTCGACTTCGTTGTAGTAGCCGGTGTGATCGCCGTATGGCCCTTCGTCGGCCATCTCGCCTGGATGTATCACCCCTTCCAGGATGATCTCGGCGGTCGCCGGCACTTGCAGGTCATTGCCGCGGCACTTCACCAACTCGGTGCGGTTGCCGCGCAGCAGCCCGGCGAAGGCGTATTCGGAAAGGCTGTCGGGGACCGGCGTCACCGCACCCAGGATGGTCGCAGGGTCGGCACCCAGGGCCACCGCCACGGGAAAGGGCTGGCCCGGGTGCTTGTCGCACCATTCGCGGTAATCCAGGGCACCGCCGCGATGACTCAGCCAGCGCATGATGACCTTGTTGCGGCCGATCACCTGCTGACGATAGATACCCAGGTTCTGGCGTTCCTTGTTCGGCCCCTTGGTGACCGTCAGGCCCCAGGTGATCAACGGCGCGACGTCGCCGGGCCAGCAATGCTGCACGGGCAGCAGGCCAAGGTCGACGTCGTCACCCTCCAGGACGATCTCCTGGCAGGGCGCGTCCTTGATCACCTTGGGCGCCATGGCGATGATCTTCTTGAAGATCGGCAGCTTGGACCAGGCATCGCGCAGCCCCTTGGGCGGCTCGGGCTCCTTGAGGAACGCCAGCAGCTTGCCGATCTCGCGCAGCTCGCTCACCGATTCGGCGCCCATGCCCATGGCCACCCGCTCGGGCGTGCCGAACAGGTTGCCCAGCACCGGAATGTCGAAGCCGGTGGGCTTTTCGAACAGCAACGCCGGCCCTTTTGCGCGCAGGGTGCGGTCGCACACCTCGGTCATTTCGAGCACCGGCGAGATAGGCACCTGAATGCGTTTCAACTCTCCGCGCTGCTCAAGCTGCTGCACGAAATCCCGAAGATCCTTGAATTTCATCGACCATGCCAGTTAGAAAATAAGCCTACATCCTACCTGCTCTGGCGGCCGCTCGCAGCCGCCGCCTGGGCTTTAATGGGAATTGCCCTGGCCGGTGACCTTCGCCGGTGAAAGCAAGGGTGCGAACAGCGGCGCCACGAAGCGGGCAGCATCGTCGCCCAAGTGATTGTCATCCATGTACAACGAGTGCCCCGCGGCCTCGGCCACGCAGGTGATGCCGTCGGCGCAGAACAGCCTGGTTGTGTCGAGAATACGGACCTGGGGATCGCCAGCGGCCAGTTCGGCGAATAGCGCATGCATGAACGCCTGGCGCTGCCGATGCTCGCTCAGACTACGTCCGACGCCCTGCGTGGGTCGTTCCAGCATGGCCAGGCGACTGAGCCGATAGGGCGCGTTGGCGCTCTGCAAGGGGACCTCGTCGAGCAGCCAGACGCGGCTGCCCCCTTGGCGCAGGGCCTGCACTTCGCGCTTGAGCGCGTCGGCCATCTGGGCCGATGTATCAGGCCCAGGCAGGCGATAGGTCAGGTCGCCATGCTCGTCGCCATACAGGTACAACGTCCAGCGCGCGACCAGCACGACGTCGCGCCGCGGCGCCTGAGCGATCACCCTGCGGACCTGTGCATTGAACTGACGGCACAACGCATTGCGCTCCAGCCCGGCGACCGGTATGCAGCCGGCCGAACTGGCCAGGTCGAGGGCCTGACCGGTGTGCTCGCTATGTACCCGCAGCGCCGGTATCAGCGCAGCGGCATGGCTGTCACCCCAGACCAGCGGCGGCAACGCCTCGTCGCCTCGAGGTCCGAAGTGACAGATCAGGCGTTCGGGCGCGGTAGCCGCTTCGAACATGCAATCACGCTGCCCGGCATGCCACTGGCTGGCATTGGCATAACCCAGCGCCTGCGTCGACAGTCGCCACGGCACCCCTTCGCTCCAGCGCAGGGACTGACCGGCCAGGCCCACCAGAACCATGGCCAGCAGTGCCCCCAGCAGTGCCTGGCGCGGCTGGGCCAGCCAACGCCGACCTCGCATAGGTGTTTCGACCCAGCGCCAGGACAGGTAGCCGAGCAGCAAACTGCACAGCATCAGCGCGAGGTTCTCGTGCATGGCGATACCGTCGACGGCGGCGTACTCGGCGAATACATGCACCGGCCAATGCCACAGGTACCAGGAATACGAAATCAAACCCACCGCCACCATCGGCCGTGTGCCCAGCATGCGTGACAACCAGGTGCCCTGCCCGCTGCCGGACCAGATGATTGCCACCGTACCCAGTACCGGCAGCAATGCCGCCATGCCGGGGAACGCGGTCTGCCAATCGTAGCAGGCGATGGCCACGGCAACGGCGGCGATCCCGGCCGTGGCCACGGCGTGGCGCACCACCGACGACACTGCCCGGTCGAACACGGGCGCAACTGCCAGCAGGCTACCAGCCAGCAACTCCCACGCCCGCGCCGGCAGCAGAAAGAACGCTTGCGCAGACGCGTGCTGCACTTGCCAAAGGCTCACCGCGAGCGACACCAAGGCAATCCCCAGCAAGCCCCGGCGCCAGGCTTTCACATAGCGTCCCAGCAAGGCCAGCAACAGCGGCAGAAGAATGTAGAACTGCTCTTCCACCGCCAGCGACCAGGTGTGCAACAGTGGCTTGAGCTCCGAATCGGTATCGAAATAGCCGTCCTGCCGCGCGAACAGTACGTTGGAGATGAACATCGCCTGGTACCGCGCCGAACGTCCCAGCTCCTCGTAGTCACGGGGCACCAGCAGGAACCAGCCGACGACCAGGCAGGCCACCACCATCACCACCAGGGCCGGCAGTATACGCCGCGCACGCCGCACCCAGAACGCCACGAAACTGAAGTGGCCCGACGCACGCTCGCGGCAGATGATCGAGGTGATCAGGTAGCCCGAAATGACGAAGAACACGTCGACGCCGACGAATCCGCCGGCGAAACCCGGAATACCAAAGTGGAACAACACCACGGCAATGACGGCCACGGCGCGCAAGCCGTCGATGTCACGTCGATAGGCTAGGTGATTCATAACAATCCTTGTCGGCCGAGCGGGTCTGGCGGAATGGGTGAACGGTGAAAATAAGAATGGCGCCGCAAGGGCGCCATTCGGATCAAGCAGCCGGTGGGCTTACTTGCGTTTCATCGACAGGAAGAACTCGTCGTTGGTCTTGGTCTGCTTGAGCTTGTCGATCAGGAACTCGATGGCTGCGACTTCGTCCATCGGGTGCAGCAGCTTGCGCAGGATCCACATGCGCTGCAGTTCGTCGTCGGCGGTCAGCAGCTCTTCGCGACGGGTACCGGAACGGTTGATGTTTATGGCCGGGAAGACGCGCTTCTCGGCGATCTTGCGGTCCAGGGGCAGTTCCATGTTGCCGGTACCCTTGAACTCTTCGTAGATCACTTCATCCATCTTCGAGCCGGTTTCGACCAGCGCGGTGGCGATGATGGTCAGCGAACCGCCTTCCTCGATGTTACGCGCGGCGCCGAAGAAACGCTTCGGCTTCTCCAGGGCGTGAGCGTCGACACCACCGGTCAGGACCTTGCCGGAGCTCGGGATCACGGTGTTGTAGGCACGCGCCAGACGGGTGATGGAGTCGAGCAGGATGACCACGTCCTTCTTGTGCTCGACCAGGCGCTTGGCCTTCTCGATCACCATCTCGGCCACTTGCACGTGGCGGGTTGGCGGCTCGTCGAAGGTCGAGGCGACCACTTCGCCGCGCACGGTGCGCTGCATCTCGGTCACTTCTTCCGGACGCTCGTCGATCAGCAGGACGATCAGGTGGCATTCGGGGTTGTTGCGCGTGATGTTCGACGCGATGTTCTGCAGCATGATGGTCTTGCCCGCTTTCGGCGGAGCGACGATCAGGCCACGCTGGCCCTTGCCGATCGGTGCACACAGGTCGATGACGCGACCGGTGAGGTCTTCGGTGGAACCGTTGCCGGCTTCCATCTTCATGCGCACCGTAGGGAACAGTGGCGTGAGGTTTTCGAAGAGAATCTTGTTTTTCGCGTTTTCCGGGCGGTCGAAGTTGATGGTATCGACTTTCAACAGGGCGAAATAACGCTCGCCTTCCTTGGGCGGCCGGATCTTGCCGACGATGGTGTCGCCGGTACGCAGGTTGAAGCGGCGGATCTGGCTGGGCGAGACGTAGATGTCGTCTGGGCCGGCCAGGTACGAGGCGTCAGCCGAACGCAGGAAGCCGAAGCCGTCCTGGAGAATCTCCAGCACGCCATCACCGGAGATTTCCTCACCGCTTTTGGCGTGCTTCTTCAACAGGGAGAAAATCACATCCTGCTTGCGCGAACGGGCCATATTTTCTATGCCCATCTGTTCGGCCATTTCGAGCAGATCGGTGATCGGCTTTTGCTTGAGTTCAGTCAGGTTCATAAGGGAATGACGTAATCATGTATGGAGGGGAGAAATTAAGCTTTGGGCTTAATGAGGCCGCGCCGCAGAGAAGGCGACAGGATCGCGTACTGATTCGAGTAGGAGTGCGTCGGCGACGGCTTGCAGGGGGCAGAGGAGAAACCAATGCGAGGCCGAATGTAACACCTCGATTTGTAGGCGTCTAGTATTGCGCCCAGAAAAAGGCCCCGACGAATGCGGGGCCTTTGGGGTATCAGATGTTGGCGTCCAGGAAGGCTGCCAACTGCGACTTGGACAGCGCGCCGACCTTGGTCGCCTCGACGTTGCCGTTCTTGAACAGCATCAGCGTCGGGATGCCGCGCACGCCGTGCTTGGCCGGGGTTTCCTGATTCTCGTCGATGTTGAGCTTGGCGACGGTCAGCTTGCCCTTGTAGGTTTCGGCGATCTCGTCGAGGACCGGGGCGATCATCTTGCACGGGCCACACCACTCGGCCCAGTAGTCGACGAGTACAGCGCCGTCAGCCTTGAGTACATCTGCTTCGAAGCTGGCGTCGCTGACGTGCTTGATAAGGTCGCTGCTCATGGAGTGTCTCCGTGGTCATATTCGGAAAGAAAAACGTGGCCCATCATAGCGGCACAGCGCTGCTACAGGAAGCCGATGATCATTGATCATCACTATGAACAGTGGTGATACAGCCAATGGAACCCTGTGCGATGCACCAGGAGTGACCGTAGGGCTGGGCTGCCGCGCTCCGCAACGGTGCGCGCCGGGACCACAACTGGGCAACCCTCGCGACCCGATTCGCATCGCCACGCGGCACGGCCCGTGCCCTGCCCCATTCTGGCACGCGCTGTGCTACCACCCTGGCAACCTCGACTCGACCGTAATCGGAGTATTGCCATGATTTCGCGCTGCAGCTTGCTGTTCACTGCCCTGGTCGCCAGCCTCATGCTGGGCCAGGTCGCCCACGCCGATGGCCTGAGCGACATCACCGAGCGCGGTACCCTGCGTGTCGCCGTGCCGCAGGACTTCCCCCCCTTCGGTTCGGTCGGTCCCGACATGCAGCCGCGTGGCCTGGACATCGACACGGCCAAGCTGATCGCCGATCAACTGAAGGTGAAGCTGCAGCTCACCCCGGTAAACTCCACCAACCGCATTCCCTACCTCACCACCGGCAAGGTCGACCTGGTCATCTCGAGCCTGGGCAAGAACGCCGAACGTGAGCAGGTCATCGATTTTTCCAGTGCCTACGCGCCCTTCTACCTGGCCGTGTTCGGTCCGCCGGAAGCACCGGTCGCCAACCTCGACGACCTCAAGGGCAAGACCATCAGCGTGACCCGTGGCGCCATCGAGGATATCGAGCTGAGCAAGGTCGCCCCCGAAGGCCTGACCATCAAGCGCTTCGAAGACAACAACTCGACCATCGCCGCCTACCTCGCCGGTCAGACCGATCTGATCGCCAGCGGCAACGTGGTGATGGTGGCCATCTCGGAGAAGAACCCCAAGCGCATTCCAGCCTTGAAGATCAAGCTCAAGGATTCCCCGGTGTACGTGGGCATCAACAAGCAACAGCCCGAGCTGCTGACCAAGGTCAACGAGATCATTGCCGCGGGCAAGAAAGACGGCAGCCTGGAAAAGAACGCGCAGACCTGGCTGAAGCAGCCGCTGCCCGCCGATCTCTGATTGTCGAGCGTACGCAATGGCTTATCAGTTCGCTTTCGCCCCGGTACTCGCCCAGGCCGACCTGCTGCTCAAGGGGGCACTGTTCACCCTTGAGCTGACCGCCATCGGCGCGCTGCTCGGGGTGTCCGTGGGCATCGTCGGCGGCGCCGTGCGGGCCTGGCAGATCAAGCCGTTCGCCGGCCTCTTCGGGGTCTACGTGGAGTTGATCCGCAACACGCCCTTCCTGGTGCAGCTGTTCTTCATCTTCTTCGGCCTGCCCAGCCTGGGCGTGCAGATCAGCGAATGGCAGGCCGCGGTGCTGGCCATGGTGGTCAATCTGGGGGCCTATTCCACCGAGATCATCCGTGCCGGCATCCAGGCCATACCCAAGGGCCAGCTCGAAGCGTCGGCGGCCCTGGCCATGAGTCGGTTCGAAGCCTTCCGCTACGTGGTCCTTCAGCCTGCGCTGGCCAAGGTCTGGCCGGCGCTGAGCAGCCAGATCATCATTGTCATGCTGGGTTCGGCGGTGTGTTCGCAGATCGCCACGCAGGAGTTGAGCTTCTACGCCAACTTCATTCAGTCGCGTAATTTCCGCGCCTTCGAGACGTATGTGCTGACCACTCTGGTGTACCTGGCCATGTCGATCCTGATCCGCATGCTGCTGAACTGGCTGGGTCGGCGTTTCATCATGAGGAACAGTTGATGGATTTCACCCTGTGGGACATCGTGCGCAATCTGCTCACCGGCCTGCAATGGACCCTGGCCTTGAGCCTGGTGGCGTTCATCGGCGGCGGGCTGATCGGCTTGCTGGTGATGACCCTGCGTATCTCGCCCATGCATCCACTGCGCACCCTCGCGCGTTGCTACATTGAAGTGTTCCAGGGCACGCCGCTGCTGATGCAGCTGTTTCTGGTGTTCTTCGGCGTGGCGCTGATGGGCGTGGACATCTCGCCTTGGGTGGCCGCGGCCCTGGCCCTGACGCTGTTCACCAGCGCCTACCTGGCCGAGATCTGGCGCGGTTGCGTGGAGTCCATCGGCAACGGCCAGTGGGAAGCCTCGGCCAGCCTGGCACTGACCCGCACCGAGCAACTGCGCTACGTGATCCTGCCCCAGGCCTTGCGCATCGCCGTGGCGCCGACTGTGGGCTTTTCGGTGCAGGTGGTCAAGGGCACCGCGGTGACCTCGATCATCGGCTTCACCGAGCTGACCAAGACCGGCAGCATGCTGGCCAACGCCACCTTCGAACCCTTCATGGTCTACGGCTTCGTCGCCCTGGGCTACTTCGCCCTGTGCTACCCGCTGTCGCTCAGTGCCCGCTATCTGGAAAGGAGGCTGCATGCCGCTGCTTAGGATTTCCGCCCTGCACAAGTACTACGGCGATCATCACGTGCTCAAGGGCATCGACCTGAGTGTGGACGAAGGTCAGGTGGTCGCGATCATCGGCCGCAGCGGTTCGGGCAAGAGCACCCTGCTGCGCACCCTGAACGGCCTGGAATCGATCAACGACGGCGTCATCGAAGTCGATGGTGAATACCTGGATGCCGCGCGCGCCGATTTGCGCAGCCTGCGCCAGAAGGTCGGCATGGTGTTCCAGCAGTTCAACCTGTTCCCGCACCTGAGCGTGGGCGAGAACGTCATGCTCGCCCCGCAGGTGGTGCAGAAGGTGCCCAAGGCCCGCGCCCGCGAGCTGGCCCGCGAGATGCTCGAGCGCGTCGGTCTGGGGGAAAAGTTCGATGCGTTTCCCGATCGGCTGTCCGGCGGCCAGCAACAGCGCGTGGCGATTGCCCGGGCACTGGCCATGTCGCCCAAGGTGCTGCTGTGCGACGAGATCACCTCGGCGCTGGACCCGGAGCTGGTCAACGAAGTGCTCAGCGTGGTGCGCAAGCTGGCCGAAGACGGCATGACGTTGATCATGGTCACCCATGAAATGCGCTTCGCCCGCGAAGTCGGGGACAAGCTGGTGTTCATGCACCACGGCAAGGTGCATGAAGTGGGCGACCCCAAGGAGTTGTTCGTCAATCCGCGCACGCCTGAGCTGGCGCAGTTCATCGGTATGCAACCGGCTTGAAGCTCGCCTGGGCTCGGGCCTGGGGGCAAAGATCAGGATGGCGCGTTGGCGCCGTCGCCTGATCGTGGCACGATGCGGGGGTTAACGACCGAGATCCTTTGACCATGCCGCAGACCAAAGCCAAGAACCTGTCCCTGATCGCCGCCATCGACCTGGGCTCGAACAGCTTTCATATGGTGGTGGCCAAGGCCCACGTCAATGAAATCCGCATCCTCGAGCGCCTGGGGGAAAAGGTCCAGCTCGCCGCCGGCATCGACGAAGAGCGCCAGCTCAGCGAAGAGTCGATGCAGCGCGGCCTGGACTGCCTCAAGCGCTTTGCCCAACTGATCAACGGCCTGCCCCTGGGCGCCGTGCGCATCGTTGGCACCAATGCCCTGCGCGAAGCGCGCAACCGCAACGAATTCATCGTCCGCGCCGAGCAGATCCTCGGCCATCCGGTGGAGGTCATCTCCGGCCGCGAAGAAGCCCGCCTTATCTATCTGGGCGTTTCCCATACCCTGGCCGACACGCCGGGCAAGCGCCTGGTCGCCGACATCGGCGGCGGCAGTACCGAATTCATCATCGGCCAGCGTTTCGAGCCCTTGTTGCGCGAAAGCCTGCAGATGGGTTGCGTGAGCTACACCCAGCGCTACTTCCGCGACGGCAAGATCACCCCCGCCCGCTATGCCCAGGCCTACACGGCGGCGCGTCTGGAGATCATGAGCATCGAAAACGCTCTGCATCGGCTCAGTTGGGACGAGGCCATCGGCTCGTCCGGCACCATCCGCGCCATCGGCCTGGCACTGAAGGCCGGCGGTCAGGGCAGCGGCGAGGTCAACGCCGACGGCCTGGCCTGGCTCAAGCGCAAGCTGTTCAAGCTGGGCGACGTAGACAAGATCGACTTCGAGGGCATCAAGCCCGACCGCCGAACCATTTTCCCGGCCGGGTTGGCGATTCTCGAGGCGATCTTCGATGCGCTCGCCCTGCAACGCATGGACCATTGCGATGGCGCCCTGCGCGAGGGCGTGCTGTACGACCTGCTCGGTCGTCATCACCACGAGGACGTGCGCGAGCGCACCTTGAGTTCGCTGATGACCCGCTATCACGTCGATGTCGAGCAGGCCGAGCGCGTGGAGCGCAAGGCTTTGCATGCCTTCGATCAGGTGGCGGCGGACTGGGAGCTGGAAGACGGTGTCTGGCGCGAACTATTGGGCTGGGCGGCCAAGGTCCATGAGATCGGCCTGGACATCGCCCACTACCATTACCACAAGCACGGCGCTTACCTGATCGAGCATTCGGACCTGGCCGGGTTTTCGCGTGAAGACCAGCAGATGCTGGCCCTGCTGGTGCGCGGCCACCGACGCAATATCCCCAAGGACAAGTTCGCCGAGTTCGGCGACGACGGGATGCAGTTGATCCGCCTGTGCGTGCTGCTGCGCTTCGCCATCCTGTTCCACCACATCCGTGGCACCCAGGAGATGCCGGCGGTGTCCCTGCATGCCAAGGCCAAGAGCCTGGATGTAGTGTTCCCCGATGGCTGGCTGGAAAACAACCAGTTGACCCAGGCCGACTTCGCCCAGGAAGCCGAATGGCTGACTCGGGTGGGCTTCACCCTGACCGTTCGCTGAAGACCGCACAGGCCCTTTCGCGGGCAGAGACCCGCTCCCACATTGGAATGCGATCCCTGTGGGAGCGGGTCTCTGCCCGCGAAGGGGGCACTGCCGATCTTGCTGGCCGCTAGCGCACCGGCAAGATCGGGTTGCTCAGCCGCTCCAGCAGGGTGTCCTGCGCGCTGCGGGCGTTCTGGTTGCCGGTCGGGGTGTTGCGCACGTAGCGCCCGTCGGCCTGCAGGATCCAGGAGTGGGTGTTGTCGGTCAGGTAGCTTTCCAGCTCCTTCTTGACCCGCATGATCAACTTCTTGCCTTCGACCGGGAAACAGGTCTCGACGCGCTTGTCGAGGTTGCGCTCCATCCAGTCGGCACTGGACAGGAACATCTGCTCCTCGCCACCGTTGAGGAAGTAGAACACCCGCGTGTGCTCCAGGAACCGTCCGATGATCGAGCGCACATGGATATTGTGCGACACTCCGGGAATGCCCGGCCGCAGGCAGCACATGCCGCGCACTACCAGATCGATGCGCACGCCCGACTGGCTCGCCTTGTACAGCGCGCGAATGATCTTCGGATCGGTCAGCGAGTTGAACTTGGCGATGATGTGCGCCGGCTTGCCGTCGACCGCGTACTGGGTCTCGCGCGCGATCATGTCGAGCATGCCCTTCTTCAGCGTGAAGGGTGCGTGCAGCAACTTTTTCATGCGCAGCGTCTTGCCCATGCCGATCAACTGGCTGAACAGCTTGCCGACGTCTTCGCACAGCGCATCGTCCGAGGTCAGCAGGCTGTAGTCGGTATACAGCTTGGCGTTGCCGGCGTGATAGTTACCGGTGCCCAAGTGCGCGTAGCGCACGATCTCGCCCGCTTCGCGACGCAGAATGAGCATCATCTTGGCGTGGGTCTTGAACCCCACCACGCCATAGATCACCACTGCGCCGGCTGCCTGCAGGCGGCTGGCCAGTTGCAGGTTGGATTCCTCGTCGAAGCGCGCCCGCAGCTCGATGACCGCGGTGACTTCCTTGCCGTTGCGGGCGGCGTCCACCAGCGCATCGACGATCTCGGAGTTGGCACCGCTGCGGTACAGCGTCTGCCGCACGGCCAGCACATGAGGGTCCTTGGCGGCCTGGCGCAGCAGGTCGACCACCGGCGTGAACGACTCGAACGGGTGCAGCAGAAGGATGTCCTGCTTGCTGACCACGCTGAAGATGTTCTCGCTGTTTTGCAGCAATTTCGGAATCTGTGGCGTGAACGGCAGGTACTGCAGCTCCGGATGGCTGTCCAGGCCGGTGATACTGAACAGGCGGGTCAGGTTGACCGGGCCATTGACCTGATACAGCTCGGTCTCGGACAGGTTGAACTGCTTGAGCAGGTAGTCGGACAGGTGCTTGGGGCAGGTGTCGGCCACTTCCAGGCGCACCGCATCACCGTAGCGCCGCGAAAACAGCTCGCCGCGCAGGGCGCGCGCCAGGTCTTCCACGTCTTCGGTGTCGACCGACAGGTCGGCGTTGCGGGTCAGGCGGAACTGATAGCAGCCCTTGACCTTCATGCCCTGGAACAGGTCATCGGCGTGGGCATGGATCATCGAGGACAGGAAGACGAAATTGTCACCCGGCCCACCGACATCCTCGGGCACCTTGATCACGCGGGGCAACAAGCGCGGCGCCGGTATGATCGCCAACCCCGAATCACGGCCGAAGGCGTCGATGCCCTCGAGCTCGACGATGAAGTTCAGGCTCTTGTTCACCAGCAGCGGGAACGGGTGCGTGGGATCGAGGCCGATGGGGGTGATGATCGGTGCGATCTCGTCGCGGAAATAGCGGCGCACCCAGGTCTTGAGCTTGGTCGTCCAGTGCCGCCGGCGAATGAAGCGAACCTGGTGCTTCTCCAGCTCCGGCAGCAGGATGTCATTGAGGATCGCGTACTGGCGATCGACATGGCCATGCACCAACTCGCTGATTCGGGCCAGTGCCTGATGCGGCTGCAGGCCATCGGCGCCAGCCTGCTCGCGGGCGAAGGTAATCTGCTTCTTCAGCCCCGCCACGCGGATCTCGAAGAACTCGTCGAGGTTGCTGGAAAAAATCAGCAAGAACTTGAGCCGCTCGAGCAGCGGATAAGATTCATCCAGAGCCTGTTCCAGCACGCGGATGTTGAACTGCAATTGCGACAGCTCGCGATGAATGTACAGGCTGCTGTCGTCCAGCCCCGGCACGACGATGTGCGGCGCCGGCGCGAGGGCCTCGCTCGGGTGCGCGGGTTCGACGATGGCTTCTATGACCAACGGCGCTTCTACCGGGGTTTCGACCACCGGCTGATCTTGGGTGAGAGCGACTTGAGTCTGGGCTTCGTTGTTCATCTGGCGTTCCCGGGGGCGTAACTGCCCTCTGCAATTGAGCGGCACGGATCGCGTAATGCGTCAGGATGCCATTGGCGCCTGCACGCTTGGAAGGGGGGCGCGACAGTTATAAGCATCGATTATGACGTTTGCATGACAGGCCGGCCGCATCCACATGGTGTCTACGATCTCTGGTTGACAAGCATTGTTCACGACAAGACACATTTGGACACTTTCATGTCTGTCCATGACGGGTTAGGCTGCGCATTCACTTCGCCAGCATCGATAAAATGCTCCAACAATTCCTGAACGATTTTGGCTATTTCGCCCTGTTCCTCGGCACGTTCTTCGAAGGCGAGACCATTCTGGTCCTGGCCGGGTTTCTGGCGTTCCGTGGCTACATGGATATCAACATGGTTGTGGTGGTGGCCTTCTTCGGCAGCTACGCAGGCGACCAGCTGTGGTATTTCATGGGCCGCAAGCACGGACGCAAGTTGTTGGCGCGCAAACCTCGCTGGCAGCTGCTTGGCGACCGTGCGCTGGAGCACATTCGTCGGCATCCGGACATCTGGGTCCTGAGCTTTCGCTTCGTCTATGGCCTGCGTACGGTCATGCCGGTCGCCATCGGCCTGTCGGGCTATCCGCCGCGGCGCTACCTCTTGCTCAATGGCATTGGCGCGGCGGTGTGGGCCACTGCGCTGGGGCTTGCGGCCTACCATTTCGGCTCGTTCCTGGAACACATGCTGGGCAACGTAAAGAAGTACGAGCTGTGGGTGCTGGGTGCGCTGGTGCTGGTCGGCGTCCTGTTCTGGATACGTCGCCGCATCAAGGCCGCACGCATCGCCCGCCAGGCTCGCCTGCAACCTCCAGCAGCCACGCCTACGCCCAGCGACGAACAGCCCTGATCGCCGACTCGAACTGAACACGCGACGCCGATCGGGATCCATGCTACTGAAACAGCGGACAGAATCGGAGTTCGACATGACCAAGAAAATCGCGGTGATCCTTTCCGGCTGTGGCGTCTATGACGGCAGCGAAATTCAGGAAAGCGTGATCACCCTGCTGCGCCTGGACCAACGCGGCTGTGAAGTGCAGTGCTTCGCCCCCGACGTTGCCCAGAAGCACGTCATCAACCACCTCAATGGCGAGGAAATGCCCGAGTCGCGCAATGTGCTGGTGGAATCGGCGCGAATCGCCCGTGGCCAGGTCAAGGACATCGCCCTGGCCAACGCCGACGACTTCGATGCCTTGATCGTCCCCGGCGGCTTCGGCGCGGCGAAAAATCTGTCTTCCTTCGCCAGCGACGGCGCTGCCTGCTCGGTCAACCTGCAGGTGCAGGCACTGGCCGAGGCGTTCGCCGAAGCGCGCAAGCCGGTTGGCCTGATCTGCATCTCGCCGGCATTGGCCGCGAAGATCTACGGACCCGGCGTGACCTGCACCATCGGCACCGATGCCGACACCGCCCAAGCCATCGAGAAGATGGGCGGCACTCACCAGGAATGCGAAGTGACCGAGATCGTCGAGGACACCGCCCGCAAGCTGGTCAGCACACCTGCCTACATGAGCGCCAAGACCATCAGTGAGGCCGCTGCCGGCATCAACAAGCTGGTGGACCGGGTGATCGAGCTCACCCAGGCCTGACGGCCGGCTTCAGGCCGGCACTCGACGCAGGGTCGCGAGCAACGTCGCGGCGGCCACGAACAATCCTGCGAAGGTACGGTTCATGCGCCGTTGCTGACGTGGCGTGCGCAACAGGCGCAAGACCTTGGCCGCCAGTCCCGTGTAGCCGGCCATGACGATCAGGTCCACGGTCACCATGGTCGCGGCAATGGTCAGGTATTGAACCAGCAGTGGCGCGTGCGGATTGATGAACTGCGGCAACACGGCGAGCATGAACACCAGCGCCTTGGGGTTGCCGACGTTCACCAGAAAACCTCGCAGCACCAGGCTCGACGCCTTGCCGGCCGGCTTCTGCCCCGCTTCCTCGCTGATGTCGGCAGGCAGGGCACGCCATTGCTTGAACGCAAGATAGAGCAGATAGAGCACGCCAAACCACTTGATCGCCTGGAACGCCGTGGCCGACGCCGCGAGCACGGCACCGACGCCAGCCGCAATGATCGCAATCTGCAGGAGCAGCCCCAACTGCAGGCCGATCGCATTCCAGTAGCCGCGCAGGAACCCGTGCTGCAAGCCACTGGACATGGACGCGATAGCCCCAGCCCCCGGCGAAAGGCTGATGATCCAGCACGCCACCAAAAAGGCCAACCAGGTTTCCAGCAGCATACGGACCTCGACGCTCGAATAGGGACAGCCTAAGGTAAAACGGCGCAGCGAATTTGGCTATGGGCCCGTGCAGGCAGCTAGGCATCAAGGCCCAGTATCAGCCCAATGCCTCGAGTTGCGCCTGCATGTCTTCGAGCAGCTCCAAGGCTTCCATCCACTGCTCCTCAAGCTCACCCTCGCGAACCTTGAGCTTGGCCTGCTGGGCAAGCAGGTCGCGCAGTTCATCCTTGCGCGCAGCCTCGTAGACGGCGCTGTCGGACAAGCCGGCCTCAATCGTGGCGAGCTTTGTCTGCACCTCACCCAGTTCGCTTTCCAGCTTGTCGGCCTGGCGCTTGTGCGGTGCCAACTGCTGGCGCAGCGCCGCGGCGGCCTGGCGCTGGGCTTTCTTGTCGGTCTTGTCCAGGTTGACCGGGGTGTTGCTGACCGGGGCATGGCGTTGACGATAATCCAGTAGCCAACGCGCGTAGTCGTCCAGGTCGCCGTCGAACGGCTCGACCTTGCCCTCGGCTACCAGCAGGAAATCGTCCGTGGTGCTCTTGAGCAGATGCCGGTCGTGGGACACCACCAGCACCGCGCCACTGAACTCCTGCAGGGCCATGGTCAAAGCCAGGCGCATCTCCAGGTCCAGGTGGTTGGTCGGTTCGTCGAGCAGCAGCAGGTTGGGCCGTTCCCAGGCAATCAGGGCCAGCGCCAGACGGGCCTTTTCTCCGCCCGAAAAATTCAGCACCGGCTCGTCGATGCGCGCGCCACGAAAATCGAAGCCGCCGAGGAAGTCGCGCAGTGTCTGCTCCCGCTCGCTGGGGGCCAGCCGCTGCAGATGCAGCAACGGGCTGGCCTTGCTGTCCAGGGAATCCAGTTGGTGCTGGGCGAAATAGCCCACGACCAGATTCTCGCCACGCACCAGACGGCCGCCAATGGGTGTCAGCTCGCCGGCCAGGTTCTTGATCAGGGTCGACTTGCCAGCGCCGTTGGGGCCCAGCAGACCGATGCGTGCACCGGGTGCCAGTTGCAGCTTGACCTTCTCCAGCACGACCTTGTCGCCGTAGCCCAGTCGGCCTTCGGAAAGGTCGAGCAGCGGGCTGGAAATCTTCACCGACTCGCGGAAGACGAAATCGAAGGGCGAGTCGACATGGGCCGCCGACAGTTCTTCCATGCGCTCCAGGGCCTTGATCCGGCTCTGGGCCTGGCGCGCCTTGGTGGCCTGGGCCTTGAAGCGCGCAATGTACTTCTCCATGTGCGCACGCTGCGCCTGCTGCTTGTCGTACGCCTGCTGCTGCTGCGCCAGACGTTCGGCGCGGGCGCGCTCGAAAGCACTGTAGCCACCGCGGTAAAGCGTCAGCTTCTGCTGCTCGACGTGCGCCACGTGATCGACGACTTCGTCGAGGAAGTCGCGGTCGTGGGAGATCAGCAGCAGGGTGCCGGGATAGCCCTTGAGCCAGTCCTCGAGCCAGAGGATGGCATCGAGGTCGAGGTGGTTGGTCGGCTCGTCGAGCAGCAGCAGGTCGGAGGGGCACATCAGGGCCTGCGCCAGGCTCAGGCGCATCCGCCAGCCGCCGGAAAAATCACCGACCTGACGATCCATCTGCTCGTTGCTGAAGCCCAGCCCGGCCAGCAGCTTGCGAGCGCGGGCGTCGGCGGTATAGCCATCGGCGCTGTCGAGCTCGGCATGCAGCCGAGCCTGGGCCGCACCGTCCTGCCGGGCTTCGGCGTCCGCCAGCGCATGTTGCACTTCGCGCAGGCGCACATCGCCATCGAGCACATAATCGACCGCGATACGTTCGAGGGTATCGACTTCCTGGCGCATATGGGCAATGCGCCAATCGGCAGGCAGGTAGCAATCACCGGAGTCGGGTGCAAGTTCGCCGCGCAGCAAGGCGAACAGGCTGGATTTACCGGCGCCGTTGGCACCGATGAGGCCGGCTTTGTGACCGGCGTGCAGGGTCAGCTCGGCGTCTTCTAGCAGACGCTGCGGGCCACGCTGTAAAGTGAGGTTCTGAAGTCGGATCATAATGGCGGCGAAGTCTACCAGCTTCCTCGCCCACTGGCGCGAGTAGCACGATGCGTGATGAGTTGTGGAAGTTTGCCTTGAACCTCTATGCCCGACCGGGTATCGAGGCCGCCTGCCTGCAGTTGCAGGCAGAGGGCGCCAATGTGTGCCTGCTGCTGTGCGGCGCCTGGCTGGATACCCGGGGTGTGGCCTGCTCGGGCGAGCGCGTGGCGCTGCTGCAAGCAATCGCCACGCCGTGGCACGAAGAGGTCGTGCAACCATTGCGCACGCTTCGCCAGCAGTGGCGCGACCAGGCCTTGCGCGACGCCGAACTGACGCTGCTGCGCGAATCGATCAAGGCCTTGGAGTTGAGCGCCGAGCGCCAGTTGCTGCAGCGTTTGCACGACCAGGCCGCGTGCTGGCCGCTCGATACAGATCGATCGAGTAAGGCTTGGCTGTCTGCATTGCTACCGACGCCGGCAGCGCACGTCAGCCCCGCTTTGCAAGCGCTGAGCGTGGCCGCCGGGGAGACTCAGGCTTCGCTGGACGACGCGCCGCCTTTGTCATCCTGACCGACAGCAGCTGGAGCGCCGGACTCTGTTGCGCTCGAATGCACGGCTGCGGCAAGCGACTTGGCGGCGGCAGGTTTTCTGGCAGGGCGGGCGCTGGGTTTGGCAGGTGCCTGGGTTTCAGGCTTGACCGCGGCACCCGGCGCCGCGAGGGCCTTGCGTGTGGTGCTGCGCGAGGCTGCGGGCTTGCTCGCTGCCGGCTTGGCTGCGGCACGCGCGGCCGAACCCGGCGTGGCGGTCTTGGCCGGCGTACGTGTCGCAGCGCTGGTCGACTTGGACCCAGTGGCGGTGGTTGCCTTGGGCTTGGCCGAGCGCGCTTCGATGGCCTTGCCGGCCGCCTCCTGAACACGGCCCACACCAGCCGCCAGCTTCAGGCTGTCCTGGGCATCGCGTTTGAGCTCGACAATGTAGGCGCGGGTTTCGGCTTGACGGTCCTTGAGGTCGTCGAGCACTTGCTCCAGTTCGGCCACCGAGTCATGTGCCTTGGCCTGTTTCTTTTTCTTGCCGGCTGCGGCAGCGTCTTGCACTTTGGTGCGCGACTTGTGCAGTTTTTCCTGAGCCTTGCCGCGCTGCTTCTCGAGCTTGGCGAGCAGTTTTTCCGCATCGGCCAAGGCTTGGGAACACGCGCTTTCAAGGTGTTCGAGCAAACTGCCAGAAAGCTGTTGAAGCAAATGCAACGGGGTGTTTACGGGCTTCTTGTTAGCCGACATGGGTTACCTCCGGGCCGATGGGTAGAGGCTCATACTAGACCTGTGCCGGTAGAGCCGCCAGAACATGTTGACCCCGCTTGCCGGGCCCTGTTGCGCGGTCGGTGGCATAATTGCTCGATGCTCGATATGCCTTGTCCTGGAGAATGTGATGTTGCCTCGCCTGCTGGTGTCGTTGTCCCTGCTGCCGCTGTCCTGGGTCTGGTCGCAAGCGCAGGCTGCGCAAGGTATACCCGATGGCGCCCATGACCTGGCCTACAGCGTCGGCGCCAGCCTGGGCGAGCGCTTGCGCGTGGACGCGCCGGACCTTCAGCTCGACGCCCTGCTCAAGGGCTTGCAGCAGGCGTATCGGCAAGAGCCACTGGCGCTGAGCAATGAGCGCATAGGCCAATTGCTGGCCCAGTACCAGGCTCAGCATCAGGTACAGACTGACCCGGCCGACAATGCGCCGGACATTGAAAAGGCGTTGGCCGCCGAGCGTCGCTTCATGGCGGGCGAAAGGGCCAAGTCAGGGGTACGGGAGATCTCGGACGGGGTGCTGGTCAGCGTGCTGGAGCCTGGGGCAGGCGCCCCCGTCACGGCCGATGGACGCGTGCAGGTTCAGTACATAGGGAGATTGCCCGACGGCAGCGTGTTCGATCAAAGCAACCAACCACAATGGTTTCGCTTGAACAGCGTCATCGAAGGTTGGCGCACAGCCTTGCAACAGATGCCAACCGGTGCGAAATGGCGTGTGGTGATCGCCTCTGCCCACGCCTACGGTGCCGACGGCGCGGGCGACTTGATTGCGCCCTATACACCGTTGACGTTCGACATCCAGTTACTGGCAACGGCCCCGTAGGGCCGCTTTTGCATCGAGTCACGCCTGGGCGACGGACTCTTCCTTATGAGCGTTGTGCAGGACTTCGATCAGGCAGTCTTCGAGCTCGAAGCGCTCGTGCAGCAACCGGCCCAGCTCCTTGAGCTTGTCGAGGATGACCGCAGCATCGGAGCAGTCGCCCTTGTCGCAGTAGTCGTTGAAGTCGAGCGCTTTTTGCGTGATTTCGTCGATGCGCGGCCAGATCGTCTCGGCCAGCTCCAGTCCACGCTTGTCGTTGAACGCCTTGGCCTCGTCGGTCAATTGCTCATAGATCTCGAAGTGGCCCGCCGACGTATAGTCGACCAGCAAGCCGCAAAAATCTTGCAGCCTCTTGCGATCCTCGACCAGTGCCTGGGGCGTGTCGCCCAGTGCATCGAATGCCTTGATCAGCTCATTGCGTTCCTGCAACCAGCGATCGATCAGCAGGTGAACTCCGCCCCAGCGTTCCTGGGCATTCTTGCAGCTTTCCAACATGATGAGTGCTTCCCTTGTGGGTCATGCCCGGCTTCGCGATCCTGTACCACAGGAAACAGGGCTCGGACCGATTCGCGGTCTGTGACGGCGAATGTCGATGTACATGCAGGGGGAGATTATGCCCGTGCGCCAATGGCATCAAGGTACGCATCGGATAATGTTCATACAAGTGTTTAATCGCAGCAATATCGAGGCATGTGCCCGATTTACCGGCGCCTCCCTCTGTGCCGCCTGTGAGTGGGCAGCGGAGGGATGGCGCGGCAAGCGATTATGTGTGAAAGCGTTTCAGAGCGTACGCACCGATGTGGGTAGTGGCGCAGACAACAAACGCTCGTCGAGCATTCCCAGCCCCTCCTGGAACAGCAGATTGCTGCGCTCGGTATCACCCAACTGGGCCAGCAAGCGTGCCAGTTCGGCGCAAGTTTCCGGGCTGCGCTGCAGGCGCAGGCTGCTTTCCAGGTAGTCGCGGGCCTTGCCCCATAGGCGGTTCTGCAGGCACAGGCGGCCGAGGGTCAGCAACAGCCCGGCATCGTGGGTGTTCTGCTTGAGCCAGCCTTCGGCAGTCTGCAACTGACGCGCAGGATCGGTGCCGATCACCAGGCCGTAGAGTCGCGCCAGATGCGTGTCGTATTGGCGCTTCTGCGCAGTGCGCAGAACCTCTTCGGCCTGGGTCTGGGCACCCACCTGGCGCAGTTGCTCGGCATAGGCGAGCACCAGTGCCGGCTCCTGGCGCTGCGCCGAACTGAGTGCCTGCCAAGCGCGTTCCAATGCAGCCAGGCCCGCCTCGCCCTGCCCCGGCTCTTGCCCAGGTACATGGGCAGCCACGCTCAGGTTCTCACCCCAGGCACGTCGCTCAAGCTCGGCAAGTTCGGAAGCAGGTAACGCCTTGTCCTTGCGCAATTGCGGCAGCAGCTTGACGACGGCCGGCCAGTCGCCGCGTTGCTGGTGAACCCGTTGCAGCTGACGCAGCACCTGCACGTTGCGCGGATGACGCTCGTGCATGGCTTGCAAGGTCTGGAGGGAACCGTCGCTGTCGCCACGGTCGCTCTGCAACTGAGCATGGCTCAGGGCAATTGCCAGTTCGGCCTGGGGCTGACGTGCCAGGGCCTGCTCGAGCAGATTGTCGCTGTCTTCGTAGCGACCCAGCTCGTTGGCCGCACGGGCCGCGCCCAGGTAGTAAAGCAACGGCTGGCGCTCATGTTCGGCGGCGTACTGCAAATGTTTCTGGGCACTGGCCCAGCGCCCTTCGGCGAGGTCCAGCTGACCTTTTTCGATGGACGTCTGCACGCGGCGACTGCGATTGCGCCCCGACCACGGGTTGACCACGCGACCGGAAGTGACCACCACGCTGACCAGCAGATAGACGATGAACGCCAGCAACACCAGGGCTAGCAATGCCAGCAACGTGGTCCACAGACCCGACTCATAGCGCATTACATGGGGGTAGTCGATCAATACATAACCAGGGTGCTTGGCCACGGCCAAGCCGAGGCCAACCATGGCGGCAATCACCAGAAACAGGATCACGTAGAACCGTTTCATGGCTGGCTCTCCGCAGCGTCCGGCGTGGCTTGGGTCGACTTCTGCAAGCCTTCGACCGGGGTGTGGCGATGCTGCAGGTAGGCTTGGATGGCATTGAGGCTGGCATCCAGATCAGGCGTGGTCACCGAGACCGGCTGGCTCTTGAGCGCGGTCAACTGTTCGATCATGGCCTGGGTAGGGCCGTTCTCGCGATTGAACCCTGCCACCAGGATGCTGCGCGCGTCGTCCAGCGCCTGGGTATAGACCTTGCCTTGACCATTGAGCGCAGCCCACTGCGCCTGCTCCAGTGCCAGGCTCAAGGCCAGGCGAACCTGGTTCAGGCTTTGCCCGGCGAGCAGCGGACGAATGCTGTCATCGGGGTTGAAGTCGACCCGGAAGAAACCGGAAATCTTGTTCCACCATTGCCGCCAGCGAGTCTCGCCCTCTGGCGAAGTCCCTTGCGCAGCCTCGGCGGCAGCCTGGAATTCCGGTGCCAAGGCCGTAACTTGCGTCGCCTGTTCACGCAGTGCGCTCAGTTGCAGGAACAGCCCGGTGCGATCGGGCTGGGTAGTGCCCTGCAGGGACGCCAGGCTGCGGGTCAGTTGTTCGCGCGCCGCAAAGGCTTGCGGGTCGTCCTGCTCGCGAAGGATTTCGTCGGCGCCCTGCACCAGGGCCTTGGCACTGGTGACGTCCTGCAAGGCAGACAGACGCAGGCTGGCCAGACGCAACAAGTGCTCGGCTTCGGCCAGGCGCCAGTCCTTGCGGCTGGCACCCAGCACGGTTTCAAGGCGCTGACTCAAGCGCTGCTGGTCGCCCTGCAACTGCGCGACCAGGCGGTGGCGGTCTTCCAGTTCGGTGGCATCGGGCAATTGCGCGAGGTCGGCACTGAGTTGCCGTTCGTTGTGTTCCAGGGTGAGGGTCTGCGTGGCGAGCCCTTCGATCACCCGCGACTGCTGCTGATGACCGGCAGTGAGCGTGCGCACCTGCCACACGCCCCAGCCGGCGGCCGCCAGGCCCGCAGCGGCGAGCAGCAGCGCGATGATCGCCAAGCCATTGCCGTTGGCCGAGGGCCGTAGCGGCGCGGCGGCTGGCTGTTCGAAAGGCGCCTTGGGGGCGCTCTGCGGTTCGTCTTTGGGCAAGGCTGTTTCGCTCACGTGTCCATCCTTTGCATAGGGGCGCGCTCACCGGCTGACGGTCGCGCCTTACGATCTGGGTGCGGCCTGCCTACGCAGCGCCGCCAGCAACGCCGAAGTGCTGGCACCTCGGCAATCCACAACATTCAAAGCGCCAGCGTCACGCGCCAGCGCAGCCACTCGCGGGCTGGGCACGAACAGCGGCAGGGCGCGGATCGCCGGCCATTGCTCGCCTGCCAACTGATGCAAGTGTTGAAAACCCTGCCCACTGCTGACCACCACGGCGTTCAAGCGTTCCGACGCGATACGGGCCGCCAGGGTCCCCGGCGGGTAGGTTGGAATGCGGCGCCGGTACAGCTGCAGATACTCCACCGCCACGCCTTGGTCGCGCAAGTGTTCGGCCAGTGCCTCGCGTCCACCCTCCCCGCGGATGATCAGCACCCGCGGGCGGGGGCCGGCCAACGCGGTGCGCAATTGGGCCAGATTCAGCAGGGCTTCGCTATCGTCTCCTGTTTCAGGATACGTCACGTGCAGCCCACGCTCTTCGAGAATGGCTGCCGTAGCAGCGCCAACGCTGAACCAGTGGGTCTGGCCAAGGATGGCAGGGGCGCGCTCAAGCGTCAGGCGCGCGGCCGGTTTGCTGACGACGATCACAGCCGCGTATTGATCCAGATCGGCCAGAACCCGGCGCTGATCCTCGCTCACCGGCAGCGGCTCGATTGCCAGCAGCGGCAAGCTTGCGGCGAACACTCCGTCCTCGCACAGCGCTCGAGTTTGCAGCGCACATTCGTCGATGGGCCGTGTCAGCAACACGCGCCAAGGGCTCAAGGATGACCGGCCTCGCCGTACACGGCACGCAGGATGTCGTCGGCGCCCTGCTCCAGCAACGCCTCGGCAACCTGCACACCCAGCTGCTGCGCATCGGCCAGCGGTGCCCGCGCCTGGGCGTGCAGCAAACGCTGCCCAGCGGGGTCGCCCACCAAGCCGCGCAGCCAGATCTGTTCGCCTTCGAGCACCGCATAGCAGGCGATCGGCACTTGGCAGCCACCGTTGAGGTGCTTGTTCAGGGCCCGCTCGGCGCTGACGCGGAACTCGGTATCGCGATGATGCAATGACCCAAGCAGGGCATGGATCTCGCTGTCACCCGTCCGGCATTCGATACCGACCGCGCCCTGCCCGCCTGCAGGCAGGCTGTCCTCGACGCTGATGCTGGTGGTGATGCGGTCTTCGAAGCCCAGACGGATTAGGCCTGCCGCGGCAAGAATGATCGCGTCGTATTCACCGGCATCGAGCTTGGCCAGGCGCGTGTTGACGTTGCCGCGCAGGAAGCGAATCTGCAGATCCGGGCGCCGCGCCAGCAGTTGGGTCTGGCGACGCAGGCTCGAGGTGCCGACGATGCTCCCCGCCGGCAATGCTTCCAGGCTGTCCCAGGCATTGGAGACGAACGCATCGCGGGGATCTTCTCGCTCACAGATGCAGTACAGACCCAGCCCTTCGGGAAAATCCATCGGCACGTCTTTCATCGAGTGTACGGCGATGTCGGCCGTGCCTTCGAGCAAGGCGGTTTCCAGCTCCTTGACGAACAACCCCTTGCCGCCGATCTTCGACAAGGGCGAGTCGAGCAGCTTGTCGCCACGACTGACCATCGGGACCAGGCTTACCTGCAGGTCCGGATGGGCCTGTTCCAGACGGGCCTTTACGTATTCGGCCTGCCACAGGGCAAGCGCGCTCTTACGGGTGGCGATGCGGACTTCGCGAATGGGCATGGATCGATCCGTTTGAAAATTAGCGGACGATGATACCAGCTGTGCGCCGGACCGCGCCCGATCGGGCAGACCGGGCGCGGTCGCTCGATCGCTAGAGGTGCTGCATCATCTTGCGCACGCCCGCGACATGGCGGCGGCTGACGATCAGCGCGTCGCCGTTCAGGCCTTTCAGATAGAGCTGAAAGTGGCCCAGCGGGGTGCGCTGCAGGCGCTCGATACGCTCGCGGGCCACCAGGGCATTGCGGTGGATACGCACGAACCGATCGCCGAACTCGTCTTCCAGCGCCTTGAGCGGCTCGTCGAGCAGGACTTCGCCGCCTTCATGACGCAGGGTCACGTATTTATGGTCGGCGATGAAGTAGATCACCTGATCCAACGGAATCAGCTCGATGCCCTTGCGGGTGCGTGCACTGATGTGACTGCGCGGCCCGGTGCCGGCTTCGGCCGCCGGACGTGTCAGGGCAGCCAGTTGCACGCGGTTGGGCTTTTCGGCTTTCTTCAGTGCCTCGAGCAGATGTTCGGAGCGCACCGGCTTGACCAGATAACCCACGGCACTGACCTGGAATGCATCCAGGGCAAACTCATCGTGGGCGGTGCAGAACACCACCGCTGGGGGCGCGTCGCGCTCGCACAGTTTGGCGGCGACTTGCAGGCCATCCAGGCCAGGCATGCGAATGTCGAGCAGGACCACATCCGGCTTTTGCGCCTCGATCATGCTCAACGCTTCTTCGCCATTGCTGGCACCGGGTTCGAGCACGTGATAGCCCTCGAGCTCGCCAACCAATCGGCTCAATCGCTCGCGGGCAAGGGGTTCGTCATCAACGATCAGGACATTCATATAGCGCTGGATTCCTGCGTGAGTCTCGCACATGGATAACGTAGACAAGTGAAGTGACGACCGTCACGGCGATTCACGCTAAGACTTGCACGCGGACCGAAAAGTGCCGCAAGTCGAGCGCCAATGTTTGCCAGTGCCTGCTGGGTTCCGCCTGACGCATGGGCTGCGGCGGCTTCTTGGTAGGGATTGCTGACGGTCAATATGAACTCTCCCCCTTTATAGTCGGCCTCCACGCTGACCACTCCGCCCGAAATCAACGGGGCGATGCCATGCACCAGCGCATTTTCCAACAATGGTTGCAAGGTTAGCTGGGGGATCGGCAGATCATCCGGGATTGTTTCGATCCTCCAGTGCAACTGTAGACGCTCGCCGAGGCGATATTGCTCAATCGATAAATAACGTTTGGCCAATTCGACTTCATCACGCCACATCACCAGGCTGTTGGGCTGCGCGAGACTGGCGCGAAACAGGTCGGAGAGATTGAGCACCGCCTGTTCGGCCTTCACCGGATCGCTGACCACCAGGCTGGCGATGCTGTTCAGACTGTTGAACAGGAAGTGCGGACGGATGCGCGCCTGCAGGGCCTGGATGCGCGATTGCAACTCGGCTTGCTGCTGGCGCCGCCATTGGCTCTGCAGGTAGAAGTAACGCAGCATCAGTGCCGACATGATCAGCCCGATCAAGGCATGGCGCAGGTAGCGGTTGACCTCCACGGTCGGCGTGTCGAGCCCTCTCAGCTGGAAGTAGTCGATCACCGCCGTGCCCGCCAGGGTCAGCCCCACCACCAGGGCGCAGCACAGGCCGCCCGCCACGCCCGGACGCAGGCGCGCCAGCCAGGGTCGCAGCGCACAGAGCAGGCCGGCCGAGAGCAGGACGATCCACTGCACGAACAGCGAGGTCAGCGCCAGGCGCACCCAGTTGAAGCCCGGGTTCATGGGCTCGGCCAGCACCAGTACGAACACCAGCAATTGCGCCAGCACGATCAGCATCAGCAGGGCCTGGGGCAGGCAGAGCTCGGGCAGGAAAAAGTCCGGCTCGGGAGGGTTCGACGGCTTGCTGAACATGTACGGTTCCCTGGCTGCTGTGGTGTGTTGCGGGCCTCTTCGCGGGCAGAGACCCGCTCCCACAAGGGATCACCTCGATCTGTGGGAGCGGGGCAGGCGGCGAGCCCTCTGCCCGCGAAGGGGTGAATGCAGACAATAGACACCTGCACTATGCCGCCAACAGACCCGGGCCGCATTTGTTATTATCGCGGCAATTTCCCGTTCACGCCTTGCACGAGCCAATTCATGAGCACTGACAAGACCAACCAGTCCTGGGGCGGCCGCTTCAGTGAACCCGTCGACGCCTTCGTCGCCCGCTTCACCGCATCGGTCGACTTCGACCAGCGCCTGTACCGCCATGACATCATGGGCTCGATCGCCCACGCCACCATGCTGGCCAAGGTCGGCGTGCTGACCGACGCGGAACGCGACACCATCGTCGATGGCCTGCGCACCATCGAGCAGGAAATCGAGGCCGGCCAGTTCGACTGGCGCGTGGACCTCGAAGACGTGCACATGAACATCGAGGCGCGCCTGACCGATCGCATCGGCGTGACCGGCAAGAAACTGCACACCGGGCGCAGCCGCAACGACCAGGTCGCCACTGACATTCGCCTGTGGCTGCGTGACGAAATCGATCTGATCCTGGGCGAAATCACCCGCCTGCAGCAAGGTCTGCTTGCGCAGGCCGAGCGCGAAGCCGACACCATCATGCCGGGCTTCACGCACCTGCAGACGGCCCAGCCGGTGACCTTTGGACACCACCTGCTGGCCTGGTTCGAAATGCTCAGCCGCGACCATGAGCGCCTGGTCGACTGCCGCAAGCGCACCAATCGGATGCCCCTGGGCAGCGCGGCGCTGGCCGGCACCACCTACCCGATCGACCGTGAGCTGACCTGCCAGCTGCTAGGCTTCGAAGCCGTCGGTGTCAACTCGCTGGACGGCGTTTCGGACCGTGACTTCGCCATCGAATTCTGCGCTGCGGCCAGCATCGCGATGATGCACCTGTCGCGCTTCTCCGAAGAGTTGGTGCTGTGGACCAGCGCGCAGTTCCAGTTCATCGACCTGCCCGACCGTTTCTGCACCGGCAGCTCGATCATGCCGCAGAAGAAGAACCCGGACGTGCCAGAACTCGTGCGTGGCAAGAGCGGCCGGGTGTTCGGATCGTTGATGGGCCTGCTGACCCTGATGAAGGGCCAACCGCTGGCTTACAACAAGGACAACCAGGAAGACAAGGAACCCTTGTTCGACGCCGCCGACACGCTGCGCGATTCGCTGCGCGCCTTTGCCGACATGATCCCGGCGATCAAGCCCAAGCACGCCATGATGCGCGAAGCGGCATTGCGTGGCTTCTCCACCGCCACCGACCTGGCCGATTACCTGGTGCGCCGTGGCTTGCCGTTCCGTGATTGCCACGAGATCGTCGGCCACGCTGTGAAACATGGCGTAAACACCGGCAAGGACCTGGCGGAAATGAGCCTGGACGAGTTGCGCCAATTCAGCGACCAGATCGAGGCAGACGTGTTCGAGGTCTTGACTCTGGAAGGCTCGGTCAACGCCCGCGATCACATCGGCGGCACGGCGCCGGCTCAGGTGCGTGCAGCCGTGGCTCGTGGCCGGGAGTTGCTGACGGCTCGCTAGACGTGCTTGGCAGGCCTGGCCTCTTCGCGGGCAGAGACCCGCTCCCACAGGAAGGGGAGTGGCTGTGCGCTCGCTAGGCGCCTGGCAGGTCCGGCCTCTTCGCGAGCAGAGGGCTCGCCGCCTGCCCCCGCTCCCACAGGATATTCAACACCTACTGTGGGAGCGGGTCTCTGCCCGCGAAGGGCGCCCCACAGAACCCGACATTGACCCCCGATCGAGAACACGCCATGAGCGATACCCTGATAGACGAAGACGAAGCGTTCGCCGAAGCCACCCTCACCCAGGCCATCGAGAACCAGATCGAAAGCGACAACCCGCCGGCTGCCAAGGCCACGTTCAACAAGCTGACGCTGGTGGGCTACGAGCGCGAGGACATCCTGAACATGATGGCTCACGTGCTGGCGATCGAGATCGACGCGATTCTGGAACAGGATCGGCCGTTCGACACGGCGTGGTACGAAGCCGCCCTGCGCGCCCTGCCCGAGCTGCCGCCGGAAAAAGTCTGAAGCGGCGCAGGCGCGTTCGCCCAAGGCTGACTACACTGGAAAAACCCCCGCGCCTCAGCGTCGAGGGTACAGCGCACAGCGCCACTCGGCGCTGTCGTTCATTCCATAAGAAAGTCGGGAGCGCCTATGTCGTCCTACACCCCGGAACTGGTTGCCGAGCTGGAAATTCTTGCCCTGTTCAACCTCGGCAACACCATGGAAGGCCTGAAAATCCACCACACCGCAGCGCCGGCAGCCATTGCCGCCGCCACGCGCCTGCACGAGAAGGAATTGATCACCAAGCCTGACGGCGGCTATCTGACCAGCCTGGGCCATGAAGCGGCCGAGCACGCGCAGTCGTTGCTGACCATCCTGACGGTGGCCGAACCGGCCTGAGTGGCGGAAACCTGATCAATCGTCCGCAGGCGCCGACCGCGCCTGCAACCGGCGCTGCTCGGCAGCAGCGATGATCTGGCGCCGGGTGTCGTCATCTGCCGAGCGCCAGGCCCTGATGTCCTCGACGTGGCGGAAACAACCCTGACAGACCCGCTCTTCGTCCAGTCGGCACAAGCTCACGCAGGGTGACTGTACCGAGGGGCTGACATTGCTGTAGAGCGGCTTGGGCGCGCGTGCAGGCTGGCTCACAGGCATCAGATCTCTTCGAAGTCCAGCTCGACGCCGGCCTGTTCCTTGGTGGCCCGGGCCAACACTTCGCCTAGCAATTCTTCGGATTTCTCGCAGCTCCACTTGCCCGACTCTTCGTCGTAGTCGAAGTGATAGCCACCGGAACGTGCGGCCAGCCACAGCTGGCGCAACGGCTCCTGGCGGCTGATGATCAGCTGGCTGCCGTTTTTGAACTTGATGGTCATCATGCCGGCGGAAATCTCGATGTCGTCGGCGTGGTCTTCGAGCAACTCCTCCAGCGCCTGCTGGGTGGCATCGACCAGGTCGTGGAAACGGGCTTCGGTCAAACTCATTGCAGGAACCTCGGAAAGTGTCTGTTCGCGCTACGGGCGGCAAGATACGAGCAGCCAGCGGTTTATGCAAAGCATAATGCACCCGTCTGGATCGGTGGCAACGCTGGCAGCCCACCTGCATAGCCACCATGCCGGGCGCTGGGTATACTCGGGCGCAATTACTGCTTATACAAAGGATTTCGCCATGAAGCGCCTGATCTCTTCCCTGGCCGCGCTCGTCGCCGTTGCCTGCCTGGTGTCTGCCTGTGGTCAAAAAGGCCCGCTGTACCTGCCCGATGACAGCAAATCGCCCGAAGACCAAGCCAAGTCGTCGCAACCGCACAAGCACTACTAAGGGAACACCATGGACGCTTTTCAACGCCGCGACGGTGAACTGTTCGCCGAAGGCGTAGCCCTGTCGGCCGTGGCCCAGCGCTTCGGCACACCGACCTACGTCTACTCGCGCGCCCACATCGAGGCACAGTACAACGCCTACGCCGATGCCCTGCAGGGCACTCCCTCGCTGGTCTGCTTTGCCGTGAAGGCCAACTCCAACCTGGCCGTGCTCAATGTCCTGGCGCGTCTGGGCGCCGGTTTCGACATCGTCTCGGGCGGTGAGCTGGAGCGTGTGCTGGCCGCGGGCGGGCGCGCCGATCGCGTGGTGTTCTCCGGCGTGGGCAAGACCCGCGCCGACATGCGCCGCGCCCTCGAAGTGGGCGTGCATTGCTTCAACGTCGAGTCCAGCGACGAGCTGGAACGCCTGCAGGGCGTCGCCGCCGAACTGGGCGTGCGGGCACCGGTGTCGCTGCGCGTCAATCCGGACGTCGACGCCGGCACCCATCCGTACATTTCCACCGGCCTGAAAGAGAACAAGTTCGGCATCGACATCGCCGCAGCCGAAGACGTCTACGTGCGTGCGGCGCAATTGCCGAACATCGACGTCGTCGGCGTGGACTGCCACATCGGCTCGCAGCTGACCACCCTGGCACCGTTTCTGGATGCCCTGGACCGTCTGCTCGACCTGGTCGATCGCCTGGGCGATTGCGGCATCTACCTGCGCCACATCGACCTGGGCGGTGGCCTGGGCGTGCGCTACAGCGAAGAGCAGCCGCCGCTGGTGGCCGACTACATCGGGGCTGTGCGCGAGCGCCTGGACGGTCGCGAGCTGGCCCTGGTGTTCGAGCCGGGACGTTTCATCGTGGCCAATGCCGGCGTCCTGCTGACCCAGGTGGAATACCTCAAGCACACCGAGCACAAGGATTTCGCCATCGTCGATGCGGCCATGAACGACCTGATCCGCCCGGCCCTGTACCAGGCGTGGATGAACGTCACCCCGGTCAAGCCGCGTGAAGGTCAGGCGCGAGCCTACGACGTCGTCGGCCCGATCTGCGAAACCGGCGACTTCCTGGCCAAGGATCGTGAACTGGTGCTGGCCGAAGGCGACCTGCTGGCAGTGCATTCGGCCGGTGCGTACGGTTTCGTTATGAGCTCGAACTACAACACGCGCGGCCGTTGTGCCGAAGTGCTGGTCGATGGCGACCAGGCGTTCGAAGTCCGCCGCCGCGAAACCGTGGCTGAGCTTTTCGCCGGCGAAAGCCTGTTGCCGGAGTAATCCCATGCTACTGCGTTTTACCAAGATGCATGGTCTGGGCAACGATTTCATGGTGCTGGACCTGGTCAGCCAGCATGCCCACATCCTGCCCAAACACGCCAAGCAATGGGGCGATCGCCACACCGGCATCGGCTTCGATCAGTTGCTGCTGGTGGAAGCGCCGAGCAATCCCGACGTCGACTTCCGCTATCGCATCTTCAATTCCGACGGCTCCGAAGTGGAGCAATGTGGCAACGGCGCACGCTGCTTCGCCCGCTTCGTGCTGGACAAGCGCCTGACGGCCAAGAAGACCATTCGCGTGGAAACCAAGGGCGGCATCATCACCTTGGACGTCCGCAACGATGGCCAGATCAGCGTCGACATGGGTCCGCCACGCCTGGTACCGGCCGATATTCCGTTCCAGGCCGACACCCAGGCGCACAGCTACGCGCTGTCCGTCGACGGCCAGAGCGTGCAGATTGCCGCGCTGTCCATGGGCAACCCCCATGCGGTGTTGCGTGTGGACGATATCAACAACGCGCCGGTGCACGCGCTGGGGCCAAAGATCGAGCACCATCCGCGCTTTCCGGCGCGGGTCAACGTGGGTTTCCTCCACGTCGTGGACCGTACCCGTGCCCAGTTGCGGGTGTGGGAACGTGGCGCCGGCGAGACCCAGGCCTGCGGTACCGGCGCCTGCGCCGCTGCGGTCGCGGCCATCAGCCAGGGCTGGATGGACTCGCCGCTGCTGCTCGACCTGCCGGGCGGCCGCCTGTCCATCGAATGGGCCGGGCCGGGCCATTCGGTGATCATGACCGGCCCTGCGGTGCGGGTCTTCGAAGGACAAGTGCGTTTATGAGCGAGTACAGCCAATGACCGATCAGCCTCAAGTACCCGCGCCTGCGGAGCTCCTGGAGGCTTCGGCCGTGGCCGAGTTTCTCGCTGCCAACCCGGCCTTCTTCGAGCAGCATGAAGAACTGCTGACCCAGCTGCGCCTGCCCCATCAACGTGGCGATACGGTGTCGCTGGTCGAGCGGCAGATGACCCTGCTGCGCGAGCGCAACGGCGAGATGCGCCAGCGCCTTTCGCACCTGATGGAGGTCGCGCGGGACAACGATCGCCTGTTCGAAAAGACCCGTCGCCTGATCCTGGCCCTGCTCGACACCACCTCCCTGGATGAGTTGGTGATCTGCGTGGAAGACAGCTTGCGCGAGGACTTTCAGGTGCCCTTCGTCAGCCTTATCCTGTTCAACGACATTCCCGCACCGGTAGGCCGTAGCGTGACCAGCGCCGAGGCCCAGCAGGCCATCGGCGGCTTGTTGTCGGAGGGCAAGTCGCTCAGTGGCGCATTGCGCGAGCACGAGCTGGCGTTCCTGTTCGGCAGCGACCAGGCCTCGCAGGTGGGCTCGACTGCACTGGTGCCGTTGTTGCACCAAGGCCTGCATGGCGTGCTGGCCATCGGCAGCCGCGATCCTGCGCACTACAAGAGCTCGGTAGGCACGCTGTTCCTCAGCCATATTGGCGAAGTGCTCAGCCGCGTATTGCCACGCTTCACCGGCGCCCTGCGCGCGGTACGCTGAGGTGCGCGACCAACTGGACGCCTACTGCACGCACCTGCGCAGTGAGCGCCAGGTGTCGGTGCACACCCTGGACGCCTACCGTCGCGACCTGACCAAGGTCGTCGAATTCTGCGAAAAGGAAAACCTGGCGAGCTGGCAGGCATTGGACATTCAGCAGCTGCGGCGCCTGATCGCTCGCCAGCATCAGCAGGGCCAGTCGTCGCGCAGCCTGGCACGCCTGCTTTCGGCGGTGCGCGGTCTGTACCGCTATCTGAACCGCGAAGGCCTGTGCAGCCACGATCCGGCCAACGGCCTGGCCCCACCCAAGGGCGAACGTCGCCTGCCCAAGACGCTGGACACCGATCGTGCCCTGCAGCTGCTCGAAGGTGCGGTGGAGGATGACTTCCTGGCCCACCGCGACCAGGCCATTCTTGAACTGTTCTATTCTTCGGGCCTGCGGCTGTCGGAGCTGACCAGCCTCGACATTGGGCAGCTCGATCTCGCCGATGGACTGGTACAGGTGCATGGCAAGGGCAGCAAGACGCGCGTGCTGCCCGTGGGGCGCAAGGCCCGTGCGGCACTGGAGCAGTGGCTGGCCATGCGCTCGATGAGCAACCCCATCGACGACGCCGTGTTCGTCAGCCAGCAGGGCCGCAGGCTCGGGCCGCGCGCCATCCAGGTCCGGGTCAAGGCCGCCGGCGAGCGCGAACTGGGGCAGAACCTGCATCCGCACATGTTGCGTCATTCGTTCGCCAGCCACTTGCTGGAGTCGTCCCAGGACCTGCGCGCCGTGCAGGAGATGCTCGGTCACGCCGACATCGCCACTACGCAGATCTACACGCATCTGGACTTTCAGCACCTGGCCAGTGTCTATGACAGTGCCCATCCACGGGCCAAACGCAAAGGCGCCGACTCATGAGCATCAAGCTGATCACCTTCGACCTCGACGACACCCTGTGGCACACCGCCCCGGTGATCGTCAGCGCCGAGGCCATCCTGCGCGAGTGGCTCGCCGACCAGGCGCCGAAACTGGGGCCGGTTCCCGTCGAGCATCTGTTCCAGATCCGCCAACGCCTTGTCGACGCCGACCCATCGCTCACGCATCGTATCAGCGCCTTGCGCCGGCGCGTACTGCTGCACGCGATGCTGGAGGCAGGCTATGCCGAGGGTGAGGCAACGTCATTGGCCGATAAGGCTTTCGAGGTGTTTCTGCACGCGCGGCACCAGGTGGAGATATTCCCGGAGGCCCAACCGGCTTTGGAAATTCTCTGTCAGCGCTACACCCTGGGCGTGGTCACCAACGGCAACGCCGATGTGCGTCGGCTGGGCCTGGCCGACTTCTTCACCTTTGCGCTGTGCGCCGAGGACCTGGGTATCGGCAAGCCGGATCCGCAGCCCTTCCTGGAGGCCATGCGCCTGGGTGGCGCGGCTGCCCATGAATCGGTGCACATCGGCGATCACCCCAGCGATGACATCGCCGGCGCTCAGAAAGCCGGCATGAAAGCTATCTGGTACAACCCGCAGGGCAAGCCATGGGCCGCCGAAGGCAAACCCGACGCCGAAGTGGCCAGCCTCGCCGAACTCCCTGCGTTGCTGCCCCAACTAGCCTAGCTGTAGGAGCGGAGCGGGCGGCGAGCCCGCTGCCCGCGAAGAGGTCCTGACTGCCTACCCCATACCCACAAAAAAGCCCGCAGCGACCGCGGGCTTTTTCGTCAGTGCGCCAAGCGCAGCAAACCGTCAGATAGGACGGCTGCCGTACTTGTTGTCCGGCTTCTTGGGTGGATCGGCCACCACATTGGGCTCGACTTCCTGCACCTTGCCACCGCGCGACAGGAACTCTTCCATCGCCCGGGCCAGCGCATCGCGCTCTTTGTTCTTGGCTTCGATACTCGGCAATTCGTCCACCGACACCGCTGCCTTGGCCTTGCCCTTGGCAGCCGGCGCGGGCGTGTCGCCGCCTTCGTCATCGGCCACGTCTTCGGCAGCCGCTTCGAGGGTTTCCTCGGTATCGTCTTCTTCGCCTACTTCGAGGTCGTCGTTTTCCAGATCATCGTCGCTCATGTTCTACCTCATGACTTGCGAAAGCAGATTATTTATAGCCCAGCTTTACCTTATGTCGACGGTAGCCGGAAAAAATTCACATCCACTGATAACCAGCGGTCAAGCGTCCTCGCCATACAGCGTGGCAAGGACCCGACGCGCGCCGCCATGATCGCGATGCTCGCCCAGATAAATACCTTGCCAGGTACCCGTCGCCAGCCTTCCCGCGGTGACCGGGACAGTCACCTGGCAGCCCAGCAAGCTGGCCTTGAAGTGCGCTGGCAGATCGTCGGCGCCTTCGTCGTTGTGTTCGAAACCCTCCGTGCCCTGTGGCACCAGACGGTTGAAGAAACGCTCGAAGTCCCGGCGAACGGCCGGATCGGCGTTTTCGTTGACGGTCAACGACGCCGAGGTGTGTTGCAGCCACAAGTGCAGCAGGCCCGTGCGGCATTCGCGCAGGCGCGGCAGTTGCGCGAGCAACTCGTCAGTCACCAGATGAAACCCGCGAGGCCTGGCTCGCAAGGTGATGAGGGTCTGCTGCCACATACCGTTCTCGTCCGTTCGGGGCGCATTCTAGCGCGCTCTGGGAAAAAGCAAAGAGCCTGTTCGCGACTGTTTTGCAGTGAGCCGCCGTCCTCGATCGCTACGGCAAAGGGCGGTCCGTGCGGCAAACCCGCAGGGACTGAAGCAGATGACAAATCGCAGGCAAAAAAATGCCCGGCAAGCCGGGCATTTTTTTCCGAACGGTTACAAGTTGTAGCCGCGCTCGTTGTGTTGCGCGAGGTCAAGGCCCACGGCCTCTTCTTCCTCGTTGACCCGCAGACCCATTACCGCATCCAGCACCTTGAGGATGACGTAGGTCACGATACCGGTGTAGACCACGGTGAAGCCAACGCCCTTGAGCTGGATCCAGACCTGCGCGCCGATGTCTTCGACGGTGCCGAAACCACCCAGTGCGGGCGCGGCGAACACGCCGGTCAGGATCGCGCCGACGATACCGCCGACACCGTGCACACCGAAGGCGTCCAGGGAGTCGTCGTAGCCCATCTTGCGCTTGAGCGTAGTGGCGCAGAGGAAGCAGATGACACCGGATACCAGGCCGATGGCCAGTGCGCCCATCGGGCCGACCGTACCGGCCGCCGGAGTGATGGCGACCAGACCAGCCACCACGCCCGAAGCGATGCCCAGGGCGCTGGGTTTGCCGTGGGTCAGCCACTCGGCGAACATCCAGCCCAGTGCAGCGGCGGCGGTAGCGATCTGGGTCACCAGCATCGCCATGCCGGCCGTGCCGTTGGCTGCGGCCGCGGAACCGGCGTTGAAGCCGAACCAGCCGATCCACAGCATGGCCGCGCCGATCAGGGTGTAGCCCAGGTTATGCGGCGCCATCGGGGTGGTTGGGTAGCCCTTGCGCTTGCCCAGCACGATGCAGGCAACCAGACCGGCGATACCGGCGTTGATGTGCACCACGGTGCCACCGGCGAAGTCCAGCACGCCCCAGTCCCACATCAGGCCGCCGTTGCCGGACCAGACCATGTGCGCGATCGGTGCATAGACCAGGGTGAACCAGATGGCCATGAAGATCAGCATCGCGGAGAACTTCATGCGCTCGGCGAAAGCACCGACGATCAGCGCCGGGGTGATGATGGCGAAGGTCATCTGGAAGGTGATGAACACCGCTTCAGGGAACAGCGCCGCAGGGCCGGTGATGCTGCTCGGGGTGACGCCGCTGAGGAACGCCTTGGACAGGCCGCCGACGAAGGAATTGAAGTTGACGACGCCTTGTTCCATGCCGGTCGTGTCGAAGGCCAGGCTGTAGCCGTAGACCATCCACAGGATGCTGATCAGACCGGTGATTGCAAAACACTGCATCATCACCGACAACACGTTCTTGGAGCGCACCATGCCGCCGTAGAACAACGCCAGGCCAGGAATGGTCATGAACAGCACGAGTGCGGTCGAGGTCAACATCCAGGCGGTATCGCCGGAGTTGAGAACAGGGGCTGCCGCCTCGTCCGCCAAGGCAAGGCCAGGCATTGCGAGGGACAACAGGGCTCCTAGCCCTGCGAATTGACGCAGAGTCATATTGTTTACTCCTGGGGCGTTGGGTTGTGTCGGCTTTTTTTTAGATTGCGTCGGTATCGGTTTCGCCGGTACGGATGCGAATCGCCTGTTCCAGATTGACCACGAAAATCTTGCCGTCGCCGATCTTGCCGGTGTTGGCGGCCTTGGTGATGGCTTCGATGACGCGATCCAGATCCTTGTCGTCGATGGCCACGTCGATCTTGACCTTGGGCAGGAAGTCGACCACGTATTCCGCACCGCGATACAGCTCGGTGTGGCCTTTCTGCCGACCGAAACCCTTGACTTCGGTAACCGTGATGCCCTGCACGCCGATTTCCGACAACGACTCGCGAACGTCGTCCAGCTTGAATGGCTTGATGATGGCAGTGACTAGCTTCATGAAACTTCTCCCGAATTGGTGGACTTGCCCCAGGAAAACAAACCCGGATCAAGTCTAAGCGCAGCGCCTGGCTTTGTAACGCGTCGTCACTTGGCTCTAAGCAGAAAGCTTGCCATGTCGCGTAAACAGCGTGATTTCACAGCCGGGCCCGGTTTTTGTGCAGCTGCGTCGCCGGGTAACGCCTACCGGCGCACAACAAGGGTGCAGCCACCCGCACTGCCGTGCGCGAAAACCGTGCGCCGCCCGCCAGCTTTGCAGTACAAGGCTGCGTGATACACTGCACGTCACTTCGCCTCAGGATATTTCCCATGCTCGCGCCCAAAGCTTTCCTCGACGCCCTGAGCGACCATGCCTCACGCCTGTTCAGCGGCGACACCGCGCAGCCGCGCGCCGAGCTGGAAAACCAGTTCAAGGCGTTGCTGCAATCCGGTTTCAGTAAGCTCGACCTGGTCAGCCGCGAAGAATTCGATAGCCAGATGCTCGTCCTTGCACGCACCCGTGCACGTTTGGAGAGCCTGGAGGCCAAAGTCGCCGAGATGGAAGCCAAGGCGACGCCAAAGGTCGAGTAACGTCGGTGGTGCACGTCGTCGGGTGTTCGACTGCACCGCTTTGCATCACCCCCTCGGTATCGCCATTGAACAGCAGGGACGTGCTTCGATGAACCGCAACGAACTGCGCAAGGCCGATATCAACCTGATGGTAGTGTTCGAAGCGCTCATGCTCGAGCGTAACGTCACCCGCGTCGCGGAAAAGCTGTTCCTGGGCCAGCCCACGGTCAGCTCGGCACTGAACCGGCTGCGTGCCCTGTTCAACGACCCCTTGTTCATCCGCATCGGCCATCGCATGGAGCCCACCGCGCGCGCCGAGGAAATCATCCGGCACCTTTCGCCCGCGCTGGACGCCATGTCCGTCGCGCTGAGCCTGACCCACGATTTCGACCCGACCGTGAGCACCATGACCTTCCGCATCGGTTTGTCAGACGACGTCGAGTTCGGCCTGCTGCCGCAAGTGCTGCGCGCGTTGCGCACCGAAGCGCCAAAAGTGGTGATCGTGGTGCAGCACGTGGATTACTGGCGCATCCCCGACCTGCTCGCCTCCGGCGACATCACCGTGGGCATCAGCCAGACCCGCGGCCTGCCGGCCAACGCCAAGCGCAAACTGCTGCGCCGCATGCGCCCGCGCGTGCTGCGCGCCGACAAATCCGCCACACCTTTAACCCTGGACGAATACTGCTCGCGCCCCCACGTGCTGGTATCGCCCACCGCACACACAAGCGGCATTGCGGACGAGTGGCTGCATGAGATAGGCCGCACCCGCCAGGTGGTGCTCTCGGTGCCCCAGTTCAGCTCCCTCCCCGCTCTGCTCGCCGGCACCGACCTGCTCGCGGGCCTGCCCGACTACGCCGCAACCGCCATGGCCGCGCATGGCAATCTGTTCGACGAACCGTTGCCGTTCGATGCGCCCACCCTGGACCTGTCGATGGTGTGGTTGAGCATCACCGATACGGACCCGGCGGAGCGGTGGTTGCGGTCGCGGTTGGAGGCGTTCATGGGGGATCGGGGTGGGTTGTAGCCCAGCCTACGACTCGGCACGCATAAGGATCGATCATCGCTGCTCGTTAGTACCATCGACTTCGGCCCAAGCGTACGTCATGTCACCGCACCAGACCTTGTTGGGGGATGCCACGCTGAACTCTCGATCAAGTACGTTCAGGATATCAGGTCGCTCTACGGTGACATTCCTGTAGGCATGGGCCCAAAAATAGTGAAGGCGGGCCATTTCCGGTTAAGATTTTCTGAGCGATTGGCGCATATTTTAAAAAAATCTTGGCTGCGTTAAGAAAATCTGGCCAAAGGCAGGGGGCGGAAAATGGGAAATCTGGTGGGTTACGCCCATTTGATCGAGGCGATGGGCCTGAAGGCTATCGGGGTAAAGAAGCCTGCACTCGTTCAACCCGTCACCCGTATTGAGCGGATCAATGGCGCACTTGCAGTGCCACAGGCGGTTGCACCGGAGGCTGGGGATTTTCTCGCCCACATCATCTTTGCCCTCAAACATGAGGGCGTGAACCCGTCTATTTTGGCGCAGTGTCCGTAGCACCGTGAATCATTTCCCCACTGGCATACCTGCCCTCTTCTACTACCCTCGCACCACCACCGCAGGAAGCGGTTCATCTCTCAACGCATGGAGCACGCATGTCTCTCGCTATCGTTCACAGCCGGGCCCAGGTGGGTGTGGGTGCGCCTGCGGTCACGGTCGAGGCGCATCTGGCCAATGGGCTGCCGGCGCTGACCCTGGTGGGGTTGCCGGAGGCATCGGTCAAGGAGAGCAAGGATCGGGTGCGCAGTGCCATCCTCAATTCGGGGCTGGAGTTTCCGGCGCGGCGGATCACGTTGAACCTGGCGCCGGCGGATCTGCCGAAAGACGGCGGGCGGTTCGATCTGGCCATTGCGCTGGGTATCCTGGCGGGCAGCGGGCAGATTCCGGCGATCACGCTGGATAACGTAGAGTGCCTGGGCGAGCTGGCGCTTTCGGGCGCCGTTCGGCCGGTGCAGGGTGTGTTGCCCGCTGCCCTTGCCGCTCGCGATGCAGGACGCACGCTGATCGTGCCCAGGGATAACGCCGAAGAGGCGGCGCTGGCCTCGAACCTGACAGTGATTGCCGCGGATGATCTGATGCAGCTGGTCAGTCACTTCAACGGGCGCAACCCGATCAGCCCCTTCAATGCCAATGGGCTGCTGCTGGTGAGCAAGCCTTATCCGGACTTGAGCGAAGTACAGGGTCAGGTCGCGGCCAAGCGCGCGTTGCTGGTGGCCGCCGCTGGCGCGCACAACCTGCTGTTCAGTGGCCCACCGGGAACCGGCAAGACCTTGCTCGCCAGTCGATTGCCCGGATTGCTGCCGCCGCTGGACGAGCGCGAAGCGCTGGAAGTGGCAGCCATTCAGTCGGTGGCCAGCCATGTGCCGCTGAAGAATTGGCCGCAGCGGCCCTTTCGGCATCCCCATCATTCGGCATCGGGTGCGGCGCTGGTGGGCGGGGGAAGTCGGCCGCAGCCAGGGGAAATCACCCTGGCGCACCATGGCGTGCTGTTTCTCGATGAATTGCCGGAGTTCGACAGGAAGGTGCTGGAGGTCTTGCGCGAACCCTTGGAGAGCGGCGAGATCGTGATTGCGCGGGCGCGGGACAAGATTCGTTTTCCTGCGCGGTTTCAACTGGTGGCGGCGATGAACCCGTGCCCCTGTGGGTATCTGGGAGACCCTAGTGGCAAATGCCAATGCGGCAGCGATCAGATCCAGCGCTACCGCAACAAGCTGTCCGGGCCGTTGCTGGATCGGATCGATCTGCATCTCACGGTGGCGCGGGAGGCGACGGCCCTGAGCCATGAGCCACAGGCGGGTGAAAACACAGCCAGTGCTGCCACCAAGGTGGCCGAGGCGCGTGAATTGCAGAATCGACGTCAGGGTTGTGCCAATGCGTTTCTGGATCTGCCGGGGTTGCGCGAGCATTGCAGGTTGTCGGGCGAGGACGAGCGCTGGTTGGAAACCGCGTGCGAGCGATTGACGCTGTCGCTGCGGGCGGCGCATCGATTGTTGAAGGTGGCTCGCACTTTGGCGGATCTTGAGCAGGCGAAAGATATCGAGCGGGCGCATGTTGCGGAAGCGTTGCAATATCGGCCTTCGGCACAGTGAGCGGTGACGGGGATGTGCAGTGGAGCCAGAAGCAGGATTGCGTTTCAGCAGGCCAATCGGGGATACCGCCGACGCGGCTTGCACCGCTGCTACAGGGGATCGGGCATTCACGCATCACCGCGTCGGCCATGGATGCGGTGTTCGTGCATCACCGCGTCGGTCATGGATGCGGTGTTCGTGGCTCACCACGCCGGTGGAGAATTGCGATACCCCTGTAGCAGCGGCGCGAGCCGCGTCGGCGGTGGGTGCGATGGATCTGTCGGAACGCGATCAGGTCCGACACGCCTTCGGCTTACAAAACAACGCGCAGGACTTGGCCGGCATGGTAGAGGGAGAAGCCGGTTTCGTAGACGCCGGTACGCAAACCAGCTGCCGACACCGGTTTGTCCGCGCAGAACGGCAAGGGCAGCTTGCCAGCCTGGCCATGCAACAAGAACTGCGCCAAGGCTTTGCCCACGACGGTGCCGGTGGTGTTGCCGCGACCGTTGTAGCCGGTCACCGACACCAGCCCTGGCGCCGGTTCGAACAGGCGCATCAGGTGGTCGGGGGTGAAGTCGATGCAGCCGGTCCAGTGCATCTCCCAGTCGATCTTGCCCAGTTGTGGAAAGTAATGGGTCTGGATGCGGTCGGCCCAGCGGCGGATGAACCAGGCAGGTTTGTTGTCCACCCGGCCCATGCTGCCGAGCAACAGACGGCCGTCGTCGTCGCGGCGGATGCTGCTCAGCACCAGGCGGGTATCCCACGAGCCTTGCCCATGTTTGAGCACGGCATCGGCGGCTGCCGAATCCAGGGGCTTGGAAGCGACCTGATAGTAGTAGCCACGGAAGAATTGCCCGCGCAGGTTGCACCAGTCGCCTTCGGTGTAGGCGCCGGTGGAGATCAGCACCTTGTCGGCGTTGACCTCGCCCCTGGCGGTCTTCACCAGCCAGCCCCCGGCTTGTTGCTCCAGCCCCAGTACCGGCGAGTGTTGGAACACCTGCCCGCCCAGGCGCTGTACCGCCGCGCCCAGGCCACGGGTGTAGGCCATGGGGTTGATGGTGCCGGCGCGGCGGTCGAGCAAGGCCGCTTCGATCTTCTCGGTGCCGCAGTAGTCGATGCATTGCGCCCCGGTGAGCAGTTCCACGTCGGCGCCCCGCCGCTGCCATTGCTCGCAGCGCGACTTCAGGTCGGCCACGCCATTGGCATTGTGGGCCATGTGCAGGGTGCCGTCGTTGTGAGCCTGGCAGTCGATGCCATAGCGTTCGATCAGCGCGAAGACTTCGGCCGGCGCCCCGCCGAGCACGGTGTTGAGGCGACCGCCCACGGCACTGCCCAAGGTCTGCTCGACTTCGTCGGGCGGGATCCAGGTACCGGCGTTGACCAGCCCGACGTTGCGGCCCGAGCCGCCGGTGCCGATTTCACTGGCATCGAGCAGCACCACACGCTTGCCCTGCTCCAGTAATTCGATGGCCGCGCACAACCCGGTGATACCGCCGCCGATCACGCAGACATCCGCCTTTACCGCACTGGCCAGAGCCGCCGTGTGAGGGGGCCTGGCGGTGATGTGTTCCCAAAGACATTGTTGCCGTAGTTCGCTCATGACTCATTCCAAGCCAGGGAAATCGGGTTCGGACCGCGCCGCCGTCATCGCGGGCAGAGCCCGCTCCCACAGGGATATCCACTGCAGCAAAGATCCCTGTGGGAGCGGGCTCTGCCCGCGATAGCGCCAGCCCCGCCACCACATCACTCAACCATCAATCAACCATCAATCAACCATCAATCAACCATCAATCAAATACGATGCCCTGGGCCAGCGGCAGTTCGCGCGAGTAGTTGACGGTGTTGGTCTGGCGACGCATGTAGGCTTTCCAGGCATCGGAGCCGGATTCGCGGCCGCCACCGGTTTCCTTCTCACCACCGAAAGCGCCGCCGATTTCCGCGCCGCTGGTGCCGATGTTGACGTTGGCGATGCCGCAATCGCTGCCGGCCGCGCTCTGGAAGCGCTCGGCTTCACGCAGGTCGGTGGTGAAGATGCACGAAGACAGGCCCTGTGGCACTTCGTTGTTCAGACGCAGGGCCTCGTCGAAATCTTCGTAGCTCAAGACGTACAGGATCGGCGCGAAGGTCTCGTGGCGCACCACGTCCGATTGCCCAGGCATTTCAGCAATGGCCGGGGCCACGTAGTAGGCGTTCGGGTATTGCTCGGCCAGTTGACGCTCGCCGCCGAACACTTCGCCGCCTTCGTCACGGGCCTTGGCCAGGGCGCCCTGCATGGCGTCGAAGGATGGCTTGTCGATCAGCGGGCCGACCAGATTGTCCTTGCGTGGATCGCCGATACGCACCTTGGCGTAGGCCGCCTTGACCCGAGCGACCACTTCGTCCTTGATCGAGCTGTGCACGATCACCCGGCGCAGCGTGGTGCAGCGCTGGCCGGCAGTGCCGACGGCACTGAAGAGGATGCCGCGCACGGCCAGGTCGAGGTCGGCGCTGGGGGCCAGGATCATGGCGTTGTTGCCGCCCAGTTCGAGGATGCTGCGGCCGAAGCGCGCGGCGACCCGTGGGCCGACTTCGCGGCCCATGCGGGTGCTGCCGGTGGCACTGACCAAGGCGACGCGCGGGTCGTCGACCAGTGCTTCACCGGCTTCGCGATCACCGATGATCAACTGCGCCAGGCCCTTGGGGGCGTCGCCGAACTGCTGAAGCGCCTTGTCGAACAGCGCCTGACAGGCCAGCGCAGTCAACGGCGTCTTTTCCGACGGTTTCCAGATCACCGAGTCGCCGGCCACCAGGGCCAGGGCGGTGTTCCACGCCCATACCGCCACCGGGAAGTTGAAGGCGCTGATGACGCCGACCACGCCCAGCGGCTGCCAGGTTTCACGCATGTGGTGGCCAGGGCGCTCGGAGGCGATGGTCAAGCCGTACAGCTGGCGGGACAGGCCGACCGCGAAGTCGCAGATGTCGATCATTTCCTGCACTTCGCCCAACCCTTCCTGGGTGATCTTGCCCGCTTCGATCGACACCAGCTCGCCGAGCTGGGCCTTGTGGGCGCGCAGGACTTCGCCGAACAGACGCACCAGCTCGCCGCGACGTGGTGCCGGCACGGTGCGCCAGGCCAGGAACGCCTCATGCCCCAGGGCGATCTTGTCGACCACCTGCGCCTTGGATTCCAGGCTTACCGAGGCGATCTGGCTGCCATCGATCGGGGTATGCACGGGATGGTTGCCATCCTTGAATGCACTCGCTGCAACACCCAGGCTTTCGAGCAGGCCATCGACCATTGTTTTCTCCTCACAAGGCTTTAACGATAAGAACGAATTGAGATCAGTATTAATCCGCAGGCCAGACCACCACAACGGAGCAATATTCCATATATCATTCCCTCACCTCATGACCTTGCGCCGATGCCTCCATGTCAAAACGCCTTGTTCCTTCGATGACGGCCTTGCAGTGCTTCGAAGCGGCCGCCCGCCACTTGAGCTTCACCCGCGCGGCGGAAGAACTGCACCTGACCCAGAGTGCGGTCAGCAAGCAGGTCGCACAGCTCGAAGACATGCTGCGCCACCACCTGTTCCTGCGCATTCGCCGACGCCTGCAACTGACACCGGCAGGCTCGCTGTACCTGGCCGAGGTGAACAAGATCCTCACCCAGGTGGACATTTCCAGCCGCTACATCCTGTCCTACGGTGACGAGACCGAAGTGCTCACCGTGGCCACCCAGCCCAGCTTCGGCGTGGGTTGGCTGATCCCCAAGCTCAAGGGTTTCGGCAAGGCGCACCCCAATATCCACCTGGACATCCGCAATGAACTGGAGCCGTTCGCGCTGCTGCAGGCCAAGGCGGACGTGGGTTTCTTTTTCGGCCAGGGCACCTGGCCCGGGGCGACGTGCATCGAGCTGTTCGACGATCAGGTGGTGCCGGTGTGTGCGCCCGACCTGCTGGAACAGCCGCTGAGTAACGCCGAACAACTGGCCGAGTTGGTACTGATGCAATGCACATCGCGGCCCGAGGCGTGGCACGAATGGTTTCTGGAGCAGGGCCTGAGCGCCCAGAACAGCTACCACGGCCCGCGCTTCGACACTTTCTATATGTGCTTGAGTGCTGCCCTGTCTGGCTGCGGCGTGGCACTGGTGCCGCGCTATCTGGCGGAGAGCCACTTGGCCAGCGGCAGTCTGGTGATGCCCTGGCCGCATACCATGCGCAGTCAGGGAGCGCATTTCGTCGCGTTCGCCGAACACGCGGCGGAAGTGCCGAAGGTACGTGCGCTGGTCGACTGGATCTTGGAACAGATCACGCCCCAGGCCCACTGAAGCCGACTTGTCGGAATGACCCCCGCACTTTTTTTCGCTTGATCGTCCAGGTCATTCCCCGCTTTCATACTCCCAGCCCTTTGCGCCAGGAGTCCACCATGCCCTTCGTCAGTCCCGACCAGACCCGTGCCGCGTTTTCCCGCGCCATGTCCGAGATGTACAAGAAAGAAGTGCCGTTGTACGGCGACTTGATGAGCCTGGTCGGCGAGGTCAATCGTCAGTGCCTCGAGCAACAGCCGGAGCTGGCCCGATCCCTGGCCCGTACCGGCGAGATTGAGCGCCTGGATGCCGAGCGCCATGGCGCGATTCGGGTCGGCACCGCTGCGGAGCTGGCGACCATCGCCCGCCTGTTCGCGGTCATGGGCATGCAGCCCGTGGGTTATTACGACCTCACCTCGGCAGGTGTACCGGTGCATTCCACGGCCTTTCGGGCGGTGCATGAGCAGTCGCTACAAGTAAGCCCCTTTCGCGTGTTCACTTCGCTGCTGCGTTTGGAGCTGATCGAGGATGTGGCCTTGCGCGAGCAGGCCCGGCAACTGCTGGAACAGCGGCAGATCTTTACCCAATCGTGCCTGGCCTTGATCGAACAATTCGAGCGGGACGGCGGCCTCGATCAGGCCGGCTCCGACGCGTTCGTCGAGCAGGCCCTGGAAACCTTCCGCTGGCACCATGACGCCACGGTGACCGCGGCCCAGTACCAGCGCTTGCATGACGCCCACCGCCTGATCGCCGACGTGGTGGCCTTCAAGGGGCCGCACATCAATCACCTGACGCCACGCACGCTGGACATCGACACGGTGCAGGCGCTGATGCCGGCGCGCGGGATCGCGCCCAAGGCTGTCATCGAAGGGCCGCCACCGCGACGCCACGCCATTCTGCTGCGCCAGACCAGCTTCAAGGCGTTGCAGGAAAAAGTCGCGTTTACAGACCAGACCGCTGTGGCCGAAGGCAGCCACACCGCACGCTTCGGCGAGATCGAACAACGCGGTGCGGCGCTGACGCCCAAGGGACGCGCGCTGTACGACCGCCTGCTGAACGCCTCGCGTACCGCGCTTGCCGGGTTTCCCAGCGAGACCAACGCTACCGAATACATGCGCCTGCTGGGCGAGCAGTTCAGTGAGTTTCCGGATGATCTGGCGCAGATGCGCGAGCAGGACCTGGCGTTCTTCCGTTATTTCCCCAGCGGCCAGCCAAGTGCCGGCGAAACCACATTGCAGGGGCTGTTGGACAATGGCGCGATTCATTGCGAGCCATTGGTGTACGAAGATTTCCTGCCGGTCAGCGCCGCCGGCATCTTCCAGTCCAACCTGGGCGACGATGCCCAGGCCGAATACGGTCTGGGCTCGAGCCAGGAGGCGTTTCACCAGGCCTTGGGCCGCACGGTGCTCGATGAGCTCGCGCTGTACGCCCAGACCCAGCAGCGCTCGCTGAACGACTGCGCTCGCGCACTGGGCCTCCCCTCGCTAGGCTGATCCTGCCGCTAGCGGGCGCCGCCCACGCGGAAGCGATTCACTTCCTGACGCAGTTCCGCCGCCAGCCCTTCCAGCTCGCGAGCGGTCTGCGCCAGGTTGGAGACCACCTCGCGCTGCTCGCCATTGGTCATGGCAATGCTCTGCAGGTTGCTGCTGAGCATGGTGGCCGTGCTGCTCTGCTCTTGGGTCGCGGTGCTGATCGCATCGAACTGATGCCCGGCCGACCGGCTCTGCTCGTCGATCTGGGCAAGCGCCTGGGCGACCTTGGCGTTGCGGGTCAGGCCTTCGCGCATCAGCACGTTGCCTTGGTCCATGGTGCTGATGGCGTTGGCGGTTTCCTTCTGGATACTGCCGATCATGCCGGAAATCTCATCAGTGGCCTGGCGGGTACGCGAGGCCAGGCTGCGTACCTCATCGGCGACCACGGCAAAACCTCGGCCCTGTTCGCCGGCACGAGCCGCTTCGATGGCTGCGTTGAGGGCCAGCAGGTTGGTCTGCTCGGCGATCGAAGTGATCACCCCGACGATGCCGCCGATTTCCTGCGAGCGCTGGCCCAGGGTGTTGATCACGCCCGCGGTGCTGTTCAGCGCGCCGGCAATCTGCTCCAGGGAATTGGACGCCTCGTCCATCGAGGTGCGGCCGATGCGGGTCTGCTGGGCGTTGTCCTGGGCCAGGCGCTGGGTGTGGCCCATGTTGTCGGCGATGTCCAGGGACGTCGCACTGAATTCCTCGACCGCGCCGGCCATGCTGGAAATCTCCCCGGACTGGTGCTCCATGCCTTCGTAGGCGCCCGCCGACAGGCTCGACAACGTTTGCGCACGGCCGCTGACTTCATGGGCGGCGTTGCGGATGTGCACCACCATGTTCGACAGGGCTTCGCCCATGTGGTTGAAACTGCTGGCCAGTTGGCCGATCTCGTCGTGGCTGGACACCTTCAAGCGGGCATCCAGATCGCCTGCACCCAGCGCTTCGGCCTGGCGGACCAGCTCACCGAGTGGCCGCAGCTTGCTGCGCAACAGCCAGATGGCGGCGCCCACCGCGATCAGCATGGCCAACAGGCTGCCGATCGCCAACTGAGTGCCGACGTTCCAGGTCACTGCATTGATTTCGGCCTTGGGCATGCTCGCCACGACGCTCCAGGGGCCGCCTGGGAAAGTCACCGCTTCGGAGAAGATGTCCTGCTTGCCGTCGTTCCACAGCCGGCCCTTGCCATCCAGGAGTGCCAGGTCGGCCAAGGTCTTGGCGGCGGCCTGCGGATCGTTGACGTTGGCCGGCGCTACCAGCCAGCGGTTCTGCTCGTCGAGCAAGGCCAGCGAGCCGGTCTGGCCGATGCGGAAGCGCTGCAGGTTGGCGAATTGGGTGTTCTGCGCGTCGGTGTAGTCGAAGCCGACGAACAGCACGGCGATCACCTGGCCCGAGCCGTCGCGCACCGGGGTGTACTGGGTCATGTAGGAGCGTTCGAACAGGACGGCACGGCCGATGTAGTTCTGGCCGTCGAGCAGGCGCTGGTAGGCGGGATGGGCGTGGTCGAGAATCGTACCGATCGCGCGGCTGCCGTCCTGCTTGGTCAACGAGGTGCTGATGCGCACGAATTCGTTGCCGCTGCGCACGAACACCGTGGCAACGCCTGCCGTGAGCTGCTTGAAATCGTCGACTTCCTTGAAATCGTTGTTCAGCGTCTGGCTGCCCAGGCGCAGGCTCGGCGTCTGCTGGTTGGCCACCGTGACCTGCGTGCTTGTGTCCACGCTCAGGCCGCCGGCGAAGCGCTTTTCGAACAGCCCGCTCAAGCGCTGGGTGCTGTCGCGCAGGGTGCTGTGAAAAGTGCTGAGCTGATCGGCCAGCAATCGCGCCTCGCTGGCCATGTGCTGTTCGCGGATGGCCAGGTTGGCGATGTCCAGCGAGCGCAGGGCGAATGCCGTGCTGGCGGTGATGACGACGGCCAGGATCACAGCCAGGGCAATGCCCAGTTGCGTGGCGATACGAGCGCGAGGTTGAGACATGTGAAGCTCCTGAGAAACGTGTACGTGACAGGCAATGCCAAAGACAGTCCAGACCTGCCGGGCACCTGCCATCCTTGGTTTTTATTGGTACTGCTACATCGGCAATTCGAATGAATACTTGAGCGCCGCACTGTGGCATGCACCCGACACATCCATTTGCGTTGCGCTGCCACAAGGCCGAGAATCCAGCGTCCCATCGCCGAGCCGACCGAGCTTCATCATGCATTCCACCCTCCGTATCGAACTTCGAGCCCTGCTTCGGCTGGCGGGGCCGCTGATCGCCTCGCAGCTGGCACACATGCTGATGGTTCTGACCGACACCTTGATGATGGCGCGCCTGAGCCCCGAGGCGTTGGCCGGGGGCGGCCTGGGAGCGGCCAGCTATTCTTTCGTCTCGATCTTCTGCATCGGCGTGATTGCCGCCGTCGGTACCTTGGTGGCGATCCGCAAGGGTGCCAACGACCAGCAAGGCGTGGCCCGCCTGACCCAGGCCGGGCTCTGGCTGGCATGGGCGATGGCCGCAGTGGCGGCCGTGCTGCTGTGGAACCTGGGGCCGGTCCTGGCCATGCTCGGGCAGACCCCGGCCAACGTCGCCTTCGCCACCCAGTTTCTGCTGCTACTGCCCTTCGCGCTGCCGGGCAACCTCAGTTTCATGGCGCTGCGCGGCTTCACCGCCGCGCTGGGCCGCGCCACGCCGGTGATGGTCATCAGCATCGTTGCCACCGTGGCCAACTACCTGCTCAACCACGCGTTCATCGAAGGCATGTTCGGCTTGCCCAAGCTCGGTCTGGTGGGCATCGGCATGGTCACGGCGATCATCAGCAACCTGATGGCGATTGCCTTGGCCCTGTACATCCGCTATCACCGTGCCTATACGCCCTATCCACTGTTGAAGGGTCTGGCCAGGCCAAACTTGAACGCCCTGCGCGAGTTGTGGCGGCTGGGCCTGCCGATCGGCGGCACCTATGCCGTGGAAGTCGGCCTGTTCGCTTTCGCCGCGCTGTGCATCGGCACCATGGGCACCACGCCGCTGGCTGCGCACCAGATCGCCCTGCAGATCATTTCGGTGGCGTTCATGGTGCCTGCCGGGATGTCCTACGCGGTGACCATGCGCATCGGCCAGCACTACGGCGCTGGGCACCTGTTGGCCGCGCGCCTGGCGGGGCGGGTCGGCATCAGTCTCGGCGCGGTGGTGATGCTCGGCTTCGCCCTGCTGTTCTGGCTCGCGCCGGGGCCTTTGGTCGGGGTGTTTCTGGACCGCTCCGATCCGGCCTTCCACGGCGTCATCGAGCTGGCCATCAGTCTGCTGGCCGTGGCGGCCTGGTTCGAGATGTTCGACGGTATCCAGACCATCGCCATGGGGGCCATTCGTGGCCTCAAGGACGCCAAGACCACCTTTCTGGTCGGGCTGTTCTGCTACTGGGCGATCGGTGCGCCCGCGGCCTGGAGCCTGGCATTCCATTTCCAGCTCGGCGCGGTGGGCGTCTGGTGGGGGTTGGCGCTGGGTCTGCTGTGCTCGGCCTGCACCCTGACCTGGGCGTTCGAATGGCGCATGCGCCGACTGCGGCGCCTGGCCATGACTACGGCGCAGGCGACCTGATCGCCTGCGCCTGGCCGAAACGCAGGAAGGCCTGCAACTGCTCCAGGGGCAAGGGCCGGCTGATCAGGTAGCCCTGCACCTGGTCGCAGCCGAACCCGCGCAGCAAAGCCAATTGTTCAGGGGTTTCCACACCTTCGGCGACAACCTTCAGGTCGAGGTTGTGCGCCAGGTTGATCATGGCGTGCACCAGCTTGCTGTTTTCCGGACGCTGCTCCATGCCGCTGACGAAGCTCTTGTCGATCTTGAGCAGGGCGATGGGCAGGCTGCTCAGGTGGACGAACGAGGAAAACCCGGTGCCGAAATCGTCGAGGGAAAAGCGCACGCCCAGACAGCCCAATGCATCCATGGTCTGCTTGACCAGGTCATTGCGGCGCATGACGGCGGTTTCGGTGAGTTCGAACTCCAGCCAACCGGCATCGATGCCGCGCTCGGCGATCAAGCGTCCCAAGGTGCTGAGCAGCTGGCTGTCCTGAAACTGCCGGAACGACAGGTTGATCGCCATGTGCAACGGTTCGAAGCCGCTTTCGCGCAAAGTCTGCATGTCGCGCAGGGCGCGCGCGATGACCCAGTAGCCCATCGGCACGATCAGCCCGCTCTGCTCGGCCAGGGGCACAAACTCGCCGGGGGCGAGCACGCCGCGCTCGCGGTGACGCCAGCGCACCAGGGCTTCTAGACCGACGATGGTATTGCCGCTCAGGTCCAGCCGTGGCTGGTAGTGCAGTTCCAGTTCGTCACGCCGCAGGGCGCGGCGCAGCTCGCTTTCCAGGTCGGCCAGGCTGCGCGCATGGCGGTTGATGCGTTCGTTGAACAGATGGTAGCTGCAGCCCTGGGTGCTCTTGGCCTGCTGCATGGCGATGTGCGCGTGCCACATCAGCGGGTCGGCACCGGCGCCGGCGCGGGCATGGGCGATGCCCAGGCTGCAGCCGATCAGCAGGCTCTCGCCGTCCACGTAATAGGGTTCGGCCATGGCCTCGATGATGTTGGCGGCCAGGCGCTCGGCGCGCGACGGGTCGCGCCGGGTGTCGATCAGCAAGGCGAACTCGTCGCTGCCCAGGCGAGCGACCTGGTCGCCGGCCTCGAGCTGCTTCTTCAGGCGTGCCACCACCTGCAGGATCAGTCGGTCGCCGGCCTGATGCCCCAGCGCATCGTTGGCATGGCGGAAATTGTCCATGTCCAGATGGCCCAGGGCGACGCCACGGCCTTCCTGCTCGGCCAGGCGGGCGGCGAGCAGGGTCTGGAAACCGGGGCGGTTGGCGATACCGGTCAATGGGTCCTGTTCGGCCAGGCGTTGCAGGGTGTCCTGCAGCACGCCACGCTCGCGTACATGGCGCAGGCAGCGGCGCAGGGTATCGCTGGTCAGTTCGCCCGCCACCAGCCAGTCGCTGGCGCCTGGCGGCGGTTGCGCAGGCTCCTGGCTGAGCAGCAGCACGATCGGCAGGGCGCAGCGGCCGGGCGCCGGCAGCAAGGCGGTGGTGGTCAGCAGCAGGGTGCCGGGCTGATTGTCGAACTGCCTGGCCACGGCGTCCCAGGACGCGGCTTCGACCAAGGTGGCCACGTCGCCCAGGGGCGCCAGGCACTCGCGCAACGACGTAGCCCAGGTACGATCCTGGGCCAGTAGCAACAGCCGCGCGGGTTCGACAGGCGTAGACAAACGAGCTCCTTAGGACAGTTTCACAGTCATTCGATAGCGATTAAAAACGGCCTCGCCAACAGCTCGGGGCAGACCCAATCCAAAGTACGTGTCAACGTGTAACCACATCCTGCTGCAAAGTCGCCAAACCGGCAAATTTTAATGGATCTGCGGTCGCGGCACAGCGTGACCAGCGGTGCTAAAATGCGCGGCCATTTCGTCAGTGACTCCCGTCATGTCCCGACTCAACCCCCGGCAGCAAGAAGCCGTGAACTATGTCGGCGGCCCTCTTTTGGTGCTCGCCGGTGCCGGTTCCGGCAAGACCAGCGTGATCACCCGCAAGATCGCCCATCTGATCCAGAACTGCGGCATCCGTGCCCAGTACATCGTCGCCATGACCTTCACCAACAAGGCGGCGCGGGAGATGAAAGAGCGCGTCGGCAGCCTGCTGCGCGGCGGCGAAGGGCGCGGCCTGACCGTCTCGACCTTCCACAACCTGGGCCTCAACGTCATTCGCAAGGAACACACGCGACTGGGCTTCAAGCCGGGCTTCTCGATCTTCGACGAAGCCGACGTGAAAGCATTGATGACCGACATCATGCAAAAAGAGTACTCGGGCGAGGACGGCGTCGACGAGATCAAGAACATGATCGGCGCCTGGAAGAACGACCTGGTGCTGCCGCCCGAAGCCCTGGAAAACGCGCGCAACCCCAAGGAACAGACCGCCGCCATCGTCTACACCCACTATCAACGCACGCTGCGCGCGTTCAATGCGGTGGACTTCGACGACCTCATCCTGCTGCCGGTGAAGCTGTTCCAGGAACACCCGGACATCCTCGAGAAGTGGCAGAACAAGGTGCGTTACCTGCTGGTGGACGAGTACCAGGACACCAACGCCAGCCAGTACCTGCTGGTGAAGCTGCTGATCGGTACGCGCAACCAGTTCACCGTGGTCGGCGACGACGACCAGTCCATCTACGCCTGGCGTGGTGCGCGGCCGGAAAACCTGATGCTGCTCAAGGACGACTACCCGTCGCTGAAGGTGGTCATGCTGGAGCAGAACTACCGCTCCACCAGCCGCATCCTGCGCTGCGCCAACGTGCTCATCTCGAACAACCCGCATGCCTTCGAGAAGCAGCTGTGGAGCGAGATGGGTCACGGCGATGAAATCCGCGTGATCCGTTGCCGCAACGAAGATGCCGAAGCCGAACGGGTGGCCGTCGAGATTCTCAGCCTGCACCTGCGCACCGACCGGCCCTACAGCGATTTCGCCATCCTCTATCGCGGCAACTACCAGGCCAAGCTCATCGAGCTCAAGCTACAGCACCACCAGATTCCCTATCGGTTGAGCGGCGGCAACAGCTTCTTCGGGCGTCAGGAAGTGAAAGACCTGATGGCCTATTTCCGCCTGATCGTGAACCCGGACGACGACAACGCTTTCCTGCGGGTGATCAACGTGCCACGCCGGGAAATCGGCTCCACGACCCTGGAAAAACTCGGCAACTATGCCACCGAGCGCAAGATCTCGATGTACGCGGCCACCGACGAGATCGGCCTGGGCGAGCATCTGGACGCACGCTTCACCGACCGCCTGGGCCGCTTCAAGCGCTACATGGACAAGGTTCGCGAGCAGTGCGCCGGCGAAGACCCGATCGGTGCGCTGCGTAGCATGGTCATGGACATCGACTACGAGCAGTGGCTGCGCACCAACAGCTCCAGCGAGAAGGCCGCCGACTACCGCATGAGCAACGTGTGGTTCCTGGTCGAGGCGTTGAAGAACACCTTGGAGAAAGACGAAGACGGTGCCATGACGGTCGAGGAAGCCATCGGCAAGCTGGTGCTGCGCGACATGCTCGAACGCCAGCAGGAAGAAGAGGACGGCGCCGAGGGCGTGCAGATGATGACCCTGCACGCGTCCAAGGGCCTGGAATTCCCCTACGTGTTCATCATGGGCATGGAAGAGGAAATCCTCCCGCACCGCTCCAGCATCGAGGCCGACACCATCGAAGAAGAGCGCCGCCTGGCCTACGTGGGAATCACCCGCGCGCGGCAGACCCTGGCCTTCACTTTCGCCGCCAAGCGCAAGCAGTACGGCGAGATCATCGATTGTGCGCCCAGCCGCTTTCTGGACGAGCTGCCGCCCGACGACCTGGCCTGGGAAGGCAACGACGACACGCCCACGGAAGTCAAAGCCGTGCGCGGCAATACCGCATTGGCCGATATCCGCGCCATGCTCAAACGCTGAATTCAACCCTGCCCGGGCCATAGCCGGCCCGCGCACATTGGTACATCGAGGAACCACCGTGGAAGCTCTGCACAAAAAGATTCGCGAAGAAGGCATCGTGCTTTCCGATCAGGTATTGAAGGTCGATGCCTTTCTCAACCACCAGATCGATCCGCTCTTGATGCAGCAGATCGGCGACGAGTTCGCCCGCCGGTTCGCCGATGCCGGGATCACCAAGATCGTCACCATCGAGGCTTCGGGCATCGCCCCGGCGGTGATGGCCGGGCTGCGCCTGGGCGTACCGGTGATTTTCGCGCGCAAGCATCAGTCGCTGACGCTGACGGAAAACCTGCTGGTGGCCTCGGTGTATTCGTTCACCAAGCAGACAGAGAGCACGGTGGCCATCTCGCCACGTCATTTGAACAGCAACGATACCGTGCTGGTGATCGACGATTTTCTCGCCAATGGCAAGGCCTCGCAGGCGTTGATTTCGATCATCAACCAGGCCGGTGCCAAACTGGCCGGGCTGGGTATCGTCATCGAGAAATCCTTCCAGGGCGGCCGCGCCGAACTCGATGCGCAAGGCTATCGCGTGGAATCCCTGGCCCGCGTGCAGTCGCTGGCCAACGGCGTCGTGACCTTCATGGAGTGACCCGCTCCTGGAACATGGGGTTTTCGGTTTCCTGCAGGGCGGCCAGTACCAGGCGCTGGTAGAGCTCCTCGCGCAACCCCTGTGGCTGATCCAGCCCCATGCGCTGCAGGTGCAGGGGGTAGCGGCTGGCCTCGGGAGCTTCCATGGCCGCCTTGCCCAGCTCGAGGAGCTCGCTGAGCTTGAACTTGCTCTTGAGCCAGTTCAGCGCGCGCAGCAGGTCCTTCTCCTCGTCGGTGAAGTCGCACCCCAGCGGGTACTCCGGAAACAGCGACGCGTGTCGATTGCGGATCGCCTCCAGACGCTCGCTGGTGTTGTTGGCAAAGCGCGGATCGAGCACGAAATCCTTGTTCAACTTCCCTGCGCGCTGAGCCTCGGCGATCAGGCTGGGCTGAAAGCGCGAATCGCTGATGTTGATCATCGCCTCGATCACCTCGGCATCGCTACGCCCGCGTAACTGGGCGATGCCGTACTCGGTCACGACGATGTCGCGCAGGTGTCGGGGGATCGTGCAGTGGCCGTAATCCCACAGCACATTGGAGCTGATGACGCCCGCCGATTCGCGCCAGCTGCGCAGGATCAGGACCGAACGCGCATCCTCCAGCGCGTGCCCCTGGACAACGAAGTTGTATTGCCCACCAACCCCACTGATGACCCGCCCGTCTTCAAGCTGGTCCGACACTGCCGCGCCCATGACGGTGGCCGTGAACACGGTATTGATGAAGCGCGCATCGCGCCGTTGCAGACGTTTGAGCGGCTCGTCGCCATACAACTCGTTGATGTAGCTGATCGCGGTCATGTCGAACTGCGCAAGGCTGGCCGAGGGCAGCTCGCGCAGGCGCTGATAGAAACTGTTCGGGCCAAGGAAGAAACCGCCGTGCACCACCACCCCATCCCGGTCCTCCGCGGTTTGCAGCACGCCAGCGTTGGCCGCAGCCTGGCGGGCCACGTCCGGATACACCTTACGGCGTATCACCCCCGCCTCGGCCAGGGCCAGCAAACCGTTGACGAACATTTCGCTGCAGCCATACAGACCGGTGGCAAAGGGCTCCACCCCGCCTTCGGCCTGGATCAACGCCTGCCAGGGCGACAGGTCGAGCTCATCGAGCAGCGCCCGGTAACCGGCGTTGTCGGCCTGGCGCGCAAGCAAGGCGGCGCTCAAGGCATCACCCATTGCACCGATACCGATCTGCAGCGTGCCGCCGTCGCGCACCAGGGTGCTGGCGTGCAGACCGATGAAATGGTCTTGCACACCCACCGGCATGTTCGGTGTGGAAAACAGCGTCGATTGCTCAGGGGTATCGATCAGCAGATCGAATGCCGCGCTGTCGATCTCGGCACTGCCCGGCATGAACGGCAGTGCTTCATGGACCTGGCCCAGCATCAGAATGGTCTCGCCCGCAGCGCGACGCTTTTCGATCATCGGCAGCAGGTCCAGGGTGATGTCCGGGTTGCAGCTCAGGCTCAGGCGCTCGGCATCTTCAGGGTTCTGGCTGACCAACTGCGCCACCAGGTTCAACCCCTTGGCATTGATGTCGCGGGCGGCATGGCTGTAGTTGCTGCTGATGTAGCTCTGCTGCGCCGTGGTGCTGCCCAACAGGCTGCCCGGCTGCATGAAGAATTGCTGCACACTGACGTTCGCGGGCAGCTCATCACTGCGCAGGTCGGCGAGAAAGTCGAACTCGGGGTAATCGCCGAAAACCCGCTCCACGAACGGTTCCAGCAACCGTTTCTGCAGGCCATCGCCCAGCGGTGGGCGGCCCAGCACCAGTGCGGTGTAGATCGTCAGGCGGCGTTCGGGCAGGCCCTTGATGCGGGCATACAGCGCATTGACGAAGCGGTTGGGCTTGCCCAGGCCCAGTGGCATGCCCATGTGGATATGCGTGGGCAAACGCTGCAATACCTGGTCCACGGCCGCTTCGATTGAACATCGGTGCACCATGCTCTGGCCTCCTGACCTGTTATTTGCAGGTTGGACCGCTATCCTGTTGTGATCGTTGCACACCCACCGCTTGCGCCGGCCGGGTGAGAGACCCAATCAAGATTACTCAGGAATACCCGATGACGCTCGAACTTCGTCTTGCCGCCCGTACCGACGCCGCGGCGATCTCCCGCCTGCTGGTTGCCAACTCGGCCGCCAACGGCGGAACCCTGTATGGCGACTGGTCCGAGGCCGTGGTGCGCACGTGGATCGAAATAGGTACGCCCATCGTTGTCGCGATCGACGGCGAACAGGTAAAAGGCGTGCTGTTCAGCGCCGAAAATGCTGACGGAGCCGCTGCGCCCGTCAAGGCCATGTTCGCCGCCTGCCCCGCCATTGACGATGCCTACGCCTATGGCCCTATCTGCGTAGATGCCTCGATGCGCGGCCAGGGCCTGCCCAAGGCTCTCTACACAAAGCTGTGTGATTACATGGGGGAGCGCCGCGGACTGCTGTTCATCAACCGCAGCAACGTCGGCTCACTGAAGGCTCATCAAAAAATGGGCATGGACGTCGTCGCGCAATTCCAGCTCGGCGAACAGCTGTTCGACGTGCTGCAAACGCCTGCAGGCTGATCCCAGCAGGCGGAAGGCTCAGAAGTTTGCCGGCGTGGCGGCACTGATCAAGCGGGCGGGCCTGTCGAACGGATTGCGAAAACGATGGGGCTTGCTGCTTTCGAAATAGTAGCTGTCGCCCTCTTCGAGCACGTAGGTGTCCTGGCCAACCACCAGCTCCAGACGCCCTTCCACCAGGATGCCGGTCTCCTCGCCTTCATGCATGAGCATTTCCATGCCCGTGTCGGCACCGGGCGGATAGACCTCGCTGAGAAAGGCGATGGCCCGGCTGGGATGGGCCTTGCCGACCAGTTTCATGGTCACCGCGCCGTCGGAGATATCGATCAGCTCGTCCGCTTTATAGACGACTTGGGTAGGACGCTCGGCCTGCAGTTCTTCGGAAAAGAACTCCACCATGGACATCGGAATCCCGCCCAGCACCTTGCGCAGCGAGCTGATCGAGGGGCTGACGCTGTTCTTCTCGATCATGGAAATGGTGCTGTTGGTGACGCCCGCCCGTTTGGCGAGTTCACGCTGGGACAAACCCTTGAGTTTGCGAATGGCTTGCAGTCGTTCGCCGACGTCCAATGCTTAAGCCTCCTGGAATGCTGTGCAGTTCATGATGGCCCGTATCATGGCAACAGCGTTCAGGATTTACAACACGTGGGCGGGCAATGCCTTGGCCAGGCGTGGCGCGGCCAGGCGGTTCGCCTAGACGTACTGCAACGGCACGCGGCGCAGGTTGCAGAAGATCTGATAGGCGATGGTGCCTGCCGTCTGGGCGACGTCGCTGGCCAGCACCTGCTTGCCCCACAGCTCGACCGTACTGCCGACGCCCGCCTGGGGCACGTCGGTCAAGTCGACATTGAGCATGTCCATCGACACCCGCCCCGCCAGCACGGTACGTACCCCGTCGACCAGCACCGGCGTGCCATTGGGCGCCAGGCGCGGGTAACCATCGGCATAACCCATGGCCACTACACCGATCCGGCTGGGCCGCTGGGTGACGAAGCGCGCGCCGTAGCCCACGGCCTCCCCGGCGGGCAGTTCGCGGACGCTGATGACCTTGGATTGCAGGGTCATCACCGGCTGCAACGGCGCACTGGCGGCGGTGTCGGTTTCAAACGGCGTGGCCCCGTACAGCATGATGCCGGGGCGCACCCAGTCGCTGGGGATCTGCGGCCAGCCAAGCACGGCCGGGGAATTGCGCAGGCTGATCTCGGCGCTCAGCCCCTGGCGGGCGGCGTCGAACACCGCCAGCTGCTCGGTACTGCTGGGGCAGTCCAGCTCGTCGGCGCGGGCGAAGTGGCTCATCAGCACGATCTTGGCCACCTTGCCGCTGGCCAGCAGACGTTGATAGGCAACCTGGTAATCCTTGGGATGCAGACCCACGCGGTGCATGCCCGAATCGAGCTTCAGCCAGACCTGCAACGGTTGGCTCAAGCGCGCTTGCTCGATGGCCTCGAGCTGCCATAGCGAATGCACCACGCACCACAGGCCGTGCTCGACGATCAGCGGCAATTCGCTGGCTTCGAAAAAACCTTCGAGCAGCAACACTGGCGCGGTGATACCCGCCGCACGCAGCTGCAGGGCTTCCTCGATGCAGGCCACGGCAAACCCGTCCGCCTCGCCTTCCAGCGCCTGGGCGCAACGCACTGCACCGTGCCCGTAGGCATCGGCCTTGACCACGGCCAACGCCTTCGCCCCACTCATCTGGCGTGCCAGTCGATAGTTGTGGCGCAAGGCGGAGAGGTCGATCACGGCGCGGGCTGGACGCATGGCGGGCTTCTTTTGCAAAGTTTGAAGGGTAAAAAGTTGCAAGGACCGCCGCGCAGGGCGGCGATCCTGGACCAACAGTTACGAATGCGCCGGCGCCGACTGACCCTGGCGGACCGTTTCGTGTGGCTGTCCGTAGCGCGATATGTCCAGGCCGGCGGCGCTGATCTGCGGCTTTTTACGCGCGATCAGGTCGGCAAGCAAGCGTCCCGAACCGCATGCCATGGTCCAGCCCAAAGTACCGTGACCGGTATTGAGGAACAAGTTCTTGAACGGCGTGGCACCGACGATCGGCGTGCCGTCCGGGGTGGTCGGCCGCAACCCGGTCCAGAAGCTGGCCTGAGTCAGATCACCACCCTGCGGGTAGAGGTCATTGACGATCATTTCCAGGGTTTCGCGACGACGTGGATTCAGGCTCAGGTCGAAACCGGCGATCTCGGCCATGCCACCGACGCGGATGCGGTTGTCGAAACGGGTGATCGCCACCTTGTAGCTCTCGTCGAGAATGGTCGAGGTTGGCGCCATCGCCGCATTGGTGATCGGCACGGTCAGCGAGTAGCCCTTGAGCGGGTATACCGGCGCCTTGATGCCCAATGGCTTGAGCAGCTGCGGCGAATAGCTGCCCAGTGCCAGCACGTAGCGGTCGGCGGTTTCCAGCTTGCCGTCGATCCAGACACCGTTGATGCGATCGCCGGCGAAGTCCAGACGTTCGATGGCCTGGCCGAAGCGGAACTGCACGCCCAGGTCCCTGGCCATCTGCGCCAGGCGGGTGGTGAACATCTGGCAGTCGCCGGTCTGGTCGTTGGGCAGGCGCAGGGCACCGGCCAGAATGCCGGTCACCGACGCCAGGGCCGGCTCGACGCGGGCGATGCCTTCGCGGTCGAGCAGCTCGTAGGGCACGCCGGACTGCTCCAGCACAGCGATGTCCTTGGCCGCGTTGTCCAGTTGCGCCTGGGTGCGGAACAGCTGGGTGGTGCCCAGGGTCCGGCCTTCATAGGCGATGCCGGTCTCGGCGCGCAGCTCGTCGAGGCAGTCGCGGCTGTACTCGGACAGGCGCACCATGCGCTCCTTGTTCACCGCATAACGGCTGGCGGTGCAGTTGCGCAGCATCTGCGCCATCCACAGGTACTGGTCGACATCGCCGGTCAGCTTGATCGCCAGCGGGGAGTGACGCTCCAGCAGCCATTTGATCGCCTTGAGCGGCACACCCGGCGCGGCCCAGGGCGAGGCATAGCCCGGCGACACCTGCCCGGCATTGGCGAAGCTGGTTTCCATGGCGACGGCCGGCTGGCGATCGACCACGGTCACGTCCATGCCTTGCCGAGCCAGATAATAGGCACTGACGGTGCCGATCACACCACTACCGAGTACCAGAACGCGCATGTGTGTCGCCCTCATCGCGGAAATCCGCTGACGTAAGATGTTAGGTCCGAAGATGTGGGCAGTATAAAAAGGTCCAGCCAGTGCTTTTCACTGTATGCAAGGCTATATTTGGCGACAATTCTCGGCCATCGACGCTTTAACGGAGGGGCATCGCCTGTGCGTACCCAGCATCAGAGCAAACGCGAACTCGACAAGATCGACCGCAACATCCTGCGCATATTGCAGGCCGACGGGCGCATGTCGTTCACCGAGCTGGGCGAGAAGGTCGGCCTGTCGACCACACCCTGCACCGAACGGGTCCGCCGCCTGGAACGCGAAGGCATCATCATGGGCTATTACGCCCGGCTCAATCCGCAACACTTGCGCGGCAGCCTGCTGGTGTTCGTCGAGATCAGCCTGGACTACAAGTCGGGCGACACCTTCGAGGAATTTCGCCGCGCGGTCCTCAAGCTGCCCCACGTGCTGGAGTGCCACCTGGTGTCGGGCGACTTCGACTATCTGGTCAAGGCCCGCATTTCCGAGATGGCCTCCTACCGCAAGCTGCTGGGCGACATCCTCCTGAAACTGCCCCATGTGCGCGAATCCAAGAGCTACATCGTCATGGAAGAGGTGAAGGAGAGCTTGAACCTGCCAGTGCCGGACTGAACCGCAGACGCTTCAAACCAGCACCTGGCGGGTACTGGCGATCAGCTTGTGCACCTGATGCTCCACGGCAGGGTCGATCAACTCCACCGGACGCCGTCCGTTGGGGCACGGCAGGGTCGGCGTGGTTCCGAACAGTCGGCAGATCAGCGGACGCTCTTCATACACCGTGCACCCCTGCGGCCCTAGATGCACACAGTCGAAACGCGCCAGCGCGGCCTCCTGTTCGGCAGCCGTCTTGCGCGGCAGGCGGGCCATTTCCTCGGACGAAGTGGTCACCGGCCCGCAGCAGTCATGGCATCCCGGCACGCATTCGAACGAAGGGATCTGCTCGCGCAGGAAGCGAAGCTTGTGGCTGTTGCAGCTCATGAAGGTCACCGGATGGACGAGGCGCCATTGTGCCGCGCGGTTGCCGCCGTGGGAAACCCCGGCTTATGCTGCGTCAAATTTTCCAAACACTTTTCCAAGCCCTCCAATCAGGATCACACCCATGAACGCTCGCGCCGAGCACGCCGCCTCGTACTACGCCGCCAGTCTGCATCGGCAGCCGGTATACCCGCCCCTGCTGGGTGAGGTCAGCGTCGACGTCTGCGTGGTAGGCGGCGGTTTCTCCGGGCTGAACACGGCGATCGAACTGGCCCAGCGCGGTTTCAGCGTGGCCCTGCTCGAGGCCCACCAGATTGGCTGGGGCGCCAGTGGGCGCAACGGCGGGCAATTGATTCGCGGCGTCGGCCATGATCTGGAGCAGTTTCGCAAGACCATCGGCGACGAGGGTGTGCGCGACCTGACCCTGATGGGGCTGGAAGCAGTCGAGATCGTCCGTCAGAGGGTCGACCAGCACCGTATCGAGTGCGACCTGACCTGGGGCTACTGCGACCTGGCCAACAAGCCGGCCCAGCTGCAGGGGTTCGTCGAAGACGCCGAAGCCCTGCGCAGCCTTGGCTACCGGCACGAACTGCAAGTGATCGAGGCGCAGGACATGCACAGCGTGGTCGGCTCGAATCGCTACCACGGCGGCCTGGTCGACATGGGCTCCGGCCACCTGCATCCGCTCAACCTGGCCCTGGGTGAGGCCGAAGTGGCCCGGCAGTTGGGTGTGCAGGTCTTCGAGCACTCGCGGGTGACGCGTATCGAATATGGCCCGCAAGTGCGCGTGCACACCGCTCAAGGCCAGGTGCGGGCACGCTTCCTGGTGCTGGGCTGCAACGCCTACCTGAACGATCTCAACCCGCAGTTGAGTGGCAAGGTGCTGCCGGCCGGCAGCTACATCATCGCCACCGAGCCGCTGAACCCCGAACAGGCGCGGCAGCTGCTGCCCCGCAACATGGCGGTGTGCGACCAGCGTGTAACGGTGGACTACTACCGACTGTCCGCCGACCGGCGCCTGTTGTTCGGCGGCGCCTGTCACTATTCGGGGCGCGATCCCAAGGACATCGCCGAATACATGCGGCCCAAGATGCTCGACGTGTTCCCGCAGCTGGCGAATGTGCGCATCGACTATCAATGGGGCGGCATGATTGGCATCGGTGCCAACCGTCTGCCGCAGATCGGCAGGCTCAAGGAGCAGCCCAACGTGTTCTATGCCCAGGCCTATTCCGGGCACGGGCTGAACGTGACGCACCTGGCCGGCAAGCTGCTCGGCGAAGCCATCAGCGGCCAGGCCAGCCGTGGCTTCGACCTGTTCGCCAAGGTGCCGCACATGACCTTTCCCGGCGGCCGCCACCTGCGCTCGCCCCTGCTGGCGCTGGGCATGCTCTGGCACCGGTTCAAGGAACTGGGCTAGACGCAGCGCCCAGCAGCGCCCCTACAGGCGCCAGAACGGCTTCATGCCCTCGCGGCGCGCCTGCTGCGCATCCAGACCGATGTCGCGCAGCTGGTCCTTGTCCAGTTCGAGCAAAGCGGGCCGTGTGCGCAAGTGATGCAGCATCAGCGCCCATCGCCCCAAATCCGCTGAGGCGCACCGGGCACGGGAGCGCACCTTCGGCTCTTCCAGCAGTTCTTCGTTGCGCAGCAGCAGACGTACATCGCTCAAGCCGTTCATGGCCGTTCTCCTTGAAGTGTTTGGACAGCAAGGCCATGGTGCCGCAGCCGACACCACTTAATACAGATTCAAAAATCGCTTATGTTTTTCATACAGATGGCTGACCAGTGCGTCTGAATGCTGTATTTTCCACGCATCTGTATGGTCATCAGTTCGAGCACGCCCATGACGCTGTACATGAACCTTGCCCAACTGCTCAGCCAGCGCATCGAGCAGGGTCTTTACCGTCCTGGCGATCGCCTGCCCTCGGTGCGCGCCCTGAGCATCGAGCACGGCGTCAGCCTGAGCACCGTGCAGCAAGCCTATCGACAGCTCGAAGACCATGGCTTGGCAGCGCCCCGGCCCAAGTCCGGTTACTTCGTGCCCACTGCCCGCGAGCTGCCAGCGTTGCCGGCGGTAGGCCGACCCATGCAGCGTCCCGTGGACATCTCGCAGTGGGACCAGGTCGTCGAGCTGATGCGCGCCGCGCCGCGCGACGACGTGGTGCAGCTGGGCCGCGGCATGCCCGATGTGAGCAGCCCGACCCTGCGGCCCTTGCTGCGCGAGCTGGCCCGCCTGAGTCGGCACCAGGCGATGCCAGGCCTCTACTACGACTCGCTGCATGGCACCCAGGCGCTGCGCGAACAGATCGCCCGATTACTGGTGGATGCTGGCTGCCAGCTAAGCATTGGCGAACTGGTCGTCACCACCGGCTGCCACGAGGCGCTGTCGGCCAGCGTGCGCGCCATCTGCGAACCCGGCGACATCGTTGCGGTGGACTCGCCCAGCTTCTTCGGCGCCATGCAGACCCTCAAGGGCCTGGGCATGAAAGCCCTGGAGATCCCCACCGACCCGCTGACCGGCATCAGCCTGCAAGCCCTGGAGCTGGCACTGGAACAATGGCCGATCAAGGCCATACAGTTGACGCCCAACTGCAACAACCCGCTGGGCTACGTCATGCCCGAAGCTCGCAAGCGCGCCTTGCTGACGCTTGCGCAACGCTTCGACGTGGCCATCATCGAGGACGATGTGTATGGCGACCTGGCCTTCAGCTATCCGCGTCCGCGCACCATCAAGTCGTTCGACGAAGACGGCCGCGTGCTGTTGTGCAGTTCGTTTTCCAAGACCCTGGCCCCCGGCCTGCGGATCGGCTTCGTGGCGCCGGGTCGCTACCTGGAGCGGGTGCTGCACATGAAGTACATCGGCACCGGCTCGACGGCCACGCAGCCGCAACTGGCCATCGCCGAATTCATCAAGGGTGGCCATTACGAACCGCACCTGCGCCGCATGCGTACGCAGTACCAGCGTAGCCGCGACCTGATGATCGACTGGGTCACCCGCTACTTTCCCGCGGGCACCCGCTGCAGCCGTCCGCAGGGTGGCTTCATGCTGTGGGTCGAACTGCCCGAAGGTTTCGATACCCTCAAGCTCAACCGCCTGCTGCTCGACCAGGGCGTGCAGATCGCCGTGGGCAGTATCTTTTCGGCTTCGGGCAAGTACCGTAATTGCCTGCGCATGAACTTCGCCAGCAAGCCTTCGCCCGAGATCGAGGCCGCGGTGCGCACGGTAGGAAGCTGCGCGCAGCAGTTGCTCATGGAAAATCCGCACCCTGACGCCGACCTTTGAGCCCATGCCAAGGTCGAACGGCACGCCCGCCTCCCCACCAGCTACCCCACAAGGATGATCGCTTTGCCCTGCCCCAGGCTGTTACCGCTGCTGTTGACCTTGATCCTGGCACTGCAAGGCTGTGCCAGCGTGAATGCGCCGCGCGAGTACAGCGAGATGCTACCGGCCGAGCAATCGGCCTTCGGCAGGTCGGTGCAGGCCCAAGTACAAGCCCACCGTGGCCAGTCGGGTTTCCGCCTGCTGTCGAGCAGTGACGAGGCGTTCCGCGCGCGCGCCGAGCTGATCCGCAATGCCCAGGTCAGCCTCGATCTGCAGTACTACATCGTGCATGACGGTTTCAGTACCCGGGCGCTGGTCGACGAGCTGCTCAAGGCTGCCGACCGCGGCGTGCGCGTGCGCATCCTGCTGGACGACACCACCAGCGATGGCCTGGACAAGACCATCGCCACCCTGGCGGCGCATCACAACATCCAGATCCGACTGTTCAACCCGACGCACTTAGGCCGTTCGACTGGCGTCACCCGCGCGATGGGTCGCCTGTTGCACCTGTCCCGGCAACACCGGCGCATGCACAACAAGTTGTGGCTGGCCGACAACAGCGTGGCCATCGTCGGCGGACGCAACCTGGGCGACGAATACTTCGACGCCGAGCCGGACATGAACTTCACTGACATCGATCTGCTCGGCTTTGGCCCGGTGGCCCAGCAGCTGGGCTACAGCTTCGACCAATACTGGAACAGTGCCCTGAGCCAGCCGATTGCCAACTTCCTGTTCACGGTGCCGACGGCCAAACACCTGGCTGCGTCGCGGGTGCGCCTGGAAAAGTCCCTGACCACCTCGCGGAGCCAGCACCATGCCCTCTACGAACGCCTGATGACCTACCAGAGTGCGCCGCAGCTGGACGTCTGGCGACGCCAGTTGATCTGGGCCTGGGGCCAGGCGCTGTGGGATGCGCCGACCAAGGTACTGGCCCGAGGCGAGCCCGACCCGCACCTGCTGTTGACCACGCAGCTCGCTCCGGAGCTGACCCAGGTCAAGCATGAACTGATGCTGATTTCCGCCTACTTCGTGCCCGGCGAAGCGGGCCGCGACTATCTCACCGGACGCGCCGACGCCGGCGTCGACGTCAGCCTGCTGACCAATTCCCTGGAAGCGACCGACGTACCGGCGGTGCACGGCGGCTACGTGCCCTACCGCAAGAACTTGCTCGAGCACGGAGTGAAGCTGTTCGAGCTGCGTCGCCAGCCGGGCGACGATGCCGGTGGCACGTTGAGCTTTAGCGGCAGTTCCGATTCAAGCCTGCACAGCAAGGCGATGATCTTCGACGAGCGCAAATCCTTCATCGGCTCGTTCAACTTCGACCCGCGTTCGGTGCTGTGGAACACCGAGGTGGGCGTGCTGGTCGACAGCCCGGAACTGGCGGCACAGATGCGCCACCTGGCCCATGAGGGTATGTCACCTGCGCGCAGCTATCAGGTGCGTCTGGAGAATGGCCAGGTAGTGTGGGACACCGAGGACCATCAGCAGATGCACACCCTGTACCGCGAACCGGGTGACTGGTGGCGTCGGCTGAATGCGTGGGCCAGTGAGGTGATCGGGCTGGAGAAGATGCTTTGACCCCCAACCCGACTGGCAGTGGATCAGAGCTTGATCCAGGTCGCCTTCAGTTCGGTGTATTTGTCGAACGCATGCAGTGACTTGTCACGGCCGTTGCCCGACTGCTTGAACCCACCGAACGGCGCGGTCATGTCGCCACCGTCGTACTGGTTGACCCACACGCTGCCTGCGCGCAGTGCCTTGGCGGTCAGGTGCGCCTTGGAGATGTCTGCGGTCCATACCGCCGCCGCCAGGCCATAGGCGCTGTCGTTGGCGATGCGTACGGCCTCCTCGGCGGTGTCGAAGGTGAGCACCGACAGCACGGGCCCGAAGATTTCTTCCTGGGCGATCTTCATGGCATTGGTCACGCCATCGAAAATGGTCGGTTCGACGTAGGTGCCACCGGTTTCTTCAAGGATGCGCTTGCCGCCCACCAGCAAGGTGGCGCCGCCTTCCTGACCGGCAGCGATGTACGACAGCACCGTGTTCATCTGCTGGGTATCCACCAGCGCACCGACATTGGTCGCCGGGTCCAGCGGGTTGCCCGGCTTCCAGGCCTTCAGCGCCTCGACCACCATCGGCAGGAAGCGCTCCTTGACCGAACGTTCCACCAGCAGGCGCGAACCGGCCGTGCAGACCTCGCCCTGGTTGAAGGCAATGGCACTGGCCGCCGAATCGGCCGCCGCCTGTAGGTCGGGTGCATCGGCGAACACGATGTTCGGGCTCTTGCCGCCCGCTTCCAGCCAGACGCGCTTCATGTTCGACTCGCCCGCGTAGATCATCAGTTGCTTGGCGATTCTGGTGGAACCTGTGAACACCACGGTGTCCACGTCCATGTGCAGGGCGAGCGCCTTGCCGACCGTGTGGCCATGGCCGGGCAGCACGTTGAGCACGCCTTTCGGGATGCCGGCTTCGATCGCCAGCTGCGCGATGCGAATGGCCGTCAGCGGGGATTTCTCCGACGGCTTGAGGATCACCGAGTTGCCCGTGGCCAGGGCCGGACCCAGCTTCCAGCAGGCCATCATCAGAGGGAAATTCCACGGCACCACTGCGGCCACCACGCCCACCGCTTCCCGGGTGACCAGCCCGAGCTGGTCGTGTGGGGTCGGGGCGACTTCGTCGTAGACCTTGTCGATGGCCTCGCCGCTCCAGGCCAAGGCATTGGCCGAGCCGGCCACGTCGATGTTCAGCGAATCACTGATCGGCTTGCCCATGTCCAGCGTTTCCAGGAGCGCCAGTTCCTCGGCATGCTCGCGCAGCAACCCGGCGAAACGAATCAGGGTGGCCTTGCGCTTGGCCGGCGCGGCTTTGGCCCAGACCCCGGAATCGAACGTGGCGCGGGCATTCTCGACCGCGCGCTGAGCGTCGGCAGCATCGCAGCTGGCCACCTGGGCCAACAGTCGACCGTCGACGGGGCTTACGCATTCGAAGGTCTGGCCCGACACGGCGTCGGTGTACTCGCCGTTGATGAACGCGCGCCCTTCGATCTTCAGCTGCTGGGCACGTTGCTCCCAGTCAGCGCGAGTCAGAGTGGTCATACGGATCTCCTGTGATTGAATGCAAAGCCCGGCCGTGCAAGGCTGAGCGGGGTGACATCGAACCACCCTAAACCACCGGCGCGCCGCATTTCAATATATTTGACACTCAGCGCACACAGGCCCACGGATGTGCGTTTTATCCAACAAGCGAGGGGTTTCCTGCATGAACATCACCAGCATCGTCGACTTTGCCCAACACAGCGTCACCCCGGAACGCTACCGGCCGGCGCCCGAAAAGATCCTCGGTGGCGACCCCGAACAGACGCTGTTCAACCACTATCAAAGTCCTTGCGGACAGATGAACGCGGGAGTCTGGGAAGGCCAAGTGGGGCAATGGAAGGTCAACTACACCGAGCACGAATACTGCGAGATCGTGCAGGGCGTTTCCGTACTGCGTGACGACCAAGGCAACGGCAAGACATTGCGCGCCGGCGACCGCTTCGTGATCCCCGCAGGCTTCACCGGCACCTGGGAGGTGCTGGAGGCGTGCCGCAAGATCTACGTGGTGTTCGAAGCCAAAGCTTGATGGGGCTTCCCTGTGGGAGCGGGTTCTACCCGCGAAGGCCTCCCCACGAGGTCAAAATCCACATAAAAAAAAGCCCGCATCTTTCGACGCGGGCCTTTTTCTGGTCGCCAAAATCAATTACTTGATTTTGCCTTCCTTGTACATCACGTGCTTGCGAACAACCGGATCAAATTTCTTGATCTCGATCTTGTCCGGGGTAGTACGCTTGTTCTTGTCGGTAGTGTAGAAGTGACCAGTACCGGCGCTCGAGATCAAACGAATCAATTCACGCATGATAAAGCTCCCTTAGATCTTGCCAGCTTTGCGGATTTCGGCCAGCACGACAGTGATGCCGCGCTTGTCGATGATACGCATGCCCTTGGCGGATACGCGCAGGCGAACAAAACGTTTCTCTTCTTCAACCCAGAAGCGGTGATGCTGCAGGTTCGGCAGGAAACGACGACGGGTTTTGTTGTTTGCGTGGGAAATGTTATTCCCAGTCACCGGACCCTTACCGGTAACTTGACAGACTCTCGACATGCCTCAGCCCTCTAAAACCACATGCCCAACCCGGCATGGGTTGGCCGCTTATCTCTCAGTCATTTGGCGCACGGCGCCGCGTTTCTTCAGGGTCTTACCCGCCTCACCGTAAAGGCAGAGGAACAGGGCCCTAGAAAAGAGCGCTGCTTTATACCAGAAACCCTGCGGCGCAACAACTCCAGATGCACAATCGGTGCGTCCAGCTGCGCAGGCATCGGCGCAGGCACAGCACTGGCGGGCGTGCTGCGGCATGACCACTCGTCGCGCAAAAAAACGATTTAGGGATAGTCAACGCTGCTCGACATCTCTAGGGTAGGACTTTTCTCCAGACTGCATAGGCAGATGGGCCCTCGACACGCCAAGGAAACACACCATGCGTCTTGCGACTTTGCCGTTCTTGCTTGCTCCCCTGTTTGCCTCTGCGCTGGTGCATGCCGCGCCGTTGACGGTCTGTACCGAGGCCAGCCCCGAAGGCTTCGACGTGGTGCAGTACAACTCGCTGACTACCACCAACGCGTCGGCCGATGTGCTGATGAACCGCCTGGTTGAATTCGATGCCAAGGCTGGCAAGGTCATTCCCAGCCTGGCGGACAGCTGGAGCGTGTCGGCCGATGGCCTGACCTACACGTTCAAGCTGCACCCCGGCGTCAAGTTTCACGGCACTTCGTACTTCAAGCCGGACCGCGAGCTGAACGCGCAGGACGTGCTGTTCAGCTTCCAGCGCATGCTCGACCCGGCCAACCCCTGGCACAAGGTCGCGCAGAGCGGCTTCCCGCATGCCCAGTCGATGCAGCTGCCTGGCCTGATCAAGAACATCGAGGCGCCTGATCCGCTGACCGTGCGGTTCACCCTGAATCATCCCGATGCAACGTTCCTGGCGACCCTGAGCATGGGCTTCGCCTCGATCTATTCGGCGCAATACGCCGATCAATTGATGAAAGCCGGCACTCCGGAAAAGCTCAACAGCCAGCCGATCGGCAGCGGCCCGTTCGTCTTCGTGCGTTTCGAGAAGGACGCCGTGGTGCGCTACAAGGCCAACCCGGACTACTTTGCCGGCAAGCCTGCAGTCGACCCGCTGCTGTTTGCCATCACCCCGGACGCCAACGTGCGCCTGCAGAAACTGCGCCGCAACGAGTGCCAGTTGACCCTGTCGCCCAAGCCACTGGACATCGCCGCAGCCGCCGACGACAAGAGCCTCCAGGTGATCAAGACCGAGGCTTTCATGACCGCGTTCCTGGCCATCAACAGCCAGCACCCACCCCTGGACAAGCCTGAAGTGCGCCAGGCCATCAACCTGGCCTTCGACAAGGACAGCTACCTCAAGGCCGTGTTCGAAGGCACCGCCGAGGCTGCCAATGGCCCGTACCCACCCAATACCTGGAGCTATGCGCGCGACTTGCCAGGCTACAAGCAGGATGCGGCCAAGGCCCGCGAGCTGCTCGCCAAGGCCGGCCTGAAGGACGGCTTCAACACCACCATCTGGACCCGCCCTTCCGGCAGCCTGCTCAACCCCAACCCCAGCCTGGGTGCGCAGTTGTTGCAGGCCGACCTGGCCAAGGTCGGCATCAAGGCCGAGATCCGCGTGATCGAATGGGGCGAACTGATCCGCCGCGCCAAGGCTGGCGAGCACGACCTGCTGTTCATGGGCTGGGCCGGCGACAACGGTGATCCGGACAACTTCCTCACACCGCAGTTTTCCTGTGCGGCCGTGCAGTCGGGGACCAACTTCGCGCGTTACTGCGACAAGGGCCTGGACAAGCTGATCAGTGACGGCAAGGCGGTAACCGACCAGGCTCAGCGCAGCAAGCTGTACCAGCAGGCCCAGGCTCTGATCCAGAAGCAGGCGCTGTGGCTGCCGCTGGCCCACCCGACAGCTGCGGTGCTGGCGCGAAAAGGTGTCGAGGGCTACACCGTCAGCCCGTTCGGCCGGCAGGATTTCTCCAGGGTGTCAGTCGAGAAATAGGCTGCCACTACCGGCCTCTTCGCGGGTAGAACCCGGTCCTTACATCCACCCGTGCTCGACCATCGACAGCGGCTCACCCTCGCCGATGATGATGTGATCGAGCACCCGCACATCCACCAGCGCCAGTGATTCCTTGAGGCGCTGGGTCAGCGAGCGATCGGCCTGGCTCGGGGTTGGATTCCCGGAAGGATGGTTGTGCGCCAGGATCAACGCCGCGGCGTTCAGGGCGATAGCCCGTTTGACCACTTCGCGCGGGTACACCGCCGCGCTGTCGATGGTGCCGCGAAACAGCACTTCGAAACCCAACGGCTGATGCTTGGTGTCGAGGAACAGGCAACCGAACACTTCCTGGCGCTCGTGGCGCAGCTTGGCCTTGAGGTAGCGGCGCACCGACTCCGGATCTTCCATGGCCGGCCCGCGGTTCAACCGCTCGGCCATGTAGCGGCGGTTCATCTCGATGGAGGCCTGCAGCTGGGCGTATTTGGCAGGGCCCATGCCGAAATGCTGGCTGAAGGTTTTCTGGTCGGCCTCGAGCAGGGCGCGCAGGCCGCCGAAGCGGATCAGCAGGTTGCGCGCGACGTCCACGGCGCTGTGCCCGGCCACGCCGGTGCGCAGGAATATCGCCAGCAGCTCGCCATCGGAAAGACTACCCGGACCATGCGCCAGCAGGCGCTCACGCGGACGCTCGGCCTCGGGCCAATCACGAATACTCATCCCCACTCCCTGTCTGTGTGCCTCGCTGTTCCATAGCGAGCGCTGTGCTATCTTAACGCAACTTTTTGCACGGCGACCCGGCCCCGGGAGGCGGTTTCACCGTGGTGTTATTACCAGATGATAAAGGCAGGCCTATGCAGCGGCTGTATCGAAAACGCATCATTCTGGGCGTCGGCGGCGGCATTGCCGCCTACAAGAGCGCCGAGCTGGTACGTAGGCTTCTGGAGCAAGGCGCCGAAGTGCGCGTGGTAATGACCAAGGGCGGCAGCGAGTTCATCACGCCGCTGACCCTGCAGGCGCTTTCCGGCCACCCGGTGCACATGGACCTGCTCGACCCGGCGGCCGAAGCTGCGATGGGCCATATCGACCTGGCCAAATGGGCCGATCTGGTGCTCATCGCCCCGGCCACCGCGGACCTGATGGCACGCCTGGCCCAGGGCCTGGCCAACGACCTGCTGACCACGCTGGTACTGGCCACCGACGCCACCGTGGCCATCGCCCCGGCCATGAACCAGGCCATGTGGCGCGACCCGGCCACCCAGGACAACCTGCACCTGCTGCGCAGCCGCGGCCTGAAGGTCTTCGGCCCAGCTGCCGGCAGCCAGGCCTGTGGCGACATCGGCCTGGGCCGCATGCTCGAAGCCACCGAACTGGCACTGTGCGCGGCCGAATGCTTCGAGCACCTGGCACTGACCGGCAAGCACGTGCTGATCACCGCCGGGCCGACCCAGGAAAACATCGATCCGGTGCGCTACATCACCAATCACAGCTCCGGCAAGATGGGCTTTGCCCTGGCCGAAGCGGCCGTCGAGGCCGGTGCGCGCGTCACCTTGATCTGCGGCCCGGTGCATCTGCCCACGCCCGATCGTGTCACCCGTATCGACGTGGTCAGCGCGCGCGACATGCTCGCCGCCTGCGAGGCTGGCATGCCCTGCGACGTGTTCATCGCGTCCGCCGCCGTGGCCGACTACCGCCCAGAGGTGGTGGCTGCGCAAAAGCTCAAGAAAGACCCCAGCAGTGGCGACGGCCTGCTGCTGCGGATGGTGCGCAACCCGGACATCCTGGCGACCATCGCCGGTCGCGCCGACCGCCCGTTCAGCGTGGGCTTCGCCGCCGAGACCGAACACCTGCTCGACTACGCCGCGCGCAAGCTCAAGGACAAGAACCTGGACTTGATCGTGGCCAACGACGTCGCCAACCCCAGCATCGGTTTCAACAGCGAAGAAAACGCCTGCAGCGTGATCGACCGCCAGTTGCAGACCACTGCTTTCGCCCAGACCAGCAAAGGCAAGATCGCCCGCCAGCTGGTTTCCTTCATTGCCAAGCGCCTCGACCAGGTTTAACGACACCCATGCACGCCCTTCAAGCCAAGATTCTCGACCCACGCCTGGGCCGGGATTTCCCACTGCCCCACTACGCCACACCTGGCTCCGCGGGCCTGGACCTGCGCGCCATGCTGCAGCAGGACACCCTGCTGGCACCAGGGCAAACCCTGCTGATCCCCACCGGTCTGTCGATCTACATCGGCGATCCGGACCTGGCGGCGATGATCCTGCCGCGCTCGGGCCTGGGCCACAAGCACGGCATCGTGCTCGGCAACCTGGTCGGCCTGATCGACTCCGATTACCAGGGTGAACTGATGGTCTCGTGCTGGAACCGTGGCGATAGCGCGTTCACCCTGACGGTGGGCGAACGCATCGCCCAGCTGGTGCTGGTGCCGGTGGTGCAGGCCCATTTCGAACTCGTCGAAAGCTTCGACGAGAGCCAGCGCGGGACCGGCGGTTTCGGTCACTCCGGCACCCAGTAAACGGCCATGCAGACCCGGCGCCCTGGCGATACCAGGCTGCTCCCAAGCGTTCAATGCGGAGATGACAGGTGAAAGGATTTCCTCGCAATGCCAAGACGGCCGAAAACGGCCAGGCGTCGAACGCGCGGTCTGGTGCCGGCAGTCAAGCATTGCTGATCGCCATTGCCGGGGTGCTCGCCGCCCTGCTCCTGATCTGGTTTCTGGTCGTTGCACCGCTGGCCAGCCGGGCCTTCCAGAATGCCGAAGCGAGCGCCGCCGCGCCTTTCATCGCAGGCTTGGACGCCGTGATCGCGCGCCAGTCAGGCGTGACGACTACCCTGGCGCACTCACCTGCGCTGGGTGCCGCGCTGGTTAGCCAGGACCCTGCGGTTATCGCTCAGGCCGCCGGTGCGGTGCCTTTGATTGGCGGCTTGCAAGGCGTGCGCCTGAATTTGCCAGGCCAGGCCAAGGTCGACCAGCAGGGCGCTGCGCCGATCAATTTCGCCGTGCTGGACATGATCAGCCGCGCCGAACGCGGTGTCGCCACGCCGCCGGAAGCCTACAAGGTCAACGGACGCTGGTGGATCTACAACGTCGCGACCGTCCAGCAGAGTTCGACATCGCCCGTGCTGGGCACGCTGGTGCTGGCCTTCGAGATGCAGCCGCTGACCCAGGCCCTGGCGTTGCCCGACGCCGAGTTCGGCCAGCTGCGCCTGCAGCAGAGCGTGCTGGGCAGCCCACCGCAGGTGCTGGCCGAGCAAGGCAGCAACGCTTCGGCCACCCGCTATCCGTATCCGACGGCCAACCCCAACTGGCGCCTGGAATTCAGCCCAGGGCCGTTGTTCCAACCACCCTTCGCCTGGAGTTCGCTGGGCCTGATGATGCTGGCCGCAGCGATTGCCATTGGCTGCGCCGCGCTGGCGGTGCGTCTGGCTCAACGCCAGCTGTATGCACGCATCGAGGCCGACGCGCGGCAGCTCGAGCAACTGCTCGATGAGTTGTCCGGTGGCAAGGCGGTCAAGGCGTTCGGCCTGAGCCTGGCGCCCCTGAACGGCCTGGCACAGGGTCTGGCGCGGCTGTCCTTGCGCGAACGCACTGCGCACCCGACCGACAGCACTTCGGCTGCACCCGCGCCGGCGCCGGTATCGGACAACTGGACCAACCCGATCTTCCAGGACATCGACATGCTCGAGCTCGATGTCGCCGACCCTGTCGTCGAAGCAAGCGACCTGCCGCCAGCGCTGCCCCACGGTATCTTTCGCGCCTACGACATTCGCGGCATCGTCGGCAGCACCTTGAATGCCGATACGGCCTACTGGGTTGGCCGCGCCGTCGGCGCGCAAAGCCTGGCCATGGGCGAGGCCAACGTCAATGTCGGTCGCGACGGCCGTCTGTCCGGGCCTGAGCTGGTGCAGCCGCTGATCCAGGGCCTGGTCGACGCCGGCTGCCATGTCAGCGATGTCGGCCTAGTGCCGACACCGGCGCTGTACTACGCCAACCATGTGCTCACCGGCCGCTCCGGGGTCATGCTCACCGGCAGCCACAACCCGCCGGACTATAACGGTTTCAAAGTGGTGATCGCCGGCGACACGTTGGCCAACGAGCAGATCCTGGCCCTGCACCAGCGCCTGGTGCACAACGACCTCACCCAGGGCCAGGGCAGTGTGGAGAAGGTCGAGATCCTGGAGCGCTATGTGGCGCAGATCCGCGACGACATCGTCCTCACCCGCCGGCTCAAAGTCGTGGTCGATTGTGGCAACGGCGCCGGCGCCGTGGTGGCGCCGCAGCTGATCCAGACCTTGGGTTGCGAGGTCATCCCGCTGTTCTGCGAGGTCGACGGGCACTTCCCCAATCATCATCCGGACCCCAGCAAAGCCGCCAATCTGCAGGCGCTGATCGCCAAGGTCAGTGAAACGGGCGCCGACCTGGGCCTGGCCTTCGACGGCGACGCGGACCGTGTGGGCGTGGTGACCAACACCGGCCGCATCATCCATCCCGATCGCCTGCTGATGCTGTTCGCCCGCGATGTGCTGTCGCGCAACCCCGGCGCCGACGTGATCTACGACGTCAAATGCACCCGCCGCCTGGGCCCGCTGATCAAGGAACACGGCGGTCGCCCGGTGATGTGGAAGACCGGCCATTCCCTGATCAAGAAAGAAATGAAGCGCACGGGCGCGCTGGTGGCCGGGGAAATGAGCGGGCACATCTTCTTCAAGGAGCGCTGGTTCGGCTTCGACGACGGCATCTACAGTGCTGCACGCCTGCTGGAGATCCTCAGCCGGGAAAACCTCAGTGCCGAAGACGTGTTCGCGGCATTCGCCGACGACGTGTCCACGCCCGAGCTGAATATCCCAGTGACCGAAGACAACAAATTCAGCATCATCGACGCCCTGCACCACGGCGCTCAATGGGGTGACGCCCAGCTCACCCTCATCGACGGCGTGCGCGTGGACTACCCTAGAGGCTGGGGCCTGGTCCGTGCCTCCAACACCACCCCTGTGCTGGTGACGCGTTTCGAGGCCGAAGACGCCGAGGAACTCGAACGAATCCAGGGCGTCTTCCGTACCCAGCTGTTGAAAGTCGCACCTGATCTGCACCTACCGTTCTGACCACTTGTTTCACTGGAGCCCCGCATGACCCTCGAACGTGATGCCGCCACCAACGTCGCCAAGGTATTGTCCGAAGCGCTGCCCTATATCCGCCGCTTCGTCGGCAAGACCCTGGTGATCAAGTACGGCGGCAACGCGATGGAGAGCGAGGAGCTCAAGACCGGTTTCGCCCGTGACATCGTGCTGATGAAGGCTGTGGGCATCAACCCGGTGGTGGTGCACGGCGGTGGGCCGCAAATCGGCGACCTGCTCAAGCGCCTGTCCATCGAGAGCCATTTTGTCGATGGCATGCGCGTCACCGATGCCCAGACCATGGACGTCGTGGAGATGGTGCTGGGTGGCCAGGTGAACAAGGACATCGTCAACCTGATCAACCGCCACGGCGGCAGCGCCATCGGCCTGACCGGCAAGGACGCCGAACTGATTCGCGCGCGCAAGCTCACGGTGACTCGCCAGACCCCTGAGATGACCAAGCCGGAGATCATCGACATCGGTCACGTCGGGGAAGTCACCGGGGTCAATACCGACCTGTTGAACATGCTGGTCAACGGTGACTTCATCCCGGTGATCGCGCCCATCGGGGTGGGTCCGGATGGCGAGTCCTACAACATCAACGCCGACCTGGTGGCCGGCAAGGTGGCTGAGGCGCTCAAGGCCGAGAAGCTGATGCTGCTGACCAACATTGCCGGATTGATGGACAAGGAAGGCAACGTGCTGACCGGTCTGACCACCGAGCAGGTAGCCGGCCTGATTGCCGACGGCACCATCTACGGCGGCATGCTGCCCAAGATCCGTTGCGCACTGGAAGCGGTTCAGGGTGGCGTGACCACCTCGCACATCATCGACGGCCGCGTCCCCAACGCCGTGCTGCTGGAAATCTTCACCGACAGCGGCGTCGGCACCCTGATCAGCAACAAGAAGATCGGCTGACCCGACCGCGGTGCAGCAGACGCACCGCGCCCGCCGCCGACGCGGCTCGCGCCGCTGCTACAGAATTCCGATCCCCCGTAACAACGGAATTCGCAATCCCTTGTAGCAGCGGCGCAAGCCGCGTCCGGCCTCCCCGCGATGGCCAACTACAGAGTTCGCGATCCCTGTAGCAGCGGCGCGAGCCGCGTCGGCGGTGCATGCGGTGTTTCGGAAAAAACGCGGAAAGACCCGACGCAACTACAGCGGGGATTCGAGGACTTTGACCAATCGGGCTCGCTGCTGGGCGAACCCGGCGTCGGCTTCGCTACGTGTCTGCTGCAGCTTGGCGATTCGGGCCTGCAGTTCGGCAGTTTGGGCCTGCACATCACGCAACTGGTCGAGCATCGATGTCGACACCTCCTGACCCGCCCTTTCCTGCGCCGCTGCCTGCCCCTGCAGCGTCGCTTGCTGCCCCTGCAAGGTCTGCACGTTCGCCGTGGCCACGGCAATCAATGCGTCGATCTCCGCCCGGCGGCGAGCACTGACCTTGTCCAGCTCGTCCAACGATGGATAACGGTCGAGCAACTGCGCATCGGCCTGCGACTGCACTTCGGCCTGTTGCTTGAGGCGTATTTCTTCGGCCGTCGGCGCAGGCGGCACGGTTTGCACCACCCGACCGCTCTGGTTGAGCACCTGATAACCCTTGCCCACGTACTCCGGCGGTACACCCTGGCGATCCAGCACCGTCACGCCGCGGCTGTCGACATAGCGATAAAGCAGCATGCCCGGCGCCTCGGCAGCCATGACCGTGGCCGGCAGCACACCGAGCGCTGCGATCGCCAGCGCCCGCAAACGCACGTGATTAAATACCGTATTGCGCACGATAGGCTTCGACCGCCGGCAGGTGCTGCTTGAGCTGCGCATCGTCGGCAAGGAATTCCAGCACCTGGTTCAGCGAAACGATGCTGACCACCGGCACGCCGAAGTCACGTTCCACCTCCTGGATAGCCGACAGCTCGCCATTGCCGCGCTCCTGGCGATTGAGGGCGATCATCACCCCCGCCGCAGTCGCGCCCTGCTGCTGGATGATCTGCATGACTTCACGGATGGCGGTACCGGCGGTGATCACGTCGTCGATGATCAGCACGTTGCCGGCCAGCGGCGAGCCGACCAGGCTGCCACCTTCGCCGTGCGCCTTGGCTTCCTTGCGATTGAAGCACCAAGGCACGTCCAACTGATGCTTTTCGGCCAGTTGCACGGCAGTGGCGGCCGCCAGTGGAATACCCTTGTAGGCAGGGCCAAACAGCACGTCGAAGGCAATGCCGCTGTCAACGATGGCTGCGGCATAATAGCGCGCCAGTTCGGCCAGTGCGGCGCCGGTATTGAACAGGCCGGCATTGAAGAAATAAGGACTGGTACGCCCTGATTTCAGGGTAAATTCGCCGAAACGCAGAACGCCTCGATCAATTGCAAAACGAATGAAGTCGCGCTGATAGGCCTGCATCGAAAAAGTCCCGGATACCACGGATTTAGCTAATTAGGTAGAGCTCGGGTATCATACACGCACAAGATTTTTGGGGCCATGTATGCGGATCATCAGTGTGAACGTCAATGGTATTCAGGCGGCAGTCGAGCGCGGGTTGCTCAGTTGGCTGCAGGCCCAGAATGCCGACGTCATCTGCTTGCAGGACACCCGTGCTTCCGCCTTTGAACTGGACGACGCCGCCTTCCAACTGGACGGCTACTTCCTTTATGCGTGCGATGCAGAAGTTCCAGCCCAAGGCGGCGTGGCGCTGTATTCGCGGTTGCAACCCAAGGCGGTCATCAGTGGGCTGGGTTTCGAGACAGCCGACCGCTACGGGCGTTATCTGCAGGCAGATTTCGACAAGCTCAGTATTGCCACCCTGCTGTTGCCCTCGGGCATGAACGGCGATGAAGACTTGAACCAGAAGTTCAAGCTCATGGACGACTTCGGCAAGTACCTGGACAAGCAACGGCGCAAGCGTCGCGAATACATCTACTGTGGCTCGCTGTATGTTGCGCAGCAGAAACTCGACATCAAGAACTGGCGCGACAGCCAGCAGTCGCCCGGCTTCCTGGCGCCCGAGCGGGCCTGGATGGATGAAATCGTCGGCAACATGGGCTATGTCGATGCGCTGCGCGAAGTCAGCCGCGAAGGCGACCAGTACAGCTGGTGGCCCGACAACGAACAGGCCGAGATGCTCAACCTGGGCTGGCGCTTCGACTACCAGTTGCTGACCCCCGGCCTGCGGCGCTTCGTGCGCAGCGCGCGCCTGCCGCGCCAGCCACGCTTCTCCCAGCATGCGCCACTCATCGTGGACTACGACTGGACCCTGACGATCTGATCGCCAGGCACAAAAAAGCCGACCTTGCGAGGTCGGCTTTTTTGTGCCTGGCCGATGACCGCTCCCACGGGTACTGCTGATCCCCTTCGCAGGAGCGGTCGGTGGCCGCGAAAAAGGCACTGCGGTATTTCAGACAAACCGAGTGCCCATGGTTGCATCACTCGCCCAGGGCGACTTTCTGTAGGGCGAAGATCTCTTCCATGCCCTGCTGGGCCAGCGCCAGCATGGCGTTCAGCTCGGCGGGCTGGAACGGCGCGCCTTCGGCAGTGCCCTGCACTTCGATGAAGCCACCGGTGCTGGTCATCACCACGTTGAGGTCGGTCTCGGCGGCGGAGTCTTCCAGGTAGTCGAGGTCCAGGACCGGCTCGCCCTGGTACATGCCTACAGATACTGCGGCAATCATCTGCTTGAGCGGATCACCGCCCTTCAGGCCGCCGCGCTTCTTGACCATTTTCAAGGCATCGACCAACGCCACCATGGCACCGGTGATGGACGCGGTCCGCGTGCCACCGTCGGCCTGGATGACATCGCAGTCGACATACAGCGTGATGTCGCCCAGCTTGCTCATGTCGAGCGCAGCGCGCAGCGAGCGGCCGATCAGGCGCTGGATCTCCAGGGTGCGACCACCCTGCTTGCCACGGCTGGCTTCGCGCTGGTTACGATCGCCAGTGGCGCGTGGCAGCATGCCGTATTCGGCGGTCAACCAACCCTGGCCCTGTCCCTTGAGGAAGCGCGGCACGCCGTTTTCGACGCTGACGGTGCAGATCACCTTGGTGTCGCCGAACTCCACCAATACAGACCCTTCGGCGTGCTTGGTGTAGTTGCGAGTGATGCGAATCGAGCGGAGCTGATCGGCGGCGCGACCACTTGGACGTTTCATCGGGATACCTGTACTGGACACAAATCTGGCGGGCATTATAGGGCGTCCGACCATGAATTGCCCGTCCCGCTCCCGCAGGTCACGCCACCCTTGGGAGCCGACGCCAGGTTGCGCTACAATCCTGCGCCTCGATTCATCGTCCATCGCCTGCGAGGTTTCTCCCCCATGGTGCACAGCATGACCGCCTTCGCCCGTTGCGAACGAGCCGCGGCCCAAGGCACCCTGAGCTGGGAGCTGCGATCGGTCAACCATCGCTACCTCGAACCGCATCTGCGCCTGCCCGACGCCCTGCGCGACCTCGAAGGCTCGGTGCGCGAGGCACTGCGCCAGGGCCTGTCGCGCGGCAAGGTCGAATGCACCCTGCGCTACACCGAGGAAACCGGTGGCCAGCCCCTGCAGGTCGATCGCGAACGCGCCACCCAGCTGATCGCCGCCGCCGAAACCGTCGCCGCTTTGCTCAAGCAGCCTGCCCCCCTCAACCCGCTGGAAGTACTGGCCTGGCCCGGCGTGCTGGTGGCCGACGCCAGCGATCCGCAGGCGCTGAGCACGGCCGCGAACGAACTGTTCGCCCAGGCACTGGCCGAGCTCAAGGCCGGCCGCGTGCGCGAGGGCGCCGAACTGGCCCGGCTGATCAACGACCGGCTCGATGCCATGAGCAGCGAGGTCGCCACCTTGCGCAGCCTGGTGCCGCAGATGCTCAGCGTCCAGCGACAGAAGATTCTCGACCGCTGCGCCGACCTGCAGGCCGAACTCGACCCGCAGCGCCTGGAGCAGGAAATGGTCCTGCTGGCGCAGAAAAGCGACGTGGCCGAAGAGCTCGACCGCCTCGCCACCCATGTCACCGAAGTGCGGCGCGTGCTCAAGGCCGGCGGTGCCGCCGGCCGGCGCCTGGATTTCCTCATGCAGGAACTCAACCGCGAAGCCAACACCCTGGGCTCCAAAGCCTTCGACCCACGCAGTACGCAGGCTGCCGTCAACCTCAAGGTGTTGATCGAGCAGATGCGTGAACAAGTGCAGAACATTGAGTAAGGCCATCCCTTCATGAACCACAGCACCGGCACCCTTTACATCGTTTCGGCGCCTTCGGGCGCGGGCAAGACCAGCCTGGTCAAGGCCCTGATCGACGCCCAGCCTTCCATTCGCGTCTCGGTCTCGCACACCACCCGCGCCATGCGTCCGGGCGAGGTGTGTGGCGTGAACTACCACTTCGTCGACCGCGAAACCTTCATCGACATGATCGGCCATGGCGACTTCCTGGAGCAGGCCGAGGTGTTCGGCAATCTCTACGGCACCTCCCAGAGCCACCTGCAGCAGACCCTCGACGAAGGCCACGACCTGATCCTGGAAATCGACTGGCAAGGTGCCGAGCAAGTACGTCGATTGATGCCCGGCGCGCGCTCGATCTTCATCTTGCCGCCGTCGCAACTGGCACTGCGCCAGCGCCTGACCAACCGCGGCACCGACAGCGACGAGATCATCGAGACGCGGATGCGCGAGGCGGTCAGCGAGATGAGCCACTACGTGGAATACGATTACCTGATCATCAACGACGACTTCGCTTCGGCCCTGGAAGACCTCAAGGCGGTGTTTCGCGCCAACCGTCTTCAGCAGCAGGCGCAGCAGCAAAGGCACGGCAATTTGCTGGCCGAACTGCTTGCCTGAAAACAAAGCTTCCCTAAACGCTGGTGTTTTTTTAAACTATCGAGTCCGCTCGCCCGTCCGGGCTGCGCGCATAATTGCATTTGCTACGAGGAAGACCATGGCCCGCGTAACCGTTGAAGACTGCCTAGAACACGTGGATAACCGTTTCGAGCTGGTCATGCTCTCCACCAAACGTGCTCGCCAACTGGCGACCGGCGGCAAAGAGCCGAAAGTGGCGTGGGAAAATGACAAGCCTACCGTGGTAGCCCTGCGTGAAATCGCTGAAGGCCTGATCGACTATGCTGCTATCGCTGAAGCTGAAATCGTTGAAGACGAACCCCTTTTCGCAGCGTTCGAAGACGAGGCCAACGAGGCCGTCTAAGTCCATGCCTGGTCGACGCTGTACGGCGCGAGGTTCTATCCCACATCGGCAGGAGGTCTCCCCTTGCCGAGCATAGACGCCCTCGCCGATCGCTTGTCGACCTACCTCGGCAAGGAACAGGTGAATCTGGTCCGCCGGGCGTATTTCTACGCCGAACAAGCTCACGACGGTCAACGCCGTCGCAGCGGTGAAGCCTACGTCACCCACCCGCTGGCGGTGGCAGGCATTCTCGCCGACATGCACATGGACCATCAGAGCCTGATGGCGGCCATGCTGCACGATGTGATCGAAGACACCGGTATCGCCAAGGAAGCACTCAGTGCCCAGTTCGGCGAAACCGTGGCCGATCTGGTCGACGGGGTCAGCAAGCTGACCCAGATGAACTTCGAGACCAAGGCCGAGGCCCAGGCGGAAAACTTCCAGAAGATGGCCATGGCCATGGCCCGGGACATCCGCGTGATCCTGGTCAAGCTGGCCGACCGCCTGCACAACATGCGCACCCTCGAAGTGCTGTCCGGCGAAAAACGTCGACGCATCGCCAAGGAAACCCTGGAAATCTACGCACCCATCGCCAATCGGCTGGGCATGCACAACGTGCGCGTCGAATTCGAGGACCTGGGCTTCAAGGCCATGTACCCGATGCGCTCGGCGCGCATCTACCAGGCGGTCAAGCGTGCCCGCGGCAATCGCAAGGAACTGGTCAACAAGATCGAGCATTCCCTGGCCCATTGCCTTTCGGTGGACGGTATCGAGGGCGATGTCAGCGGTCGCCAGAAGCACATCTACGGTATCTACAAGAAGATGCGCGGCAAGCGCCGTGCCTTCAACGAGATCATGGACGTGTACGCCTTCCGCATCGTGGTCGACAAGGTCGACACCTGCTACCGCGTGCTCGGCGCCGTGCACAACCTGTACAAGCCCCTGCCCGGTCGCTTCAAGGACTACATAGCGATCCCCAAGGCCAACGGCTACCAGTCACTGCACACCACCTTGTTCGGCATGCACGGCGTGCCCATCGAAATCCAGATCCGCACCCGCGAAATGGAAGAGATGGCCAACAACGGCATCGCTGCCCACTGGCTGTACAAGTCCAGCGACGACGAACAGCCCAAGGGCACCCATGCCCGTGCCCGCCAGTGGGTCAAGGGTGTGCTGGAAATGCAGCAACGTGCCGGCAACTCACTGGAATTCATCGAAAGCGTGAAGATCGACCTGTTTCCGGACGAGGTCTACGTGTTCACGCCCAAGGGCCGCATCATGGAGCTGCCCAAGGGGTCCACGGCGGTGGACTTCGCCTATGCGGTGCATACCGACGTGGGCAACAGCTGCATCGCCTGCCGCATCAACCGGCGCCTGGCACCGCTGTCCGAGCCGCTGCAGAGCGGCTCGACGGTGGAGATCGTCAGCGCGCCCGGCGCACGGCCCAACCCGGCCTGGCTCAACTTCGTGGTCACCGGCAAGGCCCGCACGCACATTCGCCATGCCCTCAAGCTGCAACGCCGCTCCGAATCGGTGAACCTGGGCGAACGCCTGCTGAACAAGGTCCTCAACGGTTTCGACAGCGCCCTGGACAAGATCCCCGCCGAGCGCATCCAGGCCATGCTGGCCGAGTACCGCCTGGAACTCATCGAGGACCTGCTCGAAGACATCGGCCTGGGTAACCGCATGGCCTATGTGGTGGCGCGACGCCTGCTGGCCACCGATGGCGGCGAGCAACTGCCCAGCCCCGAGGGGCCGCTGGCCATTCGCGGGACCGAGGGCCTGGTGCTCAGTTATGCCAAGTGCTGCACGCCCATCCCCGGCGACCCGATCGTGGGGCACCTGTCGGCGGGCAAGGGCATGGTGGTTCACCTGGAAAACTGCCGCAACATCAGCGAGATTCGCCACAACCCGGAAAAATGCATCCAGCTGGGCTGGGCCAAGGACGTCACGGGCGAGTTCAACGTCGAACTGCGCGTGGAACTCGAGCACCAGCGCGGCCTGATCGCATTGCTGGCCAGCAGCGTCAACGCGGCCGACGGCAACATCGAGAAAATCAGCATGGACGAACGCGATGGCCGCATCAGCGTGGTCCAGTTGGTGGTCAGTGTGCACGACCGTGTGCACCTGGCCCGCGTGATCAAGAAACTGCGCGCCCTGGCTGGCGTCACCCGCCTCACGCGCGTGCGTGCCTGAGGCGCGGAACCCTCATTCAAAGGAGCTGTTCATGACCAAGACCGTAATCACCAGCGACAAGGCACCGGCTGCCATCGGCCCCTATTCCCAGGCCATCAAGGCTGGCAATACCGTCTACATGTCTGGCCAGATTCCCCTGGACCCTGCCACCATGGAACTGGTCGAAGGCTTCGAAGCCCAGACCGTGCAGGTGTTCGAGAACCTTAAGTCGGTCGCCGAGGCAGCCGGTGGTTCGTTCAAGGACATCGTCAAGCTCAACATCTTCCTGACCGACCTGAGCCATTTCGCCACGGTCAACGAAGTGATGAGCCGTTACTTCCAGCAGCCTTATCCTGCCCGTGCCGCCATTGGCGTCGCTGCCCTGCCCAAGGGCGCGCAGGTTGAAATGGACGCTATCCTGGTCATCGAATAAGCCGCCTCGCGCGCTGCAGCCACTGCCTGCAGCGCCATTCGCCAGCAAGGACTTCCTTCATGCGTCACGCCCTCGCCCTATCCCTGGCCGCCCTGCTTCTGGGTGGCTGCGCCAGCCACGAAAACGTCGACCCCAACGGCGTCTGGATCAATCAGAAAGCCATCGATGCCGCCGCCAAGGGCGCAAGCCTGCGCCAGGCATTGTTGGCTAACGGTCCGACACTGGAATGGTCGATCGACACCGTGGCCGGCCAGGCTCGATTCAGCAACGGTTTCGAAGAGGGCGAAGGCAAGCTGTTGCCCCAGGCCGATGGTGAGTTCAAGGTGGACTTCTACGACAACGGCGAAGACACCCTGAAGATCGACGGCGATACCTTGCAGCAGGCCGCGAGCGAAAACACCCCGATGCAGACGTTCAGCAAGTCGGCCACGCCAGCGCGCGCGGACACCCCAGTGGGTGCGACCTTCGAGCAGGCGCTGTACACCGCCTACATGGGCGGCGACTGGAAGGTCGTCGAAGGCCCAGGCCAGGGCGGCGTGGCGCACTTCCTGCCCGATGGCCGCATCGATGGCCTGGCCGGCCTGGACCGGTACGCGCTATGCCTGGCCGGGGACTGTGCAGCCATGAGCGGCGAGTTCGACAGCCTGTGGCTGGAACAGCAACAGCGCGGCAACGCCTTCATCTTCCGGCGCAATGGCAATCAGCTGGAAATCCTGCAGGCGCTCAACCAGGCACTGGACGACGAGATGCCCAACCTGGTGCCTGGCACCCGGCGCTGGTTGCTCAGCAAGTAGCACCGGGACGAGGCAAGGCTACCGGCTCAGCAAGGCCGCGTACCCCTCTCGATAGGTGGGGTATTGCGGCGTCCAACCCAGAGCGCGTGCGCGCGCATTGCTGCAGCGCTTGGAACCGGTGCGGCGGATGCTCTGGGTCTGCGAGCGCTGAGTGACACCCAGGTACGTGCGCAGCCAATCCACCACCTCGTGCAACGGGGCCGGAGCGTCGTCGACGCCTATGTAGCACTCATCCAGCCCGACGCCCCGAGCATCCGCCTCTAGCAGAAACGTCAAAAGCCCTGCTGCATCGTCGGCATGAATGCGGTTGCCGTACAACGGTGGCTGCGACGCGACCTGATACCCCTCGCGTACCTGGCCGGCCAGCCGCTCACGGCCGGGACCATAGATACCAGTGAGGCGCACGATGGTCGCCGGCACGGGAGCGCCCAGTGCCAGTTGCTCGGCCTTGCGCATCAGTTTCCCGGAAAACCCAATCGGCGCTACCGTCGAAGTTTCATCGACCCACTCCCCTTCGCTCTGTCCATACACGCTGCTGCTGGACACGAAGACGATTCGCCTGGGTGCCTGCCGATTGTCTGCCAACCAGTCCAATACGTGGCGCAAGCCGTCGACGTAGGCGGCCTGATAACCCTGCTCGTCATGCTGCGTGGCCGCCACGCAATACAGCAGGTAGTCCAGCGGCTCCTGTGGCCAGGCGGCAGGGCATTGCGCCTGATGCAGGTCGGCTGCGACGCCGAGCACGCCGGTGGGCAGTTGCTCGATGTGTCGGCGCAGACCGTGCACGCGCCAGTTCAGTGCCAACAAGCGGCGTGCAACGCGACTGCCGATATCGCCGCAACCGGCAATCAATACAGTGGGTGAGGTCATGCGCAAGGCTCCTGAAAGTCAGGCGTCGAGCCTACCCTTACCCAAGGTTTTGCGGCCAGCGGTATTAAAAAAGTTACATTATTACTTTTGCTAACAAGAATTACTTGCAATAATGCGCCCCCAATCTGTTCTCGGTCTTTCGAGGCCTTGAAGAACGTGCCCCCTTTTCTTTCTCTTCTCAGGTCCGGCCAGCATGATTCGCAAACACCCTTCCGCTTCGCCAAACCAGCCACGCGCATGGCGCGCCATTGCCGCGTTGTTGCTGGGCCTGGCCATCGCCCCGCTGACATTCGCCGACGCCACTGCGCCGAGCAATGCACCGGCGTCGACTGCGACCGCAGCCCCCGTACAAGCCGCGCCGGCTTCCCAGCCTGCCGCCACTGCTGCACCGGGCGCCGAGCAGACGGCACCGGTGCCTGCCGAGCAGGCGCTGGCCGAAGACACCACCCTGGGCATGGGTCACGACCTGTCGCCCTGGGGCATGTACCAGAATGCGGACATCGTGGTGAAGGCCGTGATGATCGGCCTGGCAATCGCCTCGATCATCACCTGGACCATCTGGATCGCCAAGGGCTTCGAGCTGCTGGGCGCCAAGCGTCGTCTGAAGGGTGAAATCGCCGCGCTGAAGAAAGCCGCCAACCTCAAGCAGGCGAGCGAAACCGCTACGCGCAAAGGCACCCTGGCCAACCTGCTGGTGCACGACGCGCTCGAAGAAATGCACCTGTCGGCCAACGCCCGCGAACGTGAAGGCATCAAGGAGCGGGTCAGCTTCCGTCTCGAGCGCCTGGTCGCCGCCTGCGGTCGCAACATGAGCATGGGCACCGGCGTGCTGGCCACCATCGGTTCCACCGCCCCCTTCGTCGGCCTGTTCGGCACCGTCTGGGGCATCATGAACAGCTTCATCGGCATCGCCAAGACCCAGACCACCAACCTGGCCGTGGTCGCCCCCGGCATCGCCGAAGCCCTGCTCGCCACGGCCCTGGGCCTGGTGGCGGCCATTCCTGCGGTGGTCATCTACAACGTCTTCGCCCGTTCCATCGCCGGCTACAAGGCGCAGGTATCGGACGCTTCGGCCCAGGTGCTGCTGCTGGTCAGCCGCGACCTCGACCACCAGCCAGGCGAGCGCGCAGCTCAGCCGCAGATGGTCAAGGTGGGCTGACCTATGGGCCTGCACCTGAACGAAGGCGGCGATGACCTCGCCGAGAACCATGAAATCAACGTGACGCCGTTCATCGACGTCATGCTGGTGCTGCTGATCATCTTCATGGTCGCAGCCCCCCTGGCGACGGTGGACATCAAGGTCGACTTGCCCGCCTCGACCGCCAAGCCGGCGCCGCGGCCCGAGAAACCGGTGTTCCTCAGCGTCAAGGCCGACCAGAACCTGTACGTGGGCGACGACAAGGTCGAGCGCACGCAGCTGGGCCAGATCCTCGATGCCAAGACCCACGGCAACAAGGACACGACCATCTTCTTCCAGGCCGACAAAGGCGTGGATTACGGCGACCTGATGGAAGTGATGAACACCCTGCGCGGCGCGGGCTACCTGAAGGTAGGCCTGGTCGGCCTTGAGACGGCAGCCAAGCAATGATCACGACGCGCCAGAAAACGACGCGTTATGTTGCCAGCCTGGCGGTCGTCCTCGGTGTGCACGCTGCGGCCATCGTGATTGCCTTGAACTGGCCCGCGCCGCAGCCCATCGAGCTGCCGCCGCAGGCCATGATGGTGGAGATGGCGCCGCTGCCCGAACCGGCGCCACCACCGCCGCCGCAGGTCGTCACGCCGCCGCCACCGCCCGAGCCTGTGGTCGAGGACCCATTGCCCAAGCTGGCCGAAGCGCCCAAGCCGACCATCTCGGTGCCCAAGCCGACGCCGCCCAAGCCCAAGCCCAAACCGCAGCCGCCCAAGGTCGAGAAGAAACCCGAGCCGCCCAAGGAGCAGCCGCCAGCCGAGCAGACCGTGGACAGCCGCCCGGCACCGCCACAACCGGCCAAGCCGGCAGCGCCTGCGCCCAGCCCGCCGTCCAACAGCAATGCGTTGCCCAGCTGGCAGGGCGATCTGCTGCGCCATCTGGCCAAGTACAAGAAGTATCCGGAGGATGCGCGTCGCCGCGGCATGACTGGGGTCAACCGCTTGCGCTTCGTGGTGGATGCCGAAGGCCGGGTGTTGTCGTACTCCCTGGCAGGGGGGTCGGGCAGCGCTGCGCTGGATCGCGCCACAATGGAGATGATCCGTCGGGCGCAACCGTTGCCCAAGCCACCGGCCGAAATTCTGGTCAATGGCAGCCTGGAAGTGGTCGCGCCTTTCGTTTACTCGCTGGACAAGCGCTGAATCGCATACTTTGATGCGTTTGCGCGCTGTTGATAACGTGCGTCTATCGGTTGCAGCCGCTATGCTGGGCTCGCAACTTCATGGACGCACGTTATGACCCTCACAGAATTGCGCTACATCGTTACCCTGGCCCAGGAGCAACACTTCGGCCACGCGGCCGAGCGCTGCCACGTCAGCCAGCCCACCCTCTCGGTTGGCGTCAAGAAGCTCGAGGACGAGCTGGGCGTGCTGATCTTCGAGCGCAGCAAGAGCGCCGTGCGCCTGACCCCGGTCGGCGAAGGCATCGTGGCTCAGGCGCAGAAGGTGCTCGAGCAGGCCCAGGGCATCCGCGAGCTGGCCCAGGCCGGCAAGAACCAGCTCACCGCACCGCTCAAGGTCGGCGCCATCTATACCGTTGGCCCGTACCTGTTCCCGCACCTCATTCCGCAACTGCACCGCGTGGCGCCGCAGATGCCGCTGTACATCGAGGAAAACTTCACTCACGTGCTGCGCGACAAACTGCGCAACGGTGAGCTGGACGCGGTGATCATCGCGCTGCCATTCAATGAAGCCGATGTGCTGACCCTGCCGCTCTACGACGAGCCGTTCTACGTCCTGATGCCTGCCGACCACCCGTGGACACGCAAGCAAACCATCGACTCGGGCCTGCTCAACGACAAGAGCCTGCTGCTGCTGGGCGAAGGCCACTGCTTCCGCGATCAGGTCCTGGAGGCCTGCCCGACCCTGACCAAAGGTTCGGAAGGCGCCAAGCACACCACCGTGGAATCCAGTTCGCTGGAAACCATTCGGCACATGGTTGCTTCGGGCCTTGGGGTGTCGATCCTGCCGTTGTCGGCAGTCGACAGCCATCACTACGCGCCTGGCATCATCGAAGTGCGCCCCCTGACCCCGCCGACGCCGTTCCGCACCGTGGCCATCGCCTGGCGCGCCAGCTTCCCGCGGCCCAAGGCCATCGAGATCCTCGCCGACTCGATCCGCCTGTGTTCGGTGGCCAAGCCGGTGGGCCGCGACACGCCATGACCGAGCTGGCTCAGGTATCGGTCACCGCGCTAAAGGGTGTGGGCGAGGCGATGGCGGAAAAACTCGCCAGGGTGGGTCTCGAGAACCTGCAGGACGTATTGTTCCACCTGCCCTTGCGCTATCAGGACCGCACCCGCGTGGTACCGATCGGTGCCCTGCGGCCTGGCCAGGACGCCGTCATCGAAGGCGTGGTCAGTGGCGCCGACGTCTCCATGGGCAAGCGCCGCAGCCTGCTGGTGCGCCTGGGCGATGGCAGTGGTTCGTTGAGCCTGCGCTTCTATCACTTCAGCAATGCCCAGAAGGAAGCGCTCAAGCGTGGCACCCACCTGCGTTGCTACGGCGAGGCACGGCCCGGCGCCTCGGGGCTGGAAATCTACCACCCCGAATACCGCGTCCTGACCGGCGAAGAAGACATTCCGGTCGAGCAGAACCTGACGCCGATCTACCCCACTACCGAAGGCCTTACCCAGCAGCGTCTGCGTCAGCTGTCCCAGCAGGCCCTCGACCTGCTGGGCCCGCGCAGCCTGCCCGACTGGTTGCCCCTGGAACTGGCGCGCGAGCACCAGTTGGCGCCCCTGGATGAAGCGATCCGCTACCTGCATCGGCCACCGCCGGACGCCGATCTCGAGGAGCTTGCGGTAGGGCATCACTGGGCCCAGCACCGCCTGGCCTTCGAAGAGCTGCTGACCCATCAGCTGTCCCAGCAGCGCCTGCGCGAAAGCCTGCGCGCCCAGCGCGCCCCCGCCCTGCCCCAGGCTCGCGACCTGCCGGTACGCTACCTGGACAACCTGGGTTTTGCGCCAACCGGCGCCCAACGTCGGGTGGGTGCCGAAATCGCCTACGACTTGAGCCAGCCGGAGCCGATGTTGCGCCTGGTGCAGGGCGACGTTGGCGCGGGCAAGACAGTGGTTGCGGCCCTCGCGGCACTGCAAGCGCTGGAAGCGGGCTATCAGGTGGCCTTGATGGCGCCGACCGAGATTCTCGCCGAGCAGCACTTCATCACCTTCCAGCGCTGGCTCGAGCCCTTGGGCATCGAAGTCGCGTGGCTGGCCGGCAAGCTCAAGGGCAAGGCACGGGTCAGCGCACTTGAGCGGATTGCCGCGGGTGCGCCGATGGTGGTGGGCACCCACGCGCTGTTCCAGCCCGAAGTGCAGTTCGCCCGGTTGGCCCTGGTGATCATCGACGAACAACATCGTTTCGGTGTGCAGCAGCGCCTGGCCTTGCGCCAGAAAGGCGTGGGCGGAACGATGTGCCCGCATCAGTTGATCATGACCGCCACGCCGATCCCGCGGACGTTGGCGATGAGCGCCTATGCCGACCTCGACACGTCCGTACTCGACGAGCTGCCGCCGGGACGTACGCCGGTCAATACCGTGCTGGTGGTCGACAGCCGCCGCCCCGAAGTGGTGGAGCGAGTGCGCGCCGCCTGTGCCGAAGGCCGTCAGGCCTATTGGGTGTGCACCCTGATCGAGGAATCCGAAGAGCTGACCTGCCAGGCCGCGCAAAGCACTTTCGAGGAACTCACCCTGGCCTTGGGCGAGCTGCGCGTGGGGTTGATCCACGGGCGCATGAAGCCGGTCGAGAAGGCCGAGGTGATGGCGCTGTTCAAGGCCGCCGAGCTTCAGCTGCTGGTGGCGACCACGGTGATCGAAGTCGGCGTCGACGTGCCCAACTCCAGCCTGATGATCATCGAGAACCCGGAACGCCTGGGCCTGGCCCAGCTCCACCAGCTGCGCGGACGCGTCGGTCGCGGCAGCGCCGCCAGCCACTGCGTGTTGCTCTACCATCCGCCGCTGTCGCAGATCGGTCGGGAACGGCTGGGTATCATGCGTGAAACCAACGACGGCTTCGTGATTGCCGAGAAGGACCTGCAACTGCGGGGCCCCGGCGAAATGCTCGGCACCCGGCAAACAGGCCTGCTGCAGTTCAAGGTCGCCGACCTGATGCGCGACGCCGACCTGCTGCCGGCCGTGCGCGATGCGGCCCAGGAGCTGATTCAGCGCTGGCCCGGACATGTCACGCCGCTGCTCGAACGTTGGCTGCGACATGGGCAGCAATACGGTCAGGTCTGAAGCACTCCAGAAACTTGCACGATACAGAGCTCGGTTTCCCAGGCAAGCTGAGTATACTGAAGTGAATGTAGGACAATGGATGCAGACCATGAATGAACTTGCGCTGGAAGCCGTCACCTCGCCCGTCCCCTCGGTCATCCAGAAGATGCTCAGCGATTCTGGCATCGCCTGGACCCTGGTCGATGGGCAACCCCTGACCGCCGCCGATGCCAGCCGCACGATCCAGGCCGTCCTGCTGGAGGACGAGATCGGCGCACTCATGGTGCTGTTTCCTCAAAGCCAGCTGCTGGACCTCGGTCGCCTGGCCGAACTGACCGGTCGCAAGCTCGCAGCCGTGTCCGAGGAGCGCCTGGCATCCATGCTCGGCAAGCATCGCCTGGCCGTGCTCCCTGGCTTGCCGATCCTGACCAGCTCGCCCTGCCTGTACGACGAGCGATTGCTGCTCGAACCCACGCTGCTGATCAGCTCCGGTGAACCCGGTGGATGGCTCGAGCTGGGCGTCGATGATTTCCGCAAGATGCTGACCAAAGCCAGCTCCAACGCCTTCGGCGAGCCCTTGGCCAACGTCCGGCCCAACCTCGATCGACCTGCGGACGACGGCAAGGAAATCACTCGCGCCGTGCAGAACTTCACCGCACGGCGGATACAACAGCGCCTGGAATCGACCATCGAGATTCCTCCCCTGGCGGCCACCGCGCAGAAGATCATCAAGCTGCGTGTCGACCCCAATGCGACCATCGACGACATCACCGGCGTGGTCGAGACCGATCCGGCGCTGGCTGCGCAGGTAGTCAGTTGGGCGGCTTCGCCCTACTACGCCTCACCGGGCAAGATTCGTTCGGTGGAAGATGCCATCGTCCGCGTGCTCGGATTCGATCTGGTGATCAATCTGGCGCTGGGCCTGGCCTTGGGCAAGACCATGAGCCTGCCCAAGGATCATCCGCGCCACGCCACGCCCCATTGGCACCAGTCCATCTACGTGGCAGCGGTGATCGAGGGTCTGACTCGTGCCATGCCGCGGGCCAGTCGTCCGGAAGCCGGCCTTACCTACCTGGCTGGCTTGCTGCACAACTTCGGCTACCTGCTGCTCGCCCACTTGTTTCCACCGCATTTCCAGCTGATCTGCCGACACCTGGAGGTCAACCCGCACCTGCAACATGATTTCGTCGAGCAGCATTTGCTGGGCGTGACCCGCGAACAGATGGGCGCTTGGCTGATGCGCTATTGGGAAATGCCGGAAGAGCTCAGCACCGCGTTGCGCTTTCAGCACGATCCTGGTTATACCGGCGAGCATGCGGCCTATGCCAACCTCGTGTGCCTGGCCATCCGCCTGCTGCGCAGCCGTGGCATCGGCAGCGGCGATCAGCACATTCCCGATGCCTTGTTCGAGCACCTGGAACTGAGCCGAGACAAGGCCGAAGCGGTCGTGAGCAAGGTGCTGGAAGCCGAGGCGCTGTTGCGCGAGCTGGCCCACCAGTTCGACTGATGAGTGCGCGGTAGCCTCAGCGTTTCCTGGGCTTGAGGTATTTCATCGCGCCCTGGAACCACATCACCAGCGCCGGATTGCCCTTGATCTGGATGTGCTTGTCCTGGATGCCCTGCATGAATGCCAGCTGTTTGTTGCTGGCCTGCAGGGTGTCGTAGCCGTACGCGGCATCCTTGAAGGCAATCGCGAAGGCCGGCTGCTCGACGCTGCCGCTGCGGCTGGTCACGCGTTGATCGCGCACGGTGAAATGCCGGGCGATCTTGCCGTCCAGTGTCTGCAACTGGAACACCAGGTCTTTGTCCTTGAGCTGCTGGGCGAAGGCTGGGTTGTTGCGGCTGGCGCGGGCCATCATCAGGCCCATGGCCCAGAGCAGGAAGCGGAATTTCATGGCGAGGTCTCGGCGCGGGAACGTGGCGGCGAGTGTACCGGCAATGCCTGGGTCAAGGCAGTCCGGCTGCGGCGGGACAGGCTATCTGGCTGGTATGGCGGCGGGTATGGCGCAAGCACCCGGCGGACCGGGTGCCTTGGCGGGCTGCGCTCGGCGGCGCGGTACCAGACGCCTTATTTGGTGGTGTTCACGCTGTCCTTGAGAAATTTCCCAGGCTTGAAGGCAACGGTATTGCTGGCCTTGATCTTCACTGGCTCGCCGGTCTGCGGATTCTTGCCGGTACGGGCGCCGCGATGACGCTGGATGAAGGTGCCGAAGCCCACCAGAGTGACACTGTCCTTGCGGTGCAGTGCGCCGGTGATTTCTTCGAGTACGGCATTCAAGACGCGGTTGGCCTCTTCCTTGGTCAGGTCCGCTTTTTCAGCGATAGCATCTACGAGCTCTGGTTTACGCATGGTGAAGCCTCTTATGGCGGTTTTTGTTTTTATTGGCGGCGGCCTGGAGGATGGCGACGCCTAACTCGCCGCAGGCTCTACGCTGCGGCAGACCAAGTGAGAATGGCACGCTGCACGAGGGCGCGCCAGTGTCTGCCACGGGTTTGTTGCGGCAAAGCGCGGTTTATTCCGACAGAACGGTGCCGATCAGAGCAGGCGTGCCTGTACGGGGGTCATGATCAACCGATCTCGATCATTTCGAAATCCATCTTGCCCACGCCACAGTCGGGGCACAGCCAGTCTTCGGGCACGTCTTGCCAAAGGGTGCCGGCAGCGATGCCGTCCTCGGGCCAGCCGTCAGCCTCGTCATAGATCAGGCCACACACGATACATTGCCACTTCTTCATCATCTTCCCTCGGTATTCAGGCGATCTGGCGGGCGCTCGATGGTATGACGTTGTCGCCCGGCTCTGGCGGGTTGTACTGATCAACGCCGTGCGATGCAAGCTTCATCGGGCGGGGGCGGTCAATCGGCGTCGGCAAACATGATAAGCTCGGCGTCTTTTCGGCCGACCCGATCCGCTACCGTGCCCCATTCAGGATACCCCGCCCCCGATTGGCAATGCCTGGCCGACGCCGAACCGCTGGTACGCGACTGGCTGTTCGACCCAGGCTCCCTGACCCGCCGCTTGACCCTGCTCAGTGATGACCATTTCAGCGTCCGCGTGCTGCTGCAGGACTGGCAACCACTGCGCGATGAAGAATGCCTGGCGCTTGGCGTGCCAGTGGGCAGCGAGGGCTGGGTGCGCGAGGTGTGCCTGCTCGGTCATGGCCAGAGCTGGGTGTTCGCCCGCAGTGTGGCGGCGCGCAGCAGCTTGCAGGCCAGTGACCTGGACCTGCAGGCGCTGGGCAATCGTTCGCTCGGCGAGCTGTTGTTCTGCGACCCGGCGTTCGTCCGTGGCCCCATCCAGACCTGCCGCTACCCGGCCCGGTGGCTGCCCGCGCAGCACGCCGGCGAGCAATTCTGGGCCAGGCGCTCGCGCTTCGACCGCGGGCCGCTGGCGGTGCTGGTCGCTGAAGTCTTCCTGCCGCCTGTGTGGCAAGCCGTTCGTAACCATGTGGAGCGTCGTTGATGTACCAGAGCCTGCTCAAGTCGCTGAACCGGCTGAACCCGCGCGCCTGGGATTTCATTCAGCTGACGCGCATGGACAAGCCCATCGGCGTCTACCTGTTGCTGTGGCCAACCCTATGGGCCCTGTGGATTGCCGGTGAAGGCCGGCCTTCGCTGGCCAACCTGGGCATCTTCGTCGCCGGTGTGGTGTTGATGCGCGCGGCCGGTTGCGTGATCAACGATTTCGCCGACCGCAAGGTCGATGGCCACGTCAAGCGCACCGAAGCGCGGCCCTTGGTCAGTGGCAAAATCAGCAGCAAGGAAGCGCTGATGTTCTTTGCCGTGCTGGTGGGCATCAGTTTCGTGCTGGTGCTGTGCACCAACGCCCAGACCATTGGCCTGTCGGTAGGTGGCTTGATATTGGCGGCGAGCTACCCGTTCATGAAGCGCTATACCTACTACCCCCAAGTGGTGCTGGGCATGGCGTTCTCGTGGGGCATGCTGATGGCGTTCACCGCCGAAACCGGTGAATTGCCAGCGGCTGCCTGGCTGCTGTGGATCGCCAACCTGCTCTGGACAGTGGCCTACGACACCTATTACGCCATGACCGACCGCGATGACGACCTGCGCATCGGGGTCAAGTCCACGGCCATTCTGTTCGGCGCGGCCGATCGGCTGATCATCGTCATTCTGCAGGGGCTGGCACTGGCCTGCCTGCTGCTGGCCGGCGCGCGGTTCGACCTTGGCGGCTGGTTTCATGCAGGGCTGGCAGTGGCCGCGCTGTGTTTCGCCTGGCAGTGGTGGCACAGCCGCGAGCGCGAGCGAATGGCCTGCTTCCGAGCGTTTTTGCACAACCATTGGGTAGGGTTGGCCATCTTCGTCGGTATCGTGCTCGACTACGCGCTGCGCTGACGCCGTCCCTGGCCGTCGCGCCGCATCGAGCCGGCGGGTCAGTCTTCCACGGGGCGCGCGACCTGCCAGGCGTTGTCTTTCTTGCCGTCACCGCTGGTGTCGCCAGGCTTCTTGTCAGCCTTGTAGGTGTACAGCGGGCTGCCCATGTAGGCCCACTGCAGGCTGCCGTCGTCGCGGCTGACCACGGTCCAGTCGCCGTCGTCGCTGGCGCCTTTGTTGGCCATCAGCGGTGGCCAGTTCTTCGCGCAGTCGGCGTTGCAGGTCGATTTGCCGTCTTCGTCTTCGGCATAGGTATAGAGCGTCATGCCGCGGCTGTCGACGAACGCCTTGCCCGGCTCCAGCAGCGGGTGGTCGGCGGCCATCGCCATGCCGGACAACGTCAGCGCCAGGGCGCCACACAGGGCCGTCCAGGCCGAAGTCGTACGAGTCTTCATGGGTACCTCTTGTCATCGATGAACAGGGATTTACAGCTTAGTACAGTCTGAATAACTTGATACGCTCGAGCAGCTGTCACACGACTGCAATAATTGCGTTATCTAATGCGGCGCATGACAGGGTAATGACAAGAGGTTTGCACAATGGCTGGCAGGAGCATTCTCATCGTCGACGATGAGGCACCGATCCGCGAAATGATCGCCGTAGCCCTGGAAATGGCAGGCTACGACAGCTTCGAGGCGGAGAACGCCCAGCAGGCCCATGCGATCATCGTCGACCGCAAACCCGATCTCATCCTGCTCGACTGGATGCTGCCCGGCACCTCGGGCATCGAACTGGCCCGGCGCCTCAAGCGCGACGAGCTGACCGGCGATATCCCGATCATCATGCTCACCGCCAAGGGCGAAGAAGACAACAAGATCCAGGGCCTGGAAGTCGGTGCCGACGACTACATCACCAAGCCGTTCTCGCCACGCGAACTGGTGGCCCGGCTCAAGGCCGTGCTGCGCCGTGCCGGCCCCAGCGATGGCGAATCGCCGATCGAAGTCGGCGGCCTGCTGCTCGACCCGATCAGCCATCGCGTGACCATCGACGGCAAGCCTGCCGAAATGGGCCCTACCGAATACCGCCTGTTGCAGTTCTTCATGACCCATCAGGAGCGCGCCTACACCCGCGGACAACTGCTCGACCAGGTCTGGGGTGGCAATGTCTACGTCGAAGAGCGCACCGTGGATGTCCATATCCGGCGTCTGCGCAAGGCCTTGGGCGACGCGTACGAAAATCTGGTACAAACCGTGCGCGGCACCGGTTACCGCTTCTCCACCAAGAGCTGAACCGGCGGGCTTTCACAGCAAAGGATGCGCGATACGTGAAACAAGACTGGTATGCCACCCTCGTGCGTCACATGCTGCTACTGGTAACGGGGTGCCTGCTGGTCGGGCTGATCACTGGCCACTATGGGTGGTGCCTGGCAGTGGGCCTGGGGTTGTACCTGGCCTGGACGCTCAAGCAACTGTTGCGCCTGCACCGCTGGCTGCGCGAGCACCAGCCGGATCAACCGCCGCCCGATGGCTATGGCCTGTGGGGCGAGGTATTCGACAACATCTATCACATGCAGCGACGCGATCAGCGCGCGCGCGGGCGTCTGCAGGCGGTGATCGATCGCGTGCAGGAGTCCACCGCAGCCCTGCGCGATGCCGTGATCATGCTCGACGCCGACGGCAACCTGGAATGGTGGAACCGTGCCGCCGAGACCTTGCTGGGGCTCAAGACCCCGCAGGACAGCGGGCAACCGGTGACCAACCTGATCCGCCATCCGCGCTTCAAGGAATACTTTGCCCAAGAGCAGTACGCCGAACCGCTGGAGATTCCCTCGCCGGTCAACGATCGTGTGCGTGTGCAGTTTCTGATCACGCGCTACGGCAATAACGAACACCTGATGCTGGTGCGCGATGTGACGCGTATCCACCAGCTGGAACAGATGCGCAAGGATTTCGTGGCCAACGTATCCCACGAGCTGCGCACACCGTTGACGGTCATCACGGGCTACCTGGAAACCCTGCTGGACAACGTCGAGGACGTGAACCCGCGCTGGACGCGCGCCTTGCAGCAAATGGAGCAGCAAGGCGTGCGCATGCAGACCCTGCTCAATGACCTGCTGCTGCTCGCCAAGCTGGAAGCCACCGACTACCCCTCGGACAATCTCCCCGTGGCAGTCACGGCCCTGCTGCAGAGCATCGTCGGTGACGCCCGGGCCCTATCCGGGCCACGCAATCAGACGATCAGCCTGGACATCGAGAACGACGTGCTGCTCAAAGGCAGCGAGGCGGAGCTGCGCAGCGCGTTTTCCAACCTGGTGTTCAACGCGGTGAAATACACGCCGGAACAAGGGACCATTCGCGTGCGCTGCTGGGCCGACGCCCAGGGTGCCCATCTGCGGGTACAGGATTCGGGGATCGGCATCGATGCCAAGCACCTGCCGCGCCTGACCGAGCGCTTCTATCGCGTGGACTCCAGCCGCGCTTCCAATACCGGCGGCACCGGGCTGGGGCTGGCCATCGTCAAGCATGTGCTGCTGCGCCATCGGGCGACGCTGGAGATCAGCAGCGTGCCGGGCCATGGCAGTGTCTTCACTTGTCACTTCTCGCTGGTACAGGTGGTGGTTCGGTAACCGCGGCGCGCCCTTCGCGGCCACGGACCGCTCCTACGGAAGTTGTGGTGTTCCCGTAGGAGCGGTCATTGGCCGCGAAGCAGGCGCTGCGGTGCGTTGGGTGAACGCTGCATATGGCTGCCTTATCAGCGCACCCCCTAGGCAAGGGCCCGCCCAGCCGTTACATTGCCAAACACATTACCCACCCTGGGTATCGCCTTAATTCCCCTCCAGCACACGGACACCGTAAAACGCCACCATGGACCCTTCCACAGGCATCTCCCTTTCGTCACTGTTCGCCGACTTCGGCATGATTCTTTTCGCTCTGTTCCTGGTCTTGCTCAACGGCTTCTTCGTTGCCGCCGAGTTCGCCATGGTCAAGCTGCGCTCGACCCGCGTGGAGGCCATCGCCAAGAAGCACGGCTGGCGCGGCAGCATTCTGCGCACCGTGCACAGCCAGCTCGATGCCTACCTGTCCGCCTGCCAGCTGGGTATCACCCTGGCCTCGCTGGGCCTGGGCTGGGTCGGCGAGCCGGCCTTCGCGCACATCCTCGAGCCGCTGCTGGGCGCCGTTGGCGTACAGTCGCCGGAAGTGATCAAGGGCGTATCGTTCTTCAGCGCCTTCTTCGTTATCTCGTACCTGCACATTGTGGTCGGCGAGCTGGCGCCCAAGTCCTGGGCGATCCGCAAGCCCGAGTTGCTGTCGATGTGGACGGCGGTGCCGCTGTACCTGTTCTACTGGGCGATGTACCCGGCCATCTACCTGCTCAATGCCAGCGCTAACGGCATTCTGCGCATCGCCGGCCAAGGCGAACCCGGCCCGCATCACGAACACCACTACAGCCGCGACGAGCTCAAGCTGATCCTGCACTCGAGCCGTGGCCAGGACCCCAGCGACCAAGGCATGCGCGTACTGGCCTCGGCGGTTGAAATGGGCGAGCTGGAGGTGGTCGACTGGGCCAACTCGCGCGAAGACCTGGTGAGCCTGGAATTCAACGCGCCGCTCAAGGAAATCCTGGCGATGTTTCGTCGCCACAAGTTCAGCCGCTATCCGGTGTATGACACAGAGCGCGAAGAATTCGTCGGCCTGCTGCACATCAAGGACCTGCTGCTGGAACTGGCCGCGCTCGACCACCTGCCCGAGTCGTTCAACCTGGCCGAGCTGACCCGTCCGCTGGAGCGCGTCTCGCGGCACATGCCGCTGTCGCGTCTGCTGGAGCAGTTCCGCAAGGGCGGCGCGCACTTCGCCCTGGTCGAAGAAGCCGACGGCAAGATCATCGGCTACCTGACCATGGAAGACGTGCTCGAAGTGCTGGTCGGCGACATCCAGGACGAACACCGCAAGGCCGAGCGCGGCATTCTCGCCTATCAGCCCGGCAAGCTACTGGTGCGGGGCGACACGCCGTTGTTCAAGGTTGAGCGGCTGTTGGGCGTGGACCTGGATCATATCGAGGCGGAAACCCTGGCAGGGCTGATCTACGAGACCCTCAAGCGGGTGCCCGAGGAAGAGGAGCTGCTGGAGGTGGAAGGTTTGCGCATCATCATCAAGAAGATGAAGGGGCCCAAGATCATCCTGGCCAAGGTGCTCAAAATCGAGTGATATGAGCCTCTACTGGCCGCCGACGGCGAAGTTGGGCAGTACGCCCAGTGGCCGGTCGAACTGGTAGGGAATCGATTCCAGCGCCAGGCCGACGTTGCGCTGCACCACGAAATGCAGGTGCGGGCCGGTGCTGTTGCCGGTGTTGCCCGAGCGCGCCAGCGCTGAGCCGACGCTCACTTTCTGGCCTTCCTTGACGCTCACCGAGCCGCGCATCAGGTGCAGGTACACACCCATGGTGCCGTCCTCGTGCAGGATGCGCACGAAGTTGCCCGAAGGGTTGTCACCGCGATTGTTCTGCTCGTTTTCCACCTTGATCACCGTGCCGCCGCGCGCCGCGATGATCGGCGTGCCTTCGGGCATGGCGATGTCCATGGCATAGCGCCCCTTGGCGCCGAAGTGACTGTATTGGCCATTGGGCCCCTGGGTCAGGCGGAAAGGCCCGCCGCGCCATGGGAAGGGGTAGCGGTAGCCGTGTGCCTCGCCCTGCGGATCGCCGATCGAGGACATCAGGGTCTGGGCGTAGCCCAGCGGCTTGCTGGCCTGCTGCGCCGTGAGTATCACCAGGCTGACGCTACTGCGCGCAGGCACCACCCGACGAATGCTGCTGGGCGGCTGGCCTTGCACGTTGCGCAACTTGCTCAGCTTGAGCTCTACCTCGACGGGCGCATACAGATCGTTACGCACCATGAAATTGGCGCTGCCCTTGCTCTTCTTGACCTCGAGACGAACCTGCCGGTCGATGCGTTCGACGATGCGCTCGCGCATCACGAAGACCCGCGCGCCGGGCACAGGCCGGTCGGTATAGGACGTGACGCCATCGGCATTGGTGAATTTGTAGACAGTCGCGGCCTGAGCCAGGGGGGCAGCCGCGAACAGGCCGCAGATCAGCAGGAGGCGATAGATCATGGCGGCAATGTCTGAGAGGAAAAGTGCGCCCAGATTAGCAGGTATCCGCAGAGCGGCAATGTGCCATCTGTCAGGCGCCCGGCACGAAATGCTTTTGCACGGATCCACGGGCGATCAAGCGCGATACATAGTCCAGCTTCTGCGCATCTTGGTCGAGAAAACGGAACGTCAGCTGCAGCCAGTCGCTGTCGGGTTTGGGTTCGAAGGCCGCCACGGCGTGCAGATAACCATTGAGGCGCGCCACTTCGGCGTTCTCGCCCTGCTCCAGGTCCAGCACCGCGAGTTCCAGCACCTGAGGCAGCGTGGCCGTGCGCCGTACCACCAGCAAGGCTTCCTTGAGGCTCAGGGCCTTGATCACGCACTGCTGGCTGCCGCCGGGCAGGCGTAGCTGGCCCTGGCCGCGGCCCATGGGCGCAGCCGCCCGTGGCGACGCTGACGCAGGCGCACCGGTTGACGCGAACGCAGCGGCAGGCTGCGGTGCCGGCGTGGCGGTCCGAGCAGGCTCGGCGCGGCCCGAGGTCAGCGCGCTGAGCGAATCGTTGGCAAAGGCCGAGGCCGCCTGCTGACGGGTCGGCGCGCCTGCAGCCAGGGCCTGCAACTTGCCGACTTTGGCCAGGGCCTTCTTGACCTTGGTCATCAGCTGCTCGTTGGTGAACGGCTTGCCGATGTAATCCGACACGCCGGCCTGGATCGCCTGTACGACGTTTTCCTTGTCGCCACGGCTGGTCACCATGATGAAGGGCAAGGTCTTGCTGTTTTCCTGCTCGCGGGTCCAGGTCAGCAGTTCCAGGCCGGACATTTCCGGCATTTCCCAGTCGCACAGCACCATGTCGTAGCTGTTGTGCATCATCAGCGACTGCGCCTTGCGGCCGTTCACTGCGTCTTCGACGACGATGCCGGGAAAGGCATTGCGCAGGCATTTCTTCACCAGGTCGCGGATGAACGGCGCGTCATCCACTACCAGTACACTGATCTTGCTCATCGACCGCTCCTGAAAACCGCGCGGGCATCGCCACTCGCCGAGGGCCACGTGCCACTCGGCGGGGCTGGCCACACGGCTGCCTCGCTTCGCCCTACAACGAAAAACGCCCGGCAAAGGCCGGGCGTTCGTGTCGGACCACCTTACTTATCGTCAGGTTGGTCCAGAACATTAGCGCTGTCGAGGGTGCCTTCGACTTCCTGCTTCATGCGCTTGAGGCCCATGTGCCGCACATCGGTGCCGCGCACCAGGTAAATCACCAGTTCCGAGATGTTGCGCGCATGGTCGCCGATGCGCTCCAGCGAGCGCAGCACCCAGATCACGTTGAGCACGCGGGAAATGGAGCGCGGGTCTTCCATCATGTAGGTGACCAGCTCGCGCAGCGCGGTCTTGTACTCGCGATCGATGGTCTTGTCGTACTGGGCCACCGATAGGGCCAGGTCGGCGTCGAAGCGGGCGAAGGCGTCGAGCGCGTCGCGCACCATGATGCGCACCTGGTCGCCGATGTGGCGCACCTCGACGTAGCCACGCGGTGACTCGCCCTCCTCGCATAGCTGGATGGCACGGCGGGCGATCTTGGTGGACTCGTCGCCGATACGCTCCAGGTCGATCACCGATTTGGAAATGCTGATGATCAGCCGCAGGTCGGAGGCCGCCGGCTGGCGCCGCGCCAGGATGCGCAGGCATTCCTCGTCGATGTTGCGTTCCATCTGGTTGATCTGCTCGTCGACCTCGCGCACCTGCTGGGCCAGGCCCGAATCGGCCTCGATCAGCGCAGTGACCGCGTCGTTGACTTGCTTCTCGACCAGCCCGCCCATGGCCAGCAGGTGGCTGCGCACCTCCTCCAGTTCGGCGTTGAACTGCTGCGAGATGTGATGGGTAAGGCCTTCTTTACTGATCATGGGTCGAATCCTTGGTGCGTCCGCTCGGGATGATGCCAGCAACGGCGGCGAAGCCCTAGCCGTAGCGACCGGTGATGTAGTCTTCGGTCTGCTTCTTGGCCGGGTTGGTGAACAGCGTGTCGGTGTCGCCGAACTCCACCAGCTTGCCCATGTACATGAACGCCGTGTAGTCGGACACCCGTGCGGCCTGCTGCATGTTGTGGGTGACGATGACGATGGTGTACTTGGACTTGAGCTCGTAGATCAGCTCTTCGACCTTGAGCGTGGAGATCGGATCGAGCGCCGAGCACGGCTCGTCGAGCAGCAATACCTCGGGCTCGACGGCGATGGTGCGGGCGATCACCAAGCGCTGCTGCTGGCCGCCGGACAGGCCCAGGGCCGACTCGTGCAGGCGGTCCTTGACCTCGTCCCACAGCGCCGCGCCCCTGAGTGCCCATTCGACCGCTTCGTCGAGGATGCGCTTCTTGTTGATGCCCTGGATGCGCAGGCCGTAGACCACGTTTTCGTAGATGGTCTTGGGGAACGGATTGGGCTTCTGGAACACCATGCCGACGCGACGACGCAGCTCGGCGACGTCTTCACCCTTGCGATAGATGTCGTTGCCATAGAGGTTGATCGCGCCCTGCACACGGCAGCCGTCGACCAGGTCGTTCATGCGGTTGAAGGTGCGCAGCAGGGTCGATTTGCCGCAGCCCGACGGACCGATGAACGCGGTCACGCGTTGCTTGGGAATGTTCATGCCGATGTCGAACAGCGCTTGCTTGTCGCCGTAGAACAGGCTCAAGCCGGGCACTTCGATGGCTACGGTTTCCTTGGCCAGGTTCAGGCCCTGCTTGTCGCGCCCCAGGGCCGACAGGTTGATGCCATGGGATGGGTTTTCATGCTGCATGGCAGACTCCAAAGGCTGTCAAATTCTGTTCGCGCTGCAAACGTGTGGTGCGGGTGAGCGCACTCAACTGTCCAGCGCCTTGTACTTCTCGCGCAAATGGTTGCGAATCCAGACCGCCGACAGGTTCAGCGTAGCGATCACCAGCACCAGCAACAATGCGGTGGCATACACCAGCGGTCGGGCGGCTTCGACGTTGGGGCTCTGGAACCCCACGTCATAGATATGGAAGCCCAGGTGCATGATCTTCTGATCCAGGTGCAGGTACGGGTAGTTGCCGTCCAGCGGCAGCGACGGCGCCAGCTTGACCACGCCCACCAGCATCAGCGGGGCCACCTCGCCAGCGGCACGGGCCACCGCCAGGATCATGCCGGTCATCATCGCCGGGCTGGCCATGGGCAGGACGATCTTCCACAGGGTTTCCGCCTTGGTCGCGCCAAGGGCCAGGGAACCTTCGCGCACGGTGCGCGGAATCCGCGCCAGACCTTCCTCGGTGGCCACGATCACCACCGGCACCGCCAGCAGCGCCAGGGTCAGCGAGGCCCACAACAAGCCGGGCGTGCCGAAGGTCGGCGCTGGCAGGGCTTCGGGGAAGAACAGCCGATCGACCGAGCCACCGAGCACGTACACGAAGAACCCCAGGCCAAACACGCCATAGACGATGGCCGGCACCCCCGCCAGGTTGTTCACCGCGATGCGGATCAGCCGAGTCAGGGCGTTCTGCTTGGCGTATTCGCGCAGGTACACCGCTGCCAGCACGCCAAACGGCGTGACGATGACGGCCATGATCAGGGTCATCATCACCGTGCCGAAAATGGCCGGGAAGATCCCGCCTTCGGTGTTGGCTTCACGCGGATCGTCGCTGAGGAATTCCCACATCTTGTTGAAGTAGAAACCCAGCTTGGTCAGCGTGCTCATGGCATTGGGCTGATAAGCGTGGACGATCTGGCCCAGCTGGACCTCGATTTCCTTGCCGTTGGCGTCGCGCACCGTGATGCTGTCGCGGTTGACCTGGGCATGCAGCGCACCCAGGCGGGTTTCGATGTCTTTGTAGCGCGCATCGAGCTCGGCACGCTCGGCGTCCATGTCGGCCTGAGCGGCTGGATTGAGCTGGCCTTCGAGCTCCAGGCGACGGCTTTGCAGGCGCAGCCTTTCGAGCCCGGCGTTGACCTTGCCGATGTCGGATTTTTCCAGTCGGCCGAGCGCGTCCGCCAGGTCGCTGACCCGCAAGATGCGGCTTTGCAGCTCCGGCCAGGCACCCTCGCCCTCGGCCACGACCTTGCCCTGCTCCTTGATGTTGACCAGGTAGCCGTAGAAATTGCCCCACTCGCGACGTTCCAGCGCCAGCAATTCGGGTGGGGTGCTCTGTTCGGTCAGCCAGTCACCGACGATCCAAGTGAAATCGGCACCGTTGATGTCGCGGTTGCCCACCTTGACCAGCTCTCGGGTCATGAACTCGGGGCCGTCGTCGGGCACCGGCAGGCCAGCGCTCTTCAGGCGTTCGCGCGGCACCTCTTCCTGCTGCACGATCTCGCCGATGACCAGATGATTGGCCATCCCCGGCACGTTGTAGCTGGCGTGGACCAGGTCCGCCGGCCAGAAGTGCGCCAGACCGCGCACGGCGATCACGGCCAGCAGGCCCAGCGTCATGATGACCGCAATGGACACGGCGCCACCGCTGATCCAGACACCGGGCGAGCCGCTCTTGAACCAGCCTTTCAGGGAGTTCTGCTTCACAGCCGGCTACCTTTTCTCAAAGCGATGAATATTTCTTGCGCAGGCGCTGACGAATCAGCTCGGCCGCGGTGTTCATGACAAAGGTGAACAACAGCAACACCAGGGCCGAGAGGAACAGCACGCGGTAATGGCTGCCGCCCACTTCCGACTCCGGCATTTCCACCGCCACGTTGGCGGCCAGGGTGCGCAGTCCTTCGAACAGGTTCATTTCCATGACCGGCGTGTTGCCGGTGGCCATCAGCACGATCATGGTTTCGCCCACGGCCCGGCCCATGCCGATCATCAACGCCGAGAAGATGCCCGGGCTGGCGGTCAGGATCACCACGCGTGTCAATGTCTGCCACGGCGTGGCGCCCAGCGCCAGCGAGCCAAGGGTCAGGCCGCGCGGCACGCTGAACACGGCGTCCTCGGCAATCGAATAGATGTTAGGAATGACCGCGAAGCCCATGGCCAGGCCCACTACCAGCGCGTTGCGTTGGTCGTAGGTGATGCCCAGGTCGTTGCTGATCCACAGGCGCATGTCGCCGCCGAACCACCAGGTTTCCAGGAACGGGCTCATGTACAGAGCGAACCAGCCCACTAGCAGGATCACCGGGATCAAGATCGCACTTTCCCAACCATCCGGGATGCGCAGGCGAATCGACTCGGGCAGACGACTGACCAGAAAGCCTGCACTCAGAATGCCCAGCGGGGTGAGCAGAAGCAGGCTGAAGATACCCGGCAGATGGCCTTCCACATAGGGTGCCAGAAACAGGCCGGCGAAGAAGCCGAGGATCACCGTGGGCATGGCTTCCATCAGCTCGATGACTGGCTTGACCTTGCGACGCATGCCCGGAGCCATGAAGTAGGCGGTGTAGATCGCGGCGGCGATGGCCAGTGGCGCGGCGAGCAGCATCGCGTAGAACGCGGCCTTCAAGGTACCGAAGGTCAACGGCGCCAGGCTCATCTTGGGCTCGAAATCGGTGTTGGCCGCCGTCGACTGCCAGACGTAGGCGGGCTTGTCGTAGTTCTCGTACCAGACCTTGCTCCACATCGAGCTCCACGACACTTCCGGATGCGGGTTGTGCAGGCTCAACGGCTGCAATGCGCCGTTGGCTTCGACCATGAGCCTGTTGGCCCGTGGCGACAAGGCGTAGATACCGGGACCGTCGACCACCTGCTCGACCAGCAGCGTACGGTGGGCGGTGCTGTGGAACACGCCCAGCTGGCCCGAAGCGTCCAGGGCGGTAAAGCCCTTGCGACGCTGCTCGGAGCTGATCTGCACGATCGGCGAGTGGCCCATCTGGAACGTACGGATCTGCTTGAGGCGCGGTTCGCCGTCCTCGTCGCGGGCCATGAACCATTGCGCCAGGCCGCCCTTGGAGTCGCCGATGATCAGCGAGATGCCGCCGACCAGTTGCGCGCTGGCGGTGATCTGGGTGTCGGCGTTTTCGCTGAGCTTGTAGCGGCCGTTCATGCTGCGGTCACGCAGGCTGAAAACATCGGCCTGGGCACGTCCGTTGATCACGTACAGCCACTGCTGACGCGGGTCGATGAAGATCGCCTTCACCGCCTGGTTCATCTGCGGCAGCTCGATGCGCTTCTGCTCGTTAGTGACCTCGCCGGTCATCATGCTTTCTTCGCGGGTGAGTTGCAGCACGTTGAGCTGGTCGCCGGTCGAGCCGGCCAGGATCAGGCTGGCATCGCTGGCATTGATACTGACCCGCTCCAGCGCGCGACCCTGGGGGTCGAGTACGATGGGGGTATTGCCGTAGGGGTATTCGATCGCCGGCGTGATGGTCTTGTTGCCACCTGGGTAGGTCACGCGGTAGGTATGACGAAATACCAGGGCCGCACCGTTCGACAAGCCCAGTACCACCAGCGGTGCGCCGGGCTGGTCCTTGGCGCTGGCGGTCACGGTCACCCCGGCCGGAATCGGCAGCGCCGTGCGCGACAGCTCTTCACCGGTATGGGCATTGAAGAACAGCGCCGTGCCCTGCTCGGAAACGCGCATGCCCGCTTCGTTCTGCTCTTCGAGCGCGTACACCAAAGGCTTGCCGGCCTCCTGCAGCCATGCCGGATGCAAGGGCGCCTCGACGGTCAGGTCGGCGCCTTTGAACAGCGGCACCACGACATAGGCGAGGAAGAAGAAAATCAGGGTGATCGCGGCCAGCACCGCCAGGCCACCAACCAACACATACCAGCGCGTGAAGCGATCCTTGAGCGCACGCATGCGCCGCTTGCGCTGCATCTCGGGGGTGTTGAAATCGATGCGCTTGGGTGGAGAAGTCGGGGTCATCGGGAATTGGCCAGATCGTTCATGCGCACACCCTAGCGATCCTGTATGACAGAAACATGACAACGAGGTGACGCGACAAAATCGCCGGCCGGCTCAAGGCCGTCGGCGAATGGATATACGGTAATCCCGTAGGAGCGGTCTTTGGCCGCGAACCTGTCACTGCGGTGCATCAGGTGTACCGCGGCGCTCTTTTCGCGGCCACCGGCCGCTCCTACAGGGTGGCTATATTCACTGCTTGGCGACGTCTGCCCCTTCCTTCAAGCCCAGGTCGGCCAGTGCCTTGGCGGCGACCTTGGCAGGCAGGGGAATGTAGCCATCCTTGACCACGACTTCCTGGCCCTGCTTGGACAGCATCAGCTTGACGAACTCGGCCTCCAGCGGTGCCAGTGGCTTGTTCGGTGCCTTGTTGACGTACACATAGAGGAAGCGCGACAGCGGGTACTTGCCGTTCAGGGCGTTTTCCTCGGTGTCTTCGATGAAGTCGGTGCTGCCCTTCTTGGCCAATGGCACGGTCTTCACACTGGCCGTCTTGTAGCCGATACCCGAGTAACCGATGCCGTTCAGCGAGCTGCTGATCGACTGCACCACCGAGGCCGAGCCCGGCTGTTCGTTCACGTTGGGCTTGTAGTCACCCTTGCACAGGGCTTCCTCCTTGAAGTAGCCATAGGTGCCGGACACCGAGTTGCGACCGAACAGCTGCACCGGCTTGTTGGCCAGGTCGCCGGTCACGCCCAGATCGCCCCAGGTCTTCACGTCGGCCTTGGCGCCGCACAGGCGAGTCGACGAGAACACGGCGTCGACCTGCTCCATGGTCAGGTGCTGGATCGGGTTGTCCTTGTGCACGAACACGGCCAGGGCGTCGACGGCCACTGGAATGGCGGTGGGCTTGTAGCCGTATTTCTGCTCGAAGGCCGCCATTTCGGTGTCCTTCATCTTGCGACTCATCGGCCCCAGGTTGGCGGTGCCTTCGATCAGCGCCGTGGGCGCCGTGGCCGAACCGGCTGCCTGGATCTGGATGTTGACGTTCGGGTATTCCTTCTTGTAGTTCTCGGCCCACAAGGTCATCAGGTTGGCCAGGGTATCGGAGCCGACACTGGACAGGTTGCCCGACACGCCGGTGGTCTTGACGTAGGCAGGGATGGAAGGGTCGACGGCGGCTACCGCATTGGCCGTGGCAACGCCAGCAGCGACAAAGGTCATGGCGGCCATCAAACGCGTGAGTTTCATGCCTTGCTCCTAGCGAATCCAGAAAAGGGTGTTGAATCGGCGCTCGGTATCGGTGGGCCGTGGCAACACTCTATGAAAGGATTATGACAGTAGGATGAATGGCCATCATCCTCTGCGCGAGGTCCGTTCGCGGGCAGAACCCGCGAACGCGCGCCGGGCTCAGCGCTTCTTGGCCATCAGGTACACGCCGCAGAGGAAGCCGATCACACAGATCGCCGCCACGTAGTAGGCCGGGCCCATGGGGTTGGACTTCATCAGCAGGGTCACCGCCATCGGCGTCAGGCCACCGAAGATGGCGTAGGCCACGTTGTACGAAAACGACAGGCCGGAGAAGCGCACCACGGCCGGGAAGGCCTTGACCATCACGTACGGCACCGCACCGATCACACCGACGCTCAGCCCCGTCACCGCATACAGCGGGAACAGCCAATCCGGGTGGGCGTGCAGGCTGTGGAACAGGGTCCAGGAGGTGGCCAGCAGGGCCAGGCTGCCGAATACGAACACCTTGCCGGCGCCGAACCGGTCGGCCAGCGCGCCCGATCCGATGCAGCCCAGGCTCAGGAACACGATCGCCAGGCTGTTGGCCTGCAGCGACTGCTTGGGGGTAAACCCGTAGAGGGTCTGCAGGATGGTCGGGGTCATCAGGATGACCACGATGATCCCCGCCGACAGCAACCAGGTCAGCAGCATGGAAATGGCCACCGCACCGCGATGGTCGCGCAGCACCGTGCGCAGCGGCACTTCGGCGGCCAGCGCCTTGCGTTGCTGCAGTTCGGCGAAGACCGGGGTTTCATGCAACCAGCGACGCAGGTACACCGAGGCCAGCCCGAATACACCGCCGATCAGGAACGGGATACGCCAGGCGTAGTCGGAAACCTCGGCCGGGGTGTAGATGCTGTTGATGGCCGTGGCCATCAGCGACCCCAGCAGAATCCCGCTGGTCAGGCCGCAGGTCAGCGTGCCGCAGGCATAGCCGACATTGCGCCCCGGCACGTGCTCGGAGACGAACACCCAGGCGCCGGGCACTTCGCCACCGATGGCCGCGCCCTGGATCACGCGCATCAGCAGCAACAGGATGGGTGCGAAGATGCCGATCTGTGCGTAGGTCGGCAGCAGACCCATGATCAGGGTCGGCACGGCCATCATGAAGATGCTCAGGGTAAACATCTTCTTGCGCCCCAGCAGGTCGCCGAAGTGCGCCATGATGATGCCGCCCAGCGGTCGCGCCAGGTAGCCGGCCGCGAAGATGCCGAAAGTCTGCATCAGGCGCAGCCACTCGGGCATGTCGGCGGGGAAGAACAACTTGCCCACCACCGCTGCGAAGAATACGAAGATGATGAAGTCGTAGAACTCAAGTGCACCGCCCAGGGCGGACAACGAAAGTGTCTTGTAATCACTGCGGGTCAGCGGACGCGAAGGCGGAGCGATACTCGAAGGCGCGGCGGTCATGTGATGTTCTCTTATATACAAATCCACAGCTTTGTTGCTGTTTTGGGTTTGGCAGTGCAGGCACGATAGCAAATTGCTAGAAAAAGCACATGGCCTGTATTGGCAAACACAGTAATTGAACAGCGAACGGTCGTTATAGCGGTTCTGCGCCTATATACTGGGCATTATTGAAGGGTGTTGTGCGAAAACGCAGCTAGCGTTGTAGCCGATTTCGCAGAGGTACCCTGTGTGCGCCAGTTGAAAGAAAAGCCGTGTAGGCTTTTGTCATTGGCGACGATCGATGCGCCACTCCAATAAAGCGTCACGGGTCAGAGGCCCCCCGGCATGATTGAACTCGAACAAGAAGACCCAATTCCCCAAGGCGACCTGGCCTTGCAGATCACCGCGCTGCCGCGCGAAACCAATGGCTTCGGTGATATTTTCGGGGGCTGGCTGGTGGCCCAGATGGATTTGGCCGGCACGGCCATGGCCAGCAAGGTTGCCGGAGGCCGCGTGGCCACGGTGGCCATCGATCGCATGGCCTTCCTGGTCCCGGTCGCCGTCGGCGCGCAGTTGTCCTTTTACACCCAGACCCTGGAGATCGGCCGCAGCTCGATCCAGATGATGGTCGAAGTGTGGAGCGACGATCCGCTGTCCAGTGAATGGCGCAAGGTCACCGAAGCCGTCTTCGTGTTCGTCGCCATCGACGGCAGCGGTCGCACCCGCGCGGTACCGCCACGGCGCTGATGAGCCCGCGGCGCTTCACCCCGACTTTTTGAACCCATAGCGAGAACTCTACATGTCTGAGCCGCAGGTCGAATCGGTCAAGCTCGATGAACTCAATTGCTGGCGCATCAGCACCGATCAGGCCGAGCTGCTGATCGCGCAACAGGGCGCCCAGGTAATCAGCTACCAGCGCCACGGGCAGCAGCCGCTGATCTGGCCCAACCCGGCGGCGCTGTACAAGCCGGGCAAGGCCGTTCGTACCGGCGTGCCGGTGTGCTGGCCGTGGTTCGGCAACCTGGCGCGCAACCCCGAGTCGGTGCAGGCCATGCGTACCGCCACCGACGAAGCCTCTGCCCATGGCCTGGTGCGTACGCTGGACTGGGAATTGCTGGGCATCGACCAACTCGAATCGGGCATCAAGGTCGAACTGAGCGTACCGCAGGCCGCTCGCGGCGAACTGCCTGGATGGCCGCACAAGGTCGAAGTCAAGCTGTGCGTGGTACTCGGCGACGCGTTGGAAATCACACTGCACAGCCGCAATCTGGACGACCATCCGGTCACCCTGAGCCAGGCGCTGCACAGTTACTTCGCCGTCAGTGACGTGCGCCAGGCCACGGTCGAGTGCCTGGGCGGCCTGACCTACATCGAGACCCTGGACAACTGGCAGCCCCGCCAGCAGGCCGGGGTGCTCGGCTTTGCCGGCGAGACCGACCGGATCTACCTGAACACTCCGGCGCAGCTGAGCTTCGTCGACCCGGGCTGGCACCGTCGGGTAACCCTCGCCTCCACCGGCTCGCGCAGCGCGGTGGTGTGGAACCCATGGACCGCACGGGCCGCAGCCTTGCCGGACATGGCCGACGACGGTTGGCAGGGCATGCTGTGCATCGAGACGGCGAACGTGTGGGATGACGTGGTGACGCTGGCGCCTGGCGCGGCCTGTGCCATGGGTGTGAGGTTTACTGCTTCACAGCTTTGATTTATGCAGGCTTTGCGGGCCTCTTCGCGGGCAGAGCCCGCTCCCACAGATGATCACTTTACCTGTGGGAGCGGGGCTCTGCCCGCGAAGAGGCCAGACCTGCAACCTCATAAACTCATAAACTCACAAACTCACAAACTCACAAATCCGACTCCTTCACCACCCTCACCTTCTGCGCATCCAGCGCATAGGCCGCATCGGCCAAGTCGTTGCTGACCTTCTCCACCTTGACCTTGCCCGTCACCCACAACGGCGTATAGATATCGGCCAGTTTCAAGCCCTTGGGGTAGCGCACCAGGATCAACTGGTTCGGCGGCGGTGGCGGCACGTGGATGCAGGCACCCGGATACGGCACCAGGAAGAACAGCGTGCTGTTGCCCTTGGCATCGCTTTCCAACGGAACGGGATAGCCACCGATGCGGATGTCCTTGCCGTTCATGGCCGGCACGGTCTTGGTGGAATACATCACGGCGGGCAGACCCTTGGCCTGCTTCATCCCGCCTTTTTCGGTGAACGTACCCTGGGCTTCGGGCGAGTCGTGGTCGATTTCGGGCATCCGTTCCAACGCCTCCTGATCGGCCTTGGGCATCAGTTGCAGCCAGTCGGTTTCCGGCAATTCAGCGCGCGCAGTGGCTGCAGCGAATACGAGGCAGAGCAGTAGAAGTCGGCGCATGACAGGGCCCAGGTTGAAAGGTCGGCCATTCTACTCACAGCCCAGACGCGACGCAGCCCCCATCGAGGCAGGCTCGAGGGGGGCTGCGGTTCCAGCGGCGTGACACCCGCATCGCTGCCACGGGCATCGAACGCGGTGGATCAACGCTTCTTGCTGATCATGCCGTAGATCACCAGCAGGATGATCGCGCCGACCAGGGCACCAAGGAAGCCGGCACCTTCGCCAGCTCGGTAGATGCCCAGGGCCTGACCACCGTAGGTCGCGGCCAGGGAGCCGGCGATACCCAGCAGAATGGTCATGATCCAACCCATGCTGTCATCGCCAGGCTTCAGAAAACGAGCCAGCAGACCAACGATCAAGCCGATGAAGATAGTCCCAATGATTCCCATGATGTTCCCTCTGATATGAACAGGCTTGATGCCAGGGCTCGATAGCAGCCTTGGCGTACAGCCATCAGAGAGTTGATGGTCGGCAATGGTTCCTCAACCCTCGATCAGGGCCTGCACTTCGGCGATCTGCCGTTGCAGCGTGGCGCGATCGGCACTGCGCACGGTGGCATGACCCACCTTGCGACCAACCTTGAAGGCCTTGCCGTAGTGGTGCAGATGGCAATCGTCGATGGCGGCGACCTGCGCCACTGACGGCACCTCACCGATGAAGTTGAGCATGGCGCTCTCGCCGACCTTGGCAGTCGAGCCCAGGGGCAGACCTGCTACAGCCCGCAGGTGATTCTCGAACTGGCTGCACTCGGCGCCTTCGATGGTCCAGTGCCCGGAGTTGTGGACGCGGGGTGCAATTTCGTTGGCCTTGAGGCCACCGTCCACTTCGAAGAATTCGAATGCCAGCACGCCGACGTAGTCGAGCTTCTCCAGCACACGGCCAGCGTAATCTTCGGCCAGACCCTGCAGCGGGTGTGCGGTGCTAGCCACCGACAGGCGCAGGATGCCGGTCTCGTGGGTGTTGTGCACCAAGGGGTAGAAACGGGTTTCGCCATCGCGGGCGCGCACGGCGATCAGCGACACTTCACCGGTGAACGGCACGAAGCCTTCGAGCAGGCACGGCACGCTGCCCAGCTCGGCGAAGGTGCCAGCCACGTCGGCAGCGCTGCGCAGGACCTTCTGGCCCTTGCCGTCATAGCCCAGGGTGCGGGTCTTGAGGACAGCAGGCAGGCCGATGCTGGCCACCGCAGCGTCAAGATCGGCCTGGGACTGGATGTCGGCGAACGTCGGCGTGGGAACGCCCAGGTCCTTGAACATGCTCTTCTCGAACCAGCGATCGCGCGCGATGCGCAGCGCGTCGGCACTGGGGTACACCGGCACGAATTGCGACAGGAAGGCCACCGTCTCGGCCGGCACGCTTTCGAACTCGAAGGTGACCAGGTCGACTTCGTCCGCCAGCTGGCGCAGATGGTCCTGGTCGCCGTAGTCGGCCCGCAGGTGCTCGCCCAAGGGCGCGGCACAGGCGTCGGGCGCCGGATCCAGGAAAGCGAAATTCATCCCCAGGGGGGTACCGGCCAGGGCCAGCATGCGGCCCAGTTGGCCGCCACCGATTACACCGATCTTCATGTCAAAGAACCTCAGGCCTGGCGCGGGTCGGGATTGTCCAGAACGTTGTCTGTCTGCTCGGCGCGGAACGTCTTCAGCGCAGCGTGGAACTGCGGGTGCTTGGCGCCCAGGATGCTGGCCGACAGCAGCGCGGCGTTGATCGCGCCGGCCTTGCCGATGGCCAGTGTCGCCACCGGGATGCCGGCCGGCATCTGCACGATGGACAGCAGCGAATCGACGCCCGAGAGCATGGACGACTGCACCGGCACGCCCAGCACCGGCAGGTGCGTCTTGGCCGCGCACATGCCCGGCAGGTGCGCCGCGCCACCGGCGCCGGCGATGATCACCTCGATGCCGCGGCTTTCAGCCTCGTCGGCATACTGGAACAGCAGGTCCGGGGTGCGGTGGGCGGAAACCACCTTGACCTCGAAGGGAATACCGAGCTTTTCCAGCATATCGGCGGTGTGGCTAAGGGTGGACCAATCGGACTTGGAGCCCATGATCACGCCAACCAATGCACTCATCGTCGAGCCTCTTCTCTTGGGCGCCCGCAGGCGCGTCAAAAAACAACAAGCCACGCAGGAAGACCGGCGTGGCTCGTTATGCGAATAATGGCCGGAGCAGACCGGCCGAAGGCCGCGCAGTATACCGCAAGAATGAAGATTTATTGCAGCCATCTTGACCGGTCGTCAAATGGCTGCGGAGCGCGGTTTTATTGACTTTCAGGTCAGTGAAATCGGCGGTGAATGCTTCGCGGCCACTGGCCGCTCCTACAGGAATCGCGATGGCTTTTCGCAGAAGTCGCGATGGCTTTTCGTGGGAGCGGCCAGTGGCCGCGAAGGCCGCACCGCCGACTCGAGTCAGGCACTGCCCGCCGCCGCACCCTCCAGCCGCTTCCACAGCAATCGCACATTGGCCTTGCGCACCAGCGCGCAGCGGTACGCGCGGATCTCCAGCGGCACGTGCCACTGTGGCCCGCCACACACCACCAGCTCGCCGCGAGCCAGCTCGGCGCGTACGCTCAGGCGTGGCACCCAGGCGATCCCCAACCCCTCCAGCGCCATGCTTTTCAGGCTGTCGGCCATGGCGGTCTCGTACACCGTGGTGTAGCGCAGGCTGCGCTGGCGCAGCAGCAGATTCACCGAACGCCCGAGAAACGCCCCTGCGGTGTAGGCCAGCAATGGAATGCTGCCCTCGCCTTCCAGGTCGAACAGCGGCTGGCCCTGGGCATCGCTGGCGCAGACGGGCAGCATCTCGGTGGTGCCCAGGTGCAGCGACGGAAATATCTCCGGGTCCATCTGCATGGCCGAATCGGGATCGTAGAAGGCCAGCATCAGATCGCAGCCGCCCTCGCGCAGCGCATGCACCGCATCACCGACGTTGGTGGCAATCAGGCGTGTGGCGATGGGCAGACCTTCGTTGCGCAGCCTGGCGATCCAGCCCGGAAAGAAACCCAGTGCCAGCGAGTGCGCTGCGGCTACCTGCATCACCTCGCCCTGGCCGCCCTCCAGGTGATGCAGATGGCGGAGCACCTCGCCCAGTTGATCGACCACCGTGCGCGCCGTGACCAGAAACAACTGACCGGCCTCGGTCAACTCGATGGGCGTGCGCGACCGGTTCACCAGGGTCAGGCCCAGGGCCGATTCCAGGCTGCGGATACGGCGACTGAACGCAGGCTGGGTAACGAAACGGCGCTCGGCCGCCTGCGAAAAGCTGCGGGTGGCCGCCAGCGCGCTGAAGTCTTCCAGCCATTTGCTTTCCAGGTTCATGTCGGTTCTCGTTTCATGGATTCACCCGCGTGCAACGGCCTGACGCGGCTTGCGCCGCTGCTACGGGATCGCATCGGCGGACAACACTCAGATCAAGGGAATACGCCTGATCGCTCGCGCGCGTCACATTCGCCATTATGCCGATTATGCATACCCCAGCAAGCATCAGCATTAGCCGGAAATTCCCTGCAGGCCTAGGATTGCCAGCATTCCGGCGGTTGCCGGGCCTCTACAGAGACTCTCTCTATCATGTCCTCCGCCGCATCACTGCGCACTGAAAAAGACCTGCTCGGCGTTCTCCAAGTCCCGGCTGAAGCCTATTACGGCATTCAAACGCTGCGTGCCGTGCACAACTTCCGCCTTTCCGGCGTGCCGTTGTCGCACTACCCCAAGCTGGTCGTGGCCCTGGCCATGGTCAAGCAGGCCGCCGCCGATGCCAACCATCAGCTGGGTCATCTCAATGCCGCCAAGCATGCGGCCATCAGTGAAGCCTGTGCCCGTCTGGTGCGCGGCGATTTCCACGATCAGTTCGTGGTCGACATGATCCAGGGTGGCGCCGGTACGTCCACCAACATGAATGCCAACGAGGTGATCGCCAACATCGCCTTGGAAGTCATGGGCCATCAGAAAGGCGAGTACCAGTACCTGCACCCCAACAACGACGTGAACATGGCGCAGTCGACCAACGACGCCTACCCGACCGCCATTCGTTTGGGGCTGCTGCTGGGCCACGATGCCTTGCTGGCCAGCCTCGACAGCCTCATCCAGGCCTTCGCCGCCAAGGGCGTGGAATTCGCCCACGTGCTGAAGATGGGCCGCACCCAGCTGCAGGACGCCGTGCCGATGACCCTGGGCCAGGAATTCAAGGCCTTCGCCACCACGTTGACCGAAGACCTCAATCGCCTGCGCAGCCTGGCTCCCGAACTGCTGACCGAAGTAAACCTGGGCGGCACCGCCATCGGTACCGGCATCAACGCCGACCCGGGCTATCAGGCCCTGGCCGTGTCGCGCCTGGCCACCATCAGCGGCCAGCCGCTGGTGCCGGCTGCCGACCTGATCGAGGCCACCTCCGACATGGGCGCCTTCGTGCTGTTCTCCGGCATGCTCAAGCGCACTGCGGTGAAGCTATCGAAGATCTGCAACGACCTGCGCCTGCTGTCCAGCGGCCCACGCACCGGCATAAACGAAATCAACCTGCCGGCGCGCCAGCCAGGCAGCTCGATCATGCCGGGCAAGGTCAACCCGGTGATTCCGGAGGCCGTCAACATGTGCGCCTTCGAGATCATGGGCAACGACCTGGCCCTGACCATCGCCGCCGAGGGCGGCCAGTTGCAGCTCAACGTCATGGAACCGCTGATCGCCTACAAGATCTTCGACTCCATCCGCCTGCTCCAGCGTGCCATGGACATGCTGCGCGAACATTGCATCGTCGGCATCACTGCCAACGAACAGCGCTGCCGCGAGCTGGTGGAGCACTCCATCGGCCTGGTCACGGCGCTGAACCCTTACATCGGCTATGAAAACGCCACCCGTATCGCCCGCATCGCCCTGCAGACCGGCCGCGGTGTGCTGGAACTGGTGCGCGAGGAAGGCTTGCTCGACGACGCCATGCTGGCCGACATCCTGCGCCCGGAAAACATGATCGCGCCGCGCCTCGTGCCCTTGAAGGCCTGAGCCGGCCGTACGCTCACCAGGTCGAGGGACTAGACACCTCTCACCTTTTGAGGGCTCCGAGAGTGATTTCGGAGCCCTTTTTTTGTGCCGCTGTAACGCCCTGGGCCACATATCCCACAAGATGAATATGCCCAGTCCTATGCACCAAAAAGCTGCGCGGCCATGCGCCTATGGGTATAGTGCCGCCCTTTTGAACTTGACGAGGTAACCCCCATGCTTGAAGTCATCAACGACTTCCTCTCGGGAAAAGTCCTGATCGTGCTTATCGTCGGCCTCGGTGGCTATTTCACCGTGCGCTCGCGCTTCGTCCAACTGCGCCACTTCCTGCACATGTTCAGTGTGTTCCGCGACAGCCTGCGCAACAGTTCAGACCAGCTCAGCTCGTTCCAGGCGCTGATGCTCAGCCTGGCCGGTCGAGTCGGCGCCGGTAACATCGCAGGCGTCGGCATTGCCGTGACCCTGGGTGGTCCGGGCGCGGTATTCTGGATGTGGGTCACCGCCCTGGTGGGCATGGCCAGCAGCTTCTTCGAATGCACCCTGGCGCAAGCCTACAAGCGCTGCGATCCCGACGGCCAGTACCGTGGCGGTCCTTCGTTCTATATCCAGCATGGCCTGGGCAAGCGTTGGCTGGGCATGGTCATGGCGGTGCTGTTGCTGCTGACCTTCGGCTTCGCCTTCAACGGCCTGCAATCGCACGCCGTCACCAGCTCGCTGAACGATGCCTTCGGCCTGTCCACCACCTGGACCGGCGTGGGCCTGGCTGCCTTGCTGGGGCTGGTGTTCTTCGGTGGGATCAAGCGGATCGCCGCGGTCGCCGACCTGCTGGTGCCGGTCAAGACCCTGGCCTACATCGCCGTGAGCCTGTACGTCATCGTCCTGCAGTTCGACCAGGTGCCGGAAATGCTCGCCACCATCGTACGTAGCGCCTTCGGCCTGGACCCGGTGTTCGGCGGCCTCCTCGGCAGTGCCATCGTCATGGGCGTGAAACGCGGCGTGTTCGCCAACGAAGCAGGCCTGGGCAGTGCGCCCAACGTGGCTGCCGTGGCGCAGGTCGAGCACCCGGTCGCACAGGGCGTGGTGCAGGCGTTCAGCGTCTTCCTCGACACCTTCGTGATCTGTACCTGTACCGCACTGGTCATTCTGCTGTCGGGTTTTTACACGCCGGGCTTCGAAGGCGATGGCATTGCGCTGACGCAGAATTCGCTGGCCAACGTGGTGGGTGAATGGGGCCGGGTATTCATCAGTGTCGCCCTGTCGCTGTTCGTGTTCACTTCGATTCTCTACAACTACTATCTGGGCGAGAACAGCCTGCGCTTCCTCATTGGCGACAACCGCAAAGCCGTGCTGGTGTACCGCGCGATCGTGCTGTTGCTGATCTTCTGGGGCGCTATCGAAAACCTGGAAACGGTGTTTGCCTTCGCCGACATCACCATGACCCTGCTGGCCTTCGTCAACCTGATCGCCCTGGCTATGCTGTTCAAGGTCGGCCTGCGTCTGTTGCGCGACTACGATGCACAGCGCAGTGCCGGCATCAAGGTACCGGTGTTCGATGCGCGGCAGTTCGCCGATCTCGACCTGGACCCCAAGGCCTGGCCGGTGCCGAACCCTTCGGCTGCCAGCGAGAAGGCCCAGGCAGCCCAGCCCGTTCAGCGTTAAGGAGCCATCGGCATGAGCATCGCATCCCCCGCCCGGCACGTACGGGTGCTGTACACCGGCGGCACCATCGGCATGCAGGCCAGTGCCAACGGCCTGGCTCCAGCCTCGGGCTTCGAGGCGCGCATGCGTGAGCAGCTTGCCGCGCAGCCCGACCTGGTGGTGCCGAACTGGAGCTTCGAAGAGTTGCTGCCGCTGATCGACAGCGCCAACATGACGCCGGCCTACTGGCAGCGTCTGCGCGAAGCCGTGGTGCAAGCGGTGGATGGGCAGGGTTGCGATGCCGTGTTGATTCTGCATGGCACCGACACACTGGCGTACAGCGCGGCGGCGATGAGTTTCCAGTTGCTGGGGCTCAGGGCACCGGTGCTGTTCACCGGCTCCATGCTGCCAGCCGGTGTCGAAGGCAGCGATGCCTGGGAGAACGTCAACGGCGCCCTGGGTGATCTCGCCCGGGGCCTGGAAGCGGGTGTGCACCTGCATTTCCATGGCGCCCTGCTGCCGCCGACCCGCTGCGCGAAGGTGCGCAGCTCGGGGCGCAATCCGTTCGCTGCACTGCGGCGCACGGGCGGCGCCGCCAGGGTTGCGCCGATGCCAGCGGCACTGGATTACCGCCAGCCACGCCAGCCGGCCAGCATCGGCGTGTTGCCGCTGTACCCCGGCCTCGGCGTCCCGCTGTTGCAAGCGGTGCTGGACAGCGGGGTCCAGGCCTTGCTGCTCGAATGCTATGGCAGCGGCACAGGTCCATCCGACAACGCACCGTTTCTGGACACACTGCGCTCGGCCACCGACCGGGGCATCGTGGTCGTGGCGTTGACGCAATGCCAGGAAGGCGGGGTCGAGCTGGATGTGTATGAAGCGGGCAGCCGCCTGCGCGATGCCGGTGTGCTCTCCGGCGGCGGCATGACCCGCGAGACGGCATTGGGCAAGCTGCATGCCCTGCTCGGCGCCGGCCTGCCCGTGGCAGAGGTCCGTCGCCTGGTAGAACTCGACCTGTGCGGCGAACTCGCCTGATCGAAACCCCAGCACGTCCTTCGCGACCAAAGACCGCACCTACGAACCCGTAGGAGCGGTCTTTGGCCGCGAAGCAGGCGCTACGGTGCTACTGTCACTCAGCAGCCAGTCAGCCTTTCCACACGCGCCTCGCCGGGGAAGAACCACGGCCGCAAGCGAACGCCAACGCTGTTACCTATGAACGCGGCGACCAGCCAGAGCCAACCGTGCAGGCTACCGGACGCGATACCGCTGAAATACGCGCCGATGTTGCAGCCGTAAGCCAGGCGCGATCCATACCCCAGCAGCAACCCGCCGATCACGGCAGCCACCAGCGACCGATCTGGAATCTTCAAGCTGGGCGCGAAATGCCCGGCCAACCCCGCCGCCAGCAACGCACCGAGCACGATACCGATGTCCATGACGCTGGTGATGTCTTCCCACACTGGCGCTGCCAGGGCCTTGGCATTGGCCGCGGTCTGCCAGAATGCCCAACTGCCCACGTCCACTCCTAACCCACTGGCCACTTTCGCCCCCCACAGGGCAAACGCCGAGGTGATCCCCCATGGACGCCCAGCCAATGCCAGGGTCGCAAAGTTCAGCAACGCCAGCGCCACTGCTCCCCAGACCAGCGGCCACGGCCCCCGAATGAAACGGTTGGCACCCGGCGCTCCGTTGCTGGCAGGTGTTTCCAGCCCACCGTGTCGGCGTCGCTCCAGGCCCACCGTGACCAGTGCGATCATGGCGAACACACCCAGGCTCAACAGCAGTGCTGGCATTACTCCCAGACTCTTGACGATCGAGATCGCCGGCAGCGATGGCAGGGCGAACCACCAATCCACATGGTGCGTGGCGATCAGCGAGCCGCAGATGAAAAACAGCAGGGTCACCAGCATGCGCGCGTTGCCGCCTCCGACGGTGAACAGTGTGCCCGACGCGCAACCGCCACCTAGCTGCATGCCGATGCCGAAAATGAAGGCGCCGAAGACCACCGACAAACCAGCGGGAGCGACCAGCCCCACCACCGGCTGACCCAACAGGCTGCCCGCGCCCAGGACCGGGAAAAACAGCAGCACGGCCACCGCGAGCATGACCATCTGCGCACGCAAGCCTGCACCGCGTCGATCACGGATGAACACCCGCCAGGCAGACGTGAAGCCGAACGCCGCATGATAGAGCGTCAAACCCAGGGCGGCACCGACCGCCCACAACAGCACCTGGCGTGAACCCACCGCCGCGGCGAGAAACACCGCACCGAGCACCAGCAACGATACCGCCACCAACGGCGTGCCCAGGGCGCGTCGCGGGGCAACAGAAACAGTCGAGTTCATGGAAGCTTCCAGATAAGAAAAACAGTGTGGCAGTATAAAACCTAATGCATCGCCAGGACGGTAAGCCTTACTCAAAGCGGCAAAGCGCTGCACATGCGATTTGTGAACAACTTCACTGCAACGTTCTTTGCCGGCCCCGGTCAGAAACTAGCCAATAATCGGGTAGCAAGCCATTTCACTGTATGTAAAACCAGATGATTGGATTCATCTGTGGATAAGCCTGTGTATAAACAGGGGTATAACCCTGTGGATACTTATGTGGATAATTTCCGAACGAGGACATGGATGCGTCCAGCGTGACGAACTGCCAAGATGGCAGCCATCCATCACCGGTGCCTGAGCATGTCCGACCTTGCAATTCGTCCTGTCAACGCTGCCGATTATTCCGTTTGGCTGAACCTCTGGCAGGCCTATCAGCGTTTCTACAAGACCGACATCCCCGAAACCGTGACTCAGGTTACCTGGCAGCGCATGCTCGATGACGCCGAACCCATCAACGCCGCGCTCGCCTGGCTGGACGGTGTGGCGGTCGGTATGGTCCATTACATCTATCACCGCTCGTGCTGGACCATCGAAAATTCCTGTTATCTGCAGGACCTGCTGGTGGACGACGCGGCACGCGGCGCAGGTGTGGGTCGCCAGTTGATCGAATACGTCTACGCCACTGCCAAAACCGCGGGGTGTGCCAAGGTGCACTGGCTGACCCACGAAACCAACGACACTGCCATCGGGTTGTACCAGCGTGTCGCCGAACAACCCGGCTTCATCCAATTCCGCAAGACACTCTAGGAGCTGCCATGCCTACCTCCGCAATCGATTGGAAGCCCGTCAAGCCGCCCGTGGCGACCACCATGAATGGCCGCTACATCCGCCTGGAGAAGCTCGACCCCAAGCGCCACGGCGAAGACCTCTGGGAAGCCCTGCAAGGTCCGCAGTCCGACGCACAGCTGTGGGACTACCTGCCCTATGGCCCTTTCAACGACCTGGAACTGTTCTACATCTGGCTCGACGGCTATGCCATCAGCAATGACCCACTGGGTTTCTGCGTGGTCGACCAGCACACCGGCAAGGCCGAAGGCATCCTCAGCCTGATGTCCATCGTCCCGGCGCACGGTCGCCTCGAAGTCGGCCACGTCGCCTTCGCTGCCTCCATGCAGCGCACGCCCAAGGGCACCGAGGCTATCTACCTGGCGCTCAAGCTGGCCTTCAGCCAGGGCTATCGCCGGGTCGAATGGAAGTGCGACAACGCCAACAAGCGCTCGCGTCGCGCTGCCGAACGAGTCGGCTTCAGCCTGGAAGGCGTGTTCCGCCAGCACATGATGGTCAAGGGGCATAACCGTGACACGGCCTACTTCTCTATCACCGACAGCGAATGGCCCGCGATCGAGGACGCGTTCGAGGGGTGGCTGGCAGCGGACAACCAGCCGGCTTCAGGACAGGTGAAGTCGTTGGAACAGTTTCGCGCGAGCGCTTGAAACGCCTGTGGATAACAAAAAAAAGGGGGCCACCCGGCCCCCAGAGGAAAACCTTGCAACCCGAGGTCAGCCCTCGATCTCGATCAATATCTCGCCCGGGTTCACACGGTCGCCCTTGGCCACATGGATGGCCACGACCTTGCCGGCCACACCGGCCTGAACCTCGGTTTCCATCTTCATCGCCTCGGTGATCAACACCGCCTGCCCAGCCTTGACCGCATCGCCCTGCTTGACCAGCACGTCGACGATATTGCCCGGCATGGCAGTGCTGACATGGCCCGGTTCGCTGGCCTGCTTGCGTTTGCCGATACCGCCACCGACGAACTCGTTCAAGGGCTCGAACACCACTTCTTCAGGCATGCCGTCGATGGACAGGTAGAAATGCCGCTTGCCTTCGGCCTTGACCCCGACCCCAGTGATGTCGACCCGATAGCTTTCGCCGTGCACATCGATGACGAACTCTGTCGGTACCCCTTCCCCGCTGCGCGCGACCTGGGTTCCCGCCTCGGGAATCGGCAGCAGCACTTCAGGCACCAGGGTGCCGGCGGCACGCTCTTCGAGAAACTTGCGGCCAATGTCGGGGAACATGGCGAAGGTCAGCACATCTTCTTCCGACTGGGCCAGCTCGCCAATGTCCTTGCGCAGCTTGTCCATCTCCGGCTTGAGCAGGTCGGCCGGACGCACGTCGATGACCTCTTCGCTACCGATCGCCTGGCGACGCAGCTTTTCATCGACCTTGCCCGGCGCCTGGCCGTAACCGCCTTGCAGGTACAATTTCACTTCGTTGGTGATGGTCTTGTAGCGCTCGCCGGCTAACACGTTGAAAAACGCCTGGGTACCGACGATTTGCGAAGTAGGTGTGACCAGCGGCGGGAAGCCCAGGTCTTCACGCACCTTGGGGATCTCGGCCAGCACCTCGTTCATACGGTTCAGCGCACCCTGCTCCTTCAGCTGGTTGGCCAAATTGGAAATCATGCCGCCGGGCACCTGGTTGACCTGCACACGGGTATCGACCGCCGTGAATTCGCTCTCGAACTGATGGTATTTCTTGCGCACGGCATAGAAATACAGGCCGATCTCCTGCAGCAGCTCCAGGCTCAGGCCGGTGTCGAATTCGCTGCCCTTGAGCGCCGCGACCATGGACTCGGTGCCCGGATGGCTGGTGCCCCAGGCGAAGCTGGAGATGGCCGTGTCGATATGATCGGCGCCATTTTCCACCGCCTTGAGCTGGCACATCGCGGCCAGGCCTGCGGTGTCATGGCTGTGGATGAACACTGGCAGCGACTGCTCGGCCTTCAAGGCCCTGACCAACTCGCCGGTCGCATAGGGCGTCAGCAGCCCGGCCATGTCCTTGATCGCGACCGAATCGCAACCCATGGCTTCCATCTGCTTGGCCTGGGCGACGAACGCCGCGACCGTGTGCACCGGGCTGGTGGTGTAGGCAATGGTGCCCTGGGCATGTTTGCCGGCGGCCTTCACGGCCTCGATCGCCACGCGCAGGTTACGCACGTCGTTCATGGCATCGAAGATGCGGAATACATCGATGCCGTTGTCGGCCGCCTTGGCCACGAAAGCCCGGACCACATCGTCGCTGTAATGCCGGTAGCCGAGCAGGTTCTGCCCGCGCAGGAGCATCTGCAAGCGGGTGTTGGGCAGCGCCTGGCGCAGTTTGCGCAGGCGCTCCCACGGATCTTCCTTGAGAAAGCGCACACAGGCATCGAAGGTGGCGCCGCCCCACACTTCCAGCGACCAGTAGCCGACCCGGTCGAGCTTGTCGCAGATGGGCAGCATGTCTTCGGTGCGCATGCGGGTTGCCAGCAGCGACTGATGCGCGTCGCGCAGAATGGTGTCGGTGACGAATATGCGCTTGGAAACAGGAGTATTGGACATTGTTGTGTTCCTCACAGGCCGGCGTGGGCGGCAATGGCGGCGGCGATGGCCAGGGCCAGCTCTTCGGGTTTGCGCTTGATCGAATACTGGGTCAGCTCGGGATGGCTGTCGACGAAGCTGGTGTTGAACTGGCCGCTGCGGAACTCGGGGTTGCGCAGGATTTCCTGGTAGTAGGCCGCGGTGGTCTTGATGCCTTGCAGGCGCATGTCATCGAGCGCCCGCAGGCCGCGGTCCATGGCTTCCTCCCAGGTCAGGGCCCAGACCACCAGTTTGAGGCACATGGAATCGTAGAACGGCGGAATGGTGTAGCCGGTATAGATCGCTGTGTCGGTGCGCACGCCCGGCCCGCCGGGGGCGTAGTAGCGGGTGATCTTGCCGAAGCTGGGCAGGAAGTTGTTCTTCGGATCCTCGGCATTGATGCGGAACTGCAGGGCAAAGCCGCGGTGCACGATGTCTTCCTGCTTCACCGACAGCGCAAGGCCGGAAGCGATGCGGATCTGCTCGCGGACGATGTCGATACCGGTGATTTCCTCGGTGATGGTGTGCTCCACCTGCACCCGGGTATTCATCTCCATGAAATACACCTCGCCCTCGGCGAGCAGGAACTCCACGGTACCGGCGTTCTCGTAGCCGACCGCCTTGGCCGCGCGCACCGACAGGTCACCGATGTAGGCGCGCTGCTCGGGGGTCAATTGCGGGCTGGGGGCGATCTCGATGAGCTTCTGGTTGCGTCGCTGGATCGAACAGTCGCGTTCGAACAGGTGCACCACATTACCGAAGCGGTCACCCAGGATCTGCGCCTCGATGTGCTTGGGGTTGACGATGCACTTTTCCAGGAACACCTCGGCAGAGCCAAAGGCCTTGGTCGCTTCGGAAATCACCCGTGGAAAGGCCTGCTCCAGTTCCTCGCGGCTGTTGCAACGGCGAATGCCGCGCCCGCCGCCGCCCGAGGTGGCCTTGAGCATGACCGGGTAGCCAATGCGCTCACCCTCGGCCAACGCCTCGTGGATATCGGCGACGTTGCCCTCGGTGCCGGGCGTGACGGGCACGCCCGCCTTGATCATGCTGCGCCGGGCTTCGGTCTTGTCGCCCATACGGCGGATGACCTCGGCCGACGGCCCGATGAACTTCACCCCGCGCTCGGCGCAGATGTCCGCCAGTTCGGCGTTCTCGGAGAGAAAGCCATAGCCTGGGTGCAAGGCATCGCAGCCGGTTTCCACCGCCAGGTTGACCAGCTTGCGGGGGTTCAGGTAACCGGCCAGGGGCTCGGCGCCGATGCTGTGGGCTTCGTCTGCGCGCTTGACGTGCAGCGCGTGACGATCGGCTTCGGAATAGATCGCGACCGAACGAATGCCCATTTCGGCGCAGGCTCGTACGATGCGTACGGCAATCTCACCTCGGTTGGCGATCAGGATCTTTTTTATCACTTGGAATTTCCTCGACCGATGAATCCATTCGGGTCGGTGCGTGGCCGACCCTTTGGGTAACCAGTTGTTTCCTGGTCGCCTCTGCAAGCTAGCGCGGTACGAGGATTAATAAAAATCAATCTTTGTTAGGTTACATATTAGCTAAAGCTTATAGTTGGCTGATAATCGTTCGAACATTGGATCGAGATATGCGTAAGTCACTGATGCGCCTGACATTGCGCCAATTGCAGGTGTTCAACGAGGTGTGCGATCTGCGCTCCTACAGCCGTGCAGCCGAAGAAATGTCGCTGACCCAACCGGCGGTCAGCTTGCAGATTCGCCAGCTGGAAGAGCTGGTCGGCCAGCCGTTGTTCGACTATGTGGGCAAGAAGCTCTACTTGACCGAGGCCGCCGAAGCATTGCAGGCTGCCAGTCGCGACATTTTCGGCCGCCTGGAAAACCTCGACATGCAGCTCTCCGACATGCAGGGCTCGTTGCAGGGTCAGCTCAAGCTGGCGGTCGAGTCCAGTGCCAAGTACTTCACGCCACACCTGTTCGCCGCATTCCGCACCCTGCATCCAGAGGTCAATCTGCAGCTCACGGTGGTCAACCGCGCCCAGGTGGTTCGCCGCTTGAGTGACAACCGCGACGACGTGACCATCATGTCGATGGTGCCGCAGGACATGGGGCTGGACTTCATGCCCTTCCTCAACAATCCGATCGTGGCGGTGGCGCCGCCCGAGCACCCGCTGTGCCAGCTCGACCGGGTCAACCTGCAGGACCTGCAAGCCTATCCGTTGCTGGTGCGCGAGCAAGGCTCGGGCACACGACGGGCCTGCGAGGAATACTTCAAGGAGAAACGCGTGCACTTCACGCAGACACTCGAAGTGGCGTCTGCCGAAGCCCAGCGTGAGTGCGTGATCGCCGGGCTGGGCCTAGCGCTGCTGACACGCCATGCGGTGGCCCGAGAGCTATCTGCAGGCACGCTGCGCGAGTTGCGCGTGGAAGAGCTGCCGCTGCAACGCAGCTGGTGCGTGGTACAGGCCAAGGCCCGGCGTCAGTCGCCGGTGGCGTTGGCCTTTGCTGCGTTCATTCGTACCGAGCGGGCGCAGATCACGGCGCTGGTCGAGCGCTTTGCCGGGCACCCGCCGGTGCGGCCTGCCAGTAGTTGAGCTCGGCATCGTCACCGGTCTCCTGAAGCAGGCGACGCTGCTCGGCGTAGGTCTCGATCGCGCGGCGAAACTCCATGCGGCGCTGATCTTCCTGCTGACGTTTGGTGCGGGTGGCGCTATTGCCCTGCGCTTGCGTGCCGTCGAAGTAACGAGCCATTGCGTGTCTCCCAGTTCGAGTTCGGGAGTACAGGGTGGCGTGGGTGTATGAAGGTTTGGCGACGAGGCGGTGAACATCGGATTAAACCCACAACCGCCGTTCAGTCCTCGTGAGCCTCGTGGGCTTTCACCGACTTGGGCGACAGGCGCAGGCTGCGCAGACTGCGCTTGACGCTTTTCAAATGGTTGACCAGGTCTGGACCGCGAGCCATGGCCACACCCATGGCCAGCACGTCGATCACTACCAGGTGAGCGATGCGCGAGGCCAGAGGCGTGTAGATCTCGGTGTCTTCGTGCACGTCGACCGCCAGGTTGACCGTCGCCAGTTCTGCCAGCGGCGTCTGCCCAGGACACAGGGAGATCAACGTGGCGCCGGTTTCGCGCACCAGGTTGGCGGTGATCAGCAGGTCCTTGGAACGCCCCGACTGCGAGATGCACACAGCCACATCGGTCGGCTTGAGGGTCACCGCCGACATGGCCTGCATGTGCGGGTCCGAATACGCCGCGGCTGTGAGCAACAGGCGGAAGAACTTGTGCTGGGCATCGGCCGCCACCGCGCCGGAAGCACCAAAACCATAGAACTCGACCCGCTGTGCGGTGACCATGGCGCTGATCGCCCGCTGCAAGGCCTCGGGGTCGAGCTTCTCGCGCACTTCCATGAGGGTATGCAGGGTGGTGTCGAAGATCTTTAGGCTGTAGTCGGCCACCGAATCGTCTTCGTGGATGGCGAACTGGCCGAAGCTCGCCCCCGCTGCCAGGCTCTGCGCCAGCTTGAGCTTGAGGTCCTGAAAGCCGGTGCAGCCGATCGCCCGGCAGAAGCGCACGATGGTCGGCTCGCTGATGCCCACGCTGTGCGCCAGGTCGGCCATGGAGCTGTGCATCACCGCCGCAGGGTCCAGCAGCACATGCTCGGCAACCTTGAGTTCGGATTTGCGCAGCAGGTGGCGAGACTGGTCGATGTGTTGCAGCAGGTTCAAGGGACAGCTTCCGCTAAAGGAGTCGAAGGGCCGGGATGTAGCTAGCTTGCAGTTATACTACAAGCCTTTGTGATCGCCCAGTTAAACGTCTCAGCAGACCTTTTCAGCGTCGTCCGTCCGCAGCTGTAAGGCGCCTCTGCCGACCTATTCGCTTGATCCCTGTGTCGGCGCCCCCATCAGGTACATACGCTGCAGGGTGGATGTGGCCGACCAAAATATCTATCTACGACAAGCGACGAGACAGACAGACAGACAGACAGCTGACACTCATGTTTCTGCTCGATCAAGTGTTCTGAAAACGAACACAAGACTTCGGTAAGAGCTGGTAGGGCGAGCGCTGGCGTACCCGGAAAGACTCTAGGCGCTAAAATGACCGTCCGCATTGGTCCCTTCTGATATCGCGGGCCAATCCCATGCCCATATGGTGCAGAAGAAAAAATTTGAAGTCGTCATCAGGTGGGACGGTTGTGTTAGTCGCGGATCAGACCCTGGAAAAAACTCTAAAACATACAAACTGTTAGATTTTTTTCGAGGAGAAAAGGGTAAAAATTGAGTATGTTTTTCTTCCCAATTGAGTGAAATCATTGAGCCCTGAACCTGATGGGGGCCAGTGTTCAACACACAGTACCGATTGCCGGAAGGAAGCCAGATATGCAAATCTATGGATACAAACGAAAAGGAAAGCGGCTCGAAACAATGAAGGAAGTTTCGATCGTAGCAACGCCACGGGAGCTGAAAACGGTGATCAAGATGCTCAAGCGTGCTGTGGCAGAAATGGAAGGCAAGAAGAAACTCAGGGTCGATCATCTTCATTTTCAGGATCTGCACAAGCCGGCTGACCCGAAGTCAGGAGATTTCATCGTCATGATTACGCCACCTAACTAACTCCCCTGCCTAGGTGCCCTCTCCTGTCTTACACAGCCCGGATCGCTGCTATCGCATCTGCTATCTGTCCTCGAAGGGTTATGCGGATCTTCAGTAAGAACGGTCCGCGCACTATGCGCTGGGGTACACCAGACCTACGCACCTTTCTCGACCGATAAGGGCATCTACAAAAGGTCGGGATGCTCCAGCGTCCACAAAGCCGTGGAAAAGCCCGCCGCTTTTTTGCACATGCCCGCGGCTGTCCAGCGTATTGGGACAAGGTGCCATAGGCAGTGTTCCTATAGCGGGATGGTGAATCGATGGGCCGACATCTACGGCCCAGACGCTACCGTCCATAGGAATTGACGATTTTTACGTGGACTGGCCGCAACTCTTGTTTGCCCCAACTCCACCGCGCACCCTAAAATGCCGGAATGCGCGATGACCTCTCCCTTCTGCTGAATTCCCTCAACGATGCCCAACGCCAGGCCGTAGCAGCCTCCGTCGGCCGTCAGTTGGTCCTGGCCGGTGCTGGCTCCGGTAAAACCCGAGTGCTGGTGCACCGTATCGCCTGGTTGATCCAGGTCGAAAACGCCTCGCCCCACTCCATCCTGTCGGTGACGTTCACCAACAAGGCTGCTGCCGAGATGCGCCAGCGCATCGAGCAGTTGATGGGTATCAACCCGGCCGGCATGTGGGTAGGCACCTTCCACGGCCTCGCGCACCGCCTGCTGCGGGCGCACTGGCAGGAAGCCAACCTGAACCAGAACTTCCAGATTCTCGACAGCGACGACCAGCAACGCCTGGTCAAGCGGGTCATGCGCGAGCTGGGCCTGGATGAACAGAAGTGGCCGGTGCGCCAGGCGCAGTGGTTCATCAACGGGCAGAAGGACGAGGGCTTGCGCCCGCAGCACATCCAGCCTGCCGGCGACCTGTTCCTGGCGACCATGCGCTCGGTCTACGAAGCCTACGAAGCCGCCTGTGCGCGGGCCGGCGTCATCGACTTCTCCGAACTGCTGCTGCGCGCCCTCGACCTGTGGCGCGACAATCCAGGGCTGCTGGCGCATTACCAACGCCGTTTCCGCCACGTGCTGGTCGACGAGTTCCAGGATACCAACGCCGTGCAGTACGCCTGGCTAAGGCTGCTGGCTCAAGGTGGCGACAGCCTGATGGTGGTGGGCGACGACGATCAGTCGATCTACGGCTGGCGCGGCGCCAAGATCGAGAACATTCACCAGTATTCCGCCGACTTCCCGGATTCGCAGCTGATTCGCCTGGAGCAGAACTACCGCTCCACGGCCGGCATTCTAAAGGCCGCCAACGCGCTGATCGCCAACAACAGCGGGCGCCTGGGCAAAGAGCTGTGGACCGACGGTGGCGACGGTGAGCCGCTGAGCCTGTACGCCGCGTTCAACGAACACGACGAGGCGCGCTATGTGGTCGAAACCATCGAAAGCGCGCTCAAGACCGGCCTGGCGCGCAACGATATCGCGATTCTGTATCGCTCCAACGCCCAGTCGCGGGTGCTGGAAGAAGCCCTGTTGCGCGAGCGCATCCCCTACCGCATCTATGGTGGGCAGCGCTTCTTCGAACGCGCCGAAATCAAGAACGCCATGGCCTACCTGCGCCTGCTCGAAGGGCGCGGCAACGACGCCGCCCTGGAGCGGGTAATCAACGTCCCGCCCCGCGGCCTGGGTGAAAAGACCATCGAAGCCATCCGCCAGCATGCGCGTCACGCCGAGCTGTCGATGTGGGAAGCCGGTCGGCAACTGGTGGCCAACAAGGGCCTGACCGGGCGTGCCGCCAATGCCCTGGGCGCGTTCATAGAGCTGATCGAAAACCTGGCCGCCAAGGTCATGCAGATGCCGCTGCACCTGATGACCCAGACGGTCATCGAGCAGTCCGGCCTGATCATCTACCACCAGGAAGAAAAGGGCGAGAAAGGCCAGGCCCGGGTAGAGAACCTCGAGGAACTGGTCAGCGCCGCGCGCAACTTCGAAAACGGCGAAGCAGACGCCGACCTGACGCCGCTGGCCGCATTCCTCGGCCATGCTTCGCTGGAAGCCGGCGACACCCAGGCCGACGAGCACGAAGACAGCGTTCAGTTGATGACCCTGCACAGTGCCAAGGGCCTGGAGTTTCCCTATGTGTTCCTGGTGGGCATGGAAGAGGGCCTGTTTCCGCACAAGATGAGCCTGGAAGAGCCGGGACGCCTGGAAGAAGAACGTCGCCTGGCCTATGTCGGCATCACTCGGGCCATGCAGCAACTGGTCATGACCTACGCCGAAACACGTCGCTTGTACGGCAGTGAGACCTACAACAAGGTCTCGCGCTTCGTGCGCGAGGTGCCTGCCGGGCTGATTCAGGAAGTGCGCCTGTCCAACAGCGTGAGTCGCCCGTTCGGCGGCGGCCAGGCGCAGAACTCGGGCAGCCTGTTCGGTGCCGCGAACATTCCGGACACCCAGTTCAACCTGGGCCAGCGGGTGCAGCATTCGGTTTTCGGCGAGGGCGTGATCCTCAACTTCGAAGGCTCCGGCGCCCAGGCGCGGGTACAGGTCAACTTCGCCGAAGGCAGCAAGTGGCTGATGCTGGGGTACGCGAAACTGGAGGCGGTCTAGCGGCTTGCTTCAAGGTTTCTTCGCGGTGCTCGGCGGCCGCGAAGAAGCCAGCGCTGCATCCTTCACCGGCAGCGAAACTTCCTACGCCGCGTTTCACATTTACGCAAAAGCTCGAAACATGTTGTCACTAGCTATGTACAGCACACCTGTGCAACATGACTCGCGTGCAATCCACCTAACGGAATGAACCTATGCAACGATTTCTCAGCATGGCTCTGGCCCTTTGCATTGGCCTGACCATGAGCCTGGATGCCAGTGCCAAACGCTTCGGCGGCGGCAAGAGCATGGGCGCAGCCCCGACTCACCAGACGCGCCAGGCCGCGCCTACCACTCCAGGTGCAACAGCAGCGGTACCAGGCCGTGCCGCCCCTGCCGCCAGCGGCGCCTCGCGCTGGTTGGGCCCTCTGGCCGGCCTCGCCGCCGGTGGCCTGCTGGCGTCCATGTTCATGGGCGACGGCTTCCAAGGCATGCAGATCTTCGACTTCCTGATCATGGCGGTCATTGCCTTCCTGATCTTCCGCTTCATCGCCGCTCGCCGTCGCAAGCAGCAAGGCCCGCAAATGGCTGGCGCCGGTGCACCTTACCAGCGTGAAACGATCAACCAGGCCCCTGTCCAACCGTCGATCTTCGGTGGTGCAAACGGTGCGTCCGCGGCCCGTCCGGTAATCAACGCACCGGCCTGGTTCAACGAAGAGAACTTCCTGAACGCCGCACGCAACCACTTCCAGTCGTTGCAGCAGCACTGGGACGCGAACGAGATGGACAAGATCGCCGAGTTCGTCACCCCGCAGATGCTGCAATCGTTGCAGCAGGAACGTGCAGACCTGGGTGATGGCTTCCAGTCCACCTACATCGACGACCTGCAAGTCCAGTTGGAAGGTGTCGATGATCGCGCCGAGAAGACCATCGCTACCCTGACGTTCGTCGGCGTATCGAAGACCTCGCGCTTCGACAAGGGTGAACCCTTCAGCGAAAGCTGGAACATGGAACGCGCCCAGGGCGAGAACCAGCCATGGCTGGTAGCGGGTATCCGCCAGAACTGATACACGTCACGCTTTGCGAAGCCCCGGCCCTGGTCGGGGCTTTTGCATTTTGAACGTTGCATCCATTTCCAGCTAAGGTATAAACCGCAGCGCGTATTCTGGTCAGAGGAAACTATCGTGGAAGAAGTGATCGAGCAGCTCCGAGAAGCCAACGAACCGGTACCGGTTCCCCTGGAACTGCCAGACGAAGACCTGCTGGTCGAGATCGAAGAGCAGTTGTTCATCAACATTCCATTCGTCTTCAAGGAGTATCTGCTTACCGTCAGCGACGTGGTCTACGGCAGTCTGGAGCCGGTCACTGTGACCGACCCGCAGTCCCACACCTACTTGCCGGACGTTGCAGCAACGGCGTGGGACCTGGGCGTCCCACGCGAGCTGATTCCGATCTGTCAGGACGGTGAGGACTACTACTGTGTCGAAGAAGACGGCACCGTGGTGCTGTGGTCCGGTGACGAAGAACTGGTCACCGAGGAAAGCTGGGAATCGGTCTGGCACTGGGTACGGGACGTCTGGCTGGAAAGTTGATCGGTACAGGCAGGTCTGACCTTCACCGCTGGATGGCTCGCCGCCAACCCTGTGGGAGCGGGTTCTACCCGCGAAGAGGCCAAACCTGCCTAACCCAAATTCAATGCTCGACGTTGTTATCCAAGGTCTCCAGCAACGCCACTTGCATCCGCGTGTGCACGCGTATGAACCAGCGCCACAACACGGCCACTACCGCTGCCGCCACCACGGCGATCAGCAGCAGCAACTCCATGGTCGGCAAGATGCTCGCCGACAGGGCCGCCAACAGCACGAAAATCACCAGCAGCGACAGCAGCGGAATGACTTCGGCAATGATGCGCCGAACCCGCTGGGTATGCCTGCCCGCCATCTCGGGTTTCACACCCATTTCCGCCAACAGCATCGAGAGCGCCTTGAGCTTGCGATAAGCCGCGATTAAAAACGGCAACGACAGCAGCAAGGCTGCGCCCCAGATCAAGGCTTTCTGCCCTGCTGAACCGGCCACCCATGTGGTCAGGTAGCCACCGATCCGCTCGGCGAAATACGCCCCGGCCAGGAAGATACCGATCACCAGCGCCAGGTTGACCCCCACCTGCAGCAGGATCTTGCGGATCATCGACGCCAGCATGGCGCCCTGCCCGCGCGGCTGGATACTGCGCAACCATTCTCCGTACATTCCCAGTACACGCGCCACGCGCTGGGGCACCAGAGCGCCGAGGCGGTGAGACAGGGGGTCTGCGGCACGGATCAGATAGGGTGTGGACAACGTCGTCAGCACCGACACCGCGACGGCGACGGGATAGAGAAAATCGCTGGTGACCTGCAAGGTCATGCCCAGCGCGGCGATGATGAACGAGAACTCGCCGATCTGCGACAAGCCCATGCCGACCCGCAGGGACGTCTTGCCGTCGTTACCGGCGATGAATGCGCCCAGTCCACAGGAGACGATCTTTCCCAGCACCACGGCCACGGTGATGACCGCGATCGGCCAGGCATAGTCGAGCAGGATGGCAGGGTCGAGCATCAAGCCGATGGCGACGAAGAAAATCGCGCTGAACATGTCGCGGATGGGTTCGATCAGGCGCTCGATTTTCAGCAGTTGTCGCGATTCGGCCATGATCGCACCGATCAGGAAGGCCCCCAGTACCATGCTGTATTCAAGCTTGACCACCAGCAGGCAGAAGCCAAAGCACAGGCCCAGCACGGTCACCAGCAGCATTTCGTTGCTTTCGAAGGTGGCCACGTAGGCCAGCAGCCGCGGCACCACCAGAATGCCCACGACCAGAGCGATGATCATGAACAGCGAGAGCTTGCCGACTGTGGAGAACACCTCGCCCGAGCTGACCGCGCCGCTGACGGCGATCCCCGACAGCAAGGCGATGATGCCGATGCCCAGGATGTCCTCGACGATCAGCACGCCGAAAATCAGCTGGGCGAACCGCTCGTTCTTCATCTTCAGGTCGTTGAGCGCCTTGACGATGATGGTGGTCGAGGAAATGGCCAGGATGGCGCCCAGGAACAGTGAGTCCATAGTGCCCCAATCGAACCAGCGGCCGATCTCGTAGCCGATCCAGATCATCAGCACGATTTCCAGGAACGCGGCGATGAAGGCCGTGGCACCGACCTTGAACAGCTTGCGCAGGCTGAATTCCAGACCAAGGCTGAACATCAGGAAGATCACCCCAAGCTCGGCGAGGGTCTTGATGGTGTCTTCGTCGTGGATCAGGCCGAATGGCGGGGTATGGGGGCCGATGATGAAACCGGCGACGATGTAGCCCAGCACTACGGGTTGCCGCAGCCGGTGGAACAGAATCGTCACCACCCCGGCCACCAGCATGATCACCGCCAGGTCCTGGATAAAACTGATGGCATGCACGGTGATAGCCTCCATTGCTATTCAGATTGCTGTACCAATTGTTTCAGAAGGCAGGTTAACACCGCCCATCGCGGGCAAACGTCGGCGCAATATGCGGAAACAGATCGCCGCTATGCCCTACGTAATGGCACGATAGACGTGACGGCAGCCCATCGTTCGGCGTCCGCCTCTGGATGGAAACTGTCGACGCGGCCAACGCCAATATAGGCGACGCCCTTGTCCTTCTGCCAACCAACCGTGAGTTCACTATGGAACCTGGAAACGCCCAGCTGTCGATGACGGTACTGATGACGCCGGACATGGCCAATTTTTCCGGCAATGTGCATGGAGGAACGCTGCTCAAATACCTCGACGAAGTGGCCTACGCCTGCGCCAGCCGCTATGCCGGCCGGTATGTAGTGACCTTGTCGGTGGACCAGGTGATCTTTCGCGAGCCCATTCATGTGGGCGAACTGGTGACCTTTCTGGCCTCGGTCAACTACACCGGCAACACGTCGATGGAAGTGGGGATCAAGGTGGTCACCGAGAACATCCGCGAACGTTCGGTACGCCACACCAACAGTTGCTTCTTCACCATGGTGGCAGTGGACGACCAGCGCAAGCCCGCCCACGTACCGCCTTTGAAGCCACAGGATGCCGAGGGCACGCGGCGCTTCATCCAGGCCCAGCAGCGCCGGCAGATCCGCCAGGAACTGGAAAAGCGCTACCGTGACCTCAAGGACGAGCCGATTTAAAGCGCCACGGCTTCGAACCGCAGGCGCGGGTGCACGATCCGGTCCTGGGCGCGCACCAGCTCCAGCTCGTAGCTGGCGCAGGCCTGGGTTTCCAGCAGCACTTCGTGTACTGCCGCCGCTGTGAACTCGAACGCGGCCAGCCAGTCATCGCCCAGCAGCAGTCTGGCCAGGAACAGGCCACTGGTCAGATCCCCTACGCCCACCGGCTGGCGGGGAAATGCCAGCAACGGGCGTCGCAGGTGCCAGCTGCCGGCGGCTGTGACCAGCAGCATTTCGAAGTCCTCGGGTGATTTCCCTGGGTAGGCCAGGTGCTTCACCAGCACGGCTTTGGGCCCCCGCGCCAGCAGGGCACGGGCCATGGCCACGCAGTCCTGCAGGGAGTCGGCCTTGCGGCCATTGAAGCTGTCGAGTTCCAACTGGTTTGGGCATAGCACATCGGCCGCCGCAACCGCTTCAGCGAGCAGAAAGTCGCTGACCTCGGCGGGCACCACGCAGCCTTTCTCGGCATGCCCCATCACCGGGTCGCAGAGATACAGGGCCTTGGGGTTGGCCGCCTTGACCCGACGGACCACTCCAAGGATCGCCCGCCCCTGGGCAGCGCTGCCCAGGTAGCCGCTGAGCACCGCATCGCAGTTGCCCAACTCGCCAATCGTCGCAATCCCTTCAACCAGTGCGGGAATGTGTTGCGGCGCCAACACTTCTCCCGTCCACTGACCATACTGTGTGTGATTGGAGAACTGCACCGTATTCAAAGGCCAGACCTTGACCCCCACCCGCTGCATCGGGAAAACCGCCGCGCTGTTGCCGGCGTGGCCGAACACGACATGGGACTGGATGGCGAGCAGGTGTGGTGTACGTTTCATGCAAGGATTCCGGACCGGTGACAGGACTTCGTGCCGCGCAGTATCGCGCGAAATGCAGCCTGTACGACAGGCCGGAGACACAGTTAAGCTGCGAGCAACCGGTTGGAGCGCCCTTCGATGTTGACCCTTGGCAATATGTTCATCCTGATGTTACTGGCTGCAGGTGCGGCCTGGCTGTGGCACAACCATGGCCTGCGCGAAAAAGCCCTGGAGCGGGTCAAGCAGCATTGCGCCAAGCTCGACCTGGAACTGCTCGACGATAACGTAGCGTTCAAGCGCTTCGCCTGGCTGGCCGATGCCAATGGCCGCAAGCGCCTGGCGCGGGTGTACAGCTTCGAATTCACGGTCACTGGCGAGCAGCGCCATGCTGGCATCGCCACGCAGTTCGGGCCACACGCCGTCCAGATAGAACTGGCACCCTACCCTTTCGAAGTGAAAACGCCGACCAGCGCCGAGGTCATTGAAATGAGCCAGTGGCGCCAGGAGCATAAGCGCTGGCGCCCCTGAACGAGTCAGTTCGGCGGCGGGTCGATCATCACTGCTCGTTGTAGCCCATCCTGCAAGGCCGCGGCGTCCTGCGGTATGGCGAATACCAGTTCCAGGCGCGAATCACGACGCCATTCACTCGGTTTCCACCGCGCAGGCTGACCGTCCAGACAGTTGGCAGACCGCCATCCGGTCGGGCTGTGGATAACCAGCTTGGCTCGACGCCAGGATCCTGGCTCGAGCCAGCGCTCAACTGCCTGCAAGTCGAACTGGATTTGAGCGTGCCAACGCCAGCCAATGCTCCAGCCATCCGCATGGTCGTGCACGTGGCACTGGGCGCGGAACTTATCCACCCAGACCTCGCCCAGCGCCTCGGGATGGTTCGTCAGCTTGTCCACAATAGATACAACTGGATTATCCACAGCTGGCAATTGGTCGAGGGTCACTCGATCGACGTCCACCCAAAGCATTCGGGCTGTGGGTAAGCCAGAAGTTATGCACAGATGTGATTTTTCTGAGGCCTTGTTCATGATCAGTACGCCCGCAGTGCTGGCCGCTTCATACTGCGCCGCAGGCATCGGACTGCCCGTCTCGAGTGCGTGCGCGTCGAGCACCATCACCAGCGGCTGCACGGCCAGTACCCCACGCCATGGGGCGTCGCCCAGCTGTGCAAGGATCTGCAACGGGTGGCCCAGGCCCGAGGGTTCGATGAACAGGCGATCCGGACGAGCCCGGCGCAGCAGCCGGGCCAGGCCTATCTGAAACGGTGCGCCATTGACGCAACACAGACAACCTCCGGCGATTTCACCGATTGCGATACCATCGTCCGCTGTCGCCAACAACGCGGCATCGATACCCACCAGGCCAAATTCGTTGATCAAGACGGCCCAGCGTTCATCGGCCGGCTTGTCTTTCAGCAGGCGGCGAATCAGGCTGGTCTTGCCGGCTCCCAGGGGGCCTGCGATGACATGTGTGGGAATGTTCTGCAGCATGGTCGAATGTCTATGGAGGTTGAACGATGCGTGGGTGGGTTCTGCTGGGCTTGTTGGCCAGCACTCAGGTATGGGCCGAGGCCTGTGTGGTGCAGAGCCAGGCTGAACGGGTGAGCGTCAAGGTGTGCCAACAGAATCGCACTATACCGCCGAAGTTGTTTCATGACGGATTTTGCCAGCCCAACCTGCCGGGCCAACAGGTCGAGGTGCAGCATCTGGAACAATGCCCGCAGGGTGCCTATGGTATCTGTCTCGGCGCCCGGGTGGAGCGCATGCCCTATGAACAGGACATCCACTACTATGGCGTAGCGAGCGACGCCGCGTACCTCAAGCCTTTCTGCGAGCAGAACAGCGGGGGCCATTGGCAGACCCCGTGATCGGAGCAGATCTACGCGCCTGAGGCCTGGTCGTGCCAATCGCCGAACGGATCCGGCCACTTCGTCCAGCTTTGCGCACCCGATGCCAGTTCCTCGTCATCGAGCAGGCAACCGTCCAGGTCGCGGCTCAGGGCTGCGAAGTCGATGTTCTGGCCGATGAACACCAGCTCCTGTCGGCAGTCGCCGGTGTCGACAGTCCAGTTCTGCCGGATGGCAGCCACGCTCTCGGCATCCTGCGGCCATTGCGCTTCAGGCACAAAGCGCCACCAGCGTCCGGCAAACCCATAGCGCATCAACCCACCCGCCTGTGACCAGCTTCCGGCTTCCTGCGGTTTGCTGGCCAGCCAGAAGAAGCCCTTGGAGCGCAGCAGCTTGCCGTTCGTCCAGGGTTTGTCGATGAACGCGTGAAAGCGCTGCGGATGGAATGGGCGACGGGCACGGTAGGCAGTCGATGCGATGCCGTACTCCTCGGTTTCCGCAGCATGCTCGCCCCTCAGCTCTTTCAGCCAACCGGGTGCCTGAGCCGCGCGCTCGAAATCGAACAGCCCGGTGTCCAGGATACGTGCCAATGGCACTTGGCCCATGACCATCGGTAAAACCTGCGCGCCAGGGTTGAGCCTTTGCAGCACCGCCGTCAGCTCGGTGCGCTCGGCCTGGCTGATGAGGTCGATCTTGCTGATCAGAATTACGTCGGCAAACTCCACCTGCTCGATCAGCAGATCCGTAATGGCCCGCTCATCGTCCTCGCCCAGCGTTTCGCCTCGAGTGGCCAGGCTTTCGGCCGCCTGGTAGTCGAGCAGGAAATTGACCCCGTCGACGACCGTGACCATGGTGTCGAGCCGGGCCAGATCAGCCAGGCTCTGGCCTTGCTCATCGCGAAAGGTAAAGGTTTCAGCCACCGGTAGTGGCTCGGAAATGCCCGTGGACTCGATCAGCAGGTAATCGAAACGACCGTCGGCAGCCAGCTTGGCCACTTCTTCAAGGAGGTCTTCGCGCAGCGTGCAGCAGATACAGCCATTGCTCATCTCCACCAGCTTTTCTTCGGCACGGTTCAGGCTGACATCGCGCTGCACCTCACTGCCGTCGATGTTGATTTCGCTCATGTCGTTAACGATCACGGCGACGCGCAGGTCTTCTCGATTGCGCAGTATGTGGTTGAGCAGCGTGCTCTTGCCGGCCCCTAGAAAGCCTGAAAGCACGGTGACGGGTAAGCGGTTGGGCATGGCAGGGACCTCATCAGTAACGGTTGGAACGAGCAATACGTTGCTTTTATTGTTATAACATAACATAAAAGCACTTATTGCTTAGTTCTAACTTCAGTACTGTTAGAGGTGCAAACCGCTAAATCCGCGCGTGTTCCACGTGGAACACGCACGATATGCATCAAGTGCGAGGCTTCACCGTGCCGCAGTTGCTGCCCAACCACACAGCACGTGTATTCATGCTGCCTTTCTGAGCTGCACCTGAGGCATTGAAAGTGCCGCTGACCGTGGTAAGGAACTCGCGGTCGCTGAGAAACTGCGCTTGTCCGGCCCCTTGGGCTTTGGGACAGCTGAACTGGAATTTCCAGACATTGCCGTTACGCTCGGTAATCTTCTGCGTGCAGCCCGACTTGGGATCCTGCAGCGGAATATCGTTGGTCTTGACCTGCTCCGGCGTCAGGCATGAGCGTATGCCATTCCCGCCCACGGTGATGCCTTGATTGGCGAGCACCCCTTCCATCATTGCTCGTTGCTCAGGCGGAAGCATTTTCAGCTGGCCCAGCATGACCTGCATATCCGGCAGCGGCTTGCCATCGACCTGCATGTTGCTGGTGGTCATTTCCCACAGGCCGGGTTGCAGCATCTGCGCCTGCGCCCCGGTCGCCGAAAGGCCTACCAACAATGCTGCCATCGGCCATTTGAATCTCATCTGATGTCACTCCTGAAGATCATTGGGAAAAGCGCGGGCACCCCGGCTTTGACGCCGAAAAAGCAGCCGAGTTGCGCGGGAATAAAAACGCGACAACTGCGCCCGAACGTGGTCTGTTAGCACAGCGCATCAAGGAGTCGCCGTGCAATGGATTATCACAGTCCGATATTTTTTGGGTATCTATTTGGCCTGCTGCACGTGTTGGGCATTGCTGCCGCCGTGCATGCGGTGCTCACCGTACGCACCGCGCAGGGTTCGATCGCATGGGCGCTGTCACTGTTGTTCATCCCGTACCTTACATTGATCCCTTACCTGGTGTTCGGTCGCAGCACCTTCGACGCCTACATCAAGGCGCGCCGTCACGCGAACAAGGAAATGCACAGCGCCATCGCCGACATGGACTGGCGTCCCTGGATAGAAGAAGCGCTGGCTGCCCGCAAGTCGACATCGTATGCCTCGCTGCGCGCCATGCCCAAACTGGGCCGGATGCCTTGCCTGGCCAATAATCGAGTTGGCTTGCTGATCAATGGTCATGCCACGTTCGATGCCATCTTTGCGGCCATCCGAGAAGCCAAACGCGCGGTATTGGTGCAGTTCTTCATCATTCACGACGACCACATAGGACGGCAGCTTCAAGGCTTGTTGCTGCAGAAAGCGTCCGAGGGCGTGCAGGTTTATGTTCTCTATGACCAGGTGGGCAGCCATGCCCTACCCCGAGACTACACCGAGCGGCTGCGCGAGGGCGGCGTACAAGTGAAGGCGTTCGCCACCCAGAGCGGATGGCTGAACAGGTTCCAGGTGAATTTTCGCAACCACCGCAAGATTGTCGTGGTGGACGGCATCAAGGGCTTCATTGGTGGGCATAACGTGGGCGATGAATACCTGGGCGGCAATCCCAAGCTATCGCCCTGGCGTGATACCCACGTCAGCATCAGTGGGCCGGTGATCGCTTGCCTCCAGGAATCCTTTGCCGAAGACTGGTTCTGGGCAGCACGTGAATTGCCACCGTTGATTCTGCCGGAGGCCTACGAGGAAGATGGCGTGCTGTGCCAGGTGCTGGCCAGTGGTCCAGCCGACCCCTTTGAGACGTGCTCGCTGTTTTTCGTCGAATCGATCCATGCGGCCAATGACAGGGTCTGGATCACCACCCCCTACTTCATCCCCGACGAAGCGGTTTTTGCAGCGTTGCGCCTGGCAGTCCTGCGCGGCGTGGACGTACGGATCCTGTTGCCGTCCCGTCCGGATCACAAGGTGGTGTATGCCGCCTCGAGCCTGTATGCCATCGAAGCGGTGCGCGCGGGCGTCAAGATATTCCGCTACGGGCCCGGTTTCCTGCATCAGAAGGTGGTGTTGATCGATGACGAAATCACCGCCATCGGCAGTGCCAACATGGACAACCGTTCCTTCCGTTTGAATTTCGAAATCATGTTACTGACAGTCGACAAGGCGTTCACCTGCGAAGTGGAACGGATGTTGCTCGATGACTTCGCCCAGTCGCGAGAAATCGATGTCCGTGATAGCAAAGAGACACATCGTTTGGAGAAGTTAGGTATGCGTGTGGCACGTTTGATCTCGCCGATCTTGTAGATCCTGATCAGGCCAATTGCCAGCATATCGCCTACTTTGCCTGCATTTCGACATATTAGGAAACATTGGAATCGCTTGGTGTACCATGAGCGGGCTTCGATATTACTAAAGGGAAGTGGTCCTGCATGAACGCAGACAAAGAGAGATTCATCGGTTTGGAGTGGCTGCGTTTTTTCCTGGGTGTATACCTGGTGATGTTTCACACGCTGCCATTCTACGAAGAGTACACGCAGCTCAGTGGTCTGGTGGAATTCACCGAACTGGGTTTCTTTGCCACTAGTAGCTTTTTCGCGTTGTCGGGCTTTCTGCTGGCGCACGTTTATCTCGATGGCAACAAGCTGCGCGAACCGCCGCTTTCCTTCATGACCAAGCGCTTTGCCAATCTCTACCCCATTCACCTGTTTGGCCTCGCGAGCTGTGTGGTCCTGATATCGCTCACCGGTCTGTTCGACAGCAACACCGACCTGAGCGTGGCGTATCGGTCCGACGACCTGCTCAAGCGAACGGCCCCCGAGCTGCTCAAGTATCACCTCAGCGATTTCCAGATAGCCGTCAACGCGGTGCTGCAGGTGACCTTGCTGCAAGCCTGGAACCCAATCTATCTCGCCTACAACGGCCCGCTGTGGTCGATCTCGGCGTTGTTCTTCTTCTATCTGGTCTTTCCCTGGTTCGCGCCGCGCCTGGCGGCTGCCAAGCACAAGGTCCGGCTGTTGCTGATCATCTGGGCCGCGTGCCTGGTTCCGCCGTTGCTGGTGGTCTTCAACGATGACTACAGTTCGATCTGGATCGGCTTCCTCCACCACTTTCCGTTGCTGCGCCTGCCGGTCTTCCTTGCAGGAATCGTGGCCTATCTGCTGTTTCGCGAGCATCGCTTGGCAGGCATCGGGCTACGCGGCCCTGGCAAGCTGATGGCCGTAATTGCCTTGGGCTTTGGTGTGGCGATCGCCGCCGAGGTCAACTGGCGCGGTGAGAGCCACTGGTATGTGCTGCTGCACAATGGTCTGCTGCTGCCGATGGTGCTCAGTGTCATCGCCCTGTGCGCCATGGCCTCGGGTTCGCAGAGCGAGCGCCACATCAAATGGGCGCGCAGGCTGGGCGCGGCATCGCTGCCGATGTTCGCCTTGCACACGCCGATCTTCATCGTCTTCCGTCGGTTGGAAATGCTGGCCAACATCGACGTGCAGTTATGCTTCAGCAATGCGGCTGCCTGCGTTGCGCAAGCCAAGGGTCACCCGCTATCGCTGACCTACTACCCGCTGCTGCTGCTGATCTGCATCATCCTGTGCGTGGTGTTCCAGGAACAGATCGGCAATCGCACGCGGCTCTGGCTGCTGCAGGGGCCCTTGAGCCGGTGGGTGGTCAAGAGCAAGCGTAGCACTTCGGGCAACACCAACGGCATGCAGGCGAGCATGGGTCGAGGCTGACCCACATGGACAGGTCAAGCGCCTGCTTGACCGTGATCAGCCTGGGCCTCCCAGGCTATCCGTCCAGGCGCTACCATCACAACGATCAGCCCACCTTGTCCAACTCCACCACGCACACCTGTGCGGCCGCGCCCTCCAGACTGTAACGCTGCAACTGGCCGCCGGCGTTGGTGCAGCGCAACGTCGCTCGCGAACCCAACTCATGTCGCCGCCCATCACCGGCTTGCGTCACCTTGACGACCCCGGATGCTGCGTTGAAGAAGATCGCTTCAGCCGCCGCCGACGCCAACACCACGGCCGGATGACACTCCACCCAGCGCAGCGATGCCTGAACCCGATCCTTGCGGTAGATCAAGTTGAAGTCTTCGATGACCGAACCCAGCAACCGGCACTGCACCCTTGCTCCACCGTCGAAGCTCAATGGCTTGAAAGGGCCCAGCGCCTCACTGTCCACGCCGTTCACTTCCAACACCATCCCATCGCCGTGCAGCACGGTAATGATCCGGCTATAGCCGGGGAACACGGAAAAGGCTCCATCGGCAGTGATCTGGGCGATCGACAGGCGCCAGTCATAGCCGCTGTCATCGACGCAGCGCTGCTGGGCAATTTCCAGAGTGCTGCCAGCCCCGTTTTTCCAGGGCATGGCCGTGTACCCTTCGGGTCGGTACAGGTGCGAATCGGTCATCGGAATCGGGCTACCAAAGGCATGTCAGGCAGGCTTGAACGCCATGAAGCGCTCGATCAGCGCACGCAGTACCGGTCGCAAGGTGTCGACCTTGGCCTGTTGCAACCCGTAGGGCGGCGCTTCCTGCATGTAGGCACGCTGCGCCAGCTCCAGCTGAACCGCGTGAACCCCATGGACCGGGCTGCCGTACTGGCGAGTGATGTAGCCGCCCTTGAAACGACCATTGAGCACCACTGGCAACTGCGGGGCCAACTGCTCGGCCAAGGCGTGCAACTGCTCGCCAACGCCAGGTGCGCAAGCGCTGCCGCTTGCCGTACCGAAGTTGAACACCGGCAACTCGCCTTCGAACAGGTGCGGGATGACCGAGCGGATCGAGTGGGCATCCCACAGCAGGGCATACCCGTGGATGGCTTTGATTCGCTGCAATTGCTGGTGCAAGGCCCGATGGTACGGCTGCCAATAGTGCGCCAGGCGCCGGGCGATTTCAGTGTCGTCAGGCTCGTGCCCCGGTTGATACAGCGGCACGTCGTCGAAGGTCGCCAGCGGGCAGAGTCCGGTGGTGTTCTGACCGGGGTACAAGCTGGCGCCATCGGCCGGCCGATTCAGGTCGATCACGTAGCGCGAAAAGCGTGGACGCAGTGTCGACGCCCCCAGCGCGGTCGCGAAGTCGTACAGCTCATGAATATGCCAGTCGGTGTCGTCGACCGCCGGGCCGACCGGGCTGTAATGCGTCTTCAGATCGTCCGGCAGTTCAGTGCCCACATGGGGCATGGAGATCAGCAAGGGGCCGATGCCCTCATGCAGCTCGAACGTGTGTTCCCGATTCATATCGTTTGCTCCAAGAGGTCGGCCAGGGTGGCGCGGTAACCATGCAGCGCTTCCACCTGCTGAGCGTGCTGGCCGTTGTCGATGACCTGCCTGCCGCCGACGAAGACATCGCGTACGGGGTGGGTGCCGTGCTCGCAGAACACCATCGAGGACAACAGCTGTGCCGGATTGCCCGGGGCGATAGTGGCGGCGTCCGAATCGATCACGACCAGGTCGGCGCGCTGGCCGACCACCAGTCCGCTCACCGAGCGGCCCGTAGCCTGCGCCCCGCCACTCACCGCCTGAGCGAACAGGCGATCCGCCACCACCGGTGCTTCGGCGCTGGCCAGCACGTTGCGGCGGCGGTGCAACAGGCGTTGGCCGTACTCCAGCAAACGCAGTTCGGCCCACGGATTGACCGCCACGTTGCTGTCCGAACCGATACCCCAATTTCCCTTGTCGGCCAGGAAACGCTGCGCATCGAACAAACCATCGCCAAGATTGGCTTCGGTGGTCGGACACAGCCCGACGACGGCACCACTGCGCGCCAACGCCGCATATTCAGCGTCGTCCATGTGGGTGGCGTGCACCAGGCACCATCGTTTGTCCAATGGTTGGCGGTCCAGCAACCACTGCACCGGCCGCTGGCCGAGGATGGCCACGCAGTCATCGACCTCGCGGGTCTGCTCGGCGATATGGATATGCACGGGCGCCTTCGGGTCTTCACGGTCCAAGCCCTGGATCAGGCTCGACAAGGAAGCTTCGCTCACAGCGCGCAACGAGTGTGGCGCTACGCCGTAGCGCCGGTTGCCGTTCTGCGGCATGGCTTTTTGCAGGTGCTGACGCAGTTCGAGGATCCACTCGGGTGAATTGATGAAGCGGCGTTGATGCGGCAACGGTTCTGCCTGACCCAGGCCGCCGTACTGGTACAGCACCGGCAGCAGGGTCATGCCGATGCCCACCTCCTCGGCTGCACGAACCACGCGCAGGGACAGTTCGGCGGGGTTGGCATAGGGCTGGCCGTCAGCGCCATGGTGCACGTAGTGAAACTCGCAGACCGAGGTGTATCCGGCCTTGAGCATCTCGATGTACAGATGCCGGCCGATGGCCTGCAGGTGCCGCGGTTGCAGGCGCTGGGCGAAGCGATACATCAGGGTGCGCCAGCTCCAGAAGGAGTCTCTCGGGTCGCCCAGGGTTTCGGTCAACCCGGCCATGGCGCGCTGAAAGGTATGGGAATGCAGGTTCGGCATGCCACTGATCACCGGACCCCGCGCCACCGGCGTGCCGGCCGTGGGCACGGCATCGATGCTGACGGTGGTCAGATCGCCGACGGCGTTCCAGCTCAGCAGCACATTGCGCTGCCAGCCGTTAGGCAGTAAGGCGCTGTGGGCAAACAGGCTGCCCTGAGCTTGGCTGGCGGGTGAGTCTAAAGGCATATCCACATGAACCTCTGGGCAATGAGTCAGGCGCAGGCAATCAGAGAACAGGCGCCGCGTCTCGCGACAGCACGCTTTGCAGGAAACTGCGCGTACGGGCTTCGCGAGGCGCGGTGAACAGCTGGGCTGGCGGCGCGGCTTCGACGATGGCGCCTTGGTCCATGACCACCACCACATCGGCCACTTCCCGGGCAAAACCCATTTCGTGGGTGACGATGATCATGGTCATGCCTTCGTTCGCCAGGGTCTTCATGACCTGCAACACCTCACCCACCAGCTCCGGGTCCAGTGCCGAGGTCGGCTCGTCGAACAGCATGACCTTGGGTTCCATGGCCAATGCACGGGCGATCGCCACGCGCTGCTTCTGCCCGCCCGACAGGGTGCCGGGATAGACCTTGGCCTTGTGTTCGAGGCCGACCTTGTTCAACAGGCGCAAACCCTGCTCTTCTGCGGCGTGGCGCGACTTGCCGCGCAAGGCCATGGGCGCCAGGGTGATGTTGTCCAGCACGCTGAGGTGGGGGAACAGGTTGAACGATTGGAACACCATGCCGACTTCGCTGCGCAGGGCGTCGAGTTTGCTTTCGGACATCATCCGCCCCTGCTCCACCACCGTGTGGCCGCAAGCGCGCAACGTTCCGCCTTCGGCGGTCTCCAGGCCGTTCATGCAACGCAGGAAGGTGCTCTTGCCCGAACCGCTGGGACCGATCACCACCACAACCTGGCTGGGCTGCACGCTGAAGTCGATGTTGTGCAGCACCTGATGGCTACCGAAGGATTTGCTCAGGTTCTGAATGTCGATGATGGCGGTGCTCATCACACTCTCCCGTCGGCGCGCAGCACTTTCTCGGTGCGGCGCAGGATCAAGGTGGTGATGCTGGTCAGCATCAGGTAGATGAAAGCGATGGCCAGGTACACTTCGAGCGAGCGATAGGACACGCTGATGATTTTCTCGCCTTCGTGCATGACGTCGGCAATGGTCAGCAACGACACCAGCGCCGAGTTCTTGATCAAGGCAATGAATTCGTTGCCCAGGGCGGGAATCATGCGCACGAAGGCCTGGGGCAGGATGACCTTGCGCATCGCCAGCTTGTGCGGCAGCCCCAAGGATCGGGCGGCTTCCATCTGGCCCTTTTCCACGGACTGGATCGAACCGCGGACGATCTCTGAAACATAGGCCGCGCTGTAGATGCCCAGGCCGAAGATCCCGCATACATAGGCCGGCAATTGGATGCCGAAATGCGGCAGGCCGAAGAACAGAATGAACAACTGCACCAGCAGCGGCGTGCCGCGGACCAGCGTCAGGTAGGTGGTGCACAGCCCATAGATGATCTTGCGATCGGGATTGAGCCGGCCCAGCCCGATCAACAGGCCCAGCACACAGCCCAGCACCAATGCCGCAGCCGTGATTTCGATGGTGATCAGGGTGCCGGAGGCAAGCGCGCGCCAGCCGTCCCAGACCGGGGAAAAGTCGAGATCCATGAAGTACTCCGCACAGGCTACGGTTAAAGGCGTGATGTGCAGGTCCGTCGCAAGCATCGCGCGGACCTGCAGCGGCGGCTTATTCTTTGGTGGTGCCGAACCATTTCTGGGTCAGGGCGGCATATTCGCCGTTGCTGCGCAGGGTCTGCAGCGCCTGGTTCATCTGCTGTTGCAACTCGGTGTCATTCTTGCGAATGGCGAAACCGTACAGTTCGGTGGTCAGGCCTTCGTCCAGCACCCGGACCTTGGGCTGACGCTTGGCGTATTCCACTGCCGCCGGACGCCCAGTGACCGCAGCGTTGACCCGGCCAATGGCCAACAGGTCAAACATGGCCTGGTTCTTCTCCACTTCCACCACAGTCACTGCGGGGTAGTTGGTTTTCAGAAAGTCGATGGACTTGGTACCCACCTGGGCCGAAACCTTCTTGCCCGCCACCAGATCGGCAGGCTTGTCGATGCTGGCGTCCTCCTTCAGGACCAATACAGCCAGGCCCCCGCGATAGTAGGAGTCGGTGAAGTTGACCACCTTCTGACGCTCTTCGGTCATGTAGATGGCCGATGCGGCGACATCGAAGCGGTTCGAAATCAGGCCGGGGATCAGCCCCTTGAAGCCGATGTCGACCCATTCGACCTTCTTGTTCAATTGCTTGCCGATCGCTTCGATCAATTCGATATCGAAGCCGGTGCGCTTGCCATCCTGCACGAACTCCATGGGTGGGAAGGTGGCATCGGTGCCGACACGCATCACATCATCGGCTGCCTGGGCCGAGGTGCAGAGCGAGGCCATCAGCGTCAGCGCGGCAGCCAGGGGGGTGAACAACTTCAACGCTTTCATCACAGATTCCTTCGGCAAGGGTGAGTCCGTCAGGACCCGAAACATGGATTGAGCGGCAGTTAGAAGCGATTGCAGATGCGGCTGGCTGCTTTTCTGGTGAGACTGATCAGCTCAGCCTCCCGTGGGCCAACGCGCAATGACGGCGCCATCAACGTAATGGTACCTTCCAGGCCACCGTCCGCTGAAACCAACGGGACACTGACGCCCCAGACACCCAGATCGACTTCACTGTCACTGGTGGCATAGCCATTCTTGCGAATTCGGGCGATCTCCTTTTCCAGCGCCGCGACGTCCACGGTGCCTTGTTGCGCTTGCTCTGCGAGCAACTGGCGCTGCACCGGCTCGGGCAGAAACGCCAGCAGGCTCTTGGCCGATGCACCCTGCATCATGGAATGCGCGCGGCCCTTGGTGAACGAGCAACGCAGCGAGCTGCTGCTCTCCTCCATGGCGATGCACACCATCTGGCCGTTGCTGTACACCAGCAGGCCAACGCTTTCGCCCGTGCGTTCAGCCAGGGCACCGATCTCGTCGCGGCTCTGGTTGATCAGATGAGACGTCTGATCGAACCCCCAGGCCAGTTGCACCCCGGTCGCACCGGGTTCGTACAGCCCGGTGGTCATGTGCTCTTGCAGCAAGCCCCACTTCTTCAGCGACGCCAGATGCCGGTAGACCGTGCTCAGCGGCAGCTCAACCTGCGCGGCAATGCGCTTGGCCGCTATCGGTTGTCCGGCCTTGGCCACGCAGGTTAGTACCTGCAGCACTCGGTCGACGATGCCTGTGGTTCGTGGGTCGTTCATGACTGCACTATAAGAATAAATTCTCGATTCTGAAGGACGATTCTCACTGAGCGGGAAAAAAACCTACTACACGGTCGGACAGGGACTATCCGAACCACCACAGCGATATGGACTTCATGGGATAGTTAGCGTCTTTTCACCTATCTGAAGATATACCCATGGCCACCAAGCACCCACTTGAACCGCTGGCTCGACGCTTCCTAGGCAAACACCCCCATCAGCTCGAACCCGAAGAAATCCACGTGCTGGAGCAGATGAAAAAACGCTTGCCCGTCAGCCGCGATGCCGGGGACGCTTCCGACGAGGCAGCCTCTTTCGGTGCACGGCTGTCCGACCGGGTAGCTGAGATCGGTGGTTCATGGGCCTTCATCATCGCCTTCACCATCATCCTGCTGGGCTGGATGCTGCTCAACACCGATGTGCTCGAGCACTTCGGCCTGGCCTTCGACCCCTACCCGTACATCTTCCTCAACCTGATGCTGTCCACCGTCGCAGCCATTCAGGCGCCGGTGATCATGATGAGCCAGAACCGCCAGTCAGCCAAAGATCGCCTGGCCGCGAGCCTGGACTTCGAGGTGAACCTGCGCGCGGAGCTGGAGATCATGCGACTGCATGAAAAGATCGACAAGGAGATTGTCGAGCGGTTGGATCGGATTTTGGCGGGGTTAGAGCCCAAGGGGACGGTGTGAGCGTACGCTTGGGCCTGGCAGGCAGGGGTTCAGGGGGATTGGCGGTCATAGAGTTCGCAACCCTCCCCCCTCACTCCACCGTCACCGACTTCGCCAAATTTCGCGGCTGATCCACATCCGTCCCCTTCAGCACCGCCACATAGTACGAAAGCAACTGCAAAGGAATGGTGTAGAGGATCGGCGCCAGGGCATCGATGATGTGCGGCATGGCCACGACGTGGGTGCCGGGGCCGTTACTCAATTGCGCCTGTTCATCAGCGAACACCACCAGCTCGCCGCCGCGTGCGCGCACTTCCTGCAGGTTGGATTTGAGTTTTTCCAGCAGCTCGTTGTTCGGCGCCACGGTGACCACCGGCATGTCCTTGTCCACCAGCGCCAGCGGGCCGTGCTTCAATTCGCCAGCAGGATAGGCTTCGGCATGGATGTAGGAGATCTCCTTGAGCTTCAGCGCACCTTCCATTGCCACCGGGAACTGTGCGCCGCGGCCCAGGAACAGCGTGTGGTGTTTCTCGGCGAACAGCTCGGCGATACGCTCGATGGTGGTGTCCATGGCCAGGGCTTCGCCCAGGCGGGTGGGCAGGCGGCGGAGTTCGGCCACCAGCTGCGCCTCGACACCCTCCTCCAAGGATCCGTGTACCTGGCCAAGGGAAAGTGTCAGCAACATCAGCGCGACCAGCTGAGTGGTGAACGCCTTGGTCGAAGCGACGCCGATCTCCGGGCCTGCCTGGGTCAGCAAGGTCAGGTCGGACTCGCGCACCAGCGAGCTGATGCCGACGTTGCAGATGGCCAGGCTGCCGAGAAACCCGAGTTGCTTGCCGTTGCGCAACGCGGCCAGGGTATCGGCCGTTTCGCCGGACTGGGAGATGGAGACGAACAGCGTGTTGGGCTGCACCACGACCTTGCGATAGCGGAACTCGCTGGCCACTTCGACCTGGCAAGGGATGCCGGCCAGGCCTTCGAGCCAGTAGCGGGCAACCATACCCGCGTGATAGCTGGTGCCGCACGCTACGATCTGTACGTTGCGCACCTTGGCGAACAGTTCGGCTGCTTGCGGGCCGAAGGCCTGCACCAGCACCTGGTTCTGGCCAAGACGGCCTTCCAGGGTGCGCTGTACCACGGTAGGTTGCTCGTGGATCTCCTTCATCATGAAGTGGCGATATTCGCCCTTGTCGGCAGCCTCGGCGCCTTCGTGGTACTGCACGCTTTCGCGTTCCACAGGTGCGCCCGCGGCATCCCAGATCTGCACGCTTTCACGGCGGATCTCGGCAATGTCACCCTCCTCGAGATACATGAAGCGGTCGGTCACCTGGCGCAGGGCCAACTGGTCGGAGGCCAGGAAGTTCTCGCCCATGCCCAGGCCGATCACCAGCGGACTGCCGCTGCGGGCGGCAACCAGACGATCGGGCTGGTGCACGCTGATGGCAGCCAGGCCGTAGGCGCCGTGTAGTTGCTTGACCGTCGCCTTGAGCGCGTCGGCCAGGTCCGGCAAGGCCTTGAGGGTGTGGTGCAGCAAGTGGGCGATGACTTCGGTATCGGTCTGCGAGGTGAACACGTAGCCCAGCTCCTTGAGCTGAGTGCGCAACACTTCGTGGTTTTCGATGATGCCGTTGTGCACCACGGCTACTTCGCCTGTGGAAAAGTGCGGGTGAGCGTTCTGTTCGGTCGGCGCACCGTGAGTAGCCCAACGGGTGTGAGCAATCCCGAGCTTGCCGAGCAGTGGCTCATCCGCCAGCGCCGTTTGCAGTTCGGCGACCTTGCCCACACGACGTCGGCGCTGCACGCTGCCAGCCTCGTCCAGCACCGCGACACCGGCGCTGTCGTAGCCGCGATATTCCAGGCGCTTGAGACCCTCGACCAGAATGGCTGTGATGTTGCGCTCCGCAATGGCGCCGACGATTCCACACATATTCGCTTCTCCTAGCTGGTAGCGGCGAGCACGAGATCGATCCCGCGCGCCTGAATCTGATCGCGCGCTTCGAGCGGCAGACGATCATCGGTGATGAGGGTACTGATGCGGCCCCAGGGCAGCTCCAGATTGGGAATCTTGCGTCCGACCTTGTCGGACTCGACCATGACGATCACTTCGCGGGCGACTTCGGCCATTACCCTGCTCAGGCCCAGCAACTCGTTGAAGGTGGTCGTGCCGCGCTCCAGATCGATGCCGTCGGCACCGATGAAGAGCTGATCGAAGTCGTAGGAACGCAACACCTGCTCGGCCACCTGGCCCTGAAACGACTCGGAGTGCGGATCCCAGGTGCCACCAGTCATCAGCAGTACGGGTTCGTGCTCCAGCGCACCCAGAGCGTTGGCCACGTGCAGCGAGTTGGTCATGACGACCAGACCCGGCTGCTTGCCCAACTCCGGAATCATCGCCGCCGTGGTGCTGCCACTGTCGATGATGATCCGCGCGTGTTCCTTGATACGCAGAACGGCTGCACGGGCAATGGATTGCTTGATGGCCGAGACGCGTGGACCCGGTTCGCCAATGAGCTCTTGAGGCATGGTCACCGCACCGCCGTAGCGACGCAGGAGCAGTCCATGACTTTCAAGGGCGGCAAGATCCTTGCGAATAGTCACTTCGGAAGTGGCGAAATGCTTGGCCAAGTTATCCACACTCACTTCGCCCTGCTCATTGAGCAAGGCGAGAATGCTGTGACGACGTTGGGGCGTATTGCGCTTCGACATGACGACCTAAGTTTCGTTTCGAAAGATAACGAAGGCAATAGAAACCTAAACTGAAAGGTTCGTCAATGGTTAGGCAAGGCTTTTCTGTAACCTCTTCGTGGGGCGGAGGGCTAACCGCCCGCCTCGCTCTTACGAGTTGGGAACACAGGACACTGTTGGAACGGGGCGGGCGGCCAAGCCCTCTGCCTGCGAAGAGGCCAGTGACAAGATCACTGTGCTGTGGATAACTAGGGCTTTTTGATCTTCACCGGCCGTTTCCACCCTTCGACATTGCGCTGCCGGGTCCGCGCCACTGCCAACTGCCCTTCCGGCACCTCTTGGGTAATGGTCGAACCCGCAGCAGTGGTTGCCCCCGCCAAGATATCCACAGGCGCTACCAGTGAATTGTTCGAACCAATGAACACGTCTTCACCGATCGTGGTCTTCCACTTGTTCGCGCCGTCGTAGTTGCAGGTAATGGTCCCCGCACCGATGTTGCTGCCAGCACCGATGTCCGCATCGCCCAGGTAGCTCAAGTGACCGGCCTTGGCGCCCTCGCCAATGCGCGCGTTCTTCAGCTCGACGAAGTTACCCACATGGGCGCGAGCTTCCAGCACCGTACCCGGTCGCAGCCGCGCGAACGGGCCGGCGTCGCTGCCTTCGTGCAACACCGCGCCGTCCAGATGGCTGTTGGCCTTGACCACCACACCACGGCCCAGGGTGCTGTCCTTGATGTAGCAATTGGGACCGATGACCACGTCGTCCTCGATCACCACGCGGCCTTCGAGCACCACGTTGACGTCGATCAGGACATCGCGGCCCACGGTGACGTCTCCGCGCACATCGAAGCGTGCCGGGTCGCGCAAGGTCACACCTAGGGCCATCAGGCGACGACCTTCACGCAACTGATAGTGCCGCTCCAATTCCGCAAGCTGACGGCGGTCGTTGGCGCCCTGCACTTCCATCGGGTCCTGGGCGGTTTCAGTGGCAACCACCAAGCCGTCGCTGACCGCCATGGCGATCACGTCGGTCAGGTAATACTCGCCCTGGGCGTTGTCGTTGGACAGGCGCGCCAGCCACTCGGCCAGGCGCTTCCCTGGGACCGCAAGAATACCGGTGTTGCCTTCCTTGATCGCTTTCTGCGCGTCGCTGGCGTCCTTGTGCTCAACGATGGCCTGCACCTGCCCATCGCCATCACGGACGATGCGCCCATACCCTGTGGGGTCGGTCAGGTTGACGGTGAGCAGACCCAACTGATCGGCGCTGACCTTCTGCAGCAGCCGCTGCAGGGTAGCGACTTCGATCAGCGGTACGTCACCGTAGAGAATCAATACATTGTCGGCGCTCAGGCCCGGAACTGCCTGCGCAACCGCATGGCCTGTCCCCAGTTGCTTGTCCTGCAACACGAAATTCAGATCATCGGCAGCGAGGCGTTCGCGTACCGCATCGGCGCCATGGCCGATCACCACGTGAATGCCCTGCGGCTGGAGTTGGCGCGCGCTGTGGATAACATGGCCGAGCATGGAATTGCCGGCGACCGGGTGCAATACCTTGGGCAGAGCCGAGCGCATGCGCGTGCCCTGGCCAGCGGCGAGAATGACGATATCGAGAGACATGGACGGCTACCAATCCGGAGAATGGCCAGCAGGCTGACCGGGGAGGAAATGCTGAAAAAGAAAAAGGGTAGCCGAGGCTACCCTTTTACTCAATCGCAAGTGAATCGACGCATCAGCCGCCGAATTTCTTGCGGATCTGCTGGACGGTGCGCAGCTGGGCTGCAGCCTCGGCCAGACGTGCGGCGGCAGATCCGTAATCGAAGTCTGCGCCTTTTTCGTTCAGGGCCTTCTCGGCAGCCTTGACGGCTTCCTGAGCGGAAGCTTCATCCAGGTCGGCAGCGCGCTGCACGGTGTCGGCAAGAACCTTGACCATGTTCGGCTGAACCTCGAGGAAACCACCAGAGATGTAGAACACCTCGGCTTCGCCACCCTGCTTGATCAGGCGGATCGGACCTGGCTTGAGATCGGTGATCAGCGGGGCGTGGCCTGGAGCGATACCGATATCACCCAGGTTACCGTGCGCAATCACCATCTCGACCAGACCGGAAAAGATTTCCCCTTCCGCGCTGACGATATCGCAATGGACTGTCATAGCCATACTTGCCTCAACCTGATTAGCGCCCGTCGCCGGGCGCCAGGATTACAGTTTCTTGGCTTTCTCGATTGCTTCTTCGATGCCGCCGACCATGTAGAACGCTTGTTCCGGCAGGTGGTCGTAGTCGCCGTTGAGGATGCCTTTGAAGCCTGCGATGGTGTCTTTCAGGGAAACGTATTTACCCGAGGCACCGGTGAAGACTTCAGCCACGAAGAACGGCTGCGACAGGAAGCGCTGGATCTTACGAGCACGGTTTACCAACTGCTTGTCGGCTTCCGACAGCTCGTCCATACCCAGGATCGCAATGATGTCCTTCAGCTCTTTGTAGCGCTGCAGCACGTACTGGACGCCGCGAGCGGTGTCGTAGTGCTCCTGGCCGATCACGTTCGGGTCCAGCTGGCGCGACGTCGAGTCCAGTGGATCGACCGCTGGGTAGATACCCAGGGAGGCGATGTCACGGGACAGTACGACGGTGGCGTCCAAGTGGGCGAAGGTGGTCGCCGGCGACGGGTCGGTCAAGTCATCCGCAGGTACGTATACCGCTTGGATCGAAGTGATCGAACCTTCCTTGGTCGAAGTGATACGTTCCTGCAGAACGCCCATCTCTTCGGCCAGGGTCGGCTGGTAGCCTACTGCCGAAGGCATACGGCCCAGCAGTGCGGATACTTCGGTACCGGCCAGGGTGTAACGATAGATGTTGTCGACGAACAGCAGAACGTCGTTACCTTCGTCACGGAATTTCTCGGCCATGGTCAGGCCAGTCAGGGCGACGCGCAGACGGTTACCCGGCGGCTCGTTCATCTGACCGTAAACCAGTGCCACTTTGTCCAGAACGTTGGAGTCCTTCATCTCGTGGTAGAAGTCGTTACCCTCACGGGTACGCTCGCCCACACCGGCGAACACGGAATAACCGCTGTGCTCGATGGCGATGTTACGGATCAGTTCCATCATGTTCACGGTCTTGCCGACACCGGCACCACCGAACAGACCGACTTTACCACCCTTGGCAAACGGGCAGACCAGGTCGATGACCTTGATGCCGGTTTCCAGCAGGTCGTTGCCGCCTGCCTGTTCCGCGAAGGAAGGTGCTGGACGGTGAATGCCCCAGCGCTCTTCGGTATCGATCGGGCCCGCTTCGTCGATCGGGTTGCCCAGAACGTCCATGATGCGGCCCAGGGTGGCCTTGCCGACAGGGACGGAAATGGCTGCGCCGCTGTCGAGCACGTTCAGGCCGCGTTTCAGGCCTTCGGTGGAACCCATGGCGATGGTACGAACCACGCCGTCGCCCAGCTGCTGCTGGACTTCGAGAGTGGTTTCAGCGCCTTGTACCTTCAGCGCGTTGTAGATGCTCGGTACGCTGTCGCGTGGAAATTCCACGTCGATAACGGCGCCGATGATTTGAACGATACGTCCGCTACTCATAGCTGGATCCTCTGAATATTTGAACCGTTAAACCGCGGCAGCGCCGCCGACGATTTCCGAGATCTCTTGGGTGATCGCAGCCTGACGTGCCTTGTTGTAGATCAGCTGCAAATCGCTGATCAGGTCGCCGGCGTTGTCGGTTGCATTCTTCATCGCGATCATCCGCGCCGCTTGTTCAGCAGCGTTGTTCTCGACCACCGCCTGGTACACCTGCGACTCCACGTAACGCACCATCAGGCCTTCAAGCAGCTCTTTGGCGTCGGGTTCGTACAGGTAATCCCAGTGATGCTTGAGTTCTTGATCCGGGGTTGCCTCCAACGGGATCAACTGCTCCACCGTCGGTTGTTGCGTCATGGTATTGATGAACTTGTTGGACACCACGGACAGGCGATCGATACGGCCTTCCAGGTACGCGTCCAGCATCACCTTGACGCTGCCGATCAGATCATTGATCGACGGCTCTTCGCCCAGATGGCTGATCGCTGCCACGACGTTGCCGCCGAAGTTGCGAAAGAACGCTGCACCCTTGCTGCCGATCACGCACAGGTCGATCTCGACACCGCGTTCGCGATTGGCCGCCATGTCCTTGACCAGGGCCTTGAACAGGTTGGTGTTCAAGCCGCCGCACAGACCACGGTCGCTGCTCACCACGATATAGCCGACGCGCTTGACGGCGCGTTCGATCATGAACGGGTGGCGGTATTCCGGGTTGGCGTTGGCCAGATGCCCAATCACCTGGCGGATACGTTCCGCGTAGGGACGGCTGGCTGCCATGCGCATTTGTGCCTTGCGCATTTTGCTGACCGCCACTTTTTCCATGGCGCTGGTAATCTTTTGCGTGCTTTTGATGCTCGCAATCTTACTGCGAATCTCTTTTGCGCCTGCCATGTAACACCTATCAGGTTAGCAAGCAGGGGCCTTGCGGCCCCTGCTGCGGCTTACCAGGTTTGGGTGGCCTTGAACTTCTCGATACCAGCCTTGAGGCCAGCGTCGATTTCGTCATTGAAGTCACCCTTCACGTTGATCTTCGCCAACAGGTCGGCGTGATCGCGGTTGAAGTAAGCAATCAGGGCCTGCTCGAAGCTACCAACCTTGGTGATCTCGACGTCGGTCAGGAAACCACGCTCGGCTGCATACAGCGACAGCGCCATGTCGGCGATCGACATAGGCGAGTACTGCTTCTGCTTCATCAGCTCGGTCACGCGCTGGCCGTGTTCGAGCTGCTTGCGGGTGGCTTCGTCCAGGTCAGAAGCGAACTGGGCGAATGCCGCCAGTTCACGGTACTGAGCCAGGGCGGTACGGATACCACCGGACAGCTTCTTGATGATCTTGGTCTGAGCGGCACCACCTACGCGGGATACCGAAACACCGGCGTTCACTGCAGGGCGGATGCCCGAGTTGAACATGGCCGATTCCAGGAAGATCTGACCGTCGGTGATGGAAATCACGTTGGTCGGAACGAACGCGGAAACGTCGCCAGCCTGGGTTTCGATGATCGGCAACGCGGTCAGGGAACCGGTCTTGCCAGTCACTGCGCCGTTGGTGAACTTCTCGACGTACTCTTCGGAAACGCGCGATGCACGCTCCAGCAAGCGGGAGTGGAGATAGAACACGTCGCCTGGGTAGGCTTCACGGCCTGGTGGACGACGCAGCAGCAGGGAAATCTGGCGGTAGGCCACTGCTTGCTTGGACAGGTCGTCGTAGACGATCAGTGCGTCTTCGCCACGGTCACGGAAGAACTCGCCCATGGTGCAACCGGCATAAGGTGCCAGGAATTGCAGCGCAGGAGATTCCGAAGCACTGGCAGCCACCACGATGGTGTTGGCCAGGGCGCCGTTTTCTTCCAGCTTGCGAACCACGTTGGCGATGGTCGATTGCTTCTGACCGATGGCAACGTAGACGCAGAAGATACCGGAGTTCTTCTGGTTGATGATCGCGTCGATCGCCAGAGCGGTCTTGCCGATCTGACGGTCACCGATGATCAGCTCGCGCTGGCCACGGCCGACAGGGATCATGGCGTCGACAGCCTTGTAGCCAGTCTGTACAGGCTGGTCTACCGACTTACGCCAGATAACGCCCGGTGCAACCTTTTCGACTGCGTCGGTCTGGGTGTTGCCCAGAGGACCCTTGCCATCGACAGGGTTGCCCAGTGCGTCGACGACGCGACCCAGCAGTTCCTTGCCGACCGGAACTTCCAGGATGCGGCCGGTGCACTTGGCGCTCATGCCTTCGGCCAGGCTGGTGTACGCGCCCAGTACCACGGCGCCTACGGAGTCCTGCTCCAGGTTGAGTGCCATGCCGAAGACGCCGCCAGGAAACTCGATCATTTCGCCGTACATGACGTCGGCCAGACCGTGAATCCGTACGATACCGTCGGAAACGCTGACGACGGTGCCTTCGTTACGGGCTTGGGAGGTCACATCGAGCTTGTCGATGCGACCCTTGATGATTTCACTTATTTCGGAAGGATTGAGTTGCTGCATTGCTCTGCTGCCCCTTCAAACTCAAGATTTCAATGCTTCGGCCAGTTTCGCGAGTTTGCCGCGAATCGAGCCATCGATAACCAGGTCGCCGGCGCGGATGACGACGCCACCGATCAGGCTGGCATCCTCCGCAACTTGCAGGCGCACTTCCCGGTCGAGTCGTGCACTGAGAACCTTGGCGAGTTTGTCTTGCTGTTCTTGGTTCAATGCGAAGGCACTGGTGACTTCCACATCGACCGATTTTTCCTGCTCGGCCTTGTACAGGTCGAACAGTTCGGCGATCTCCGGCAACAGCAGGAGACGGTCGTTTTCGGCAACGACGTGGATGAAATTCTGTGCCTTGGCATCGAACTTGTCGCCGCACACGTCAATGAACGTGGCGGCCTTGTCTGCGCTAGTCAGTCGCGGGGCCTTGAGCAGGCTCTGCATGGTGGCGTCTTGCGCCACCGCTGCAGCCAGGCCGAGCATGGCTGACCAATTGGCCAGCTGCTGGTGGGCCTGAGCGTGCTCGAAGGCCGCCTTAGCGTAAGGTCGGGCCAACGTGGTCAGTTCTGCCATGATCGCCCTCGCTTAGATTTCAGCAGCCAGTTTGTTAACCAGCTCCGCGTGCGCGTTTTGATCGATTGTGGCGCCCAGGATCTTCTCGGCACCGCCTACGGCCAGCACGCCCAGTTGGGCACGCAGCGCGTCTTTGACGCCGTTCAGTTCCTGCTCGATCTCGGCTTGAGCCTGCACTTTCACGCGGTCAGCGTCGATACGGGCCTTTTCAACGGCCTCTTCGACGATCTGGTTGCCGCGTTTCTTTGCCTGCTCAATGATTTCGGCTGCCTGAGCTTTCGCTTCGCGCAGTTGCTGACCCACTTTCTCTTGGGCCAACTCCAGGTCGCGAGCTGCTCGGCTGGCAGCGTCCAAACCATCAGCGATCTTCTTCTGACGTTCGTGCAAAGCCGCGATGACCGGAGGCCACACGAACTTCATGCAGAACAGCACAAAAATGAAGAACGCAACGGTCTGGCCAATCAGGGTTGCATTAATGTTCACGCCAACACCTCGCTCGTTCTTTGTCCATCACACCAATCCACTCGAAGGTTCGAGAGATCAGCCAGCGAGTTGACCAACGAAGGGGTTCGCGAAGGTGAAGAACAGAGCGATACCAACACCGATCATGGTCACGGCGTCGAGCAGACCGGCGACGATGAACATTTTAACTTGCAGCATTGGGACCATTTCTGGCTGGCGAGCAGCGCCTTCCAGGAACTTGCCGCCCAGCAGGCCGAAGCCGATAGCGGTACCCAGTGCGCCCAGGCCGATCAGCAGAGCAACAGCGATAGCGGTTAGACCAACTACAGTTTCCATCTTTCCTCCCGACTTTTTACGTCGTCTTTTGCTTGGTTTTTAGGTTTTAAAGCGGTGTTACAAACCGGTGTTTCGACCCGCATGGGCCTCCCTCGCACCAGAGCGCGAGGGGCATCAGACTCGCCAGGCGCGTCTTAATGATTTTCTTCGTGAGCCATCGAAAGGTAGACGATGGTCAGCATCATGAAGATGAACGCCTGCAGCGTGATGATCAGGATGTGGAACACAGCCCACGCCCACTGCAGCACGACGCCCAAGCCGCTGAGCCACAACAGGCCGCTGCCGAACATCACGGCGATCAGGATGAACACCAGCTCGCCGGCATACATGTTGCCGAACAGTCGCAGGGCCAACGAGATCGGCTTGGCGACCAGGGTGACGAATTCGAGCAGGAAGTTCACCGGAATCAGCAGGATCTGAACGAAGATGTTCTTGCTGCCGAACGGGTGCAGGGTCAGTTCGCCGATGAAGCCGCCGATGCCCTTGACCTTGATGCTGTAGAAGATGATCAGCGCGAACACCGACAGGGCCATGCCCAGGGTCGCATTCGGGTCGGTGGTCGGCACGGCGCGGAACGGAATGTGCGAGTCGCCGGAGATCCAGGCCGCGGCCATTGGAATCCAGTCGACTGGAACCAGGTCGATGGCGTTCATCAGGAACACCCAGACGAAGATCGTCAGCGCCAACGGCGCGATCACCGCGCTGCGGCCGTGGAAGCTGTCACGCACGCTGCCATCGACGAATTCGACCAGCACCTCGACGAAGTTCTGCAGGGCACCCGGCTGACCGGACGTCGCCTTCTTCGCCGCCATGCGGAAGATCAGGATGAAGATCAGGCCCAGGGCAACCGACCAGCCGAGGGTATCGACGTGGAACGCCCAAAACCCCATTTCCTTGGCTTCTGCAGCGGTGTGGGCAAAGCCCCAGCCGCCTTCTGGTAGCTGACCGAAGGTCAAGTTCTGCAAGTGGTGCTGGATATAGCCCGAAGCGGTTGTTTCTGCCATGGTTGCCTCAAACGCCCTAAGGTCTCGAAAGTCTTGTTTTCATGAGCAGGGGTGCGAACCAGCTGACCAGTTGGGTCAGCCCGAAGACGCCGAATACAGCCAGCGGCGCCAGTGGTTTCACTCCTGCGAACGTCAATGCGAACAGCACTGCCGTCAAAATCAGTTTGCCTGCCTCGCCGGCGTAGAACGACCGGACGATAGCTTGTGCGGCCCGGGCCCCGGTGAACCGGAAAGCCTTCCAGGCGAAATACAGATTAGGCAACCAGGCGATCAGGCCTCCGCAAAGACCCGAATAACCGCTGACCGCCCCGAGCCATTGCCACAGCACCAGCGCTGCCAGCAACACGACGACACCTTGCGCCAACAACATCGGGAAAACGACCCACTGATGGAACGGCAGGCGGTTTGGCGTGCGGGTTTCCATCGTGACGACTCCTCAATGGTCGACGTGCCATAAGCCGTAACTTGGCATAAAATGTGCCGACAAAATGCGCGCAGAGTATAGGGGCGGTTCCTCCCCTATTCAACTGCCGGGTAGTGATTTCCGACTGCGCGCTACACAAGGAATTGTTTCAGCGAATGTGTGCAAGCACACCCTGCAGCTCATCCAACGAGTTGTAGCGGATGACCAGCTGGCCTTTTCCTTTCTGCCCATGGCGGATCTGCACCGCAGAGCCCAGCCGTTCGGCGAGTCGCTGTTCCAGCCGGGTAATGTCCGGGTCGGGTTTTGCAGGCTCGACCGGCTCGGGTTTGCCACTCAGCCATTGGCGAACCAAAGCCTCGGTCTGACGTACGGTCAGGCCCCGTGCGACAACGTGTCGCGCCCCTTCGACCTGTTGTTCTTCAGGCAGACCGAGCAATGCACGCGCATGGCCCATTTCCAGATCGCCATGCGAAAGCATGGTCTTGATGACCTCAGGCAGGGCAATCAGGCGCAGCAGGTTGGCCACCGTCACACGCGACTTGCCCACTGCATCGGCCACCTGTTGCTGGGTCAGCTGGAACTCGTGCTGCAGACGTTGCAGAGCGATCGCCTCTTCCACCGGATTGAGGTCTTCACGCTGGATGTTCTCGATCAACGCCATGGCAATCGCCGCTTCGTCGGGCACATCGCGAACCATGGCCGGAATGGTTTCCAGACCGGCCTGTTGCGCGGCGCGCCAGCGACGCTCCCCGGCGATGATCTCGAAACGCGCATTGGCTATCGGCCGCACCACGATCGGCTGCATCACACCCTGGGTCTTGATCGAGTGCGCCAGCTCTTCGAGCGCTTGCGGGTCCATGTCCCGGCGCGGCTGGTACTTGCCGCGCTGGATGAGGTCCAGGGGCAGGTGCTGCAGCTCGTTCTGGTCGACCGTGACGGCCTGCTCCTCGAGCGCACTGACGGTCGGACCGCTGAGCAGCGCATCCAGTCCACGCCCGAGACCACGTTTCTTGACGGCCATTGGATTCCTTAAATGACTGCAGCGGTGCGAGATTGGCGACGCTGCCGGCGAACCATCTCGCCAGCCAGGGCCAGGTAGGCCAGGGCGCCGCGCGATGATTTGTCGTACGTGAGCGCCGGCATCCCGTAGCTGGGCGCTTCGGCCAGGCGAATGTTGCGCGGGATCACCGTGTCGTAGAGCTGATCGCCAAAATGCTCCTTGAGCTGTGCCGAGACATCGTTCATCAGGCTAAGCCTCGGGTCGTACATGGTTCGTAGCAGGCCCTCGACCTTGAGGTCCGGGTTCAGCAGCTCGGCGATGCGCTTGATGTTATCCACAAGGTCGCTCAATCCTTCCAGCGCGAAATATTCGCACTGCATGGGAATGATCACGCCGTCGGCGGCAACCAGGGCATTGAGGGTCAACATCGACAGCGAAGGCGGACAATCGATGAGGATGTAGTCGTAGTTGTTGCGCACAGGTGCCAAGGCACTGCGCAGCCGACTCTCCTTCATCTGCATTTCCAGCAGCACTACCTCGGCTGCCGTCAGGTCGCGGTTGGCCGGCAGCAACTGGTAACCGCCGTGTTCGGAGAAGTGCATGGCCTGACCCAGGTCGCACTCACCGATCAACACGTCGTAGATCGAGTTTTCCAGCGCATGCTTGTCCACACCGCTACCCATGGTGGCGTTGCCCTGCGGGTCGAGGTCGATCAGCAGCACACGGCGCTTGGTCGCGACCAGCGATGCTGCGAGGTTGATGCAGGTGGTGGTCTTGCCCACACCACCTTTCTGGTTCGCTATCGCGAATACCTTAGCCATTATTGCTTGTGTTCCCAATCATGCCGTGCGGCGCAGTATCAGCAGATGGCGTTGGCCTTGGCAACCAGGTACGGCCAGGGCGTGTTCGCTATCAAGGTGGAAGTCCGCTGGCAATGCTACCAGTTCGTCGGCCGGATGCAGCCCTTTCATCGCCAGCCAATGTGTATCGCGGTCACCCAGGTGACGCGTCCAGTGGGCGAAGTCGTGCAGGCTGCTGAAGGCGCGGGAAACGATCCCGGCAAAAGGCTGCTCGGGGATGAACGTTTCGGCCCGGCTGTGGATAACGTGCAGATTGGCCAGCCCCAGCTCCAGTTTTACCTGAGTCTGGAAGCGGGTCTTCTTGCCGTTGCTGTCGAGGGTGGCGATATATTTTTCGGGAAACATGATCGCCAGCGGGATGCCCGGCATGCCACCGCCGCTGCCCACGTCCAGCCAACGCTGGGCATCGCCCAGGTGCGGCAGGATGCTCAGGCTGTCGAGCAGGTGCCGCGATACCATCTCATCGGGGTTGCGCACAGCCGTCAGGTTGTACGCCTTGTTCCATTTGATCAACAGGGCCAGATAGGCCAATAGCTGCTCGCGTTGACTTTCAGACAGTTCCACGCCCAATTGCCGGGCGCCTGTGGACAACTCTTTGCGGTGTTGTTCGGTGACCATGGAACTCAAGCGCTTTGCTCCAACTCACGGCCTGCGCCGCGTTTTTTCAGGTGAATCATCAACAGGGAAATGGCCGCAGGCGTCACGCCCGGGATTCGCGATGCCTGACCCAGGGTTTCAGGACGGGTCGCACCCAGCTTGCCCTGGATTTCCTTGGACAGCCCGGAAATACCGACATAGTCGATATCCACAGGCAGGCGTGTTTCTTCGCTGGCGCGCAGGCGGGCGATCTCGTCCTGTTGCCGATCGATGTAGCCAGCGTACTTGGTCTTGATCTCGACCTGTTCGGCCACTTGCGGATCCTGCGCCCCCCCACCCGTCACTTCAACCAGGCCGACATAGTCGATCTCGGGTCGGCTGAGCAGGTTAAGCAGGTTGTATTCATGGGTCAACGGTGTACCGAATTTCTCGGCAACGGCATCGCCCTGGGCGGTGTTGGGCCGTACCCAAGTGCTCTTGAGCCGTTGTTCTTCGATTTCGATCGCTTCGCGCTTGGCACTGAAGGCCGCCCAGCGAGCGTCATCGACCAGACCCAGTTCACGGCCCTTTTCGGTCAGGCGCAGGTCGGCGTTGTCTTCGCGCAGGATCAGGCGGTACTCGGCTCGCGAGGTGAACATCCGGTACGGTTCCTGGGTTCCCAGGGTGATCAGGTCGTCGACCAGTACGCCGATGTACGCCTCGTCGCGGCGAGGGCACCAGGCGTCCTTGCCCTGGGCACGCAAGGCGGCGTTGGCACCGGCCAGCAGCCCTTGGGCGCCGGCCTCTTCGTAACCGGTGGTGCCGTTGATCTGCCCGGCGAAGAACAACCCGGCGATGACCTTGGTTTCCAGGCTGTACTTCAGATCGCGTGGATCGAAGTAATCGTATTCGATGGCATAGCCGGGTCGCATGATGTGCGCGTTTTCCATGCCGCGGATCGAACGCACGATCTGCAACTGCACGTCGAACGGCAAGGACGTGGAAATACCGTTGGGGTACAGCTCGTGGGTGGTCAGGCCTTCGGGCTCGATGAACACCTGGTGGCTCTGCTTGTCGGCGAAGCGGTGAATCTTGTCTTCGATCGACGGGCAGTACCGTGGGCCAACACCTTCGATTTCGCCGGCAGCCGAGTACATCGGCGAGCGATCGAGGTTGGCCGCGATGATTTCATGGGTGCGCGCGTTGGTATGGGTAATCCAGCAACTGACCTGGCGCGGGTGCAGCGCCTTGGAGCCCATGAACGACATCACCGGAATGGGTGTATCGCCTGGCTGTTCGGTCATGACCGAGAAGTCCACCGACTTGCCGTCGATACGCGGCGGTGTGCCGGTCTTCAAGCGACCTACCCGCAGGGGCAGCTCGCGCAAACGATGAGCCAACGCGATGGATGGCGGATCGCCGGCACGGCCACCCGAATAATTTTGCAAACCGATGTGGATAAGTCCGCCCAGGAACGTTCCGGTGGTCAGCACCACGGAGTCAGCCATGAAACGCAGGCCCATCTGCGTGACCACACCCTTGACCTCGTCCTGCTCGACGATCAGGTCGTCGGCAGGCTGCTGGAATATCCACAGGTTGGGCTGATTCTCAAGAATCTCGCGAATCGCTGCCTTGTACAGAACGCGGTCGGCCTGCGCACGGGTAGCCCGCACCGCTGGGCCTTTGCGGTTGTTGAGCACGCGAAACTGAATGCCGCCCTTATCGGTGGCCAGCGCCATGGCACCGCCGAGCGCATCGATTTCTTTAACCAGATGGCTCTTGCCGATGCCGCCGATGGCCGGGTTGCAACTCATGGCACCGAGGGTTTCCACGTTGTGCGTCAACAGCAGGGTCTTTGCACCCATGCGTGCTGAGGCCAGTGCTGCCTCGGTACCGGCATGACCGCCGCCGATGACGATCACTTCAAAACGGGAAGGGAAATCCACCACGCACCTCGTGCCTGTTCTATGTGGGTAATTGGGATAGCTGCGCAGTATAGGGAATTTGCCTCGGCTAAAGAACCCTTCTGCACAAAAAATAACCAGCTGTGGATAGACTCGGTAATAGAAATTAAAAGAGAGAGATTTATTAAAGCTTTGTTTTTATGTTTATTACTATGCACCCTGCGTTCTGTGGATAAAGCTCTGAGCGCCACGTATTTGTTGATGTACAGAGGAATTAAAGGTTGTGTTCACCTGGCAATGAGCTAGGTGTATAACTCGGATTAACCTGTTGATAACAGGTGCGCTTACCCACAGCCCCTTTTATCATCAGGTTTCAGGCCTGCTTATCAACCTGGCTTAGCCATGGTTTTCCACAGGGCTCCTGAAGCGTGTATAAAAAAAAAGCCACCTCGAAAGGTGGCTTGGGGGAGCCATGCGGTCAGCCATGGATACCGGGATTTCTACTTGCCGATACAGAAGCTCGAGAAAATACGCCCCAGCAGGTCGTCCGAACTGAATGCTCCGGTAATTTCGCCCAGCGCATGTTGGGCCAGGCGCAAGTCTTCAGCCAGAAGCTCGCCAGCGCCCGCCAGCGTCAGCTGATCACGTCCGTGGTCAAGATAGTCACCGGCATGGCGCAAGGCGTCCAGATGACGTCGACGAGCGCTGAAACTGCTTTCAGCCGTCTGCTCGTACCCCATGCAGGCCTTGAGATGGTCACGCAGCAATTCCAGGCCATGGCCAGTTCCCTTGGCCGTGACACTCAAGGTCACGTGACCATTGTCGTCATTCTGGATACCGATCACTTCACCGCTCAGATCCGCCTTGTTGCGAATGACCGTGACCTTGCCGATGTCGGGCGCAAGCTCGAGAAACTCCGGCCAGACGGCGAACGGATCAGCAGCCTCGGCCGAAGTCGCGTCCACTACCAGCAGGATGCGATCCGCTTCGGCAATGGCCTTCAGCGCACGCTGGACGCCGATCTGCTCGACTTCATCGGCGGTGGTACGCAACCCTGCGGTATCGATCACGTGCAACGGCATGCCGTCGATGTGGATATGTTCACGCAGTACGTCACGGGTGGTCCCGGCGATATCAGTGACAATGGCCGCCTCGCGTCCGGCCAGCAGGTTGAGCAGGCTGGACTTGCCGGCATTCGGTCGCCCGGCAATCACGACGTTCATCCCGTCACGCAGCAAGGCACCCTGCCCGGCTTCGCGCAGTACGATGGATAACTCGCTGCGAACCCTGTCGAGCATGCTCAACACGTGGCCATCGGCAAGGAAGTCGATTTCTTCCTCAGGAAAGTCGATGGCAGCTTCCACATAGATCCGCAGCGCGATGAGCTGCTCGGTCAAGTTATCCACACGCCGTGAGAAAGCACCCTGCAACGAACGTACTGCGTTACGCGCTGCCTGAGCGGAGCTTGCTTCGATGAGATCGGCAATGGCCTCAGCCTGAGCCAGGTCCAGCTTGTCGTTGAGAAAGGCCCGCTCGCTGAACTCGCCGGGACGTGCCAGGCGACAGCCCAGTTCCAGGCAGCGCTGCAGCAACATGTCCATCACCACAGGTCCGCCATGGCCCTGTAGCTCAAGCACGTCCTCGCCGGTGAATGAGTTGGGCCCTGGAAAGTACAGGCCCAACCCTTCATCGATGACCTGCGACTGTGCATCGAGCATCGGGCCATAGTGTGCATGGCGAGGGGTCGGCACGCGGCCGATGATAGCCTGAGCGGCCTGGCTGGCCAGCGGCCCGGAGATGCGTACGATCCCTACTCCCCCTCGACCTTGAGCCGTGGCAATGGCAGCGATGGTTTCGCGAACGACATTCATGCAAGTACTCCGGTCGAATTTCAGATAGCAAAACGCCCCACGAGGGGGCGCTTTGTACACAGGTTAGCCGAGCAACCCGTCAGACGGCAGGTTTGCTTGCCGCGGCTTTTTCGATGCTGCGCGTGATGTACCACTGCTGGGCAATCGACAGGGTGTTGTTGGTCACCCAGTACAGTACCAGACCTGCCGGGAACCACAGGAAGAAGAAGGTGAACACAATCGGCATCATCTTCATCACCTTGGCCTGCATCGGATCCGGAGGCGTTGGGTTCAAGCGCTGCTGGATGAACATGGTCGCACCCATGATGATCGGCAGGATGAAGAACGGATCCTTGATCGACAGGTCGGTTATCCACAGCAGCCAAGGCGCCTGACGCATCTCGACACTTTCCAGCAATACCCAGTACAGGGAAAGGAAGACTGGCATCTGCACCAGGATCGGCAAGCAGCCGCCCAGCGGATTGATCTTCTCTTTCTTGTACAGCTCCATCATGGCCTGGGACATTTTCTGCCGGTCATCGCCATGCTGTTCCTTGAGGGCAGCCAGTTTCGGTGCCACGGCGCGCATGCGCGCCATCGACCTGTAGCTGGCGGCGGACAGCGGGAAGAACAACAGCTTGATCAGGATCGTCAGGCAAATGATCGAGAAGCCCCAGTTACCCAAGATTGCGTGGATGTGCTTGAGCAGCCAGAAGATTGGTTGGGCAATGAACCACAGGATGCCGTAGTCGACGGTCAGCTCCAGGCCTGGGGACAACTCCTTGAGTTTGTCCTGAACCTTGGGGCCTGCGTACAGGGTAGCGGTGGTCTCGACCTTGCCGCCTGGCGCTGCAGACAACACAGGACCGGTATAGCCGATGATGTAGTTGCCCTGGTTGTCCTTGCGCGTCATGACGTTGTTGCTGTCACCCGCGGCCGGGATCCAGGCGGTCACGAAGTAGTGCTGCAGCCAGGCAACCCAACCGCCCTGGACGGTTTCCTTCAGGCCGGCCTTGTCCATGTCTTTCATCGACACTTTCTTGTACGGCTCGCCAGCTGTCCACAGGGCGGCGCCCAGGTAGGTAGCGGTACCGGTTGCCGTGGTGGACGAAGGATCGGAGCTGTTGTCACGCTTGAGCTGGGCGAACATGTTGCCGCTCCAGTTCTGCGCGCTCTGGTTATCCACAAGGTAGCTGACTTTCAGGTCGTATTCACCACGATCGACGGTGAAGCGCTTGAGGTAGTTGACGCCGTTGTCGCTGTAGGTCAAGTCGACCACGAGCTGGTTCTGACCATCGGCCAGTTGATAACTTTTCTGCGTGGCGCTGTACACGGGACGTCCGCTTGGACGTGCATCCGGGCCATTGGTACCGGTCAGGCCGCTCTGGGCCAGGTAGGTCAGCTCACCACCGTTGTCGAACAATTGGAACGGAATGTTCGGCATGTCCTGGCGACGAGGATACTCAGGCAGGTTCAGCTGGACGATATCACCACCGGTGGGATCGATAGCGAAGTTGAGCACGTCGGTCTTGACCCAGATCAGGTCCTTGCTGACCACAACGGGGGTCGGCACGGGCAGATTGGCATCAGGATTGGCGCTGGGTACATCGGCACTGGCTTGAGTGTTGGTGCCCGGTACCGTTTCCGGCAAGGCCGGTGTCGGATTCTGGGTAGCCATATTCTGAGTCGGCAAGGCGGCTTGACCGTAGTCCTGGTTCCATTTCAGGACCATGACGTAGGCCACGACTGCCAGGGCGACGATCAGGATCGTGCGTTTAATATCCATGATTACTCGGCTATCGAAGAAGTACGGGGTGATGGGGCGTCTGGAACCGGGTCGAAACCACCGGCATTCCATGGGTGACAGCGGCCTAGGCGACGAACGGTCAGCCAGCTTCCACGCAAGAGGCCGTGGATTTCGATGGCTTCGAGCGCGTAGCAAGAGCAACTGGGATAAAAACGACAGTGATTCGCCATGAGAGGGCTGATGGCGTAGCGGTAGAACTGGATCGGAACGATTGCCAGTTTACGCATCTTGACTGTCCACTCCTGCAGGTTCGGTCTTCACCACTGGAGCGGGCCGGTTACGTGCAAGGCGCTTCCAGAGCTTGCCAAAATGCTCATGCAATTCAGGGTTTTCCACGTCGCCCAAACCTTTGCGCGCGACAATGACAATGTCCCAGCCGGCCAGGATTCCCTGGTGCAGGCGAAACGAATCACGCATCAAACGTTTCAAGCGGTTGCGTTGAACGGCGAGCTTGACGCTCTTTTTACCAATGACCAGCCCCAGACGGGGATGCTCGAGGCCGTTTTCACGCGCAAGAAGCAGCAGGTTCTTGCCGGGTACCTTGCCAGATGGCGAGTCGAAGACTGCTTTGAAATGCCGGGCTGTCAGCAGACGCTTTTCCCGACCGTAGTCCTGACTCACCACCCGTGCCGAAGGATCAAACTGCCAGACGCTTGCGGCCCTTGGCGCGACGACGCGACAGGACGGTACGGCCGTTCTTGGTAGCCATGCGAGCACGGAAACCGTGGGTGCGAGCGCGCTTGATGGTGCTGGGTTGGAAAGTACGTTTCATGGTTGTTACCTGGTTCGTCCACAACGGGCCGGAATGGACCCCGTTTTAAGAGACCGGCGATTCTAGTGAAAGCGCGGCAGAAGGTCAATTTCCAACCAGCTATTACTTTTTATCCCCTTTCCTCGGATCGAGGGTGGCTGAGGAATGAAGGGCAGTCATTTTGAGCTCCCATCGCTGACGTCTTCTCGAGAGTCCGGGTTGGACGATTCAGGCGATCAGATATAAAAATAGAGAAGGGACTTATTTAAAGCTTTTCTGTAATGCTTATAGATCTTAGAGAGGCCGATATCTGTGGATAACCTCCTGTAGGGCTTATTCACAGGGCCTCCTGGAGATCCGTAACCCTGTCCAGAAGACGTGCTGCGCCTGTGTCAATGCGTCGGACAACCTGTGGATGGAATCGCATGATATCCACAGGCTAGTTATGCACAGAGCTCGACCCCTACTTGTGCATAGATCTCAGGGTGGGTTATCCACAGGGCTCACAGGTAGGCTTTCGATGCGTTCTTTTGGCGTTTTCAACGGCTGGAAAGCAGCGGACCAGACCTACATGTGGATAAGTGTGCGGAGCGTCGGTACAATGGCCGATGTTTTTGCCTTGCCGGCTTTCAATTCAGGGGATACCTGTGTCAGTGGAACTTTGGCAGCAGTGCGTGGAACTCCTGCGCGATGAACTGCCTGCCCAGCAATTCAACACCTGGATCCGTCCGCTACAGGTCGAAGCCGAAGGCGACGAGTTGCGCGTCTATGCGCCTAATCGCTTCGTGCTGGACTGGGTCAACGAGAAATACCTGACCCGGCTTCTCGAATTGTTGGGTGAGCACGGCAATGGTCTGGCACCGGCACTCTCGTTGCTGATCGGCAGCCGTCGCAGTTCGACGCCCCGTGCAGCCCCCAACGCGCCGCTGGCAGCCGCCGCAGCCGCGAATCAGGTGCAGGCTGCCCCGGTGGCGGCCGTACCTGCGGCAGCGCCTGTGGAAGCGGTTGCCAAGCCTTCAGTGGCCAGTGAAGAGCCTTCGCGTGACAGTTTCGACCCCATGGCCGGCGCCAGCTCGCAGCCGGCACCTGTGCGCTCCGAGCAACGCACTGTCCAGGTAGAAGGTGCGCTCAAGCACACCAGTTACCTTAACCGCACCTTTACCTTCGAAAACTTCGTGGAAGGTAAATCCAACCAGTTGGCACGCGCGGCTGCCTGGCAGGTGGCGGATAATCCCAAGCATGGCTACAACCCGCTGTTCCTTTATGGTGGTGTTGGTTTGGGTAAGACGCACTTGATGCACGCTGTGGGTAACCACCTGCTCAAGAAGAATCCGAATGCCAAGGTCGTTTACCTGCATTCCGAGCGGTTCGTCGCTGACATGGTCAAGGCGCTGCAGCTGAATGCAATCAACGAATTCAAGCGTTTCTATCGTTCGGTAGACGCGTTGCTGATCGACGACATTCAGTTCTTCGCGCGCAAGGAGCGCTCCCAGGAGGAGTTCTTCCACACCTTCAATGCCTTGCTTGAAGGTGGCCAGCAGGTCATCCTCACCAGCGATCGCTATCCCAAGGAAATCGAAGGACTCGAGGAGCGACTGAAGTCACGTTTCGGCTGGGGCCTGACCGTTGCGGTCGAGCCGCCAGAGCTTGAAACCCGTGTCGCCATCCTCATGAAGAAAGCCGACCAGGCCAAGGTCGAGCTGCCTCACGACGCTGCGTTTTTCATCGCCCAGCGAATCCGCTCCAACGTGCGTGAGCTGGAAGGTGCACTCAAGCGCGTCATCGCGCACTCTCACTTCATGGGTCGCGAGATCACCATCGAGTTGATCCGTGAATCGCTCAAGGACCTGCTGGCACTGCAGGACAAGCTGGTGAGTGTGGATAACATCCAGCGAACGGTTGCCGAGTATTACAAGATCAAGATTTCCGATCTGCTCTCCAAGCGCCGTTCGCGCTCGGTGGCCCGACCACGACAGGTGGCCATGGCACTTTCCAAGGAGCTGACCAACCACAGCTTGCCGGAAATCGGCGACGTGTTTGGCGGGCGCGACCACACCACCGTGCTGCACGCCTGCCGAAAGATCAACGAACTCAAGGAATCCGACGCGGATATCCGCGAGGACTACAAGAACCTGCTGCGTACACTGACCACGTGAACATTCACTACGCAGCTTTTGAGGCAAGGGACTAGACCATGCATTTCACCATTCAACGCGAAGCCCTGTTGAAACCCCTGCAGCTGGTCGCCGGCGTCGTCGAACGCCGCCAGACCTTGCCTGTGCTGTCCAACGTGCTTCTGGTGGTCCAGGGGCAGCAGCTGTCCTTGACCGGTACCGACCTGGAAGTCGAACTGGTTGGCCGCGTGCAGCTGGAAGAGCCGGCCGAGCCTGGCGAGATCACCGTCCCTGCGCGCAAGCTGATGGACATCTGCAAGAGCCTGCCCAACGACGCCTTGATCGACATCAAGGTCGATGAACAGAAAGTCGTGGTCAAGGCCGGGCGCAGTCGTTTCACCTTGTCGACGCTGCCGGCCAACGATTTCCCAACGGTCGAGGAAGGTCCGGGTTCCCTGACCTGCAGCCTGGTACAGAGCAAGCTGCGCCGCTTGATCGAGCGCACGAGCTTCGCCATGGCCCAGCAGGACGTCCGCTACTACCTCAATGGCATGCTGCTGGAAGTCTCGTCAGGTATCATTCGAGCGGTCGCGACCGACGGCCATCGCCTGGCCATGTGCTCGATGCAGGCTGACATTGGCCAAGCCGACCGGCATCAGGTCATCGTGCCGCGCAAAGGTATCCTGGAGCTGGCCCGTCTACTGACCGAGCCCGATGGCAACGTCAGCATCGTGCTGGGCCAGCATCATATCCGCGCGACTACGGGCGAATTTACCTTTACCTCGAAACTGGTCGACGGCAAGTTTCCCGACTATGAACGTGTATTGCCCAAGGGTGGCGACAAGCTGGTCCTGGGCGACCGCCAGGCGTTGCGTGAAGCGTTCAGCCGTACCGCTATTCTGTCCAACGAAAAGTACCGCGGCATCCGTCTGCAGCTCGCCGCTGGCCAGCTGAAGATTCAGGCCAACAACCCTGAGCAGGAAGAAGCGGAAGAAGAAGTGGCCGTGGACTACAACGGCGGCGCGCTGGAAATCGGCTTCAACGTCAGCTATTTGCTCGACGTGCTGGGTGTGATGACGACCGAACAGGTTCGCCTGATCCTGTCCGATTCCAACAGCAGCGCACTGGTACAGGAATCCGACAACGACGATTCGGCATACGTCGTCATGCCGATGCGTCTCTGATCGCTGCCTGAATGTCCCTGACTCGCGTCACAGTCACCGCGGTGCGCAATCTGCACCCGGTGACCTTCTCCCCCTCCCCGCGTATCAATATCCTTTACGGTGCCAACGGCAGCGGCAAGACCAGCGTGCTGGAAGCCATTCACTTGCTGGGCCTCGCCCGATCGTTTCGAAGTACTCGCCTGGTGCCAATCATCCAGCATGAGCAAGCTACCGCCACGGTGTTCGGTCAAGTTGAACTGGCCGAGGGTGGGCACAGCAATCTGGGGATATCACGAGAGAGACAGGGCGACTTCACCATCCGTATCGATGGTCAGAATGCCCGCAGCGCGGCCCAGCTTGCGCAGATCCTGCCATTGCAATTGATCAATCCCGATAGCTTTCGGTTACTTGAAGGCGCTCCCAAGATTCGTCGGCAGTTTCTCGACTGGGGAGTGTTCCACGTGGAACCACGGTTCATGTCCACTTGGCAGCGCTTGCAGAAGGCCCTGAAGCAACGGAACTCGTGGCTACGGCATGGTACACTTGACGTTCCGTCGCAAGCGGCGTGGGACCGTGAGCTCTGCCTTGCCAGCGCCGAGATTGATGAATACCGACGTGCCTATATCAAGGCACTCAAGCCAGTGTTCGAAGAGACACTCGCTGAGCTGGTGAAGCTTGACGGTCTGACGTTGAGCTATTACCGGGGCTGGGATAGGGATCGCGAACTCGCCGATGTGCTGGCAGGTTCCTTGTTGAGAGATCAGCAAATGGGTCATACCCAGGCTGGACCTCAGCGCGCTGACCTTCGATTACGAATGGGCGCTCATAACGCAGCTGACATCTTGTCGCGCGGTCAGCAGAAACTCGTAGTGTGCGCGCTGCGTATTGCCCAAGGCCATCTAGTCGGTCAGGCCCGTCGAGGCCAGTGCATCTATCTAGTTGACGATTTGCCGTCCGAGCTAGACGAGCATCACCGTCGCGCATTATGCCGCTTGCTTGAAGAATTACGCTGCCAGGTGTTTATCACTTGTGTAGATCAAGAATTATTGAGGGAAGGCTGGCAAACGGAAACGCCAGTTGCCTTGTTCCACGTGGAACACGGCAGTATTACCCAGACCCACGATCATCGGGAGTGAAGGCATGAGCGAGAATCAAACGTACGACTCCTCCAGCATCAAGGTGTTGAAAGGGCTTGATGCCGTACGCAAACGTCCCGGTATGTACATCGGCGACACCGATGATGGTAGCGGCTTGCACCACATGGTTTTCGAAGTGGTGGACAATTCCATCGACGAAGCACTCGCCGGCCATTGTGACGAGATTACCGTCACCATTCATCCGGACGAATCCATTTCCGTGACCGACAACGGTCGTGGCATCCCAGTGGATGTGCACAAGGAAGAAGGCGTGTCTGCGGCAGAGGTCATCATGACCGTGCTGCACGCTGGCGGTAAATTCGATGACAACTCGTACAAGGTGTCTGGCGGGCTACACGGCGTAGGTGTGTCCGTAGTGAACGCGTTGTCCGAAGGCTTGCAACTGACCGTGCGCCGCGCTGGCAAGTTGTGGGAACAGTTCTATGTGCACGGTGTGCCGCAGGAGCCGATGAAAATCGTTGGCGAAAGTGAGACCACTGGCACCAAGATCCACTTCAAGCCGTCGGCCGAAACGTTCAAGAATATTCACTTCAGCTGGGACATCCTGGCGAAGCGAATCCGTGAGTTGTCGTTCCTGAACTCCGGCGTCGGCATTCTGCTGAAGGATGAGCGCAGCGGTAAAGAAGAGCTGTTCAAGTACGAAGGTGGTTTGCGTGCCTTCGTTGAATACTTGAATACCAACAAGACACCCGTGAACCAGATCTTCCATTTCAATGTGCAACGCGACGATGGCGTGGGCGTGGAAGTCGCATTGCAGTGGAACGACAGCTTCAATGAAAACCTGTTGTGCTTTACCAACAACATTCCGCAGCGCGATGGTGGTACTCACTTGGTGGGTTTCCGTTCGGCGCTGACACGCAACCTGAACAACTACATCGAGCAGGAAGGTCTGGCCAAGAAGAACAAGGTCTCGACCACCGGTGACGATGCGCGTGAAGGTTTGACCGCGATCATTTCGGTCAAGGTTCCAGATCCCAAGTTCAGCTCGCAGACTAAGGACAAGCTGGTTTCGTCCGAAGTGAAGACTGCAGTCGAGCAGGAAATGGGCAAGTACTTCTCGGACTTCCTTCTCGAAAACCCGAACGAAGCCAAGGCCGTGGTCGGCAAGATGATCGACGCTGCGCGGGCTCGCGAAGCTGCGCGCAAGGCACGCGAGATGACCCGCCGCAAAGGTGCATTGGACATCGCTGGCTTGCCAGGCAAATTGGCAGACTGCCAAGAGAAGGACCCTGCCCTTTCCGAACTGTACCTGGTGGAGGGTGACTCGGCCGGTGGTTCGGCCAAGCAAGGTCGTAACCGCAAGACCCAGGCGATTCTGCCGCTCAAGGGCAAGATCCTCAACGTCGAGAAGGCCCGCTTCGACAAGATGATCTCATCGCAGGAAGTCGGCACGCTGATCACTGCGCTGGGCTGCGGTATCGGTCGCGAAGAGTACAACATCGACAAGCTGCGCTATCACAACATCATCATCATGACCGATGCCGATGTCGACGGTTCGCACATTCGTACCCTGTTGTTGACGTTCTTCTTCCGCCAGTTGCCGGAGCTGATCGAGCGTGGCTACATCTACATTGCCCAACCGCCTTTGTACAAGGTCAAGAAAGGCAAGCAGGAGCAGTACATCAAGGACGACGACGCCATGGAAGAATACATGACGCAGTCGGCTCTGGAAGATGCGAGCCTGCACCTCAACGACTCGGCGCCTGGAATTTCCGGTGAAGCGCTGGAGCGTCTGGTCAACGATTTCCGCATGGTCATGAAGACGCTCAAGCGTCTGTCGCGCCTGTATCCACAGGAGCTCACCGAGCACTTCGTCTACTTGCCGGCGGTTACTCTCGAGCAGCTGGGTGACCATGAAGCCATGCAGGCCTGGTTGGCCAAGTTCGATGCTCGCCTGCGTACCAGCGAGAAGTCGGGGTTGGTGTACAAAGCCAGCCTGCGTGAAGACCGCGAGCGCAACGTGTGGTTGCCGGAAGTGGAGATCACTTCCCACGGCTTGGCTAGTTACATCACCTTCAACCGCGATTTCTTCGGCAGCAACGACTACAAGACCGTGACCGCCCTGGGCGCGCAGTTGGCCAGTCTGCTGGACGAAGGTGCCTACGTGAAACGTGGCGAGCGCAAGAAGGCCGTGGTCGAGTTCAAGGAAGCCCTAGATTGGCTCATGACTGAGAGCACCAAGCGCCACACCATCCAGCGCTACAAAGGTCTGGGTGAAATGAACCCGGATCAGCTGTGGGAAACCACGATGGACCCGAGCGTGCGTCGCATGCTCAAGGTCACCATCGAGGACGCGATCGGCGCCGACCAGATCTTCAACACCCTGATGGGTGATGCGGTTGAGCCTCGTCGCGAGTTCATCGAAAGCAACGCACTGGCGGTGTCGAACCTGGATTTCTGACAGGCCGATGTCTCCAATAAAACCCCGGTGCCTTTGGCCCGGGGTTTTTTTATGGCTATTGGTCACCTCGCGCGTGCATCGCCAACAGGACGCTGGCGTGGATCTTGCGAAGACTTGCCGACGGTGCGTTGCGGGCATGACTACGCCAATGCCGCTTTCCGGCAGGAGTGGCGCGGCGCGCACCGGATAATCGATCGCTCGATACGACTGTGCAGGGGTAAAGATCATGAGCCAGGCAATGGAAGGGCGGGTATCCCCCGCAACGTTGAAAAAGGTGATCTGCGCGGCGGCCGTAGGCAACTTCGTGGAATGGTTCGACTTCGCGGTCTATGGTTTTCTGGCCACTGCGATCGCCCAGCAGTTCTTCCCCAGTGGGGATGCCACTACGGGGTTGTTGAAGACATTCGCTGTGTTCGCCGTGGCCTTCGCCTTCCGACCACTGGGCGGCATCGTTTTCGGCATGCTCGGTGACCGAATCGGGCGCAAGAAGGTGCTGGCCATGACCATTCTGCTCATGGCAGGTGCAACGACGCTCATCGGCTTACTGCCTACCTATGCCGCCATCGGCATTGCCGCGCCTATCATGCTGACCTTGATTCGCTGTGCTCAGGGGTTTTCTGCGGGGGGTGAATATGCCGGAGCCTGTGCCTACCTGATGGAGCACGCGCCGCGTACGCAACGAGCCTGGTATGGCAGCTTCATCCCGGTGTCGACCTTCAGCGCGTTCGCCTGTGCTGCGGTGATGGCTTATGCACTGGATGCATCATTGTCGGCTGAGGCGATGGCCAGCTGGGGTTGGCGGGTGCCTTTCCTGATTGCTGCGCCACTGGGCCTGGTCGGTCTTTACCTGCGTTGGCGGTTGGATGAGACGCCGGCGTTCCAGGCAGTCAAGCAAGAGCATGACGTGGCCCACTCGCCGCTGAAGGACACCCTGCGCAGTCATGGCGGTGCGATTCTTTGCCTGGGCGCATTCGTGTCCCTGACCGCCCTCTCCTTCTATGCATTCACCACCTACTTTGCGACCTACCTGCAAGTGGTGGGTGGATTGAGTCGGGCCACGGCGTTGTTGATTTCAGTGATTGCCTTGGTATTCGCTGCATTGATGTGCCCCGTGGCAGGTGCGTTTTCCGACAAGGTCGGGCGCCGCGCAACCGTGGCTACAACTGGCGTGCTGATGATCATGGTGGTGTACCCATCGTTTCTCCTGGCCAGTTCGGGCTCATTCGCAGCGTCCGTACTCGGTGTGATGATGCTGGCAGTGGGCGCCGTGCTCAGTGGCGTGGTGACCGCCGCGCTGCTGTCAGAGACCTTTCCGACGCGGACCCGCTACACAGCGTCGGCAATTACCTACAACCTCGCCTATACGCTGTTTGGTGGCACGGCGCCCTTGATGGCTACCTGGTTGATCGGTATGACCGGGAGCAATCTGTCGCCGGCGTTCTACCTGATGGTCGTCTCGGTGCTGGCGCTGGCAGGCGGATTGGCGTTACCCGAGACGTCGAAGATCTCCCTACACGGCGATGCAGGCGAAGCTGTTCATGAAGGGCAGCCGGTAGCTGTTTGAACAGCCGTATTCAAGTTGCCAATAATGTGGCTTGTTCGTCGGCGCACAGTTGCAGGAGAAAATCCCAGACCACGCGCAGGCGGACCGACTTGTGCAGTTCACGCCGTGTGCTGATCCAGTAACTGCGCTGAATGGTCTCGGTGGGCAGTACGCGAACCAGTCGCGGGTCGTGCGCGCCCATGTACACGGGCAGCACGGCGATACCCAGACCGATGCCAGCGGCTTCCTGTTGGGCCAGCACGCTGGTGCTGCGAAACGCCACGACCGGGCTGCGGCAGAAGCTGTTGAGCAACAGCAGTTCCTGGCTGAACAGCAGATCGTCGACATAGCCGATCCAGCGGTGTTGCGCCAGGTCTTCACGGTTGCGCAAGGGTGCGGCGGCGGCCAGGTAGTCGGCACTGGCATACAGCGCCAGGTTGTAGTCGGTGAGCTTGCGGGTGATCAGCAGATCGGCGTTGGGGCGCTCCAGGTGCACGCTGATTTCGGCTTCACGGTTGAGGATGCTGACGAAGCGCGGAACGGCCACCAGCTCAACTTCCAGGCCGGGATAACGCCTGAACAGTTCACCGATGCGAGGTGTGATGAAGGCGATACCGATGCCTTCGGTCACCCCCAGGCGGATCTTGCCCAGCGGGTTGAACGACTGGGTGATGTCTTCCTGCGCGCGCAGGGCGAGGTTCTCCATGGCTTCCGCGTGCTTGAGCAGGGTCTGCCCTGCCGGGGTCAGTTCGTAGCCGTGGGCGTTCTGCACGAACAGCGGCGTTCCCAGATGGCCCTCGATGCTTTCGATGTGCCGGGCGACCGTGCTGTGTGTCGTGTGCAGACGCTTGGCCGCGGTCAGCAGACGACCACTGCGTTGCAGCTCGAGAAAGAAGCGCAGGTCGTTCCAGTCGAACATTGATTTTCCCTTGTTAATCAACTGCGCCTAACGCTGTGCGAAAACGCTCAGCCCCTGGGTGAAATCTTTGGTTTTCACCACGAAGCTAATCAATAACATGGAGAACGACAAGAACAATAAAACGGCGCGGGGTACACCATGCCAATAGTCTCATCCGTCTACGACTACATCGTTGTCGGCGCCGGCCCTGCAGGTTGCCTGCTCGCCAATCGCCTGTCTGCCGATCCCTCGGTCAAGGTGCTGCTGCTCGAAGCCGGTGGCCAGGACAACTATGCCTGGATCCATATTCCTGTCGGGTATCTGTTCTGCATCGGCAACCCCCGCACCGATTGGTGCTTCAAGACCCAGCCCCAGCCAGGCCTGGATGGCCGCAGCCTGAACTATCCGCGAGGCAAGGTCCTGGGTGGCTGCTCGTCGATCAACGGCATGATCTACATGCGTGGCCAGTCCAGCGACTACGATCGTTGGGAAGCCTTAGGCAATCCGGGCTGGGGCTGGAAAGACGTGCTGCCGCTGTTTCGCAAGAGCGAAAACCATCACGCCGGTACGTCCGAATTCCACAGTGCCGACGGCGAGTGGCGCGTGGAGCAGCAGCGTTATCGCTGGCCGATTCTCGACGCCTTCCGCGAGGCTGCGGCTGAATCCGGGATTGCCAGCATCGACGACTTCAACACCGGGGACAACCAGGGTTGCGGTTACTTCCAGGTCAATCAGAAATCCGGGGTGCGCTGGAATTCGGCCAAGGCCTTCCTGCGGCCGGCGCGCACACGAGCGAACCTGACGATCCACACAGGAGTACGAGTGGACAAGGTGTTGCTGGAAGAGGGTCGTGCCCACGCCGTGGTTGCTCGCTGGCAGGGTGAAGATCACCCGTTTCAGGCGCGCGGTGAGATCATCCTGTGTGCAGGGGCGATCGGCTCGCCGAACATTCTCCAGCGCTCTGGAATCGGCCCGCGGCCATTGCTCGAGCGCCTGGGCATCACGGTGCAACATGAGCTGCCCGGCGTGGGCGGCAACTTGCAGGACCACCTGCAACTGCGGCTGGTGTACAAGGTCAGCAATGCGCGCACGCTCAACCAGGTAGCCAACAGCCTGTGGGGCAAATTCGGCATGGGTGTGCGCTACCTGTACGACCGCAGTGGGCCGTTGGCCATGGCGCCCAGCCAGTTGGGAGCTTTCGTGCGATCAAGCCCGGAGCAGCCCTCCCCCAACCTGCAATATCACGTGCAGCCGCTGTCGCTAGAGCGCTTCGGCGAGCCGCTGCACCGGTTCCCGGCATTCACTGCTTCGGTGTGCAACCTGCGGCCGAAAAGTCGGGGACGGGTCGATATCAGCTCGGCCGATCCCGATTCGCCGCCGCTGATCGATCCCAACTACCTCAGCGATCCCGACGACGTGCAGGTGGCCGTGGATGCCATTCGCCTGACTCGCAAGATCGTCCAGGGCGCAGCTCTGCAAGGCTTCGCGCCGCAGGAATACCTGCCGGGCGTGGACGTGCAGAGTGAAGAAGCGCTGCGCGCAGCGGCAGGACGCATAGGAACGACTATCTTTCATCCAGCAGGCACCTGCCGCATGGGCAACGACACGCTCGCGGTGGTGGATGCACAACTCAAGGTACGCGGTGTTCAAGGCCTGCGTGTGGCGGACGCGTCGATCATGCCGGAAATCGTCTCGGGCAATACCTGCTCGCCGACCGTGATGATCGCTGAAAAGGCGGCGCAGATGATTCTTGACCCGCAGCCGTTGGAGGCCGTACCGGTGACATCGCTGCAGATGCCGGAAACGATTTGACCGAGCACAGGCAGTACTCGGGAAAGGCAACAGTGGAACAACAACAATAATCACTGAGGATGCGAACATGACGGATTATCTGCAACACGGCGCGGCAGCAGTGCCTGCGGTGAACCGGGACGAGAAGAAGATCATCTTCGCCTCATCCCTGGGGACCGTATTCGAATGGTATGACTTCTTCCTGTACGGCGCCCTGGCGGCGGTGATCAGCAAGCAGTTCTTTGCCGGGGTGAACGACACTACCGCTTTCATCTTCGCCTTGATGGCGTTTGCGGCGGGCTTTCTGGTACGACCTTTCGGCGCCTTGGTGTTCGGACGCCTGGGCGATATGATCGGGCGCAAGTACACCTTTCTGATGACCATCATTCTGATGGGGGTGTCGACCTTTGCAGTGGGGTTGCTGCCCACCTACGCCAGCATCGGCATCGCGGCACCGATCATTCTGGTGTTGTTGCGCATGCTGCAGGGCTTGGCCTTGGGCGGCGAGTACGGCGGTGCGGCGACCTACGTGGCCGAGCACGCACCGCAACACAAGCGTGGCTTCCACACCGGTTGGATCCAGTCGACCGCTACTTTGGGTCTGCTGCTGTCATTGCTGGTGGTGCTGGGCAGCCGCTACATCAGCGGCGATCAGTTCGAAGTCTGGGGCTGGCGCCTGCCGTTCCTGCTGTCGATCGTGCTGCTCGGCATCTCGACCTGGATCCGCTTGAGCCTGAGTGAGTCGCCGACTTTCACTAAAATGAAGTCCGAAGGCAAGACCAGCAAGTCGCCGATTCGTGAGTCGTTCGGGTCGTGGCAGAACCTTAAGATCGTACTGACCGCCCTGTTCAGTATCAACGCAGGTCAAGCGGTGACATTCTATTGTGCGCAGTTCTATGTGCTGTTCTTCCTGACGCAGTTTCTGAAGATGGACCCGGCGCTGGCCAACCAGCTGCTGATCATCAGCGTGATCATCGGTGCACCCTTTTTCGTGTTCTTCGGCTGGCTTTCTGACCGAGTCGGGCGCAAGCTGATTCTGATGCTGGGGCTGCTGCTCGCAACCTTCGCCTATTTTCCGTTGTTCAAGAGCTTGAGCCATTACGCCAATCCACAGATCGACCAAGCGACCCGTACCTCGCCGGTTACGGTAATGGCGGATCCAAGCACCTGTACCTTCCAGTTCGATCCGGTGGGCAAGGCCAAATTCGACAGCCCTTGCGACAAGGTCAAGACACTGCTGGTGAAGTCGGGTGTGCCTTACACCTCGGCGGCAGCGAGCGATGCGACTGACGTGGCGGTGACGATTGGCGATCAGCGCATCAATGGCTACGACGAGCCGGCGCTGCGTGCAGCCATCGCCCAGGCAGGCTACCCGGCCAAGGCCGACTCCAGCCTGGTGAACAAGACGATGGTGGTGGTGATCATCGTGGCGATGATACTGATCGCAACCATGACCTATGGGCCACTGGCTGCGGTGATGGTAGAACTCTTCCCTACCCGGATCCGCTATACCTCGCTATCCCTGCCCTACCACATTGGTAACGGCTGGTTTGGCGGATTTCTGCCGACGGTGTCGTTTGCGTTGGTGGTGTACACGGGGGATATCTACTACGGGCTGTGGTATCCGGTCCTGGTGACCGGCATCAGCTTCGTGGTGGGAATGTTCTGTTTGAAAGAGACGCGGCACGTGGATCTGGACAAGGTTTGAAGCCAGCGGTGAGAGGCTCTGACAGCGAGCCTTTCACCGTCGTGCAAAAAACTTATGCACCAATGGCCGGGTTTTGACGGGTTTTGAAAACTGTATACCCAACAGAGGGTTACGCAGCTTTTAAATACTCTACACGAAAAACCATACACAACTTATCCACAGAAATCAGATCACCGGCGTGGAGGCGATTTCCGGTTGCTCGGGAAGCGCTCCCATGGCCTGTTGCGCCTGCTCATTCCACGCTTGCACGCGTTCGTTCAGCGCCGCAATGGCTCGCGGACCCGTGCCTTCGGCGTACATCGGCGCACCGATGACAACCTCGATGGTGCCACGATGTTTGTTCCAGCCTTCCTTGGGCCAGTAGCGTCCGGCGTTGTGGGCAATGGGCAATACCGGCAATCCCGCGTTCACCGCCAAAGCGCTGCCGCTGCGGGTGAATTTGCCGATCTGGCCGTAGGGCACGCGTGTGCCTTCCGGGAAGATCAATACCCACACCCCGTCCTTCAACAGTGTGTCTCCTTTGCTCGCCACTTCCTTGAGCGCCGACTTGGGGTTGTCGCGATCGATGGCGATGGGACGCAGCATGGCCATGGCCCAGCCGAAGAACGGCACGAACAGCAGCTCGCGCTTGAGCACTTGGCTCAAAGGCTGAAAGTAGGCGGAAAGGAAGAAGGTCTCCCAGGTACTCTGATGATTGGAAACGATGACGCATGGCGTTTCGGGCACGTTGTTCGCACCCTTGACCTGAACGTCGATGCCCAGCATGACGCGCGTCAGCCACAACGCACACCGGCACCAGTAGACGTTGATGAAACGATAGCGTGCCTTGAACGACAGGAAAGGCGCGATGAAGAAGCTCAAGGTGCACCACAGCAAGGCGCTGCTGCCCAGCAGCAGATAAAAGGCAAAGATTCTGATTGCCCGCAGGATCGACATAGCGGCGAATACCGTCAAGTGTGGATGAGGTGCCTGGCAACTGCCGCCAGGTCATCGAAAATCAGCGTCCCTTCGGGCAGTTCGCGGGTCAGGGTACGTGGGCCTTTGCCGGTTTTCACCAGCACAGGCTGAGCGGCCACTGCCGTGGCGGCTTGCAGGTCGCTCAAACTGTCGCCGACGAACCAGACGCCGGACAGGGGCACGCCATAGTGGCTGGCGATGGTCTGCAACAAGCCGGGAAGCGGCTTGCGGCACGTGCAGTGGTCATCCGGGCCATGGGGACAATGCACGATCAGGCCGACTTCGCCGCCCTGCTCGGCCACCAGCGAGCGCAAGCGCTCGTGCATGGCATCGAGGGTGGCCAGGTCGTAGTATCCGCGCGCCAGGCCGGACTGGTTGGTGGCCACCGCCACCGTCCAGCCGGCCTGGTGCAACTGCGCAATGGCTTCGATCGCGCCGGGCAACGGCAGCCACTCGGCGACCGATTTGATGTAGGCATCGGAGTCATGGTTGATGACCCCGTCGCGATCGAGCATCAGCAGTTTCAAGGCTTACCCCAGCAAGGAAATGTCGGCAACGCCCAGGAACAGACCACGCAGCCGTGCCAGCAAGGCATAGCGGTTGGCCCGCACATTGGCATCCTCGGCATTGACCATCACCGCTTCGAAGAACGCATCAACCGGCTCGCGCAGGGCGGCCAGGCGAGTCAGCGCTTCGTTGTAGCGACGTTCGGCGGCCATGGGCCCTACGGCCTGGTCAGCCTGGGTAATGGCCGAGTACAGCGAGAACTCGTTGGCGTTGTCGAAGTACTTGGGCTCCACGGTGGCGGCGATCTTGCCGTCGGCCTTGCTCAACAGGTTCGAGACGCGCTTGTTGACGGCCGCCAGGGCAGCGGCTTCGGGCAGTCGGCGGAAAGCCTGGACGGCCTGCACGCGCTGGTCGAAGTCCAATGCCGAACCTGGCTGCAAGGCACGTACCGACAGGTAGGTGGCCACATCGATGCCTTCGTCTTCGTAGCGAGCACGCAGGCGGTCGAAGATGAACTCCTGCACCTGCTCGGCCAGCCCGGCGGACTTCACCTTGCTGCCGAACGCGGAGACAGCGAAGGCCACGGCATCGTTGATGTTCAGGTCCAGCTGCTTGTCGATCAGGATGCGCAGCACGCCCAGTGCGGCACGGCGCAGGGCATAGGGGTCCTTGCTGCCGGTGGGCAGCATGCCGATGCCGAAGATGCCGACCAGGGTGTCGAGCTTGTCGGCGATGGCCACGGCCGCACCGGTCAGGGTACTGGGCAGCTCGGCGCCGGCGCCACGGGGCATGTATTGCTCGTTGAGCGCCAGGGCGACGTCTTCGGGCTCGCCCGCGTTGAGCGCGTAGTAATAGCCGGCCACGCCCTGCATCTCGGGGAATTCGCCGACCATCTCGGTGGCCAGGTCGCACTTGGACAGCAACCCGGCGCGGGTGGCGCGTTGAGGGTCGCCACCAATGCGCGAGGCGATGTAGGCCGCCAGCTTGGACACCCGCACGGCCTTGTCGTAGACACTGCCCAACTGCGCCTGGAACACCACGTTCTCGAGGCGCGCGTTGAACGCTTCCAGCGGCTGCTTCTTGTCCTGGTTGAAGAAGAATTCGGCGTCGGTCAGGCGTGGGCGCACGACTTTCTCGTTGCCCTCGACGATCTGGCGCGGATCCTTGCTCTCGATGTTGGCAACGGTGATGAAGCGCGGCAGCAGCTTGCCGTCGGCATCCAGCAGGCAGAAATACTTCTGGTTGTCCTGCATGGTGGTGATCAGTGCTTCCTGCGGGACTTCCAGGAACCGCTCTTCGAACGAGCACACCAGCGGCACGGGCCATTCGACCAGCGCCGTCACCTCGTCGAGCAGGGCCGGCGGCACGATGGCACTGCCTTCCTGCTGGGTGGCCAGCTCGGCGGTGCGCCGGGCGATCAATTCACGGCGTTCATGGGCATCGGCCAGTACGTAGACGCGACGCATGTCTTCACGGTAGCCAGCGGGCGAGCTGATGCGCACGTTCTCTGGATGATGGAAGCGGTGGCCACGCGACTCGCGTCCGGCTTTCTGAGCCAGGATGGTGCAGTCGATGACATCGTCGCCCAGCAGCATGACCAGCCATTGGGTCGGACGTACGAACTCTTCCTTGCGTGCGCCCCAGCGCATGCGCTTGGGGATCGGCAAGTCGTTGAGCGAGTCTTCGACGATGGTCGGCAGCAGACTGGCCGTCGGCTTGCCGACGATGTTCTGGCTGAAGCGCAGCTTGGGACCGCTGCGGTCGATTTCGCTGAGGTCCACGCCGCACTTCTTGGCGAAGCCCAGCGCGGCCTGGGTCGGCTCGCCTTCGGCATTGAACGCGGCTTGCAACGGCGGGCCGTCGAGGTTGATGCTGCGGTCCGGCTGCTGGGTGTCCAGGCCGGTGATCAGCACGGCCAGGCGACGAGGCGCGGCATAGACGTTCTTGGCGCTGTAGTTCAGGCCGGCGGCCTGCAGGCCTTTCTCGATGCCGGCCAGGAAAGCGTCGGCCAGGGTGTTGAGGGCCTTGGGTGGCAGCTCTTCGGTGCCCAGCTCGACCAGGAAATCTTGAGCACTCATTGCGCAGCCTCCAGCTTGGCCAATACTTCATCACGCAGATCGGGGGTCGCCATGGGGAAACCCAGCTTGGCACGGGCCATCAGGTAGGCCTGTGCCACGCCGCGGGCCAAGGTCCGCACGCGCAGGATGTACTGCTGGCGCGCGGTGACCGAAATGGCGCGGCGGGCATCGAGCAGGTTGAAGGTGTGGGATGCCTTCAAGACCATTTCATAGCTGGGCAGCGGCAGGGGCTGGTCCAGTTCGAGCAGGCGCTTGGCCTCGCTCTCGTAGAAATCGAACAGCTCGAACAGCTTGTCGACGTTGGCGTGCTCGAAGTTGTACGTGGACTGCTCCACCTCGTTCTGGTGGAACACGTCGCCGTAGGTCACCTTGCCGAACGGGCCATCGGCCCAGACCAGGTCGTAGACCGAGTCGACGCCCTGCAGGTACATGGCCAGGCGCTCGAGGCCATAGGTGATTTCGCCGGTGACCGGGTAGCATTCGATGCCGCCGGCCTGCTGGAAGTAGGTGAACTGGGTGACTTCCATGCCGTTGAGCCAGACTTCCCAGCCCAGGCCCCAGGCGCCCAGGGTCGGCGACTCCCAGTTGTCTTCGACGAAGCGCACGTCGTGCACCAGCGGATCGAGGCCGATGTGCTTGAGCGAACCCAGGTACAGTTCCTGGAAGTTGTCCGGGTTGGGCTTCAGAACGACCTGGAACTGGTAGTAGTGCTGCAGGCGGTTGGGGTTCTCGCCATAGCGGCCGTCAGTCGGACGGCGGCTGGGTTGCACGTAAGCGGCGTTCCAGGTTTCCGGGCCGACGGCGCGCAGAAACGTGGCGGTATGAAAAGTGCCGGCGCCCACTTCCATATCGTAGGGCTGAAGCACCACACAACCTTGCTCGGCCCAGTATTGCTGGAGGGCGAGGATCAAGTCTTGGAAGGTACGCACGGCTGGCGTAGGCTGGCTCACGAAATTCACCTGTTTCTAGGGCTGCGAATATAAAGAGCGGGAGTATACCGCGATTCCGCGGCGCCTCTACCCATGGAGCCCCAATGCCTCGCTGCTTTTGGTGTACCCAAGACCCGTTGTACCAGGCCTACCACGACCTTGAATGGGGGGTGCCGCTGCGCGAGGCGGGCGCCCTGTTCGAGTTGCTTTCGCTGGAAGGGTTCCAGGCCGGCCTGTCGTGGATCACCGTGCTGCGCAAGCGTGAACGCTATCGACAGGTGCTCCACGGCTTCGAGCCGCAGCGCCTCGCGCAGCTGAGTGACGGGGAGATCGAGGTGCTGATGCAGGACCCGGGCATCGTGCGCAATCGCCTCAAGCTCAATGGGGTGCGCAAGAATGCTCGCGCCTGGCTGCAGCTTGAAGACCCGGTGGGTTTTCTCTGGTCGTTCGTCGGTGGACGGCCGAAGATCAATCACGCCCGCGATCGCAGCGACATCCCCACGGAAACCAACGAGGCCCGAGCCATGAGCAAGGCCTTGAAGAAAGCCGGCTTCACCTTCGTCGGCCCGACCATCTGTTACGCCTTCATGCAGGCCTCGGGCATGGTCATGGACCATACCCGGGACTGCGACCGCTACGCCGCGCTGGCCGGCTGAGGCTAGAATGAGCGCCTGGGCAATTAAGGAGTGATCTGTGGATAAGTTCAAAGGGGCGCTGATGGTTGGTGCCTTGCGGTTGTTCGCGCTGCTGCCGTGGCGCACCGTGCAACGGGTCGGCACCGCCATTGGCTGGCTGATGTGGAAGCTGCCGACCCGATCGCGCGATGTGGTGCGTATCAATCTGGCCAAGTGTTTTCCGGAGATGGACGCTGCCGAGCGCGAGCGTCTGGTGGGACGCAGCCTGATGGACATCGGCAAGACCCTGACCGAGAGCGCCTGTGCGTGGATCTGGCCGGCCCAGCGCTCGCTTGACCTGGTACGCGAGGTCGAGGGCCTGGAGGTGCTCACGCAGGCGCTGGCCTCGGGCAAGGGCGTGGTCGGCATCACCAGCCACCTGGGCAACTGGGAAGTGCTCAATCACTTCTATTGCAACCAGTGCAAGCCGATCATTTTCTACCGACCGCCCAAGCTCAAGGCGGTGGACGAGTTGCTGCAGAAGCAGCGGGTGCAATTGGGCAACCGCGTGGCGGCCTCGACCAAGGAAGGCATCCTCAGTGTCATCAAGGAAGTGCGCAAGGGGGGCCAGGTGGGCATTCCAGCGGACCCGGAACCGGCCGAATCGGCGGGGATGTTCGTGCCCTTCCTCGGTACGCTGGCCCTGACCAGCAAGTTCGTGCCCAACATGCTGGCCGGCGGCAAGGCCGTCGGTGTGTTCCTGCATGCGCTGCGCCTGCCGGACGGTTCGGGCTACAAGGTCATTCTGGAAGCGGCGCCCGAAGCGATGTACAGCACCGATACGCACACCTCGGTCGCGGCGATGAGCGCTGTGGTCGAGAAGTACGTGCGCGCTTATCCCAGCCAGTACATGTGGAGCATGAAGCGCTTCAAGAAGCGGCCGGCGGGTGAGGCGAAGTGGTATTAAGGCTGGTGGAGCTGCAGGGACTCCTTCGCGGCCAATGACCGCTCCTACAGGCTGCCCGCTCCTACGAAGAGCGGGGGGCCGGGTCAGAAGAAGCTCAGGCCCACGTGGAACAGCTTCTCCACGTCGCGGATGTATTTTTTATCCACAACGAACAGGATCACGTGGTCACCGGCTTCGATCACCGTATCGCTGTGGGCGATGATCACTTGGTCATCGCGAATGATCGCGCCGATCGTGGTTCCTGGTGGCAGGTCGATGGTCTCGATGGGCTTGCCGATCACCTTGCTCGAGCGCGCATCGCCATGGGCAATGGCCTCGATGGCTTCGGCCGCGCCGCGCCGCAACGAATGCACACTGACGATATCGCCACGCCGGACATGCGCAAGCAACGTACCGATGGTCGCCAGTTGTGGACTCAGGGCGATGTCGATCTCGCCGCCCTGGACCAGGTCGACGTAGGCCGGGTTGTTGATGATGGTCATGACCTTGCGCGCACCCAGGCGCTTGGCCAGCAACGAGGACATGATGTTGGCCTCGTCGTCGTTGGTCAGGGCCAGGAAGATATCGGCCTGGGCGATGTTCTCTTCGAGCATCAGGTCGCGGTCCGAGGCGCTGCCTTGCAACACCACGGTGCTGTCCAGGGTGTCGGAAAGATAGCGACACCGCGCCGGATTCATCTCGATGATCTTCACCTGGTAACGGCTTTCGATGGCTTCGGCCAGGCGCTCGCCGATCTGCCCGCCGCCGGCGATGACCACGCGCTTGTTGCTCTGGTCGACCCGGCGCAGTTCGCTCATCACTGCGCGGATGTCTTCGCGGGCCGCGATGAAAAATACCTCATCGTCCGCTTCGATGACCGTGTCGCCGCGAGGCAGGATCGGCCGGTCGCGGCGGAAGATGGCCGCCACGCGGGTATCGACCTTGGGCATGTGGTGACGAATCTGACGCAACTGCTGACCCACCAGCGGGCCGCCGTAATAGGCCTTGACCGCGACCAGTTGCGCCTTGCCACCCGCGAAGTCGATGACCTGCAAGGCGCCGGGGTATTCGATCAGGCGCTTGATGTAATTGGTCACCACCTGTTCCGGGCTGATCAGCACATCCACCGGAATGGCATCGTTGTGGAACAGGCCGGCGCGGGTGAGGTAGGCCGACTCGCGCACCCGGGCGATCTTGGTCGGCGTGTGGAACAAGGTGTAGGCGACCTGGCAGGCGACCATGTTGGTCTCGTCGCTGTTGGTCACCGCCACCAGCATGTCGGCGTCGTCGGCACCGGCCTGGCGCAACACGGTCGGAAACGAGCCGCGGCCCTGCACGGTGCGGATGTCCAGGCGATCACCGAGGTTGCGCAGACGCTCGGCGTCGGTATCGACCACGGTAATGTCATTGGCTTCGCTGGCCAGGTGCTCGGCCAGGGTGCCACCCACCTGCCCTGCGCCGAGGATGATGATCTTCATCCGTTATTCCCTGTCATTGGCCGCGCACGGCGGCGATCTTGATCAGCTTGGCATAGTAGAAGCCGTCATGACCGCCCTCTTGTGCCAGCAACTGGCGGCCATGGGTCTGCTTGATCCCGGCAGCCGTGGCCAGGTCCAGTTCGCGGGCGCCAGGGGTACGTGCCAGGAACGCTTCGATGACCTCGGTGTTTTCCGTGGGCAAGGTCGAGCAGGTGGCATAGAGCAGCACGCCGCCGACCTCCAGGGTCGGCCACATGGCATCGAGCAACTGGCCTTGCAGCACGGCCAGGGCATGGATGTCATCGGGTTGGCGGGTCAGCTTGATGTCGGGGTGGCGGCGGATCACGCCGGTGGCCGAGCACGGCGCGTCGAGCAGGATGCGCTGGAACGGCTTGCCATCCCACCATGCGGAGGTATCGCGGCCATCGGCGGCGATCAGCTGTGCTTCAAGACCCAGCCGTTGCAGGTTTTCGCGAACCCGGACCAGGCGTTTTGCTTCGAGATCGATCCCCACCACACCGGCCAGGGCCGGTTCGGCTTCCAGGATATGGCACGTCTTGCCACCTGGCGCGCAGCAGGCGTCGAGCACCCGTTGACCAGGCGCCAGGTCGAGCAGCTCGGCGGCCAACTGCGCAGCTTCATCCTGCACGCTGACCCAGCCTTCGCTGAAACCGGGTAGCCCGCGCACATCGCAGGCTTCCGCCAGAACGATGCCATCACGGCTGTGGACACAGGCCTGCGCGGCTACGCCCTGCTCGGCCAGCAGGCCCAGGTAGGCATCGCGGTCATGCTGGCGGCGGTTGACCCGCAGGATCATCGGCGGATGGGCGTTGTTGGCAGCGCAGATGGCTTCCCACTGCTCTGGCCAGAAGGCTTTCAGCGATTTCTGCAACCAGCGCGGGTGGGCGGTGCGCACTACCGGATCGCGTTCGAGTTCGGCCAGAATCGCGTCGCTCTCGCGTTGGGCGCGTCGCAGCACGGCATTGAGCAGCGCCTTGGCCCAAGGTTTTTTCAGCTTGTCGGCACAGCCGACCGTTTCACCGATCGCCGCATGGGCCGGCACACGGGTATAGAGCAGTTGGTAGAGGCCTACCAGCAGCAAGGCATGCACATCGGCATCGGCGGCCTTGAACGGCTTTTGCAGCAAGCGTTCCGCCAGCGCATCGAGACGTGGCTGCCAGCGCGCCGTGCCGAAGGCCAGGTCCTGGACGAGGCCACGGTCGCGGGCCTCGACCTTGTCCAGCTCCTTGGGCAGAGAGCTGTTGAGCGAGGCCTTGCCGCTGAGCACCGTCGCCAGGGCGCGGGCGGCCGCCAGACGCGGGTTCATTGGCCCAGTACCGTGCCGACCACGAAGCGATCGCGGCGGCTGTTGAACAGATCGCTGAAGTTCAACGGCTTGCCGCCCGGCAACTGCAGGCGGGTCAGGCGCAACGCCTGTACACCGCAGGCGACGGTCAGCCCGTCCTTGTTGACTTGGACAATTTCACCCGGCTGGCCACTGCCCTCGTCCACCTCGGCGGCCAAGACCTTGAGTGCCTCGCCGTTCAGGGTACTGTGGCAGATCGGCCAGGGAAAAAACGCCCGTACCAGGCGCTCGAGTACTTCGGCCGGCTGGCTCCAATCGATGCGTGCTTCGTTCTTGTCCAGCTTGTGCGCATAGTTGGCCAGGCTGTCGTCCTGGATCTCGCCGTGCAAAGTGCCGGCGGCCAGCTCGGCAATGGCCTGGACCACAGCCGGCGGACCCAGCTGCGCCAACCGATCGTGCAGGCTGCCGCCGGTGTCGTGGGCATCGATCGGGGTACTGACCTTGAGCAGCATCGGGCCCGTATCCAGACCGGCCTCCATGCGCATCACGGTGACGCCGCTCAGCGCATCGCCAGCCTGCACCGCCCGTTGGATCGGCGCTGCACCGCGCCAGCGTGGCAGCAGCGAGGCATGACTGTTGATGCAGCCCAGCGGCGGAATATCCAGCACCGCCTGCGGCAGGATCAGTCCGTAGGCGACCACCACCATCAGGTCCGGTGCCAGTTCACGCAGTTCGGCCTGTGCCTGCGGGTCGCGCAGCGTCGCTGGCTGCAGCACGGGGATGCCGTGCTCCAGGGCCAATTGCTTGACCGGACTTTGCATGAGTTTCTGCCCGCGTCCCGCCGGGCGATCCGGCTGGGTGTACACGGCGACGATATCGTGGGAGGTGGCCAGCAGGGCCTTGAGGTGTTCGGCGGCAAACTCGGGAGTGCCCGCGAAGACGATGCGCATGGAGTTCTCGCTGTTGGAGGTGGGCCGCAACCCTTGGTAGGAGCGGCTAGCAGCCGCAAGGGGCCCTTCCTGACGCACCGGGGTGCGTTGTTAGCGGCTACTGGCCGCTCCTACAGGGGCACCGAAGTCAGGCTTGCTGCTTGTGCAGTTTTTCCAGCTTTTTCTTGATGCGGTCGCGCTTGAGGTTGGACAGGTAGTCGACGAACAGCTTGCCGTTGAGGTGATCGCACTCGTGCTGAATGCACACGGCCAGCAGGCCTTCGGCGATCAACTCGTAGGGCTTGCCGTCGCGATCCAGCGCCGTGACCTTGACTTTCTGCGGACGATCGACGTTCTCGTAGAAGCCGGGCACCGACAGGCACCCTTCCTGATACTGGTCCATCTCGTCGGTCAGCGATTCGAACTCGGGGTTGATGAACACCCGCGGTTCGCTGCGATCTTCGGACAGGTCCATGACCACGATGCGCTTGTGCACGTTGATCTGGGTAGCGGCCAAACCGATGCCAGGCGCGTCGTACATGGTTTCAAACATGTCATCGACGAGCTGGCGAACGCTGTCGTCCACCACCGTGACCGGCTTGGCGACGGTACGCAGGCGCGGGTCTGGAAATTCGAGGATGTTTAAAATAGCCATATGCGTATGTGCTGCACTGTGAGGTAAAGTCGTTATTTCGCGTGAGCAGACATGATAAAGGGATTCACGGCATGAGGAAATCACTACTCGCCCTGCTGATGCTGGCAATGGCCGGCCTGGCGCAGGCGCAGGTGCAGCTCAAGGACGGCTACCCGCAGCGCTACACCGTGGTCCGTGGCGATACGTTGTGGGATATTTCCGGAAAGTTTCTGCGCCAGCCGTGGCAGTGGCCGCAGCTCTGGCACGCCAATCCGCAGATCGCCAACCCCGACCTGATCTACCCCGGCGACTCGCTGGTGCTCGGCTTCGTCGACGGCCAGCCGCAGCTGATGATCGAGCGTGGCGCCTCGCGCGGCACCATCAAGCTTTCGCCCAAGGTGCGCACCACACCCGTGGCAGAAGCCATTCCCAGTATTCCGTTGGAATCGATCAACAGCTTCCTGCTGACCAACCGCATCATGGATTCGGCTGAGGCATTCAATGCCGCACCCTACATCGTGGCGGGCAACGCCGAGCGCGTACTCAGCGGCATCGGCGACCGCATCTATGCGCGTGGCGCATTCGATCCGGCGCAGTCGGTCTACGGCATCTTCCGCCAGGGCAAGGTCTACACCGACCCTGATACCCAAGAGTTTCTGGGCATCAACGCCGACAATATCGGCGGTGGCGAAATCGTCGCCACCGAAGGCGATATCTCTACGCTGGTCCTGCAACGCTCGCGCGAAGAGGTCCGCTTGGGCGACCGGCTGTTCAGCGATGAACAACGAGCGGTCAATTCGACATTTTTCCCCAGCGCGCCGCAGTCTGACATCCATGGCGTGATCATTGATGTGCCACGGGGTGTTACACAGATCGGCAAGTACGATGTGGTCACCTTGAACCGCGGAACCCGCGACGGGCTGCGCGAGGGCAACGTCCTGGCGGTGTACAAGACCGGCGAGACAGTGCGCGATCGTATTACCGGCGAGCAGGTCAAGGTCCCCGACGAGCGTTCCGGATTGCTCATGGTGTTCCGCACTTACGAAAAGCTGAGCTATGGTTTGATCCTCAACGCCAACCGCTCGTTGGCAGTGATGGACAAGGTAGGCAACCCGTAGTCGAAAGCCGGTACCTGGGCGCGCAATATTGCCCAGGCATGCTCCGATACTTTTGTGCACAGAGTTATCCACAGCTTGTCCAGCTGTCTGCGGGCCTGCCGATTCAAGGATGATCGGATGCCGCTCTTCGATACAAACCCGTACACCTGTTCCGAACTCGAGGCGCGCCTGCGCCTGCAATTGCTCCCGGACATCGGCTCGCAACGCTTCCACACGCTTGTCGCGCACTTCGGCAGCGCACGTTCGGCACTCGATGCCTCGGTCGCGCAATGGCGCGGTGCAGGCTGCAGCGATGCCAGCGCCCAGGCGCGTCGCGACCCTGCCATCCATCGCGATGCAGCCGCTGCAATGACCTGGCTAGAGCATCCGCACCAGCATTTGTTGATGTGGGACCAGCCTGACTACCCCGCCCTGCTCAAGGAAATCGCCGATCCCCCACCACTGTTGTTCGTGCGCGGCGACCCCAGCGTACTGGAAAAGCCGCAGGTCGCCGTGGTGGGCAGTCGCCGCGCTTCGCCGCCGGGATTGGACAATGCCCGGGCCTTCTCTCGCAGCCTGGCAGGCGCGGGATTCACGATCACCAGCGGCCTTGCCCTGGGCGTGGATGGTGCTGCCCATCAAGGTGCGCTGGACGTGGGCGGGCACACGGTCGGAGTACTGGGCACCGGCCTGGAAAAACTTTATCCACAGAAGCATCGCGCGCTGGCTCAGGCCATTGTCGAGGCCGGTGGCGCGCTGGTTTCAGAGTTTCCCCTCCACGCACAGGCGCAGCCGGGCAACTTTCCCCGCCGCAACCGCATCATCAGTGGCTTGTCGCTGGGCGTGCTGGTGATAGAGGCCAGCCCGGCCAGCGGCTCGCTGATTACCGCGCGGCTGGCCGCCGAACATGGCCGCGAGGTGTGGGCGCTGCCGGGTTCGATTCATCATCCTGGCGCGCGCGGCTGCCACCAGTTGATCCGCGACGGTGCCCAGTTGGTCGAGACCATCGATCACATCCTCGAAGGCTTGCAGGGTTGGCAGCGCCTGCCGCCCGCCTCGTCGCCGGCACCGCAACGATCCCAGGATCCGCTACTGGCCGCGTTGGTGGCAGCAGCGCACACCACCGAAGGCCTGGCCATCGCCCTGGGATGGCCATTACCGCGGGTAATGGCGCAACTCACCGAGCTGGAACTGCAGGGGCGGGTTGTCAGTCAGGCGGGGCGTTGGTTTGCACGGGCCAGCTAAGTACACTGGCGGCAGTTTCCAATGGGAGTGACAGCAGATGGTGAGCAGTTGGCGTGTGCAACAAGCGGCGCGCGAGATCCGAGCGGGCGCGGTGATTGCCTACCCTACCGAAGCTGTCTGGGGTTTGGGGTGCGATCCGTGGGACGAGGAGGCGGTCTATCGCCTCCTGGCCATCAAGGAGCGCTCGGCTGACAAAGGCTTGATCCTGGTCGCCGACAACATTCGTCAGTTCGACTTTCTGTTCGAGGATTTTCCCGAAGAGTGGATCGACCGCATGGCCAGTACCTGGCCCGGCCCGAACACCTGGCTGGTGCCTCACCAGGGCCTGCTGCCCGAATGGATCACCGGTGTCCATGAGTCGGTGGCGCTGCGGGTGAGCGATCATCCGCAGGTGCGGGAGCTGTGTGCGCTGGTAGGGCCGCTCGTCTCGACCTCGGCCAATCGCCAGGGCCGTCCGGCTGCCCGCAGCCGCCTGCGCGTGGAGCAGTATTTCCGTGGCGAAGTCGACCTGGTGCTGGGAGGCGCGCTGGGCGGGCGGAAGAGCCCGAGCGTGATCCGCGACCTGATCACCGGTGAGGTAATCAGGCCCTGACTCTGGCCCTGAATCTGGCCAGGGAGCCGTCAGCGTGCGGCCCCCTGCGCAGTTTCACGGTAGCAGGATGGTCGAGCCCACTGTCTCGCGTGCGGCCAGGGCCGTCTGCGCCTTGGCGGCATCGCTCAACGGGTACTGCTGGCTGACATCGACCTTGAGCTTGCCGCTGGCGATCATTTCGAACAGCTCGTCGGCCATGCCCTGTACCGCACCGGGCACCGCATAGCTGGCCAAGGTCGGACGGGTGACGTACAGCGAGCCTTTCTGCGACAGAATGCCCAGATTGACCCCACTGACCGCGCCCGAAGCATTGCCGAAGCTGACCATCAGGCCACGCGGCTGCAGACAATCCAGCGACGTTTCCCAGGTGTCCTTGCCGACGCCGTCGTAGACCACTGGGCATTTCTTGCCGTCGGTCAACTCCATAACCCGCTTGGCCACATCCTCGTGGCTGTAGTCGATCACTTCCCAGGCCCCCAGTGCCTTGGCCCGCTCGGCCTTGGCGGGCGAGCTGACCGTGCCGATCAGCTTCACGCCCAACGCCGCCGCCCACTGGCAGGCCAGCGAGCCGACCCCGCCAGCTGCGGCATGGAACAGGATGGTTTCCCCGGCCTCGACCTTGTAGGTCTGACGCAACAGGTATTGCACGGTCAGGCCCTTTAGCATCACTGCTGCAGCCTGTTCGAAGCTGATGCTCTGTGGCAGGTGCACGGCCATGGCCGCCGGCAGCACGTGCAGGTCGCTGTAGGCGCCCAGGGGGCCGCCCGCGTAGGCCACACGGTCGCCGACCTTGAAGCCATCTACCTCGCTGCCCACTGCCTCCACCACGCCGGCCGCCTCGGTGCCCAGGCCCGATGGCAGTTGTGGCGTGGGGTACAGGCCGCTGCGGAAATAGTTGTCGATGTAGTTCACGCCCACGGCGTGATTGCGTACGCGAATGTCCTGCGGGCCCGGTTGCCTGGGCTCGAAGTCGACGAACTCAAGCACTTCCGGGCCGCCGGTGGAACCGAACTGGATACGCTTTGCCATCTGTTCACTCCTGCTGTCGTTGGGCGAAGGCCTATCGGACGCCTTTGCTTGATCGGCGTCAACTGCCGCAGGCGGTGAGCGATGCTATGCTACGCGCCGACTTGATCGCCGGTCAGGCGTGCACGCAGGCCGCTGGCGGTATTTGCCCTTCTCCAAGGTGATGCCATGACTACCCGCACCGAGGCCGTAAAAGCCTATCTACTCGATCTGCAGGACCGAATCTGCCACGCCTTGCAGGCCGAAGACGGCGGCGCGCAGTTCGTCGAAGATGCCTGGACGCGTCCTGCGGGCGGCGGCGGTCGTACCCGGGTGATTGCCGACGGTGAGTTGATCGAAAAAGGCGGGGTCAATTTTTCCCATGTGTTCGGCAGTGGCCTGCCGCCGTCGGCCAGCGCCCATCGCCCGGAACTGGCCGGCCGTGGTTTCGAGGCGCTGGGCGTGTCCCTGGTGATTCACCCGCACAACCCGCATGTGCCCACGTCCCATGCCAACGTGCGTTTCTTCATTGCCGAAAAGGAAGGCGAAGAAGCGGTCTGGTGGTTCGGTGGTGGCTTCGACCTGACGCCCTACTACGCCCACGAGGAAGACTGCATCCACTGGCACCGCGTGGCGCAGCAGGCCTGCGAGCCCTTTGGCGCCGATGTCTACCCGCGCTACAAAGCCTGGTGCGACCGGTACTTCCACCTCAAGCACCGTGGCGAGCCGCGCGGTGTCGGCGGTTTGTTCTTCGATGACCTCAACGAGTGGGATTTCGACAAAAGCTTCGCCTTCATGCGCGCCATCGGCGATGCCTTCATCGACGCCTATTTGCCCATCGTGCAGCATCGCAAGGCCATGGCCTACACCGCGCAGCAGCGTGAATTCCAGGAATTCCGCCGCGGCCGCTACGTCGAGTTCAACCTGGTCTACGACCGCGGTACGCTGTTCGGCCTGCAGTCGGGAGGCCGGACCGAATCGATCCTCATGTCGCTGCCACCGCAAGTGCGCTGGGGCTACGACTGGAAGGCCGAGCCCGGCAGCGAGGAAGCGCGGCTCACCGAGTATTTTCTGCAGGATCGCGACTGGCTGGCACCAGCCCCCGCCCTTTGATTCAGGAACCGTTTCGCATGGACAGTTACGTGGTATTCGGCAACCCAGTGGGCCACAGCAAGTCACCGGCCATTCACCGGTTGTTTGCCGAGCAGACCGGCCAGGCGTTGGACTACAGCACGCTGCTGGCGCCCATCGATGGCTTCACCAGCTGTGCCCTGGGCTTTTTCAAGGAAGGCCTGGGCGCCAACGTTACTGTGCCGTTCAAGGAGCAGGCTTTCAGCCTGTGCAGCGTGCTGACCCCACGCGCGCAGCGTGCCGGCGCGGTGAACATGCTCAGCCGTCTGCCAGATGGCGGCCTGCGCGGCGACAACACCGATGGCGTGGGGTTGGTGCGCGATCTGGTCGACAACGCCGATGTGACCTTGCAAGGCAAACGCATTCTGTTGCTGGGTGCCGGTGGTGCGGTGCGAGGGGTGATCGAGCCATTGCTCGAGCAACGACCGCTGTCGCTGGTGATCGCCAACCGTACGGTCGAAAAAGCCGAACAGCTGGCGCAGTTGTTCGCTGACCTGGGCCCGGTTGCAGCCAGTGGCTTCGATTGGCTGGAAGAGCCTGTGGATATCATCATCAATGCCACGTCGGCGAGCCTGGCAGGCGATCTGCCGCCGATTGCCAGCAGCCTGATCGAGCCTGGGGTGACGGTCTGCTACGACATGATGTACGGCAAGGAGCCGACGCCGTTCTGTCGCTGGGCCAGCGAACACGGCGCGCGGCTGTCGCTGGATGGTTTCGGCATGCTGGTCGAGCAGGCGGCGGAAGCCTTCACCTACTGGCGCGGTGTAGCCGTGGATACGGCGCCGGTGCTGAGCCGGCTGCGGCGGGAGATGGCGGTGGGTTGATTGATGGATGTCACTGACACCCATCAAATCAAAGCTCGCAACATCAAAGCTTCGCGCGCACCGCCGGCAGCGCATCCTTGCCATCCAGGGTTTTCACGCCGTCCAGCCACTTCTCCAGCACCGCCGGATTGGCTTTCAACCAAGCCTGTGCTGCCTGCGCGCTGGTTTTCTTGTTGTTGGCCACATCGGCCATGATTCCGTTTTCCATCTCCTGAGTGAACACCAGGTTGCTGAGCAGCTTGCCGGTGTTCGGGCAGGCTTCGGCATAACCCTTGCGCGTAAGGGTGTGCACGGTCCCGGTGGAGCCGAAATACTTCTCCCCGCCGGTCAGGTACTTGAGCTTGATCTGCACGTTCATCGGGTGCGGCGTCCAGCCGAGGAAGACCACGAACGACTTCTTCTTCACGTTGCGATTGACCTCGGTCAGCATCGCCTGCTCGCTGGACTCCACCAGCTTCCAGTCACCCAGGCCGAACTCGTCCTTCTTGATGATCTCGGCCAATGACAGGTTGGCAGGCGCGCCCGAGCCGATCCCGTAGATCTTCTTGCCGAACTGGTCGGCATGCTTGTCCAGGTCGGCGAAGTCCTTGACCCCGGCGTCGTAGACGTACTCGGGAACCGCCAGGGTGAACTCGGTGCCGTCCAGGTTCTTGGCGTACTGCACCACGTCGCCGTTGGCCACGAACTTGTCGTAGAAGCCTTGCTGAGCCGGCATCCAGTTACCAAGAAACACATCCACCTGGCCATCCTTGAGCCCGCCGAAGATGATGGGCACCGCCAGGGTATCGATCTTGGGCGTGTAGCCCATGCCTTCCAGCACCAGGCTGGCAAGCGCGTTGGTGGCTGCAATGTCGCTCCAGCCAGGATCGGCCATTTTCACGGTCGCACACCGTTGATCGTCGGCGAGCGCTGCAGTAGCGGATACGGCGAGCCAACCGGCAGCCAGGGCTGTGGATATCTTCATGGTGACCTTCATGCGGACTTCCCCTCGGAGCTTCTAATGTGATGGGCAGGGTTGTGGATAACGTGCCTTGCGCTCCAGGTCGTCGAGGTCGATGTGGTTGCGCATGTATTGCTGACTGGCGTCCACCAGTGGCTGGTGATCCCAGCTCTTCAGCTTGCCCTGGGTCAACGCACTGGCCACGAAACGGCGTCGGCGCTGGCTGGCGAGCACTTGTTGGTGTATCGCCGGCATGTCCCATTTAAAGCGGGCTTCGCTCAGGAAAGCCTCGAACAGTGCCCGGTGTGGGGGTGACTGGCTCAGGTCTTCACGTTCGTGTGGGTCGTTGTCCACGTCATAGAGTAGGCAAGGGTCGCGTTCGCTGTAGATGAATTTCATCGCGCCGCGGCGAATCATCATCAGTGGACTATTGGTGCCCTCGGCCATGTACTCACCAAATACTTCGTCGTGACCCGCCCCACCTTGCAGATGGGCCACCAGCGACCGACCGTCCAGTGGCAGACCGGGCTCCAGTTCGCCGCCGGCCAGCTCGACGAAGGTCGGCAGCAGATCGGCGGTGGACACCGCGGCCGACACCCGCCCTGCCTTGAACTGCCCTGGTGCGCAAACCAGCAGCGGCACCCGCGCGGCCATTTCGAACCAGTGCATCTTGTACCAGAGCCCACGCTCGCCAAGCATGTCACCGTGATCGCCGGAGAAGACGATGATGGTGTCGTCGGCCAGCCCGGTTTCTTCCAGGGTCTGCATCAGCTTGCCGACGTTGTGATCGATGTAGCTGCACGCGCCGAAATAGGCGCGGCGTGCGTCGCGGATCTTGTCCACAGGCAAGGGTTTGTCCCACAGGTCATAGACCTTGAGCAAGCGTTGCGAATGCGGGTCCAGTTCGGCCTGGCTCGGCACGTTCTGCGGCAGGGGAATGTCTTCGTCGCGGTACAGGTCCCAGAACGGCTTGGGAATGGTGTAGGGATCGTGCGGGTGGGTCATCGACACCGTCAGACAGAAAGGCTGGTCGCCGTCTTGGCGAATGTGATCGAACAGGTACTGCTGGGCCTTGAACACCACTTCTTCATCGAAATCCAGCTGATTGGTGCGCACACAGGGGCCGGCCTGCAGCACCGAGGACATGTTGTGATACCAGCTGGGGCGCACGTCGGGTTCGTCCCAGTTGACGGCCCAGCCATAGTCGGCGGGATAGATATCGCTGGTCAGGCGTTCCTCGTAACCGTGCAGTTGGTCAGGGCCGCAGAAATGCATCTTTCCCGACAGCGCCGTGCGATAACCCAGGCGGCGCAGATAGTGGGCGTAGGTGGGCACGTCGGCGGCAAAGTCGGCGGCGTTGTCGTAGGCGCCGATCTTGCTCGGCAACTGCCCACTGACCAAGGTGAAACGCGACGGCGCGCACAGCGGGCTGTTGCAGTAGGCGGCATCGAACACCACGCCGGTTTCGGCCAGGCGGTTGATGTTCGGCAGCTTGATGGGAGACGCTGCGTAGATCGGCAACAGAGGGGCGGCCATCTGATCGGCCATGATGAAAAGAATGTTCTTGCGCTTCATCGGCTCAGGGCATTCCATAGTCGGAAGTAATGCGAGATTGCGTCAATCCAGAATGCGGCCCATGCCCCGACTGGTAAAGCCCGCTATCGACAATGCTTAGGATAAGCCCAGCTTATGTATGAAAATATCGGCGCACTGTCCCTCGATCTGCTGCGTGCCTTCGAGTCGGCTGCGCGCCTGCGCGGCTTCACTGCTGCGGCCGTTGAATTGGGCACGACACAGCCGGCCATCAGCCAGCAGATCAAGCGCCTGGAAGAACAGTTGGCCACCCGCCTTTTCGACCGTATCTACCGCGGCATTGCCCTCACCGATGCCGGGCATGCGCTGTTCGAAGCCGTTCAGGCCGGCCTGCAACGCATCGACGACGGCCTGCAGACAATCACCGCGCAGACCCAGCACGAGGTGTTGCAGGTGTCCACCGACTTCGCCTTCGCAGCGTATTGGTTGATGCCTCGGCTGCACCGCTTTCACCAGCGTTATCCACAGGTCGATGTCAGCCTGGTCACCAGCGAGCGCAGCCATGCCCTGCTGCGCCCGGATATCGACGTCGCCGTGTTGTTCGGCGACGGTCGTTTTCGCCAGGGTGAAAGTCATTGGTTGTTCAACGAAGAGGTGTATCCGGTGTGCAGCCCGCGCCTGTTGGCCGGTTACCGCCAGCCGTTGGCTCTGGACGCCTGGATCGAGTTGCCATTGCTGCACCTGCGCGGTGAGAGCAGCAGCCAGTGGTTCGACTGGAACAATCTGTTTCGCGCGCTGCACATTCCGGGCGTGCCCGCCCCCGGTCAACTGCGCTTCGACAACTACACCCTGCTGATCCAGGCAGCCATCGCTGGCCAGGGGGTAGCCATCGGCTGGCGCCACCTAGTCGATGCGCTGCTGGATCAAGAGCTGCTGTGCCGCCCCATCCAGGGCAGCGCAACGTCAGCCTTGGGCTATTACGTGGTTGTCCCGCAGCGCAAGCGCCGCGGGCAAATGGTGCAACGGTTTCTGGATTGGGTGATCGAGGAACAGGCGCAACGGTGATGGAGCGCTTATCTATATGCATCCTATTTTGGTAGAGGAGAAAGCACCAAAAAATTAGTTATCTATACTCATTTTTAATGGCCGAAGCGTGAAGCTTGAATCACTGACTCTAACCAAGAAGTCAGTGACTCTATGAACTCACTAGGTTTAAAAAAATGTCTGGTCACTATGCAATTGAAGCACGCTCTCATAACATCTTGGGGTTATGGAGCCATAATTTTTGGGTGTTGCGTCATCCAAGCGGTGAAGTCATGGCAGAGCTCCATGGACTTGCCACCGATCGAATGACCCAACGAGCTGTCGCCATCGGTACCTCTGAGCGGCACTCGTTACGCGCATGGCATTATGCGGTTAGAACATATAGCGGCGAAATTGGAGTTGATGCCTACCTCGTTGACCAAGGCCCGTACTATAAGGACGGGCAGTACAGCAAGGTTGTTATTGCAGGTGATTTCAATCAGATCATGCCCCGAGGCGTGCCGCAGCTAACTCGATACCTTTTATCAACGAATTGAATATTGACTATCATAGGTATGCAGATAAAGAAATCAGATTTCGGACTTGGATGACAGTTATATAGGAATCATCCGATTTCGCTCTATACCAAAAAAATTTAGGATAGCATTATCTAATCAATGGATCTAATCCTGTATGTGCCGTACTCTACTACTTGTACTTCTGGTCAGCTCGCTTTCCGGGTGCTATCTATCTGAGCTGCCTCCCCCCATTAAAATTCCAGCCGAATATTTCAATATATTTACTGAGACGGTAATCAGGATAAGAGACTATTCGGATCCACGGATTTTGGATGAGGCGGAAGGTGCTCGCATGGCTGAACGGTATTTCTCCATCTCCACCCCCGCAGTGATTGAAGAGATCTTCAATCATGCCAATGGCAACTGTGTGCGTAATGAGGGTCATTCTCCTGCACTCATTTGTACAGCGTATAAAAATATGCCCTATTCCACATGGGGCCTGAAAGACGCCTCCGCGTTCATGTGTCTCGGTTTTGTGGCACTTACCTACCGATTCGGTTATCCCGGAAAGATCGAGGATCGTTCACATTGGACGACGCTCACCTTTCATGCCACACAACATGATGCTTGCACAGGTAAGCTGCCGCCTGGGTTTATGTAATCAGTGCGAGTCGACGAAGTCATGTGGCTCGCCTACATCATAGATAGCCGCCCAGAATCACCTATCCAGAGGACTATCACCGCCTCACGCGCGCACTAAAGACTAGGTACGAGAGTGCGATTGCTAAAGCCGCAGTGATCTGACGGCAGACTCGTTACATATCAGTTAAAAACCCCCTGCAAACAGCAAAAAGGGGTATCGAACACAGGTTCGATACCCCTTCGTCTTGTCGATTAATCCCATGAAATAGGGGCTAATTCCTCTGTATTGGAATCTTTACCTTCAGCTGACACGAGCCTTACGTACGCCCTGCGCCAGTTGACTGCACAGCGACAGCACATCTTCCACCGCCTGGCCGTGGTGCTGGGCATGGGCGATCTTGTCCACCAGCGCCGAGCCAACCACCACGCCATCGGCCAGACGGGCGATGGCGGCAGCCTGGTCGGGCGTGCGGATGCCGAAGCCGACGCTGATCGGCAGGTCGGTGTGGCGACGCAGTCGCTCGATGGCACCGCCAACGTGCTCGGTGGTGGCCGAGCCGGCACCGGTCACGCCGGCCACCGAAACGTAGTAGACGAAGCCGGAGCTGCGCTCCAGCACTCGCGGCAGGCGGGCGTCGTCGGTGGTCGGCGTGGTCAGGCGGATGAAGTCGATACCCGAGGCTTGCGCCGGGGTGGCCAATTCGCCGTCGTGTTCGGGCGGCAGGTCGACGATGATCAGGCCGTCGACACCGGCTTCCTTGGCCTGGGCCACGAAGGCTTCGACGCCGAAGCGGTGAATCGGGTTGTAGTAGCCCATCAGCACGATGGGTGTGGTGCTGTTTTCGACGCGGAATTCACGAACCATCTGCAGGGTTTTCGCCAGCGTCTGACCGGCGTTCAGTGCCCGCAGGGTTGCCAGCTGGATGGCCAGGCCGTCGGCCATCGGATCGGTGAACGGCATGCCCAGTTCGATGACATCCGCACCGGCGGCTGGCAGGCCCTTGAGGATCGCCAGGGAAGCGTCGTAGCCCGGGTCGCCAGCGGTGACGAAGGTGACCAGGGCAGCGCGGCCTTCGGCCTTGAGTTCGGCAAAGCGTTGTTCGAGGCGGCTCATGCCAGTGTCTCCTTTGCGCCCTGGGCGCCCATATGGCTCATCACGGTTTGCATGTCCTTGTCGCCGCGGCCCGACAGGCACACCACCATCAAGTGGTCGGCAGGCAGCGTCGGCGCACGCTTCATGGCTTCGGCCAGGGCGTGAGCGGTTTCCAGCGCTGGGATGATGCCTTCAAGGCGGCAGGTGGCATGGAACGCAGCCAACGCCTCTTCATCGGTGATGCTGGTGTAGTTCACCCGCTTGATTTCGTGCAACCAGGCGTGTTCAGGACCGATACCGGGGTAGTCCAGGCCAGCCGAGATGGAGTGCGCGTCGGTGATCTGCCCATCGTCGTCCTGCAGCAGATAGGTGCGATTGCCGTGCAGTACACCGGGAACGCCACCGTTGAGGCTGGCGGCGTGCTTGCCCGAACCCACGCCATGGCCGGCAGCTTCGACACCGATGATCTCCACGCTGCTGTCATCCAGGAAGGGGTGGAACAGGCCCATGGCATTGGAACCACCGCCGACGCAGGCGACCAGGCTGTCGGGCAGACGACCTTCCTTCTCCTGCATCTGCTCGCGGGTTTCCTTGCCGATGATCGACTGGAAGTCGCGCACCATCGCTGGATACGGATGTGGGCCGGCCACGGTACCGATCAGGTAGAAGGTGTCGTCGACATTGGTGACCCAGTCACGCAGGGCATCGTTCATGGCGTCTTTCAAGGTGCCGGTGCCGGAAGTGACCGGCACGATTTCGGCGCCCAGCAGTTTCATGCGAAACACGTTCGCCTGCTGGCGCTCAATGTCGGTGGCACCCATGTAGATCACACAAGGCAGACCGAAGCGCGCGGCCACGGTGGCCGTGGCCACGCCGTGCATGCCGGCACCGGTTTCGGCGATCAGACGCTTCTTGCCCATGCGCTTGGCCAGCAGCACCTGGCCGATACAGTTGTTCACCTTGTGTGCGCCGGTATGGTTGAGTTCTTCGCGCTTGAAGTAGATTTTCGCCCCGCCGCAATGTTCGGTCAGGCGCTCGGCGAAATACAACGGATTGGGCCGGCCGATATAGTCGCGCTGGAAGTAGGCGACCTGCTCGAGAAACTCGGGATCGGCCTTGGCCGCTTCGTATTCCCGAGCCAGCTCAAGCACCAGCGGCATCAGGGTCTCGGCGACGTAGCGGCCGCCGAAGGCGCCGAACAGGCCGTTGCTGTCCGGGCCACTGCGAAGATTGCTCTGGGTCATGCGAAGCTCCAGGGGAAATGAAAGGGCGATGTCACTACTGTACCCATGACAGCCGCTCAGGAAAACCGATAAGATCTGAGCAACCTGTCAGGATTTCTCACATTACCATGAGCCGTGACCTGCCCCCGCTGAATGCCCTCAAGGCATTCGAAGCCACTGCCCGCCTCAACAGCGTCAGCAAGGCGGCTGAATCGCTTAGCGTGACCCACGGCGCCGTCAGTCGCCAATTGAAGTTGCTCGAAGAGCACCTGGGCATCGCACTGTTCGTCAAGCAGGGGCGTGGCCTGAAACTCACAGATGCCGGCAGTCGGCTACGTGATGCCAGCGCCGAGGCTTTCGAACGCCTGCGTCTGGTCTGTGCGGAATTGAGTCAGGCCCAGGCTCAGGCGCCGTTCGTCCTGGGCTGCTCGGGAAGCCTGCTGGCGCGCTGGTTCATCCCGCGTCTGGGTCGATTGAACAGCGACCTGCCGGATTTGCGCCTGCACCTGTCGGCCGGTGAAGGTGATCTGGATCCGCGCCGTCCTGGTCTGGACGCCTTGTTGATGTTCGCCGAACCGCCATGGCCTGCCGACATGGACGTCTTCGAGCTGGCCGAAGAGCGTATCGGCCCGGTGCTCAGCCCGCGCTTTTCGGGATTCGACGCATTGCAGGGAGGTGCTGCCGCTGACCTGCTCGAGCACGCCCTGCTGCACACCACGTCGCGGCCACAGGCCTGGCCCAGTTGGGCAAGGCGCAACGATCTGGACCCCGAGACGTTGAGCCTGGGACAAGGGTTCGAGCATTTGTATTATTTGCTGGAGGCGGCGGTGGCCGGACTGGGCATTGCCATCGCACCCGAACCGCTGGTGGTCGACGACCTGCGTGCCGGGCGCTTGGCCGCGCCTTGGGGGTTTACGCAAACCCCGGCGCGGCTGGCGCTTTGGGTCCCACGGCGCGCCTCGGATGGGCGCGCCCGACAACTGGCGCTATGGCTCAAGCAAGAGCTGGCGCGCCAGGTCGATTAGTTGCTGCGATTGCACATCAGGTAAGCGGCGATCAGGCCCAGTGCGCCGACGGCGACGCCAGCTGCGGCCCAAGGGTGCTCTTGAGCGTAGTCACGGGTAGCGATACCGGTTTCCTTGGTCTTGACCTTCACTTCTTCGTACGCATCGCTGATCAGGCTACGCGAGTGGCTCAGCGCGGTCTCGGCATTGGCCTTCAGCGCTTTGAGGGTCTTGCGCGACTCCTCGGTGGAATCTTCCTTCAGGCTTTCCAGGGAGCGCAGCAGACTTTCGATTTCTGCTTCCATGCTTTGCAGCGAGGCCTTGCGGGTCGAAATTGCCATGGGTATCTCTCCTTCGTTGTGGTGAATAGCGTGTGTAGATTCCGACTGCGCGGCAGGATGAAAGTGCAGTGCGTATGAACTTTTAGCGCAGAAATCCCCACACAGGTAGACAACCTTTCGTAGTCCATCCACTGGAGAGCACCATGAGCGATCACCACACGTACAAGAAAGTCGAACTGGTCGGTTCCTCGACCACCACCATCGAAGACGCCATCAACAACGCATTGGCCGAAGCGAGCAAGAGCATCGAGAAAATGGAGTGGTTCGAAGTGACCGAAACCCGTGGTCATATCGAGGATGGTCGAGTGGCTCATTTCCAGGTCACTCTGAAAGTTGGCTTCCGTATCCAAAATAGCTGACAGAAAACACGGAATCTTCCGACTGGCCGAATGCCATAGGTTGAGTTACAAAACACTCCCGGCGTATCGACCTGACCACAGGCGATCCGCCGTTTGTCTTAAAGCGGCAGTACCAAACCAAGGATGCAAGCGATGAAGCGAATTTTGTTGGCTGTGGGTTTGTTGAGCGTGGCAAGCGGCGTGTTCGCTGCAGGCAAGCCGTGCGAGGAGCTCAAGAGCGAAATCGCCGCGAAGATCGATGCCAACGGCGTGTCGGGTTACACGCTGGAAGTGGTCGACAATGTCACCCCGGATGCGGGCTTCCAGGTAGTCGGTTCATGTGAAGGCGGCACCAAGGCCATCGTCTACAAGCGCTGATGGCATCGCTGCCATGACCCGCTCCCGCAGGACATCCAGTCCCCTGTAGGAGCGGTCAGCGGCCGCGAAACAGCCGACACACTACCGCCCCCTCCGTAGGAGCGGTCAGTGGCCGCGAAACAGCCGACGCAGTACCTCAGGTCACCGCAAGCTCAACCTTTCATCACCTGCGCCAACAGCTCATAGGATCTGAGCCGATCGGCATGTTCATACAGATCGCACGTGAAAATCAGCTCGTCCGCCTGCGTCTGCTCCTGCAACACCTCAAGCTTGGCACGGACCTTCGCCGGTCCCCCCACCACTGCCAGGCCTAGAAAGTCCCCGACCGCAGCCTTTTCATGGGGCAACCACAACCCTTCCATGCTCTTGACCGGTGGCTGCTGCACCAGGGTCTGGCCACGCATCAGGTTGAGAATGCGGCGGTAGACCGAGGTTGCCAGGTAGTCGGCGTGTTCGTCGCTGTCGGCGGCCACCAATGGCACGCCCAGCATCACGTAGGGCTTGTCCAGCACCTCGGAAGGCTTGAAGTGAGCGCGGTAGACCCGGATCGCTTCATGCATGTAACGCGGCGCAAAATGCGAAGCGAAGGCATAGGGCAGGCCATACATGCCTGCCAGCTGAGCACTGAACAGACTCGAGCCCAGCAGCCAGATCGGCACGTTGGTCCCGCTGCCCGGCACGGCGATCACTTTCTGATCAGGAGTACGAGGCCCCAGGTAGGCCATCAGCTCGCGAACGTCGTCGGGAAAATCGTCGGCACTGCCAGAGCGTTCACGGCGCAGCGCGCGCGCGGTCATCTGGTCTGAACCAGGCGCGCGGCCCAGACCCAGGTCGATGCGTCCCGGGTACAGACTTTCCAGCGTGCCGAATTGTTCGGCGATCACCAGCGGCGCATGGTTGGGCAACATCACCCCGCCCGAGCCCATGCGGATCGAGGACGTGCCACCGGCCAGATAGCCCAGCAGCACGGAGGTCGCCGAGCTGGCGATACCGTCCATGTTGTGGTGCTCGGCCACCCAGAAGCGGTTATAGCCCCAGGTTTCGGCATGGCGCGCCAGATCCAGGGCATTGTGCAGCGACCGTGCCGGGCCATGGTCGGCACGTACGGGCACAAGGTCGAGGACGGAGTATTTCGTATCGGTCAAAACGGTCATGATCAATGGCATCCTGTGGGTATGTGGCAGGTGGGATGCCCCGCGCATCTTTGCTACCGAATATTTATTTCTTATCAATAGTCAGTATGGGCATCTTGCCCGGATTCAATAGCCAGCTGTCCGAATCGCGCTGAACTTGCCCAGCGCCCTGCCCTCTGAACACATGACACCGCGCGAACCCGTCGCGCCCATCATGGAGGCTTTTATGAGCATCAAGAAAACCGCATCGGCTGTCTGGAAAGGCGATCTGAAAACCGGTAAGGGCGAGATTTCCACTCAGAGCGGCGCTCTGAAAAGCAATCCCTACGGCTTCAACACCCGTTTCGAAGGCCAGCCGGGCACCAATCCGGAAGAGCTGATCGGCGCAGCGCATGCAGGCTGTTTCTCCATGGCATTCTCGATGATTCTGGGCGGCGAAGGTTTCACCCCCGATGAAATCAAGACCTCCGCCGAAGTCAGCCTGGACAAGGAAGGCGAAGGTTTTGCAATCACCGCCATCAAGCTGACCATGTCGGCCAAGATCCCGAACATCGACCAGGCCAAGTTCGAAGAGCTGGCCAACAAGGCCAAGGAAGGTTGCCCGGTGTCGAAAGTATTGAACGCCGACATCACCTTGAGCGCTACTCTGGAATCTTGAGGTAGCGTCTTGCCGGTTGCCTTACACTGCCAGCTCATCAGGAGAATTCAGCTATGAAACGATTGATTTTGGCGATGGCGTGCAGTGTTTTGGCAACCACGGCTATGGCCGCACCTAAGCCGTGTGAGGAACTCAAGGCTGAGATCGAGGCCAAGATCCAGGCCCAAGGCGTTACTTCCTACACACTGGAAATTGTCGACAACCTAGATGCCAAGGACCCGAGCATGGTCGTAGGATCCTGCGACAACGGCACCCGCAAGATCGTCTATCAGAAGAATGACGATTGACTACACTGCTGTGCGGGCATAGCAGCGTGCTCAAGCAGCCCCGTCAGGGGATACAGTGAATGGCCCGGTCCTCGGCCACGATCTGCCGGCTTGAATCATATAGCCGCGCACTGGCTTGCATGGCAATCGCCCTGCCTTCCAACCGGTAGCGTTCGCCAGCCTTGAAACCGTCATAGCGCACGGTCAGGTAGCAGGTACGGTCGAACGGGTCGTTGACCAGCCCGCCTCCGGCATACATTTCGTAATCAAACCGTACTTCCAGCTCATGGCTTCCGGGATCCACCTGGAAATAGCGCCCATCGTTGAGCTTGCGGCCATCCAGACTTTCCGCCATGACCAGGCGCCCGGTCGTGGTGAACATGTCGATCCAGGCTTTGCCCGGATCGACGGTGGGCAACGGCGGGTTGGCGCAGCCAGCGAGCGTGGCAAAGGTCAACAAGGCGAACACGGCACGCATGGGAATTCCTTGGCTGCACAGAACCGTCGGCGAATTGGCAATGAGTCTAGAAGCTTTGGGCCGGCGACGCGAGCCGGCGCCGGCCAGTGGCTGCGTTCACGCCTGTGCTCAGGCGCTCTGGCAGCCGGCGGGTTGTGCCTGGCCGACCAGCTTGCGCTGCTCGTCATAAAGCTTGGCCCAAGGGCTGAAGCCGACGCTGCCCGCTTCCAGGAAGTAGCGTTGCCCCGCATCGAAGCCTGCATAGGTCAGGTTCAATTCGCAGTTGCGCCACAGCGGTGCCGGCACCGGACCGATATTGGTTGGCTCCACGGGGAATTGCAGGCGTACGGTCAGCTCATGGCTGCCGGGCTCGACTTCGAAATAACGTGTGTCGGTCCATTCCTTCTCGTCGACCTGGGTCGCGTGCAGGGCGTTGTGATCGTCGGCCGCAAGGTCGATCCAGGCCTGGTTTGGATCCGGATCGGGCAGTCCGGCACAGCCGGCAAGCGTCAGCAGGCTGCCGGCAATGATCAATGCGCGCATGGAATTCTCCTCATGGGATCGTAAGATGCAGGGTCAGCGCCGATAACACCTGCTCGCTGGCGGGCCTGGCCATGGAAAACCACATGCATGAATTCGTTGTCGTTCGTCGTTCCATTCTTGCCGCACTCGACCGCGGTTTGCGCCTGTTTGTTCCCCTGTGCCTGTTGTTCCTGCTCAACGGTTGCAGCAGCGCGGGCTATTACGGCCAATTGATGCAGGGCCAGTGGCAGCTGTTGCAGGCACGCGAGCCGGTGGTGCAGATCCTTGCCGATCCGTCGCGCGACCCGCGGCTGCGCGAGCAGTTGCAGCGTGCCCAGGCGGCCCGCGACTTCGCCAGCGAGCACTTGCATCTGCCGGACAACCGCAGCTATCGCCTGTACGCCGACATCGGTCGGCCCTTGGTGGTGTGGAACGTGTTCGCCACACCGGAGTTTTCCCTGGCGCCGTTGACCCATTGCTTCCCCATTGCCGGTTGCGTGGCTTATCGCGGTTACTACAGTCAGTCCGGTGCTCGGGGCGAAGCGGCGTTGCAGAAGCTGGCGGGCCGGGACGTGTATGTCGGTGGCGTCGAGGCCTACTCGACACTGGGCTGGTTCGACGATCCGATTCTCAACACCATGCTCGGTTGGGGCGACGAGCGTCTGGCCACCCTGATCTTCCACGAGCTGGCGCATCAGCGTGTGTATGTGAAAGACGACACCGAATTCAACGAGTCCTTCGCCACCTTCGTCGAGCAGGAGGGCACCCGGCAGTGGCTTGCCCAGCGAGGCTTGCCGCCGGTGGCAAGCACGCTGATGGCGCAACGTGACCAGTTCACCGCACTGGTGCTTGCGACCCGCGAACGCCTGGCTGCGCTGTACGCCCAACCGTTATCCGCACAGGCCATGCGCACGGGCAAGGCTGCCGAGTTCAAGCGCCTGCGCCGCGAGTATCGCCAACTGCGCGATGGGCCTTGGCAGGGAGACAAGCGTTTCGATGCCTGGATCAACGGGCCGATGAACAATGCCAAGCTGCTGCCGTTTGGCTTGTATGACCAATGGGTGCCGGCGTTCGCGGGTTTGTTCCGGCAAGTAAGGGGGGATTGGCGCGCGTTCTATGAGCATGCGGCCGCATTGGGCAAGTTGCCGATGGACGAGCGCAGGGCCGAACTGGTGCGGTTAGGCGGGTAGTTTGGCAGGGTGCTTGCGGGCTTATTCGCGGCCACTGGCCGCTCCTACAGGGTTGCGTGCAGTCTTGTGTGGGAGTGGCCAGTGGCCGCGAATGGCCCGCATCGTTACCGACTCATCCTCCGTTTTGCAGGAACGCCTCATGCAGCGCCTGCAACGTGTCGAAGTGATACGTCGGGTTCTCCAGGGCCAGCTCTTCCCGCGAGCCGAAACCATAGCCCACCGCCGCGCAATCCAGACCGTTGCGGCGGGCACCGATCAGGTCGTGCTTGCGGTCGCCGATCATCAGGGTCTTGGCAGGGTCCAGCCCTTCCTGCTCCAGGATGTGGGCGATCAGCTGCACCTTGTCGGTCCGCGTACCATCGAGTTCGCTGCCGTAGATCACCTTGAAGTGCCTGGCGAAATCGAAGTGGCGGGCGATTTCCCGGGCGAACTCCCAGGGTTTGGACGTGGCGATGTACAAATGTCGGCCCTGTTGCTCCAGTGTTTCGAGCAGCGCGATGACGCCGGCGAAGACCTGGTTTTCGTACAGGCCGGTGACGCGGAAGCGTTCGCGGTAGAAATTCACCGCCTGCCAGGCGCGGGCTTCGTCGAAGCCGTAGGCGTGCATGAACTGCTCCAGCAGCGGTGGGCCGATGAAGTGCTCCAGGTTGCGCAGGTCCGGCTCGTCGATGCCCAGCTTGGCCAAGGCATGCTGGATGGAGCGGGTGATGCCCTCGCGCGGGTCGGTCAGGGTGCCGTCGAGGTCGAACAGGATGTTTTGATAGTGCACGGATTCAGTCCTTGTCGAAGCCTTCGGCCAGGTGTTGGTCCTTGAGCTTCACGTAGTTGCCTGCGGTGTAGGTGAAGAATGCGCGTTCCTTGTCGGTCAGCGGTCGGGCCTGCCGAGCCGGGCTGCCCACGTACAGAAACCCGCTTTGCAGGCGCTTGCCCGGAGCTACCAGGCTGCCGGCGCCGATGATCACGTCGTCTTCCACCACCGCGCCGTCCATCACTGTGCTGCCCATGCCGACCAGGATGCGATTGCCCAGGGTGCAGCCGTGGAGCATGACTTTGTGTCCAATGGTGACATCGTCGCCGATCAGCAGGGGGAAACCGTCCGGATTGAAAGGGCCGGCGTGGGTGATGTGCAGCACGCTGGCATCCTGCACGCTGGTGCGCTTGCCGATGCGGATTCGGTGCATGTCGCCGCGGATCACGGTCAATGGCCACACCGAGCTGTCGGTGCCGATCTCGACGTCGCCGATCACCACCGCCGAGCGGTCGACGAAGGCGCGTTCGCCTAGGCGCGGCGTATGCTGCTGGAAATTGCGAATGGCCACGATAGGCATCCTCTGTGTTGTCGATAGCTGCGGTGAGTCGCAATTGTAATTAAGATGTCCCAGTGTTTCTTCAATAGCCAAGGTGTTTAACCGTGAGCGCGAATCCCCTTCTGCAGTCCTACGACCTGCCGCCGTTCTCGGCGATCCGTGCCGAGCACGTACAACCGGCGATTGAACAGATCCTGGCCGACAACCGCGCGGCCATTGCCCACATTTTGCAAACTCAGGGCAGCCAGCCTACCTGGGCCGGCCTGGTGCTGGCCATGGACGAGCTGAACGACCGCCTGGGCGCCGCCTGGAGCCCGGTCAGCCACCTCAATGCCGTGTGCAACAGTGCCGAGCTGCGCCAGGCCTATGAAGCGTGCCTGCCGGCGCTCAGTGCCTATTCCACCGAACTGGGCCAGAACCGCGAGTTGTTCCAGGCCTTTGAAACCCTGGCCAACAGCCCCGAAGCGGCCAATTTCGACGTTGCCCAGAAGACCATTCTGGAGCATTCGCTGCGCGACTTCCGCCTGTCCGGTATCGATCTGCCGGTAGACCAGCAGCAGCGCTACGCCCAGGTGCAGAGCAAGCTGTCGGAGCTGGGCAGCCGTTTCTCCAATCAGCTGCTCGATGCCACCCAGGCCTGGACCAAGCACGTCACCGACGAAACGGCCCTGGCCGGCCTGACCGATTCGGCCAAGGCACAAATGGCGGCCGCAGCACAGGCCAAGGGTCTGGACGGCTGGCTGATCAGCCTGGAGTTCCCCAGCTACTACGCGGTCATGACCTACGCCCACGACCGCGCCCTGCGTGAAGAAGTCTACGCGGCCTACTGCACCCGCGCCTCGGACCAGGGCCCCAATGCCGGCCAGAACGACAACAGCCCGGTGATGCGCGAGATCCTCGACCTGCGCCAGGAGCTGGCACAGCTGTTGGGTTACGCCAGCTATTCCGAGTTGAGCCTGGCCACCAAGATGGCCGAGTCGACCGATCAGGTGCTGACCTTCCTGCGTGACCTGGCTCAACGCAGCAAGCCGTTCGCGGCCCAGGACCTGGAGCAGCTGCGCGCTTATGCCGCCGAACAGGGCTGTGCCGACCTGCAGAGCTGGGACAGCGGTTTCTATGGCGAAAAGCTGCGCGAACAGCGCTACAGCGTTTCCCAGGAAACCCTGCGCGCCTACTTCCCGATCGACAAGGTGCTGGGCGGCCTGTTCGCTATCGTGCAGCGCCTGTACGGCATCGAGATTGCCGAGCAGAAGGGTTTCGACACCTGGCACCCTGACGTGCGCCTGTTCGAGATCAAGGAAAACGGCCAGCACGTGGGCCGCTTCTTCTTCGACCTCTACGCCCGCGCCAACAAGCGTGGCGGCGCCTGGATGGACGGCGCCCGCGACCGCCGTCGCACCGAGAATGGCGAGCTGCAGAGCCCGGTGGCCAACCTGGTGTGCAACTTCACTCCGGCCGATGCCGGCAAGCCGGCGCTGCTGACCCACGACGAAGTCACTACCCTTTTCCACGAATTCGGCCACGGCCTGCACCACCTGCTGACGCGGGTCGAGCACGTCGGCGTGTCGGGTATCAACGGCGTGGCGTGGGATGCGGTCGAGTTGCCCAGCCAGTTCATGGAAAACTGGTGCTGGGAGCCCGAAGGCCTGGCCTTGATTTCCGGTCACTATGAAACCGGCGAGCCGTTGCCCCAAGACCTGCTGGAAAAGATGCTGGCGGCGAAGAACTTCCAGTCCGGCCTGATGATGGTCCGCCAGATCGAGTTCTCGCTGTTCGACTTCGAGCTGCATGCCTCCCACGGTGACGGTCGCAGCGTGATGGACGTGCTCGACGGTGTGCGCGATGAGGTTTCGGTCATGCGTCCGCCGGCTTACAACCGCTTTCCCAACAGCTTCGCGCACATCTTCGCCGGCGGCTACGCGGCAGGCTATTACAGCTACAAGTGGGCCGAAGTGCTGTCGGCCGATGCGTTCAGCAAGTTCGAGGAAGACGGCGTGCTCAATGCCGAGACCGGTCGCGCCTTCCGCGAAGCCATTCTGGCGCGCGGCGGATCGCAGGCACCGATGGTGTTGTTCGTCGACTTCCGTGGTCGCGAGCCGTCCATCGATGCCCTGCTGCGCCACAGCGGGCTGAGCGAGGAAGCGGCGGCATGATCACCAAGAAGCGCTTCATCGCCGGGGCCGTCTGCCCGGCCTGCAGCGAGCCGGACAAGCTGATGATGTGGAGCGTCGACGAGGTTCCGCATCGTGAGTGCGTGGCTTGCGGCTACAGCGACACGCTCAACGCGCAGGGCCAATCGGTGCCCAGCGAGCTGGGCACGCGGGTCAACAAGGTGGCCGTCAAGGTCGCCCGGCCCACCTCGCAACCCGTGCAGTTCTTCCCTAACCCCAAGCTCAAGAAGCCTTGAGCCCGGCGTGCCGTCGACTTGCCGCACGGGCAGGTCGACGGCAATAGCCGGCTACCACTTCGCAGATCGTTCGCCTTCCTAGACTGGCTCGCCACTCAGGCGTCACTCAAGGAATCGAACATGACCACCACACCCTCGTCCGTACTCCCCGCGCTTCTTGCCGACAACCCCTTGCTGGGCAACCACGAGATAGTCCCCTATCACCTCATCAAGGCCGAACACGTCGAGCCGGCCATCACCCATGTGATCGAAAGCAACTTGCGTCAGCTGGCGCAACTGCTCCCAGAGCAGCTCGAATCACCCACGTGGGAAGGCTTGGTCAAGCCACTGGAAGCCATGCATCAGCGCCTGCTGGCGGTGCTGCAACCCGAGCAGTTGCTCAGTCGGCATCACCATCTGGCGGTGATTGAGGCTTATGCGAAATGCCGCGAGCGGGTACAGGCCTATGAGTCGGCCATCAAACACAACCGCACGGTGCAGGCCGCCTTGCAACTGCTGCAGCAAAGCCCGCAGGCCTTGGAGTTCGATGAGACCCAGCAGGCGGCATTGAACCAGGCCCTGCGCGCCGCGCGATTGGCCGGGGTGGGCACCCAGCGTCCCACGCAGATACGCATCGAACGCCTGCATGTGGAACTGGAAGGCTTGTACCAGACCTTCGCCGACAACCTGAATGCGGCCAGTCAGGGCTGGACCCTGGCCATCAATGACGAAACTGCCCTGGCGGGTATCGCCCCTGCCGTACGCGCCAGCATGGCCCAGCGGGCACGCGAGGCCGGCCTTTCCGGTTGGCTACTGACGCTGGAACTGCCGCTGGTGCTGGCGGTGGCGAGCCAGGCTCACGACCGCTCGCTGCGCGAACAGGTGTACAAGGCCTTCTACACCCAGGCCTCGGACCAGGGCCCGCGCGCCGGAGAGAATGACAACGGGCCCGTGCTGCAACGCATCCTCGCGGCCCATGCCGAGTTGGCCGAAGCGAGTGGGTATCGCAGCTACGCCTCGCTGGCCCAGGCCACGCGCATGTTCGACGAAGCCGCCGACGTGGAGCAGTTGCTGCTGCAACTGATCGACAAGGTTCGCCCGGCGGCGCAGGCGGAATTCGCCCCCGTGCAGGAACTGGCCGCGGTGTTCAGTGTGCCAACGCTGGAGGCCTGGGACTGCAATTACTATCAGGAAAAATACTTGCAGATCCATCACGGTGTGATGGAACTCAAGGTGCGCGAACTTAGAATCATGGGCTACAGTTGTACCCTCTGGAGGGCTGTGTATGAAGCTGCTGAAGTCCAAATTCGTCGACAAAGACAAGCTGGGCACGGATGTGACCAAAGAACAAAAGGGACAATACGATCCGTTTCTGAATGAACATCCTTACATTATTCCGTTGTTAATTAATTCTAAGGGAGAAGTAATTCGAGAAGCTCATGGCTTTTTATTACAAAAAGAAATGTTCTCAAGGTCCGCGTCTAAAACCAAGACGGCCGAAACTTACGGCGAAAGTCTCATTGGATGGTTTGAATTCTGTAATCTGAATCAGATCAACTGGCGCTGTGTGGGACCGAAGTCCCTGATATGATACCGGAACTCGATGAAGTCTGCTAGAGGGCCTGGAATAAAACCCTTGAGCGCAAACACGATAAAACTTAGGTTAACTGTATCGCGTTAGTTTACGAAGTATTGTCTGAGCGGCTTGTCAGAAGATGTTGAAAGCAATGCTTCTATATTGAGGAAGCTGCAAAAGCTTTCAGCTATGAGGCTTTCTATTCAGAAGAGCCATTCATACCCAGTTGCGCTGTCCTGAACAGAATGTAAACAACTGCATAATAGGCTAAAATCGTCGCACAACATAATATTTAGCTGGGAGCTTTTGACTGGTTTGAGAATCGGCACCATTCTAGGAATAAGATTGAATACATTTCTGAAAGTGCCTGATGAAGGCCGTGTTGGGTTTATAGGCGTAGTTACAAAAGGTGGAGAATATCAAAAAGTTTATATCCCAAAATTGCTAATGGATAAGACATACTCTTATGTTGAAATAGAACGAAAGCCACAAATTCTTCGCAAAAATAGAAGGTTATCAGATAGCGATAGTGACAGTCTGTTCCTCAAGCATAATGTTGCTTCGGTAACCAGGGAATGCTACTAAGTGGCTTATAAAAGAGCGTGCAGGTTTCTAGGGGTAAGGTCCCATTCCCAAGGCTGGTGTTGTGAAACTGACCTCGGATGATCTCCATGAGAAATTCTGGACCAACTCTTGCTATTCGTGATGCGTCGAGCACGGAAAATTTTGAATTCGTCATCAGGTCGATAATTTGAGCTACGATTGTAGCTTTTTCTAGCGTTAGCTGCGGATCTTCTATCCCTAATTGATCGTAGATATTTTTCACGGGTTTTATAGTCGCTCGCTTCTAAATTGGATTGTTTAGCTCGCCAACCGCCAACCGCCAACCGCCAACCGCCAACCGCCAACCGCCAACCGCCACCGCCACCGATTCCGCACTAGCTAACAGGTAGTTGATGCCGCCGCAGGCGGGGTGATAGCATCATGGCACAGGTGAGGTCCTGAGGCCCATCGGACGGGACATGTAGGGCATATTTTGGCGGGATTGACGCGAGTTAGGTCTTGAGCTCGTAGTTGATAGGCTCCACGCTAAGCATCAAAAATTATTGCTCCAGGACTACCTAGGTCAAAGGTGCCATGCCAGTGAATTCGAAATCCGGGATTAACCCCGTTCGTAAATTCCACACATTTACTGTGGACGCCGCCCTTTTACGTGAGCTTGGCGAACGTCTGGTTGGTAAGCCTTACGTAGCACTGGCTGAGCTGGTTAAGAATAGCTACGACGCTGATGCTACTGAGGTAACAGTTACATTCCGGCGTGACAGCATAACAGTCACTGACAACGGCTCTGGGATGAGTCAAACAGAGTTCATTTCTCATTGGTTGAGAGTTGGCACGACCCACAAGCAAAAACAAAACGTCACTTCCGGCGGTCGTAATGTTACTGGATCAAAAGGTGTCGGCCGACTTTCCGTCCAGTTTCTTGGTGATGAGTTAGAAGTGGTCTCAAGAAAAGCCAAGAGTCACGAGACTTTTAGGGCTGATGTTAACTGGGATGAGGCGCGCCGGGAGACGGACCTGGTAAAGGCGGGCGTGTACATATCAACGCCTCAAAACCAAGATAAAATTGGCGGCCTCTACGAACATGGCACCTCTGTAAAGATTGTCGGCCTAAAGCATGAGTGGTTAGTAGAAGATTTTACCGACCTTGCAGGTGAATTATGGTTTTTAAAGCCACCTCCCGAGCTCTTAGATAGCAGATCGTCCCATCCCTTTGACATACAAGTGAAAGGGTTGAATTCTGAAGCTAAAGAAGCCTTTAACTACCAAATGAAGCGTGCACTCGAAAATTGGATTGCGGTTATTGAGGGGTCGCTTTCATCTGGGAGGACTGGAGGTAGCAATGAGATTGTCGTAACCTTTAAAAACGGTGATGAATATAGAGCCAAATACAAGCCGGAGACCAGTCTGTTAGATCAAGTTGAATTTAAGATCTACATATTTAAGCTTTCGGGTAAACAAGCGGGCGGCATAAATGTACATGAGGCCCGGGATTATTTCCGTAAATTTGGCGGTATCCATATTTATGATAATAGTTTCAGGCTTCCATTTTACGGCGGGGATGAACAAGACTGGTTAGGGTTAGAAATTGATCACTCCCACCGGATCAATAAATCTAAGCTGCTGCCAGCGAATCTGCAAGTGGCTAGCGGATTGAACGACCTGCCTACTAACGGGCGAATATTCGGCGCAGTCAAAATCTCTACATCATTGGAACGTGAATCTGCATCCGTCAGAGATCTAAATCGTGGCGCCTATCTAAACGTCCAAGTTACCCGGGACAGGCTGATTGATAATGAGGCTTTTGCGGAGCTCAAACACAGCGTGCGATGGGCTATCGATTATTACGCAATGCGTTCCTTTGAAAGGCGCAATGTTATCAAAGCTTCAATGAGGTTAGAGGTACCTAAAACTGAAGAAAAAGTCTCTGAGATAAGGACCCAGCTTTTTCAGCTTTCCATGAAGGTTCCGCAAACCCTTGAAGCTGAAGTCGATGCTGTATCCAATAAGCTTAAAGAGTTAGAAGATTTAGAACTTAAGCGTACCTCTGCAATAAACGAGGAAAGAATTCTGCTAGCTGCTTTAGCTACTTCGGGCATGGCTGCTCTAGCAATGGAGCACGAGCTGCATAAAGAGTTGTCGGTCTTGTCTGATATGCGTAAGCAGCTTACAAGTAAGAATAAAGTGCTTGATATGCCTAAACTTATCGCGTCAATTGATAACTGGGCTGATAGAACTGCTAAAGCGCGCAAATTATTTTCTCCACTAATGCATGAGTATGATAGAGAAAAGCGTAATCAATATAATGCGCAAAAGGTCCTGGCGCGAATCGTCGGAAACTCAGAAGCGTTGCTTCGTCAGGTTCATGTTGAAATAGACTTCTCTAGAAGTATAATGCTTCCTAGCGCTACATTTGCAGCCTGGAATGCAATATTCCAGAACGTGTTAATCAATGCAGTAAATGCAATGATTGACTCAAGTAGGAGGCTAATGTTTTGCTTCGCAGAAATCGACCGCAATAAGTCCAGTATATATATTGCCGACACCGGAGTAGGTGTACGGCTGTCCGACAGTTCGGATCTCTTCAAACCTTTCATCAGGCGGCTGGAAATCCCGGAAGAACGCAAAGCGCTTGGGCTTGGCGGTATGGGTATAGGGCTGACAATCGTAAAAATGGTGGCTGACTCATTAGACTGCACAGTATCTTTTGTTCCGCCCCCGGTGGGATTTAGCACCGCATTTAAATTAGAGTGGACTCATGATGAGTGATATTAAGATATTGGTGCTTGATGATGAGTATGATCGTGCATGCGGCTGGCGGGATGAGATTTTGACGTTCATGCATGCCGATATTACCGTACTGCCAAAGAAAGAAGTTTCAGACTTCATTACGGAGCTCCACCGTTCAAGGCTTGCATCCCGAAATGGTGCATATGAATATGCAAAGGGGTATGACCAGTTTGACTTATTAATAGTCGACTATGACCTCCTCGGTCTTGACGAAGAAGCATCCGCTGCTTGGTCTACAGGTGCAGAAATAGCATACACGGCTAGGCTTATGTCGAGAGTAGGTCCAATTGTAGTTGTCAATCAATATGGAACCTGTAATTTTGACCTTACGATGAAGCGGACCTTGTCATCCTATGCCGATTATGATGTAGGAAGTCTGCAAATAACAAGTCCGGGCTTTTGGGCGTCATCCGATTTTGACGGTTTCAGGCCATGGCATTGGCCTAATATAGTGGGTGAGGTTGGGCGAATTAAGACGTTTCGTGAGTTCATATTCGACAAACTGGATTTGCCCGTGATCCAGTCGCTCGGGTTTGAACTGGCTGATGCCGAATCGCCAAGGTACCTAACTTACGACATCGCTGGGCTCTTAGGTGTGAAGTCAGGTGGGACTTCAACATTTAGAGAGATCGCTATTAATAGCGTTGGCTTAAGTGTTTTCAATATACTGGACAAGGACAGGCCTATTGTCCAATGTATGCCAGATGAGCAGTTGGCTAATGTAGCATGTGCGATTGTGTCTCACTGGCTGGAACGTGTGGTATTGCCAGGGCAGCAGTGTGTGGCGGATATGCCTCACCTTGCAAGTCGTTACCCGTGGTTGTTGTCCGCCCCTCAACGCCCGGAGTCCTGGAGCGCGCTATCAACTTTAAACTCAGCTGATGTATTGATTGAGAACGTATCAAATCACATTGCCGGCGAGGCGTTCTTTTATTCACGCCCTGCGTATTGGATTCAGGAAATCGACCAGGCTTTTCCAGTTCCTGAAGATTTCGATATATCCCAAGTACCTGATCATGTGTTTTGTGAGGACTCGTCCAAGTTTCATCCGCGATCCGATTCCTCTAGTTATCCGAGCGACCTCATTGGGTTCGATAATGAGCGATGGGTAGTAGGTGAACTACAATGTGGTGGCAAGGACGTAAGCTACGAGCCCCAGGCTTATTTGTTGATGTGACAGCGGATTCTAACTATGGAAGTTTCTCAAGCAGAAGCACTGGCGGAATTGTTAAGCAATAGTCATGCGGCTAATTTTAAGGCCGTAAACAGTCAGTCTGATTTGAAAAAGTATGGTGTCTTTAAGGCAACTAGAGTCAAAGCGCAACGAGGCGCCTTGTCGTTCTTTGACAGCAACGTGCATCAACTCAGAATAAAAATTAAGACTTTCATGATCTCGCCTCAGGCGAACCAGTCTACGCCCTACATGATTGTCGACATTGACTCAAAATGTGGATGGCTGAAACTCATGAGGTTTGTTGGTAATAATCACGGAGAGCTTAATACTGAGACGATCTGTGTCCTTGTCTCAGGTGATGAAAAAGTAACTAATAGTTTTGGCTTTCGTTACGAACATCCGGAGAGATTCGACGGCAATAAGCACGGTTTCTTTCATGTTCAACCTATTATTATCGATAGTTCGGCCGCAGAATTGCCTGGGCGAGCGGCGTGGTTGCCTGACAATTTTCCCACATTTTACATGTTTGCTAGTTGTGCATTCGAGCTTGCTCTATTCTCAGTTCACTCGTTGGCTGGCTGGGAACCGCTCCAAACGCTGCAGCAAAAAAGCCGCGACGAGAATGGTGTGCTCAAGCACCTAATTCGCGTGGGTGCTAATTCGCGTCTGCCCTACCCATTTACTGTCTAATGGATACGGAAAAAGAACTCCGTAGCAGAATCATGCGTAGCGTCAAACGTGAGCATACTGCTCCGGAAATTGTGGTTCGGAAGCAGCTTCACGCCATGGGCTTTCGTTTCAGGCTACACCGTAGAGATCTGCCAGGCTCTCCGGATATAGTTCTCCCAAAGTTTAAGACGGTCATATTTGTCAATGGTTGCTTCTGGCACCGCCATCCTGGCTGTCGTCTTGCCTCAATGCCAAAGACTCGCCATGAATTTTGGTCTGCGAAATTTGCTGCAAACATCAAACGCGATGCTGAGAGCTCTGAGAAACTCCGGTTGATGGGGTGGCGAGTCTTAACCTATTGGCAATGCGAGCTCAGGGATCTAGATAGCCTCCACGAAAGAATCAAAGGCGATTTTAATCTTTGAGACTTTGATCTGACAGCCCCGCCAGGTGTTTTACAAGGCTAAGGCCTATGACTTCGCCTAGGCGTACAGGCACTGCGTTACCGATCATCCTTCCTACAGTTCGAAAATTAATTTGCTCAGGAGGGAGGAACTCATAATCGTTTGGGAAAGATTGTAGAGTAGCTGCTTCTCTTAGTGAAATTGCTCTATTTTGCTCTGGATGACCAAATCTTCCGTTCCCGAAGCCATAGCATAATGTGGTCATTGTCGGGCTTGGCTCATCCCAGCGCATTCTTCCGTACACACTAGGATATGTCTTGCCACTTGGCTTCTTGTGGCACTCCGCTCGTATCGTCTCCGGCCAGTCACGCCAAGTACCACCTTGCTTCGAGAGTAAAATTCTTGTGAGATTGATTGGTGATAATTTAGCTGCTCGATGTAATGGATCAGTTTGATGGTGTTCGCCGGCTGCTAAGGCAGGAAAACCGCCAATTGCCTCATAGACTGATACATGCTGGTGATGGGTTTTCGGAATTATTTGAATTGGCCCTAGTTTAGACGCAAGCAAGACATGCCGCTGCCTCTTTTGCGGTAGACCATACTCAACGCACGATACCTTACCTTCCCAAACGTGATAATTTTGGAGTTTGAGTGCGGAGACAAAATCATGGTACACCTGATGTTTCGTAACATCAGGAACGTTTTCCATTGTCACAAGTTCAGGCGATACGTCTTTGATCAGCCGCTGAAATGCATACAGTAAGGGCCACTTCCTATCTAGACTTGCATCTTTTCCCTGATTGTAAGTAGAAAACGGTTGGCAAGGCGCGCATCCAGCAAGAAGTTTTATGTTGCCTTCACGGTACCAAGCTCGAACTTCGTCGTCTGTAACCTCTTCAACACTTTTTTTGATAAACTTGGCTTTATTATTTACTGTGTAAGCGTGCTCGCAATTGCCATCATTGTCATAGCCTGCTCTAACAGTGATTTTAACTTTTGATAGGCCTGCAGTAAGGCCACCAGCGCCACAGAAAAGGTCAACAGCGTCGATCATTAAAAATCTCCCAAGTCCCTCCAGTTTACCCTGTTTTCACGTGCGCATCGAGGCCGCTAGGCGCTTTTATGGTGGACACCTGTTAACACGTCTACCTAAGCTTCAATTTCCCCATGCAGGCGGTGATGGACGGCATGCAACACCTGCTTGCCCAATTGTTCGACGTGCAGTGGCACGAATGCCCTCCAGCACCGCGCCAACCGGCTTCGGTGCGGTTGTTCCAGATCAGCGAAGAGAGCCAAGTGCTGGGCTACATCTACCTGGACCTGCACACCCGGCCAAAGAAGCGGGCGGGCGCCTGGATGGAAGCGCTGCGTGACCGCCACCGCTTCGCCGACGGACGCCTGCAATTGCCCATTGCCCATGTGGGGTGTGATTTCGCCGCCGACACACCGGCGTTTCCCTGCCTGCTGAGCCTGGGCGAGATCCAGATGTTTTTCCACGAGTTGGGCCATGCGTTGCACCACGTGCTGACCCGCATCGACCATGGCAGTGTCTCGGGCATCAAGGGCGTGGCCGAAGACGCGGTGGAACTGCCCAGCGGCGTGTTCGAGCACTGGGCCATGCAGCCGGAAATCCTGCAATCGTTGTCGCGCCATCATCGGACCGGCGAGCAGATCGGCAGCGCGTTCGTCGAACAGGCGCTCGCAGCCCAGGCCCGCTTCCGGGCTCAGGCGCTGTTGTGGCAGCTCGAATACGCCCTGGTGGACTATCGCCTGCACAGCACGAGCGATGGCCTGTCGGCGCAACAGATCGGCGAGCAGGTGCTGGAGAAGACCCAAGTGGTCCGCCATCCACCCTATGTACGTTGGCTCAACACCTTCGCTCATTTGTTCACCAACGAAGATTATGCGGCCGGGTATTACACCTATGTCTGGTCGCAGGTGCTCGCAGCTCACCTGTTCACTCGTTTCAAACGCGAAGGATTGTTGGCGAATCGGGCCGGTAAGGATTTCCAACGCCTGATTCTGGCATCGGGTGGGACTCGGCCCTTCGCCGAACTGGTGGAAAGCTTCGCCGGGAGCAAGCCGGGTGTCGAGGCATTGCTGGCGGATCTGGGGATCGAGGCTTGACCTGTTCGAGCAGATGCACCGAGCCAACCGATACACTGCAAGACTGAAACCGGTTTCATTTGGCGTCACAAATAGATACATTTGTCGGTTGAAGCGCCAGGGCGGCATTTTGCCGCGCCTGGCTTCGTGCCGAATGTGTCGCGTCTGCGCCTTCCACAAAGCACTGCCCGCCTCTGGCCGCGTGGTGCAACGAACACGTACCGCTGAGCTGCGCATCGATAAAAACCGTATCGAACAGCTGATGAGAACCCTGATGTCCGAGCAAGAAAACAACCCGCGCCGGGATTTTCTGCGCAAAACCCTGACCTTGATTCCAGTGGTGACTGTCGCCAGCAGCGGCCTGGGCATCGGCGCCCTCACTGCTCATGCAGAGACACGCCCGCAAGCCCCTGCATCAGCGCCCGCCGCCGACTACCAGCCGTCGTTCTTCACCGCCGAAGAGTGGGCTTTCGTACAGGCCGCGGTGGCCCGGCTGATTCCAGCGGACGACCTGGGCCCCGGCGCCCTGGAAGCGGGCGCAGCAGAATTCATTGATCGGCAGATGAACACGCCCTATGCCACGGGTGCGCTGTGGTACATGCAGGGTCCGTTCGTGACCGATGCCCCGCCCCAGATGGGCTATCAACTGCAGCTGGTGCCCCAGCAGATCTACCGCCTGGGCATTGCCGCCACCGACGCTTGGTGCAAGGCTCAATCGGGCAAAGTGTTCGCTGAGCAAGACAGCGCTACCCAAGACCATATTCTCGGCAAGATCGAAGCCGGAGAGCTGGTTTTCGACGAACTGCCCGCCACTGCTTTCTTCAGTCTGATCCTGCAGAACACTCGCGAAGGTTTCTTCTGTGACCCCGTGCACGGCGGTAACAAGGGCATGGTCGGCTGGACCCAGATCGGTTTTCCGGGCGCACGCGCCGACTTCATGGATTGGGTGGAGCGCAACGAGCAATACCCCTTCCCCGCTGTATCGATTCGCGGCGAGAGGGCCTGACATGACAACGGTAATGAAGAAAGTCGACGCGGTCATCGTCGGGTTCGGCTGGACGGGCGCGATCATGGCCAAGGAACTCACTGAGGCAGGTCTCAACGTGGTGGCGCTGGAGCGCGGCCCGATGCAGGACACCTACCCAGACGGCAGTTATCCACAGGTGATCGACGAGTTGACCTACAGCGTGCGCAAGAAGCTGTTCCAGGACATCTCCAAGGAAACCGTGACCATCCGCCACAGCGTCAACGACGTTGCGCTGCCCAACCGCCAGCTGGGCGCGTTTCTGCCGGGCAAAGGTGTCGGCGGCGCCGGTCTGCACTGGTCGGGCGTGCATTTTCGGGTCGATCCCATGGAGCTGCGCATGCGCAGCCACTACGAGGAGCGCTACGGCAAGCAGTTCATTCCCAAGGACATGACCATCCAGGATTTCGGCGTCAGCTATGAAGAGCTGGAGCCGTTCTTCGATTTCGCCGAAAAAGTCTTCGGCACCTCGGGCCAGGCCTGGACGGTGAACGGCGTGCGCGTCGGCGAGGGCAAGGGCGGCAACCCCTATGCACCGGACCGTTCCAACCCGTTCCCGCTGGTTTCGCAGAAGAACACCGTTTCGGCGCAGCTGTTCCAGAAGGCGGCTGCCGAAGTTGGTTACAAGCCGTACAACCTGCCGTCGGCCAATACCTCGGGGCCGTACACCAACCCCTATGGCGCGCAGATGGGCCCCTGCAACTTCTGCGGCTTCTGCAGCGGCTATGTCTGCTACATGTATTCCAAGGCGTCACCGAACGTGAACATCCTGCCGGCATTGCGCCAGGTCGAAACCTTCGAGCTGCGCACCAACGCCCACGTACTGCGGGTCAATCTGGACAGCACCAAGCGCAAGGCGACCGGCGTGACCTACGTCGATGCCCAGGGGCGTGAAGTCGAGCAACCGGCGGACCTGGTGATTCTCGGTGCGTTCCAGTTCAACAACGTGCGCCTGATGCTGCTTTCCGGCATCGGCCAGCCCTACGATCCCAAGACCGGCGAAGGTGTGGTCGGCAAGAACTTCGCCTACCAGAACATGGCCACCATCAAGGCCTTCTTCGACAAGGACACCCACACCAACAACTTCATCGGCGCCGGTGGCAACGGTGTGGCGTTCGACGACTTCAATGCTGACAACTTCGACCACGGCCCCCATGGTTTCGTCGGCGGCTCGCCGATGTGGGTCAACCAGGCCGGCAGCCGGCCCATTGCCGGCACGGCCAACCCGCCAGGAACGCCAGCCTGGGGCAGCGCCTGGAAGAAGGCCACTGCCGACTACTACACCCATCAGGTGTCGATGGACGCCCACGGCGCCCATCAATCCTATCGCGGCAACTACCTGGACCTGGATCCGGTGTACCGCGATGCCTATGGCCTGCCGTTGCTGCGTATGACCTTCGACTGGCAGGAAAACGACATCAAGATGAACCGCTTCATGGTCGAGAAAATGAGCAAGGTCGCCCAGGCCATGAACCCCAAGACCATTGCCTTGCTGGGCAAGAAGGTCGGCGAGCATTTCAATACCGCTTCCTACCAGACCACCCACCTCAACGGTGGCGCGATCATGGGCACCGATCCCAAGACCAGTGCGATCAACCGCTACCTGCAGTGCTGGGACGTGCACAACGTCTTCGTTCCAGGCGCCTCGGCCTTTCCCCAAGGGCTGGGCTACAACCCCACCGGCCTGGTGGCGGCACTGACCTACTGGTCGGCACGGGCCATTCGCGAGCAATACCTGAAAAACCCCGGCCCGCTGGTGCAGGCATAAGGAGCGCAGAGATGAACGTTATCCAGATCGCTGCGCTGACCCTGCTCGCCAGTTTGTTGACCAGTCTGCCGGCCAGGGCCGCGGAGTCCGACGACGCCCTGATCGAGCAGGGCCGTTACCTGGCCCGCGCCGGTGACTGCGTGGCCTGCCATACCGCCAAGGGCGGTGCGCCGTTCGCCGGCGGGTTGGGTATGGAGACGCCGATCGGCACGGTTTACTCGACCAACATCACGCCGCACAGCGACGGCATCGGCAACTACAGTTTCGAAGACTTCGACAAGGCTGTGCGCCACGGCATCGGCAAGAGCGGCAGCAGCCTGTATCCGGCCATGCCCTATCCCTCGTATGCACGGGTCAGCGACGCCGACATGCGCGCCTTGTACGCCTACTTCATGAAAGGCGTGGCGCCGGTGGCCGAACCGAACAAGCCCACCGACATTCCCTGGCCACTGAGCATGCGCTGGCCGCTGGCGATCTGGCGTGGGCTGTTCGCACCCCCGGTCAGCGCCTATCAGGCGCCGCCGGGCTCCGATCCGGTGATCAGTCGCGGCGCCTACCTGGTCGAGGGGCTGGGGCACTGTGGCGCCTGCCATACTCCGCGGGCGATCACGATGCAGGAGAAGGCCCTGAGCGCCGCCGACAACGCCGACTTCCTGGCGGGCAGCGCACCGCTCGAAGGCTGGATCGCCAAGAGCCTGCGCGGCGATCACAAGGACGGCCTGGGCAGCTGGAGCGAAGAGCAACTGGTGCAATTTCTCAAGACCGGCCGCAGCGATCGCAGCGCGGTGTTCGGTGGCATGAGCGATGTGGTCGAGCACAGCATGCAGTACATGACCCACGAAGACCTGACCGCCATCGCTCGCTACCTGAAGACGCTGCCGGCAGTGGACCGTGCCGACAAGCCCCATCAATACGATGCACGTGTGTCCGACGCATTGTGGAAAGGAGACGACAGCAAGGTCGGCGCCGGGGTGTACATCGACAACTGCGCGGCTTGCCATCGCACCGATGGCCAGGGCTACACCCGGGTGTTCCCGGCCTTGGCTGGCAACCCGGTGCTGCAGACCGAGGATGCCAGTTCGCTGATCCACATCGTGCTGGCAGGTGGCACGTTGCCGGCCACGCACACGGCGCCGTCGACCTTCACCATGCCCGGCTTCGCCTGGCGCCTGTCCGATCAGGAAGTGGCCGACGTGGTTAACTTCATCCGCACCAGCTGGGGCAACCGGGGTTCGACGGTGTCGGCCGACGACGTCAAGCAGATGCGCGGCGACGACATGAAACACACCTCCGGCGATGACTTGGGGCAGTCCACCAGCCATTGATCATGGCTGCTGGCCCTTTCGCGGGCAGAGGGCTCGCCGCCCGCCCCGCTCCCACAGTGGGGTTAATTCTCAACCGGCCTTGTGGGAGCGGGTCTCTGCCCGCGAAGAGGCCCTCACTGACACCCTCCAGTAAAAAAAGCCCCCCTCAATCCGCATTGAAACGATCACGGCTGTTGCTCAGATGCAGCCACATCGCCGCCCGCGCCGCATCGGCATCTTGCTTGCGAATCGCCTGGTAGATCGCCTCATGCTCCAGGTTCGCCACCTGCCCCAGCTGGGACAGATCAGCATCGCCCTTCTCCAGCGCATTGAGCCGGGTACGCGGAATCATCGCATCGCCCAGGTGCTGCATGATGTCGGTGAAATACGTGTTGCCGGTCGCCTCGGCGATCAGCAGGTGAAAGCGCTTGTCTTCCTCCACGCAGCTGTCGTTGTTGGCCAGCGAGCGTTGATAGTCGTCCAGTGCCTTGCGCATGCGTTGCAGTTGAGACTCGCTGCGGCGCTTGGCGGCCAGGGCGGCCGCCTGGGTCTCCAATCCCAGGCGCAACTCGAGGATGCCGCGCACACTGAGCGCGGTGTCGACGTTCAAGCGCAGACCATGGGCCGGCTCGCGCTCCAGCACGAACGTCCCCACCCCATGCCGGGTTTCCACTAGACCTGATGCCTGCAACCGCGACAAGGCTTCGCGCACCACAGTTCGACTAACCCCGTGTTCGGCAACGATTGCGCCTTCCGAAGGCAGCTTGACGCCTGGCGCCAGAGTGCCCAGACGGATTTGCTGGCTCAAGGCCTCGACCAGCCCATGGGCCAGGCTGTTGGGTCGCTTCGACATCGATGAGCCCCTGACGAAAAATCCGATCATACCTTGCGTGCACCCTCCAGGCGCTGCGATGGGCACGCGCCCATTGCGATGCGCTGACGCAACAACACGGCCTGCATCACTGGAGATGTATGACAACGACGGATGGTGCATGCAAAAGCATCACAAGCGTTGAGTTTCAGCACGGCCGAGTTGTATGATGTCTTCCGGCCGAGCAGTCAGCTGCCGATCGATACACAAACTACCCGCATAAAAACAATCAGTGGGAGATTTGAATTGTGAGCAATTCAAACGTTGCAACCGGCGATGCCGTCCTGGCCCGCGCCATCTCGAAAGTAAAGCGTCACGTACTCCCGCTGTTCGTCATCATGTTCATCGTCAACTACATTGACCGGGTCAACATCGGCTTCGTGCGCACGCACCTGGAGCATGACCTGGGTATCGGTGCGGCTGCCTATGGCTTCGGTGCCGGCTTGTTCTTCATCGGCTATGCGCTGTTCGAAGTGCCGTCCAACATGCTGTTGCAGAAAGTCGGCGCACGTATCTGGCTGACGCGGATCATGTTCACTTGGGGCATCGTCGCCACGATGATGGCGTTCATCCAGAACGAAACCCACTTCTACATCCTGCGCTTCCTGCTGGGGATCGCCGAAGCCGGTTTCTTCCCGGGCGTGATCTACTACTTCACGCGCTGGTTGCCTGGCGTCGAGCGCGGCAAGGCGATTGCCATCTTCCTCAGTGGCTCGGCCCTGGCCTCCCTGATTTCCGGGCCCCTGGCCGGTGCGCTGTTGCAGATCGAAGGCTTGGGCATGCACGGCTGGCAGTGGATGTTCCTGATCGAAGGTATGGCTTCGGTGCTGCTGTGCTTCTTCGTCTGGTTCTGGCTGGACTCCAAGGTTCACGATGCCAAGTGGCTGACCCTGGAAGAGAAAGACGCACTGGTGGGCGAGATCGACCGCGAACAGCGCGAACGCGACGCCATGCACACCGTCAAGCCGACCCTGGGCACGCTGCTCAAGGATCGCCAGATCCTGTTGTTCTGCCTGATCTACTTCTGCATCCAGCTGACCATCTACGCCGCGACCTTCTGGCTGCCCAGCATCATCAAGAAAATGGGCGGCCTGGACGACCTGCAGGTGGGTTTCCTGAATTCAATCCCTTGGCTGATCTCGATCATTGCCATGTATGCATTCGCGGCGCTGTCGGGCAAGTTCAAGTTCCAGCAGGCGTGGGTCGCCACGGCCTTGCTGATCGCCGCCGCCGGTATGTTCCTGTCCACCACGGGCGGACCGGTGTTCGCCTTCGTGGCCGTGTGTTTCGCCGCGATCGGCTTCAAGTCGGCGTCCTCGCTGTTCTGGCCCATTCCCCAGGCTTACCTGGATGCCCGCATTGCGGCGGCGGTAATCGCACTGGTGAACTCGGTGGGCAACCTCGGTGGCTTCGTTGCGCCGGCCACCTTCGGTTTCCTGGAGCAGAGCACTGGCTCGATCCAGGGCGGACTGTACGGCCTGGCCGGCACCTCGGTGCTCGCCGCGATCGTGGTGTTCTTCGCCCGTACGCAGCCCAAGCCTGGCAAACCCGCCAGCGGCATTGCCGAACCCGTGCAGGCGCGACCGCTCTGACGAGCGCGATCCCCTGTACCGTTTTCGCCAGGCCCCTGCGGCGCCTGGCGTGGATTCAATGACAAGGAAAACCACATGACCACGCACAACGCCCCCATCGTCACCAGCCTGCAAGTCATTCCGGTTGCCGGGCACGACAGCATGCTGCTCAATCTCAGCGGTGCCCATGGCCCGTTCTTCACCCGCAACATCGTGATTCTCAAGGACAGCGCCGGCAACACCGGGGTCGGCGAGGTGCCCGGGGGCGAGCGCATTCGCGAAACCCTGGAAGATGCCCGCAGCCTGGTGGTGGGCCAGCCCATTGGCCAGTACCAACAGATCCTCAACCGCATGCGCACCACCTTCGCGGCTCGCGACAGCGCCGGTCGCGGTCTGCAGACGTTCGACCTGCGCATCACCATCCACGCCGTGACGGCCATGGAGGCCGCCCTGCTCGACCTGCTCGGGCAGTTTCTCGAAGTGCCGGTGGCGGCGCTGCTGGGCGAGGGCCAGCAACGCGATGCGGTGAAGATGCTCGGCTACCTGTTCTACGTGGGTGATCGCAGCCAGACCGACCTTGCCTACCGCAGCGAGCCGGACGCCTCTGACGACTGGAGCCGCCTGCGTCACGAAAAGGCGATGACCCCAGAGGCGGTGGTGCGCCTGGCCGAAGCGGCCAAGGCCAAGTACGGCTTCAACGACTTCAAGCTCAAGGGCGGCGTGCTGCGCGGCGCCGAGGAGATCGAGGCGGTGACCGCGCTGGCCGAGCGTTTTCCCGACGCGCGCATCACCCTGGACCCCAACGGGGCCTGGTCGTTGAAGGAGGCGATCGGCCTGTGCCGCGATCAGCATCATGTGTTGGCGTATGCCGAAGACCCTTGTGGCGCCGAGAACGGCTATTCGGGGCGTGAAGTCATGGCCGAGTTCCGCCGCGCCACGGGCCTGCCTACTGCCACCAACATGATCGCCACCGACTGGCGCGAAATGGGTCACGCGATTCAATTGCAGTCGGTGGACATCCCACTGGCCGACCCGCATTTCTGGACCATGCAGGGCTCGGTGCGGGTGGCGCAGATGTGCAACGATTGGGGGCTGACCTGGGGCTCGCACTCCAACAACCATTTCGATATTTCGCTGGCGATGTTCACCCAGGTGGCCGCTGCGGCACCGGGCGAGATCACCGCGATCGACACGCATTGGATCTGGCAGGATGGACAGCGCCTGACCAAGGAGCCTTTGCAGATCGTCGACGGTTTCGTCAAAGTGCCCGCCAAGCCGGGCCTGGGTGTGGACATCGACATGGACGAAGTGGCCAAGGCCCACGAGCTGTACAAGACCAAGGGCCTGGGCGCGCGGGACGACGGTATTGCCATGCAATACCTGATTTCAGACTGGAAATTCGATAACAAGCGTCCCTGCCTGGTGCGCTGATCCGCCTGCTTCACCGCATCGCCCATGACGCGGCTCGCGCCGCTGCTACAAAGATTGCGTGGCCCATGACGCGGCCTGCGCCGTTGTTATGAATTTCACGATTCCTGTAGCAGCGGCGCAAGCCGCGTCGGTGGTTTATGCAGTGCATCTGAGAGAACACGGTGAAGCCGGACGCGACTCGCGCCGCTGCTACAGGGACGCCGCCCATCGTCTTGGCAAACCCCCACCCCCGCGCAATAGAGCGCTCGATTCAGGTTCAGTTAAGTTTTCACCGGTAACGTTAGTGACAAATGACTCACAAGTCATAATCCTATGTAAATCATCTCGTCCAGCCATGAGCTGTGGGAATTTTTACCCGGTAAACTGGGAACCATCTCAAATCCAGCAAGAGGATGAATCATGAGCGACAAGGATCCTACACCGAGCCACGCTGATACGGCTGAAGCCTCCCTGAAGCAGATCGTCGACGGCTTCCTGCATTTCCATCATGACGTCTTCCCCCAGCAACAAGAATTGTTCAAAAAGCTTGCCACCGCGCAGGCACCGCGGGCCATGTTCATCACCTGCGCCGACTCACGCATCGTCCCCGAACTCATCACCCAAAGCTCTCCCGGCGACCTGTTCGTGACCCGCAACGTCGGCAACGTCGTGCCGCCTTATGGCCAGATGAACGGCGGCGTTTCCACCGCCCTGGAATACGCCATCCTGGCGCTGGGCGTGCAACACGTCATCGTCTGCGGCCACTCCGACTGCGGCGCAATGCGCGCCGTACTCAACCCCGCTTCGCTGGAAAAGATGCCGACGGTCAAGGCCTGGCTGCGCCATTCGGAAGTGGCCCGTACCGTGGTCGAAGACAACTGCAACTGCGCCAACGAAGCGGAAAGCATGAAAGTGCTGACCGAAGAAAACGTTATCTCCCAGCTGCAGCACCTGCGCACTCACCCGTCGGTGGCCTCGCGCATGGCCAGCGGCCAGTTGTTCATCCATGGTTGGATCTACAACATCGAAACCAGCGAGATCAAAGCCTACGACGCCGAGCAGGATTGTTTCCGTCCGCTCGACAGAATGACCACCACGCCTAGCGCCACGCCCAAGGGCCGTTTCTAGGTCGCCGTGTCGTCCGTATGACAGGGCCCGTCCGGCCATAACCTGTCGACAGCACCCTTATCAACTGCTTGCCTGATCCACTTGTACCCAGCCGCACTGGCTGGGCTACATGGGATGGGGCGGGCATGTTGTTGCCTGTCGAAAAGTGTGGCCCGGCGCGCTGGAATGCTTGCAGGAGATTGAACGTGAATATTGCACAGATAAAAGCAGTGTTGCCGCGCGAGTTGCTCGCCTCGGTCGTGGTGTTTCTGGTCGCGCTGCCGTTGTGCATGGGTATTGCCATCGCTTCGGGAATGCCGCCTTCCAAGGGCCTGATCACCGGCATCATCGGCGGTATCGTGGTCGGCTTTCTGGCCGGCTCGCCGTTGCAGGTCAGCGGCCCGGCCGCCGGGTTGGCCGTGCTGGTCTTCGAGCTGGTTAGACAGCATGGCATGGCCATGCTTGGGCCGATCCTGCTGCTGGCCGGTCTGCTGCAGCTGTTGGCCGGGCGTTTCAAGCTCGGCTGCTGGTTCCGCGTCACGGCACCGGCTGTGGTCTACGGCATGCTGGCCGGCATCGGCGTACTGATCGTGCTGTCCCAGATCCATGTCATGCTCGACCAGGCGCCGCAGCCCTCGGGCCTGAGCAACCTGATCGAATTCCCTGCGGTCGTTGGCCAGGCCATTCCCAGCATCGGCGGCGGGTTGGGCTGGCAAGCCGGCCTGCTGGGCCTGCTGACCATCGCCGTCATGTACGCCTGGGAGAAGCTGCGCCCACAAAAGCTGCGCTTCGTACCCGGCGCATTGCTGGGCGTCGGCCTGGCGACGGGCTTGAGCCTGTTCTTCGCCATGCCGGTCAAGCGCGTCGAGGTGCCGGCCAACCTGGCCGAAGCCATCGACTGGCTACGCCCCGCCGACCTGCTCAACCTGGCCGATCCGACCCTGTTGATCGCCGCCATTGCCGTGGCCTTCATCGCCAGTGCCGAAACCCTGCTCTCGGCGGCTGCAGTCGACCGCATGCACAACGGCCAGCGTTCGGATTTCGACCGCGAGTTATCGGCCCAGGGCGTTGGCAACATGCTCTGCGGCATTCTCGGCGCCCTGCCCATGACCGGCGTGATCGTACGCAGCTCGGCCAACGTCCAGGCCGGCGCACAGACCCGTCTGTCGGCGATCCTGCACGGTGTCTGGCTGCTCGGCTTCGTCGTCCTGCTGTCCAGCTTGTTGCAGAGCATCCCGGTTGCCAGCCTGGCGGGCGTGCTGGTCTTCACCGGCGTCAAGCTGGTCGACTTCAAGGCGTTCAAGGGATTGGGTCGCTACGGTCGCATGCCGATGTTCACCTACGCGGCCACGGCCCTGGCGATCGTCTTCACCGACCTGCTCACCGGTGTGCTGCTGGGCTTCGCCCTGACGCTGCTGAAGCTGGCCTTCAAGGCTGCACGTCTGAAGATCACCCTGGTCGACCAGGCACCGGGCGAGGTAGAGCTGCGCATGGTGGGTTCGGCAACCTTTCTCAAGGTCCCGGCCCTGACCAAGACGTTGGCCAGCATTCCAGAAGGCACGACCGTGCATGTGCCCCTCGCCGGTCTGAATTACATCGACCATTCGTGCCTGGAATTGCTGGAAGACTGGGGACGAGCGAACCAGAGCAAGGGCTCGCGGATGATCATCGAAAGCCGAGGTCTGAAGCGGCGTATCGAAGGTCGGCTGCGGACCAGCGCAGGTTTCGGCAGCTAGCCCGGCAATCGGCAAGCGCGGGGCTTGGCGACTAGTGCTCGCCAGGCCCTGTGGCAGCCTCCGAGGCTGCGCTCAAGTCCAGGCCAATGCCCAGGCGTCGTGACATGCACGGCCACTGTTTCCACGCCTCCCCGGTCTCGGGGCTGATCAGTCTGTCGCGATAGGCCTGCACCGAGGGCAACTCGAAGCTTTCGTCGCAGAGCATCTGATCCACCGAATGGTGCACCACTTCATCCAGCTGGTTGGCGAAGGTTTCGCCGATCAACTGGTGGGCGATCAGGTTGGCCACGGTCATGTCCAGCGGTATCAGCGGCTGGCCCAAGTGGCGGATGTACAGGTCGTTGACCTCTTCGACCAGGCGATGCGCCAGGTAGGCTTCGTCGAGCAGGCCATCCAAGCCTTGCTGGCTGGCCAGAATCCCGGGCGGACGCAGAAAGTAGTCTTCGGCGATCTTCAGCACCGGCTTGATCTGCGACTCGATCCCGGCCTTGCCTGCGACTTCGCTGGCGGCATCCAGCAACTGCGGGACTTCATCGATGTAGGCGCTGACGAAGCGCCACAAAGCGGCGCCGCCGCCGTCGGCCAGGTCGATGGCCGGGTGCAGCTGGGGCAACTGTTTTTCCAGTCGTTGATGCAGGTGGCCGGTAACAGCCTCGTGGTCGGTGGCACGTTGGATCTGCTCGCGCAATGCGGCGGTGTTCATGAACGCTCCAGGCGGGTGTAACGCAGGTGAAATGGGAACGATAGCTGGCCCATCGGGAAGGCTAAGACGCATTTGTCATAGTCAGGGCACATTTCATAACGCTGCGAATCACTACCGTCCTGGCGACTCGCCTGATAACGTCGCCCCTTCCTACGTGCATCGACCTAGACCCATGACCAAAGCGCAGAAAATCGTCTTCACCGTTGCCGGCGCCCTTGCCTTGCTGATCGGATTGAGCGTGCACCGTCTGCTCGATGGACAAAAGCAGCCCGACCGCGCCGGGCTGGTCGATGCGGGCATCATTCTGTTGGCTCAAAGCCGGGCGATGCCTGCGCTGCAGATGACCGACCAGAACGGGGCAGTGGTCCACATGGATCAATTGCAAGGCAAATGGTCGCTGCTGTTCTTCGGCTACACGTTCTGCCCGGACATCTGCCCGACCACCCTGGCCAACCTGCGCGACGTGCAGCAACAGCTGCCCAACGTCACGCGCGAGCGCCTGCAGGTGGTGCTGATCAGTGTCGACCCGCACCGCGACACGCCCGAGCGGCTCAAGCAGTACCTGGGTTATTTCAAGGCAGGCTTCGAAGGGTGGGTCGCACCGGTTGAAACCCTGCAGACGCTGGCCAGCGCCATCAGCATTCCGTTCATCCCCGCCGACACGCGCAAGCCTAATTACTTGGTGGAGCACAGTGCCAACCTGGCATTGATCGGTCCGGATGGGCGACAAAGGGGGTTCATTCGCGGGCCGATCGACAATGCGAAGATGATCGCCCAGCTTCCAGGGCTGGTCGCGGGCGATTAACAGATGAGGGTCGAGCTTACACTCGACGTGTCACTGGCTTAGAAAGCCGGCAGCACCGCGCCCTTGTATTTCTCGGTGATGAATTGCTTGAGCTCGGGGCTGTGCAGCGCGGCGGCCAGTTTCTGCATGGCCGGTGAGTCCTTGTTGTCCGGGCGGGCTACCAGAATGTTCACATAGGGCGAGTCGTTGCCTTCGATGAACAGCGCATCCTTGGACGGATCCAGCTTGGCTTCCAGCGCGTAGTTGGTGTTGATCAGCGCCAGGTCGACCTGGGTCAGTACGCGCGGGATGGTCGCCGCTTCCAACTCACGGATCTTCAAGCCCTTGGGGTTCTCGACGATGTCCTTGGTGGTGGCCAGGATGTTGCTCTGGTCCTTGAGGCGAATCAGGCCGTATTTCTGCAGCAGCAACAGGGCACGACCGCCGTTGGTGGCGTCGTTGGGCACCACTACGTTGGCGCCGTTGCCAAGCTCGTCAAGCGACTTGATCTTGCTCGAGTAGGCACCCAGTGGCTCCAGGTGAACGCCAGTGACCGCGACCAGGTCGGTGCCGCGGCCCTTGTTGAACTCATCCAAGTAAGGCTGATGCTGGAAGAAATTCGCATCCATGGCCTTCTGCGCCACTTGAGCGTTGGGCTGGATGTAGTCGGTGAAGATCTTGACGTTGAGGTCCACGCCCTGCTCGGCCAACTGCGGCTTCACGAATTCGAGAATCTCGGCGTGCGGTACGGCAGTGGCCGCCACGTTCAGGCTTTCGTTGGCCTGGGCGGACAGTGCAGCGACGGCGGCCATGGCGGCCAGTAGTTTTTTCATTTTCGATTTCCTTTTCGGCCCGTGGGCCAGACCATCAATTATTTGCGCGAAAAGTGCACGACCAGGCGGTCGCCCAGCATCTGCAGCAGTTGGACCATCAGAATCAGGATGATCACCGTGACGTACATCACGTTGTCCTGGAAGCGTTGGTAGCCGTAGCGAATCGCCAGGTCACCCAGCCCTCCAGCCCCCACCACGCCGGCCATGGCGGTATACGACACCAGCGTGATGGTCGTCACGGTGACGGCGGCGATGATGCCCGGCATGGCCTCGGGCACCAGCGCCCGGGTGATGATCTGCCGCGTCGAGGCGCCCATGGCCTGGGTCGCTTCGATGATGCCGCGATCGACCTCACGCAGTGCGGTTTCCACCAGGCGTGCGAAGAACGGCACGGTACCGATGACCAGCGGCGGAATCGCCCCGGCCACCCCCAGCGAAGTGCCCACCAGTACTACCGTGGTGGGAATGAGCAGGATGATCAGGATGATGAACGGCAGCGAGCGCACCACGTTGACGACGAATGACAGCACCGCATACAGCCGGGGTTTCTCAAACATCTGCCGCGGGCTGGTGAGGAACAGCACGACGCCCAGTGGCAGGCCCAGGAGGATGGTGAACAGCAGCGAAGTGCCGAGCATCACCAGCGTATCGAGGGTTGCCTGCCAGATTTCGCTCCAGTCGACGCTGGCGAAGAAGTTGATCAGGTCCATCAGCGCAGCACCTCCATGTGAACGTCCGCGGCAGTGAAGCGGGCGAATGCCGCTTCCATGTCGCCGCCGGTGATAGCCAGGGTCAACTGGCCATAGGGGGTGTCCTTGATGCGGTCGATGCGACCGGCCAGGATGCTGTAGTCGACGCCGGTCTCGCGCGCCACGGTACCCAACAGCGGCGCGTAGGTGGGCTCTCCCTGGAAGGTAAGGCGCACGATGCGGCCCGCCACGTGGGCGAAGTCGCTGCGCTGCTCGTTCTCGTCGACCTGCTCGTCTTCCTGGACGAAGCGGCGCGTGGTCGGATGCTGTGGGTGCAGGAATACGTCGGCCACAGGACCTTGTTCGACGATGCGTCCGGCGTCCATCACCGCCACCTGATCGCAGACCCGGCGGATCACGTCCATTTCATGGGTAATGAGCACGATGGTCAGTTGCAGTTCGCGGTTGATCTCGGCCAGCAGTTGCAGCACCGAAGCGGTGGTCTGCGGATCCAGGGCGCTGGTGGCCTCGTCGCAGAGCAGGATCTTCGGGTTGGTCGACAGCGCACGGGCAATGCCCACGCGCTGCTTCTGCCCGCCCGACAGCTGCGCCGGGTACTTGCGCGCATGGTCGGACAGACCGACGCGCTCGAGCAGTTGGGCCACGCGCTGGTCGATTTCCTTGCGCGACAGGCGACCGGCCAGGTTCAGCGGCATCGCCACGTTGTCGGCAACGGTCTTGGAGGCCAGCAGGTTGAAATGCTGGAAGATCATGCCGACCTGTTGGCGGAAGCCGCGCAGGGCGTCGGCGTCGAACGCGGTGACGTCTTCACCGTCGACGATGATCGTGCCACCGCTGGGGTTTTCCAGGCGATTGATCAGGCGCAGCAGCGTGCTTTTGCCTGCGCCGGAGTGGCCGATCAGGCCGAACACCTGGCCTGCCGGCACGATGAGCCGGGTGGGATGCAGCGCGGGGATCTCCCTACCGGCCACGCGGTAGGTCTTGTGGACATCTTGGAACTCGATCACGTAGCGAACCTTGTGGGGCGCATGAATAGGGGAGCAGCTGATAGCCGGGCGCGCATTTTAGCCCAGGCGTCCAGCCGTATTTAGCATTTATTTTCGTCGCAACCTGCGATTTGGCAATAACGCGACTAAAGGTCGACACCCCTACCGTTCGTGAAAAAAAAGGAACGCCCACGTGATCTGTCCGGTCTCTTGCTGAGTATTCCTGACCCATGCCTGCCGTGATCAGGTGAGGGTACTTATCAAAGTCCGTCCACGGACTGCCGTGAACCAAGGAGTTAAGGCCCGATGAGCAACAAGACCCCCCCTGCCGGCAAGAGCGAAGCGGCTGGCACCGACACCCTGGATCGTCAGAACACCAACGCCAAGCTCGAATCGCTCGAGCAGTTCCGTGCCGATGGCACCGGACAAGCGCTGCGCACCAACCATGGCGTGAAAATCAGCGACAACCAGAACACCTTGAAGGCTGGCCCGCGCGGCCCGTCGCTGCTCGAAGACTTCATCATGCGTGAGAAGATCACGCACTTCGACCACGAGCGCATCCCGGAGCGTATCGTCCACGCCCGTGGTACCGCGGCCCACGGTTTCTTCGAGACCTACGAAGACCATTCGGCCCTGACCAAGGCCGGCTTCCTGCGCGACCCGTCGAAGAAGACTCCGGTCTTCGTGCGTTTCTCTACCGTGCAAGGCCCACGTGGTTCGGGCGACACCGTGCGCGACGTGCGTGGTTTTGCCGTCAAGCTCTACACCGACGAAGGCAACTTCGACCTGGTCGGCAACAACATGCCGATCTTCTTCATCCAGGACGCGATCAAGTTCCCCGACTTCGTCCACGCGGTGAAGCCTGAGCCGCACAACGAGATCCCTACCGGCGGCTCCGCCCACGACACCTTCTGGGACTTCGTCTCGCTGGTGCCGGAATCGGCGCACATGGTGCTGTGGACCATGTCCGACCGTGCGATCCCGAAAAGCCTGCGCACCATGCAGGGCTTCGGCATCCACACCTTCCGCTTCGTCAACGGCGAAGGCAAGGGCACGTTCGTCAAGTTCCACTGGAAGCCCAAGTTCGGCACCTGCTCGCTGGTGTGGGACGAAGCGCAGAAACTGGCCGGCAAGGACACCGACTTCCACCGCCGCGACCTGTGGGAATCCATCGAGATGGGTGACTACCCGGAATGGGAACTGGGTGTGCAGATCGTGCCGGAAGAAGACGAGCACAAGTTCGAATTCGACCTGCTCGACCCGACCAAGATCATTCCCGAAGAGCTGGTTCCGGTCACTCCGCTGGGCCGCATGGTCCTGGACCGCAACCCGGACAACTACTTTGCCGAGACCGAGCAGGTCGCCTTCTGCCCTGGCCACATCGTTCCAGGTATCGACTTCAGCAACGACCCGCTGCTGCAAGGCCGTCTGTTCTCCTACACCGATACCCAGATCAGCCGTCTCGGTGGGCCGAACTTCCACGAGATCCCGATCAACCGTCCGATCGCGCCGAACCACAACGGTCAGCGTGACGCCCAGCATCGCACCCGCATCGACAAAGGCCGTGCTTCCTACGAGCCGAATTCGATCGACGGCGGCTGGCCGAAAGAAACCCCATCGGCACCGATCGATGGCGGCTTCGAAACCTATCCGGAGCGTGTCGACGCGCACAAGGTCCGCGAGCGCAGCGAATCGTTCTCCGACCATTTCTCGCAAGCCACGCTGTTCTTCAACAGCATGAGCCATGCCGAGAAAGAGCACATCATCGCGGCCTATAGCTTCGAGTTGGGCAAGGTCGAGCGCGAATACATTCGTGCCCGTCAGGTCAACGAGATCCTGGCGAACATCGATCTGGAACTGGCGTCGCGCGTTGCCGCCAACCTGGGTCTGCCGGCGCCCACCAAGGGCACCGTGTCGGTCAAGCCTTCTTCGCTGAAGGAATCGCCTGCGCTGAGCCAGATGAACCTGCTGTCGGGTGATATCAAGAGCCGCAAGGTGGCGATCCTGGTTGCCAACGGTGTGGATGGCAAAGCGGTCGCGGCGCTGCAGAAGGCCCTCAAGGCCGAAGGCGCTCATGCTAAGGTGTTGGGCCCTACCAGCGCCCCGGTGAAGACGGCCGACGGTCAGACTCTGGCTGTCGACGCTTCCCAGGAAGGCTTGCCTTCGGTGGCCTTCGATGCAGTATGGGTGCCAGGTGGCGCCGATTCGATCAAGGCGCTGAGCGCCGATGGCGTGGCCTTGCACTATCTGCTTGAGGCCTACAAGCACCTCAAGGCGATCGGTATCAGCAAGGATGGCAAGGCGCTGCTCGAAGCGCTGCGCCTGAAGGAAGATGCCGGTCTGCTGGTGGGCGACGATGACAGCACCATCAAGGCGTTCATCGCTGCCATCGCCAAGCACCGTGTCTGGGACCGTGAGCCGGCCGCCAAGGCGATTCCGGCTTAACGGCGCGGTATAAGCACTACCTGGGTCGGTTGTCCGTGAACCACACGGCGACCGACCTTCAGTTGCATTTCTGGCAACTGTTCGCTGACGCGCTGCTTGAGCAGCGCTTCCAGCCGGCGATACTCGCCTGGTTGGGCCACCTGAATGATCACATCGCATTGGTAATGAACGACGTCGGTCGCGATGTCGCGCATCTGTGCGCGCAATTGAGGCGCGCTGCGCATCTTCAACGGTACCGCTGAAACACTGGCGTTCGGATCCAGCACCAAGGCCTTGGGCCGAGCTTCGGCCGCTTTCAGGGCCGCTTCGGCTTTTTCCAGCTCGGCCTTGCGCGCCTGGGCGATCGCGCCATTGACCCCACCGATGAGGGCCGGTGCCTGGGGCATCAACACGCGAGCACGGCCCAGCGCGGTGGCCGCCGCATTGACGTCACCCTTCTGCAGCATCACCTGGCTGCGCTGCAAGTAGGCTTCGGCCAACTGCCGCTGCGCCTCGTTGACGCGCGGATCCTGCGGAGCCTGGGCCTGTAGCTTGACCAGCTGATCTTCAGCCGTGGCCAGCTCGCTGCTGGCGATGTTGATTTCCAGCTGCTGCCACGCATCCGGACCTGCGTCAGCGGCAGGGTCGCGCGACGATGTCTGGCAAGCGGTCAACAGCAGGGAAAGTGTGGCAACTAGCAGATAACGGGAGGCGAACGGCTTCATTGCTGCGACTCTCTATTTGCCCAAAAAACGGCCAAGTCTACACCGTGGGGGGTGTCGGCGAAAATATGAACGCTGAAAATCGCTGATCCGCCTCTTCCAGGTAGTATCGGAGCGGCGGCAAGCCCTCGCCTTTGAAAAAATCCTTGCTGACAAATCCCTACCGCTTGGGCAACGCAAAACTCAGCAGAAACAACACCGCCGCACTCACCACGATCGATGGCCCGGCCGGAGTGTCCTTGAACCATGAGAGCGCCAACCCGGCACACACCGCGATCACCCCCAGCACGCTGGCGCCCACTGCCATCTGCTCGGGCGAGCGTGCATGGCGTTGGGCGGCTGCCGCCGGAATGATCAACAGCGAGGTGATCAGCAAGACCCCGACGATTTTCATCGCCACTGCGATCACCACGGCGATCAGCAGCATCAAGGCCATGCGCAGGCCGGCCACGGGCAAGCCTTCGATGCGTGCCAGCTCTTCATGGACGGTGATCGCCAGCAACGGCCGCCACAGGGCGATCAACAGTGCCAGTACGGCCACGCTGCCACCGATGATCCAATACAGATCGGTCGGGCTGATCGCCAACAGGTCGCCGAACAGATAACCCATCAGGTCGATGCGCACGTCGCGCATGAAGCTCAGCACCACCAGGCCCAGCGACAGCGTGCTCGGCGCCAGGATCCCCAGCAGGGTGTCCGAGGCCAGTGGCTGGCGTTGCTGCAGCGTCACCAGCAGGATCGCCAGCAGCAGGCAGCCCACCGTGACTGCCAGCGCCGGGCTTACATCCAGAACGAAACCCAGGGCTACGCCCAGCAAGGCCGCATGGGACAAGGTGTCGCCGAAATAGGCCATGCGGCGCCAAACCACGAACGAACCCAGCGGTCCCGCTACCACTGCCAGGGAAAGGCCTGCCAGCAAGGCATACAGTAAAAAATCAGCCATGCTTGCAGCTGTCTCCGTGTACGTGAGTGTCACTGACTACGCTGCCATGCAGGTCATGGGCGTGGTCGTGATGATGGTGGTAGATCGCCAGGCTGGGCGCGTGGCTGCCAAACAGCTCGACGAAGGCCGGATCGCCGCTGACCTGCTCGGGATGACCGGAGCAGCAGACATGGCGGTTGAGACAGACCACCTGGTCGGTGGTGCTCATGACCAGATGCAGGTCGTGGGACACCATCAGCACGCCGCAGCCATGGCGTTCGCGCAGGCGTGTGATCAATGCATACAGTTCGGCCTGGCCGGCCACATCGACGCCTTGCACCGGCTCGTCGAGCACCAGCAGTTCGGGCTCGCGCAACAGCGCTCGGGCCAGCAGCACGCGCTGCATTTCACCGCCGGACACCGTCTGGATCGGGCTGTCGAGGGTCTGCGCGGCGCCCACCTCTGCCAGTGCCGCCTGCGCCCGCGCGCGGTCCACGCCCGGCACCAGGCGCAGGAAGCGCAGCACCGACAGCGGCAGGGTCGGGTCCACGTGCAGCTTCTGCGGCATGTAGCCGATACGCAGCCGAGGCTTGCGCCAGACGCTGCCCGAATCGGGCTTGAGCAAGCCGAGCACGGCGCGCACCAGGGTGGTCTTGCCGGCGCCGTTGGGGCCGATCAAGGTGACGATTTCGCCAGGCTGCACGCACAGGTGGATGTCGTCGAGCACCCGTTGGCCGGCGAACTCGACCGTGACCTGGTCCAGGCGAATCAAGGCTTCGCTCATCACGCCCCCCGGCAGGCCGCGCACAGCCCGACCACTTCCACGGTCTGCCCCTCGACCGCAAAGCCGACGCCCTGCGCACTCTGGACGATGGCGTCGCTGATGGTCTTGTGCTCCAGCTCCACGGCGACATGGCAGGTGCGACAGATCAGAAACTGGCCCTGGTGTGCGTGCTCGGGATGGTTGCAGCCGATGAACGCGTTGAGCGAGGCAATGCGGTGTACCAGGTTGTTGTCGAGCAGGAAGTCCAGGGCGCGATAGACCGTGGGCGGTGCCGCGCGACGGCCATCCTGTTCGCTGAGCACGGCAAGGATGTCGTAGGCGCCCAGCGGCTTGTGGCTTTGCCAGACCAGCTCCAGCACACGACGGCGCAGGGCGGTCAGGCGCAGGCCCTGTTTGAGGCAAATGGCATCGGCCTCGCTCAGCGCGGTATGCACGCAATGCGAGTGGTCGTGAGGACGGCTGGCCAGCGGGGTTTCAGACATGAGCGGCGACGAATTCTGATGGAGACGTTATTATGTTACCTGTTCTTGCCCTCGAGAGTGTCCATTGTGGTTCGTATTTTTGCTCTTTCCATCGGTTTGCTCGCCGCGTTCATGACCGCCCTGCCGGCACAGGCCCAGGTGCGTGTACTGACCAGCATCAAACCGGTGCAATTGATCGCAGCCGCTGTACAGGACGGTGTTGGCCAGCCTGAAGTACTGCTGCCGCCCGGCGCCTCACCGCATCATTACGCGCTGCGGCCATCGGACGTGCGCCGGGTTGCCGATGCCGATCTGCTGTACTGGATCGGCCCGGACATGGAAGGCTTTCTGCCACGTGTGCTGCAGACCCGCCAGAAGCCGACGGTGACGATTCAGGAGCTGCCGGGGCTGCACTTGCGTCACTTTGCCGAAGACAGTCATTCCCATGCCGAGGAAGCATCGGACCACGATCACGACCATCGACCAGGCACGCTGGACGCCCACCTGTGGCTTTCCACCGTCAATGCCCGGGTGATCGCCACGCGCATGGCCGCCGACCTGTCCGCGGCCGATCCGGCCAATGCGCCCCGCTACCAGTCCAACCTGACGGCGTTCACCCAACGCCTGCAGGCACTGGACATGCGCCTGACAGCGCGGGTCGCGGGTATCAAGGGCAAGCCGTATTTCGTCTTCCACGAAGCCTTCGACTATTTCGAGGAGGCCTACGGCCTGAAGCATACAGGGGTGTTTGCCGTCGCCGCCGAAGTGCAACCGGGCGCGCAGCACGTTGCCTCAATGCGCCAGCGGCTGCAGGAAGTGGGCAAGACGTGTGTGTTCAGCGAGCCGCCGATGCGCCCCAAACTGGCGCAAACCCTGACCGCCGGCCTGCCAGTGACCCTGGCCGAACTGGACGCCCTGGGCGGTTTCGACGAGGCCACAGCGACCGGTTATGAGACCCTGCTCGACAACCTGGCCGACAACCTCGCCGGCTGCCTGGAAAAGCTTTGACACTTCATCTCAAGCCCTAAAAAGCAAACGGCAACGCCACCCCAACCTTCTGCCGCAACCCCAAGCGATCCTGAAACTCCTTGGGGTCGTGAATCAACACGTCCATCCCGGCAAACGACTGCGCTGCGATCAGGCGTGACAGCCAGAAGCGCACACAGGCCACGCGCAACATCAGCGGCCAGAGCTGCGCTTCGGCTGCGGTGAACGGCCGCAGCGCCGCATAGGCACCCAGCAACGCCCGCGCCCGTGGCGCATCCAGCGCACCCTGCTCGTCCGAGCACCAGTCGTTCACGGTGATCGCCAGGTCGTAGAGCATCGGCCCCGAGCAGGCATTGTAGAAGTCGATCACGCCGGTCAGGTGCGTGCCTTCGAACATCACGTTGTCACGGAACAGATCGCCGTGCAGGTTGGCCTGCGGCAGCGCCAGGATCTGCGCGTGATGCGCCTGGATCTCGGCCAGGGCTGGACGCAGCAATGCGGCAGCCGCCGCGTCGAGGCCGGTGACCAGCTTCTCACCCTCCTCCAACATCCAGTCCAGGCCACGGTCGGTCCGACGTACCAGCGGTGCGTCCAGGGTCGCCGTGTGAATGTGCCCCAGCAGCTCGCCCACCTGCACGCAGTGCTGGTTGTTCGGCGCCTGCACGTGGCGGCCGTCCAGACGCGGTTGCAACAGGGCCGGCTTGCCGGCGAGGGTGCGCAGCGCTACCCCGTCGGTGGTGCGCAGTGCATAGGGCACCGACAGCTGCGCATCGTGCAGCACGTCGAGCAGCTCGATGAAGAACGGCAAATCCTGGGACGGCCCGCGCTCGACCAGCGTCAGTACGTATTCACCCTGCTCCAGGCTGATGAAGAAGTTGCTGTTCTCGGTACCCGCGGCAATCCCCTGGAAGTCGCGCAGACGGCCAAGGCCATAGGGGGCCAGAAAGGTTTCGAGCTCGGCGCGGGTCAAGGGTGTAAACACAGACATGTCGTAGATTTGCCCATACTGGCGCCGCAAGGGGCAGCGCCCGGTTGAATTGAAAATTACAGCCTCACCACTCGAAGATCTTCCAGGCCGGGATCAACATGTCCGGCTGGTCGGAGCGGATGAAATTGTCATCGGTGCCATCGGCGCGCACCAGGAAGTACGGCTTGCCGTGCTTCGGGGTGATCTTGATGGCGTACAGGAAGCCGTTCTGGCGGTACTCCTGGATGGTCTTGTCGCCGTCCTGGCGAATGGTCACGTCCGGATCGGCCGAAGGCGCGTCGTCCGCAGCCTGGGTCATCAGCGGGCTGCCGAGCAGCAGAGTCGCAAGCAACAGGCGTTTTACGTTGCGCATGATAACCTTGTCCCTTTGTTGTCACAGATGTTGTTGACACGGTTCTTGTTGTCATAGCTCGGGGCATTCTAACGCCGGGCTCGCCGAAAAGGTTGATTCTGCTCATGAGCAAAGCTCCTCTCGTCCTGGTGGACGGTTCTTCCTACTTGTACCGCGCATTCCACGCATTGCCGCCGCTGGCCACCTCCAAGGGCATGCCCACAGGTGCCGTGAAGGGCGTGCTGAACATGCTCAAAAGCCTGCGTCGGCAGTATCCGGACAGCCCTTTCGCAGTGGTCTTCGACGCCAAGGGCGGGACTTTTCGCGACGCCCTGTACGGCGACTACAAGGCCAATCGGCCGAGCATGCCCGACGACCTGCGGGTGCAGGTCGAGCCGCTGCACGCGGCGGTCCGCGCGCTGGGCTATCCGTTGCTGTGCGTGGACAATGTCGAGGCGGACGACGTGATCGGCACCCTGGCCCGCAGCAGCGCGGCCGCCGACCGGCCGGTGGTCATTTCCACTGGTGACAAGGACATGGCGCAGCTGGTCGATGGCCACATCACGCTGGTCAACACCATGACCGGCAGCGTGCTGGACATCCCCGGGGTCAAGGAGAAATTTGGCGTCGGCCCCGAGCACATCATCGACTTCCTGGCTTTGATGGGCGACAAGGTCGACAACATTCCCGGTGTTCCAGGCGTGGGCGAGAAAACCGCCCAGGGCCTGCTGACCGGCATCGGTGGCGGCCTCAAGGAACTCTACGAGAACCTCGACAAGGTCCCGGCCCTGGCCATTCGCGGTGCCAAGTCATTGCCAGCCAAGCTGGAAGAGCATCGGGCGATGGCCTTCCTGTCGTACGAACTGGCGACCATCAAGATCGACGTGCCGCTGGACGTCGAAGTCGATCAACTGATGTGCAGCGAACCGGATCGTGACGCGCTGGTGGAAATCTACACTGAGCTGGAATTCCGCAGCTGGATCGAAGACGTCGAGCGCGACGCCCGCCGCGCTGGCGAGGAGCTGGCCCCGGTGCAGGAGCCGGTGGCCGCCATTGAAGTGCGCTACGAGACGATCCTCGACCAGGCCCGCTTCGATGTGTGGCTGGAGAAGCTCGAACAGGCCAGCCTGTTCGCCTTCGACACCGAGACCACCGGCCTGGACGCACAGCGCGCGCAGCTGGTGGGCATCTCCTTCGCGGTTGAGCCCCATGAAGCGGCCTACATTCCGCTGACCCATTCCTACATGGGCGTGCCCGAGCAGCTCGACCGCGACACCGTACTGCTGGCGCTCAAGCCGCTGCTCGAAGACCCGCGCAAGCTCAAGGTCGGGCAGCACGCCAAGTACGACATGAACATCCTGGCCAACTGTGCCATTGGCGGTGTGCAGGAAAACGGCATCGAGGTTCGCGGCGTGGCCTTCGACACGATGCTCGAATCCTACGTGCTCGACTCCACCGCGACGCGGCACGACATGGACAGCCTGGCCTTCAAGTACCTGAACCACACCACCATCAAGTTCGCCGACATCGCCGGCAAGGGCGCCAAGCAGCTGACCTTCGACCAGATCGCCCTGGAGCAGGCTGGCCCCTACGCCGCCGAAGACGCCGACATCACCCTGCGCCTGCACCAGCTGTTCCAGGCCAAGCTGGACGCCGTCCCCAGCCTGATGCCGGTGCTGCAAGACATCGAAATGCCGCTGGTCCCGGTGCTGGCGCGTATCGAGCGCCAGGGCGCACTGGTCGATGCCAAGCTGCTGGGTATCCAGAGCGTGGAGCTGGGCGAAAAGATGGTCGCTCTGGAGCGCGAAGCATTCGAGATCGCCGGTGAGGAATTCAATCTGGGTTCGCCCAAACAGTTGGGTGTGATCCTGTACGAGAAGCTCGGCCTGCCGATCATCTCCAAGACGGCCAAGGGCCAGGCTTCCACAGCCGAAGCGGTGCTCGCCGAATTGGCCGAGCAGGATTACCCGCTGCCCAAGGTGCTGATGCAGTACCGCTCGATGAGCAAGCTCAAGAGCACCTACACCGACCGCCTGCCCGAGCAGATCAACCCGCGCACCGGGCGCATCCATACCTCGTACCATCAGGCGGTCGCCGCCACCGGGCGCCTGTCGTCCAGTGATCCGAACCTGCAGAACATCCCGATTCGCACTGCCGAAGGCCGACGCATCCGTCAGGCGTTCATCGCCGCGCCCGGGTATCGCCTGCTGGCTGCCGACTACTCGCAGATCGAGCTGCGCATCATGGCCCACCTGGCCAAGGACGAAGGCCTGCTGCATGCCTTCCAGAACGATCTGGATGTGCACCGGGCCACGGCGGCCGAAGTGTTCGGTGTCGAGCTGGCCCAGGTCACTACCGACCAGCGGCGCAGCGCCAAGGCGATCAACTTCGGTCTGATCTACGGCATGAGCGCGTTCGGCCTGGCCAAGCAGATCGGTGTCGACCGCAAGCAATCGCAGGCCTACATCGATCGCTACTTCGCCCAGTACCCCGGCGTGCTCGAGTACATGGAGCGCACCCGCGCCCAGGCCGCCGAGCAGGGCTTCGTCGAGACCTTGTTCGGCCGTCGTCTGTATGTGCCGGACATCAATGCGAAGAACCCGGCCCTGCGTCGGGGTGCCGAACGCACCGCGATCAACGCCCCGATGCAGGGTACGGCGGCGGACATCATCAAGCGCGCCATGGTCGCCGTGGATACCTGGCTGGCCGACAGCGGGCTGGATGCGCGGGTCATCCTGCAAGTGCACGATGAACTGGTGCTGGAAGTGCGTGAAGACCTGGTCGAGCAGATCGGCACTGAGATTCGTCCGCATATGAGCGGCGCTGCGCAGCTCGACGTACCCCTGCTGGTGGAAGTGGGCGTGGGTTCGAACTGGGACGAGGCGCACTGATTCGACACCGTGTCGGCCGCTCCTACAGACCTGTTTCCCGTAGGAGCGGTCAGTGGCCGCGAACAGACCTGTTTCTCGTAGGAGCGGTCAGTGGCCGCGAACAGACCCGGCCTAATGCCAGCAATCATGAAACCCTGAACTTCACATGAAACCAACGAGTTATCGCAAATAGTTTGCATCTGCGAAGGAACTCCCCCGGCCATTCCCAGTCAGATATCGGGATTGGCTAGTGAAGCCTTTCGATGCTCCTATGTTGTGTTAAGTGTTGGCAGATATCCGGACCCTCAGCGGTTCGGACCTTGAGCCCCAGACTTCCCCCTCCCCATACGAAGTCCGGGGTTTTTTTTGCCTGGATTTTCTGTTCAGGCCTCGGCGCTGTCCTTGTCCGGCAGCTCCATCCAGCGCGCAAGCACCGTGTAGGCGTCTTCCAGGCCCAGGCGCTTGGGCGCGGAGAACAACTGGATGCTGACGGCGTCACCCCAACCCTTGCGGATCTCGGCCTGAACCTTGAGCAGGGTATTCTTGGCCGCACCGTAGGTCAGCTTGTCGGCCTTGGTCAGCAGGATGTGCATAGGCATGTGGCTGGCCACCGACCAGTCCAGCATCAACAGGTCGAAGTCGGTCATCGGATGGCGGATGTCCATCATCAGAATCAGCCCCTTGAGGCTTTCCCGGCTGCCCAGATACGCTTCCAGGTGGCGCTGCCAGTGCTGCTTGAGCGGGATCGGCACCTTGGCGTAGCCATAGCCGGGCAAGTCGACCAGGCGGCGTTCTTCGTCCAGGTTGAAGAAGTTGAGCAGTTGTGTGCGCCCTGGGGTTTTCGACGTGCGCGCCAGGCTGGCGTGGGTCAGGGTGTTCAAGGCGCTGGACTTGCCGGCGTTGGAACGGCCGGCGAACGCGACTTCGAACCCTTCGTCGTCGGGGCACTGGTCGACCTTGGCGGCACTGAGCGAAAAGGTAGCCTGTTGGCACAGGCCCAGGATCGGGTTTTTGAGTTGCATGTGATTTCCGGTAGAGGCAGGGCCCGATGCAGGGGCCGCAAGAACGATGCAGCGAAGTATATAGGGCTGGGCAATATGTGGGTGATTTTGCCGGCAATGGCGTGCGTACAGGCATAATGCGCCCGGGCCTGCCGTACGCTGCGTCAGCCTGCGAACCTAACCCTGATGGGATCCGTCGATGAGCGCGATACGTGTGATGGGCCTGCTCTGCGCCCTGTTGGCCAGCGGCGCGACGAGTGCGGCCGGCCTGGTTGGCGACAGCGCCCGAGGGCAGCCGCTGACGACCCTCTGCGCAGCGTGCCACGGTCCGAATGGCAACAGCCTGGTGCCGATCTTTCCGACGCTGGCCGGCCAGGGCGAGCGCTACCTGAACCAGCAGTTGCTGGACATCCGAGAGGACCGCCGCGTAGTCCCGGAGATGGCCGGCATGCTGACCGAGCTCGGCGATCAGGATCTGCTCGATATCGCCACCTGGTACGCCAGCCAGAAGCCGACCCCTGGCGAAGCCCAGGCCGCCGCGCCGCGGCGTGGTCAGGACCTCTATCGTGGAGGCGATCTTGCTCTGGGGCTGCCCGCCTGCAGCGGTTGCCATAGCCCGGACGGCGCCGGCGCTGCGCTGGCCGGCTTTCCCCGGCTGGGCGGGCAGCACGCACCCTACCTCATCAAGCGCTTGACCGATTTCCGTCAGGGTGACGACGCTGCGGCGCCGATCATGCATCGGATTGCGGCCAAACTGAACGACGACGACATCGCGGCCCTGGCCGCCTATATCCAGGCACTGCGTTGATATCCAGGCACTGCGCCAATGCCGACCCTGGCCGGGTCGAGCGTGAGCCACGCGCCCGCCATCCGCAGGCTGCTTACGCCTGGTTACATCTATTGCGCGATGAAATTAGCGTCAAGGCCCTCGCCGCCTACCCTTTTTTGACATCACTGCCGTTACACTAGCCACCTCGATCAGGCAGGTCTGGTGCCGTCACCGATCCGTCCCCTGTATGAAAATGTACGAACTGCTCAGGAGTCACGCATGCGTAATCTGATTTTCGGCGCCTTCCTCGTTGTCGCCAGTGCCATGGGCGTCACCGCTCAGGCGGCGGATGTGCCGCTGGAAGCCGGCAAGACCTACGTTCAACTGAACAGCCCCGTTGCCGTGGCCGAGCCCGGCAAGATCGAAGTCGTCGAAATGTTCTGGTACGGCTGCCCACACTGCTACGCGTTCGAACCGACCATCAACCCTTGGGTCGAGAAGCTGCCGGCCGACGTCAATTTCGTCCGCATTCCCGCCATGTTCGGCGGCCCATGGGATGCCCACGGCCAGCTGTTCCTGACCCTGGAAGCCATGGGCGTGGAGCACGAGGTCCACAACGCGGTGTTCAACGCCATCCAGAAGGAACACAAGCCCCTGGTGAAGCCTGAAGACATGGCTGATTTCCTCGTCACCCAGGGTGTGGACAAGGAAAAATTCCTGCAGACCTTCAACTCGTTCGCCATCAAGGGTCAGATTGCCAAAGCCAAGGAATTGGCCAAGAAGTATGAAATCTCCGGCGTCCCAACCATGATCGTCAACGGCAAGTACCGCTTCGATCTGGGTACCGCCGGTGGTCCTGAGCAGACGCTGAACGTGGCCGATCAGCTGATCGCCAAGGAACGCGCTGCCAAGTAGGCGGCGCCCCCCGCGATACGACGTTTTCGCAGCGCGCCCATCGCGGGTAGGTGTGAGCTGCAGGTCAACGAGCAGCCCTTGCCATGAGCGACGACACCCAGCGCTGGAAAGAGAAATACCTGCACAGCATCGACCAGCAGGAAAAACTCGAGCGGCGCTGGAACGCTCGTCTCGACCTGCTGCGCCGTGGCCTGGTGCGCAGCAGCCTGGCGGCTGAAGGCAGCGATCGAGCCGTGGACGAGTGCATGAAGGAAATGCGCGAAGTGCTGCGTGGCGACGACATGGATGCCCGTCTGGCGGCGCTGATCCCGCGGCTGGAAATCGCCGTCCTCGAATCCGAAAAGCGTCGGCAGTCCCGTGTCCAGCAAGTGGGCAGTGCCCTGGGGGCGCTGGTGACCCAGTTGCAGTCGCTGCCGCTGCCGCGCGACATCAGCAAGCCGTTGAAAAAGCTCGCCCATGGCCTGGAGGAACGCGCAGGTCAAGCGCGCGAGATGCCCTTGCTGCTCAGCGAACTGAGCGGTTTGCAGGAACAGGCGCTCAATACCCTGGACCGTCCGCTGCGAGCGCAGCGCGCAGGTTTGTTGCAGCGTTTGTTTGGCAGTCCCGAGCCTGGCGACCCTAGCCCCATTCAGCCTGAGCAGTCCGCGCAGCCTGTGCAGCCACAAGATGTGCCGCCGGTGCCAAGCGTGGCTGCGCAACCTGCCGCTGCAGAATCGGACGTACATCCGGGTTCGCTGCCATTCGTCGCCGAGCCTGTTCCTGTTCCCGTTCCCGTTCCTGTGCCACACATTGAATCCGCTCCGATGCCGCCAGCGAGTAGCTCTGTCACCGTCGAGCCCGAACCCGAACCCGAACCCGAACCCGAACCCGAGCCTGCGGCCAGCGACGTCGATGCCTTGGCGTCGTCCTTCGTCGTCAAGACGTCCGAAGCGCCCACCGAAGCCGTGCAGGTGCTCGACAGCATCCCAACCGACGAGCACGCGTTCTACGCCTTGCCCGCCAGCCTGGAGCCGCCCTACAGCAGCGTCGCCAGCCATATCGAAACCACCCTGCTCGAGCTGCTCAGCGAGCTGACCCTGCCCGAGCGCTACATGGCCCAGGCCCAGGCCATGCATGCGCGCATCCAGCGCGGGCTGAACTGGTACGAGCTGTTGCCGGTACTGGATGAACTCGCCGTGTTGATGCTGGCCGTCAACGACGGCAGCCAGCAGGAGTTCGAACGCTACCTGCAGCAGCTCAACCAGCGTCTGGAAAACTTCCAGCGCCAGTTGCAGCTCACCCACGGCGACCATGCCGACTCGCGCAGCGCCGCCCTGGCCTTGGACGACGTGCTGCGCGAGCACGTCGACGGCCTGCAGACCAGCATGCGCGGCGCCGTCGATATCGATGGCCTCAAGCAGGTGCTGGAAGGCCGTCTGGAAAGGCTGCTGGCCAGCATGGAGCAGCACCGCGTGCAGCGCGAAGCACGCGAAGCGGAAATCGCCGCACGTCTGCAAGGCCTGGGCGAGCGCGTGACGAGCATGGAGCGTGAAGCGCTCGATTACCGCGACAAGCTCGAACAGCAGCGCAACAAGGCGTTGCTCGACCCGCTCACCGGCTTGCCCAATAGGGCCGCCTGGAGCGAGCGGCTGGCCCTTGAACATGGGCGCCTGCAACAAACCGGTGCTAGCCTGCTGCTGGCCATCCTGGATCTGGACCACTTCAAGTCGATCAACGACACCTATGGCCATCAGGCCGGCGATAAGGTCCTGAAAATCATCGCCAACGTCCTGCGCAAGGGGCTGCGTGGCGACGATTTCATCGCCCGCTTCGGTGGCGAGGAGTTCGCCCTGCTGATGCCAGGCAGCGACTTGAGCGGTGGCAGCCGCCTGCTCGAACGTCTGCGCGCTGCGGTGGAGCAATGTCCTTTCCATTTCAAGGGCGAGCGCGTCACCGTGACCCTGTCAGCCGGCGTGGCGGTGTTCAAGCCTGGAGAGAATGCCAGTCAGGTACTCAAGCGTGCGGATCAGGCGCTGTATCGCGCCAAGGAAGCCGGACGCAACCAGATCGAACAGGCTCCCTGAAGCGTCCTCGACCGTAACAGGCAACATTTGGCAACGTGGCGTCCCGCATGCCAGCTGAATCGGGACAACCCGCTAGGCTATGCTCACGCTCTTTTCCTACAACCTGCATATGGCATTCCTATGAAGTTGTTCCTTGTCGCCCTTTCCTTGCTGGTGCTGGCCGGTTGCTCCAATGGCTTGAGCATCGACCGCAGTTACCCCTCCGCGAACCAAGACAACCGCGTGCAGTTCGTGGTGCTGCACTACACCTCGGCGGATTTGCCGCGTTCGTTGCAGTTGCTGACCCACGGTGAAGTCAGCAGCCACTACCTGATCGGCGACGAGCCGGCCACCGTCTACCAGCTGGTGGACGAGAGCCGCCGCGCCTGGCATGCCGGCCAGAGCCAGTGGGACGGCCGCACCTGGCTCAACTCCAGCTCCATCGGCATCGAAATCGTCAACCCCGGTTACAAGGACACCCCCAGCGGTCGTGTCTGGTACCCCTACAGCGAGGCGCAGATCCAGGCCGTGATCGCGCTGCTCAAGGACATCGTTCAGCGCAACGGCATCGCCCCGCGCAACATCATCGGCCACAGCGACATTGCCCCACTGCGCAAGACCGATCCGGGGCCGATGTTTCCCTGGCAGCGCCTGGCCGAGCACGGCTTGGGCATCTGGCCCAATGCGCAGGCGGTAGCACGCAATCAGGCGCGGTTCCAGGTCAGCCCACCCAGCATCGCGTGGTATCAACAGCAACTGGCCCGATTGGGTTACGAAGTGGTCCAGAGCGGCGAGTTGGACGTCGCCACGCGGCATGTGATCGCAGCCTTCCAGATGCATTTCCGGCCGCAACGCTTCGACGGCGAGCCCGATGCGCAAAGCGCCGCGATCCTGCAGGCGCTCAACAGTCAGTAACCACGGATTTCACGTCGATAGGGCCGAAAGCGCGGGCCAATCGCCATCTTGTTGCTATACATTGATGCCCCCGACTGGATGATTCTCGATGGCCGCCGTTTTCCCCCAGCTCCGCAGTCTGCTGTACCGCCCCTGGGCGCTGGCCATGCTTGCCGCGCTGGCCAGCGCATTGTTGCTGTTCGCGGCCAGTTTCGCGCTGATCATGCATCAAGTTCAGCTCAGCGAACGGCAGCAGATGAATGCCAGCGGCGAACGCTTTCTGGTCCGCCTGGAGCAGGTCTTCGGTCAGTTGCGCGAGGGGGTCGATGCCTTGCAGGCGCAACCGGTGCGCCATTGCGGCCCGCAGATGATGGATGCCCTGGAGAAGATCGGTTTCGACAACCGCTTCGTTTTCGAAGCGGCGTTCATCGACGGCGCCCAGCGCTGCTCCAATCGCCGCGGCAAGGACGTCGCCAGCCTGGGCCGACCACCGGACATCCAGGGCTCCACCTACAGCTATTGGCTCAACACCACCACCCAGCGCAACGACAACTGGGCTGCATTGATGTTGGGGCGCGGGCCGTTCCGGGTATCGACGTCCCGAGGGCATCTGAGCGATGTGGTCGATCTGCCTGCCGGCGGCAGCCTGCTGGTGGTACTCGACCAGGGACGTCGGGCGATCCCGGTGCTTGGCTCCGAGCAGCCATGGCCGCCAGCGTCGGGCTGGCGTGCCGACGCGGTCGATGCCCTGCAGGTGACGTCGGACCGGCTGATCTACCGCATGTCGACCAAGTCCCCTGATTTCCAGCTGGTGCTGATCGCTCCACGCAGCAAGGAACTGCCCCTGTTCAACACCCCGCTGTGGCTATTGTTCCCCGTCAGCCTGGTAGTGGCCCTGTGCATTGGCTGGCTGGTATTGCAACTGATCACCCAGCGCCGCTCGATGGGCGGCGAGTTGCATGGCGCGTTGCGTCGCGGCGAACTGCAAGTGCTCTACCAGCCGATCTTCGATCTGAGCAATCGTCGCTGCGTCGGTGCCGAGGCGTTGGTGCGCTGGCGCCGCCCCGACGGCACGCTCACCAGTCCGGAGCTGTTCATTCCGTTAGCCGAGCACAGCGGGCAGATCCGCCAGATCACCGACTTCGTCCTGCAACAGTCGCTGGAGCAGCTCAGTCATCTGTTGCGGGCCAACCCGCACCTGTACATTTCGGTGAACCTGGCGGCATGTGATGTCACCGTGCCGCGCATCGGTGAGGTGGTGGCCCGGCTGCTGTCCATCTATCGAGTGGCGCCCGAACAGATCGCGTTCGAGGTCACCGAGCGGTCCCTGATCGACGTCGACGTGGCCCGTGAAAACCTCCAGGCTCTTCGCGACGTGGGCCACACGGTATTGATCGATGACTTCGGTACCGGTTACTGCAGCCTGGCCTACCTGCAGAGCTTGCCCGTGGACTGCCTGAAGATCGACAAGGCGTTCATCGACGCCCTGGGCGATGACGTCGAAAGCAGTGGCGTGGCGCCCCATATCATTCGCATGGCCCATGCCCTGGATCTGCGGGTGATCGCCGAAGGCATCGAGCACGAAGCCCAGGCGCTGCTGCTCGAGAGCGAGGGCGTCGACTATGGTCAGGGCTGGTTGTTCGCCCAGGCGTTGAATGCCCGCCAGTTCAAGGAACTGATCACCAAGGGCCGACGCCGTGCGGGTCGGCGCGCCGGTGACGAAGCCTGAGTGCACGCAGCACCCAGGCCGCCCAGCTGGATCGGCCGGGTCTAGACCGACAGGGTCATGTAGAACTGCGTGCCTTGCCCCGGTCTTGAATAAACACCCATGCGCCCACCGTGCAGCTGCACGATTTCCTTGCACAGGGCCAGGCCCAGACCAGCGCCGCCCTTCTTGCGTCCCACCTGGACGAAAGGCTCGAAGATCCGCCCTTGCTGACCATAGGCGATGCCCTCGCCGTTGTCTTCGACGCTGATGATCACCCGGTCGGCATGCCGACGGGCCTGTAAGCGGATATGGCCGTTTTCCGACGTGTGTCGCAGCGCATTTTCCAGCAAGTTGTCCAGGACTCGGTCCAGTTGCCCGGCATCCACGTGCAGGCGTGGCAGCCCTTCGGCCAGTTCGATGGTCAGCTCGATGCCCAGCTCATGGGCGCGGCTGGCGAAGCGCTCGTAGGCGCGCTGCAACAGATCATCCAGCGCACAAGGTGCCAGGACCAATTTCTGCAGACCATTCTGATAGCGCGAGAAGTTGAGCAGGTCGTTGATCAACTGCATCAAGCGCTGCATCTCTTCGTTCACCGTCATCAGCAGATCGGCCTCGCGGCTCTGCTCGGGGAAATGCACACGCTCCTGAAACAACCCGAAGGCCATGTGCATGCCTGTTACCGGCGTACGCAGCTCATGGGAGGCACGCAAGACGAACTCGCTGCGCACGCGGGCGAAGGCACGCTGTTCGGTCACATCGTGCAGCACCATGACTGCCCCAAGAATATTGCCTTGGGTATGGGTCACCGGAGTCAGGCTGTACGACAGCAGCCGCGTCTCGCCGTCGACCTCGAAGCTCAGGTCGTCCAGCGCGCGCTCCATGCTGCCGCCGCGCAGGATCAGATTCAGCTGCTCGTCCAGGTCCGGCCTGCCCAGTGCCTCGCCCAGACCCAAGCCCAGGCGATGGTCTTCCCAACCCAACTGGCGTTGTGCAACCGGGTTCAAGTGCTCCAGATGGCCTTGCCGGTCGATCATCAGCAGGCCGTCGTCGATGCTGTCCAGCACCGCCTGCAGACGCTGCTGGCCGGCGCGAAGCTCATCGACGTTGGTCGCCTGGTGCTGGCGCAGTGCGTGGGCCATGGTACCGAAACGGCTGGCCAGCCGGTTCAGTTCGGCCGCCGGAGAAACCGGCAGCTGCACATCGTAGTTGCCTTGACTGATGTCGTCCGCGGCCTTGGCCAAGGCTTCGATGGGCCCACCGAAGCGCCGCGCGATACCGTGCGCCGTGAAGTAACCGACGATCAGCACCGCCAGACCCACCAGCCCGAGCAAGCCCGACACCCACATCGCCCGTTGGTGGGACTCGTGCTCCAGCGCACTGATGCTTTCCAAGGTGCCCTTGTAGGAGTCGATCAGCCCCGTGCGCAGGGTATTGAATGCCTGGCTCAAGGGTGGGTTGTGACTCAACGGCAGGTGTTGCGAGGCCGTGGCGCGGTATTGCTCGACGAAAGCCTGGAAGTGCTCGGCAGACTGTAGAAACCCATAGTGGGCACTGTGGCTTTGTTCGTGCGCGATGCCCTCGTCGAGCAATGCCTTGAGCTGCCCCTGTGCCTGTTCGATGCCAGCAGCATCGGGCTGCGGGTCGAGCATCATGATCAGCTGATCACCCAGGTTCTGGCGCATCTTGAGCCCCAAATCCAGTGTGGTGAAATGGCTGCGCAGCATGCTCTCCTGCGAGGCAGCCATTTGCATCACGGTCACCAGACCCAGGACCAAACCCAGCAACGCGACGGTAATCAGCGCCGATATGCTGAGAAACAGTCGGGTATGCAGCTTCATGGCCAGCTTCATAGGTTGTACTGTTTGCGTTTGCGGTAAAGCGTCGACGCATCGATCCCCAGGGTCTTGGCGGCTTGATCCAGGGTGTCGCTGGTGGCCAGAACGGCGCCGATGTGAGCCTTTTCCAATTCGTCCAGGCTCAGCGCGGCACCGATGCGCGGTGCGTTGTTGGCAGGCTGCTCGGCCATGCCCAGATGGCTGACCTCGACGCGCTCCTGGGGACAGATGATGCTGGCCCGTTCGATCACGTTGCGCAGTTCGCGGATGTTACCCGGCCAGCGGTAGTTGAGCAGCGCCGCGCGGGCTTCCTCGCTGAAGCCACGCGCGGGCCGCGCGTATTCCTTGACGAAGCGCGCCAGAAAGCGGTCGGCCAGGGTAAGAATGTCTTCACTGCGCTCGCGCAGCGGTGGCAGGTGCAGGGTAATCACGTTCAGGCGATACAGCAGGTCCTCACGAAAACGACCTTCGCGGACCATGTCTTCGAGGTTGAGGTTGGTCGCCGCCAGGATGCGCACGTCGGCGCGCCGCGTTACCGGGTCACCGACCCGCTCGTATTCCTTGTCTTGGATGAAACGCAGCAACTTGGGTTGCAGAGTCAGGGGAAAGTCGCCGATCTCGTCAAGAAACAAGGTGCCGCCATCGGCTTGGTTGACTCGCCCAAGGGTGCTTTCACTGGCGCCGGTGAACGCGCCGCGGCTGTGGCCGAACAGCTCGCTTTCCATCAACTCGGCCGTCAGGGACGGACAATTGATGGTCACGCAGCTTTTCTTGGCGCGCTTGCTCCAGCCATGGATGGCCCGTGCCAGTTCGCCCTTGCCGGTACCTGATTCGCCCAGAATCAGGATGTTGGCGTCGGTGACCGCTACTTGGCGCGCGGTTTCCAGTACGACCATCATCGCCGGGCTGTGCGAGTCCAGACCGTCCTTGGGCTTGCGGACCTCGCCCTCGAGGGCTTCGAGCCGTGCCGACAACTGGCGTACTTCCAACTGCTTGGCGGTTGCCAGACGCAGTTGATCGGGGCTGCAGGGCTTGACCAGATAGTCAGCGGCCCCGGCCTGGATCGCATCAACCGCGGTGTCCACCGCCGAATGTGCGGTGACGATCACCACGCGCATCCACGGCGCCTGCACGCGCATCTGGGCCAACACGTCCAGGCCGTTGTCTTCGCCAAGGCGCAAGTCGAGGAAGCACAGGTCGAATACCTGGCGCTGCATCAGCGTATCTGCCTGATGGGCGCTATTGGCCGTCGCCACGCTGTAGCCCTCGTCTTCCAGGCAATAGCGAAAGGTACGCAGGATGGCGGACTCATCGTCGACCAGCAGAATGCGGCCCTTATGCTCCGTGCCAGATTCCATGTTCCTACGCTCCTCAGAGAAATTTCTTGGTTAGTCCCGGAAAAATCGGGCAGCTTGCATGGTCAATTCTGATTGATTCGGCAGGCTGCATGGTAGCTATTAGCTCATTACATTTCTAACTGTATGAAATGTCTGAGCTTTTAGCAGGAAAAAAGTTTGGCATGTGCCTTGCGCTACCGATGGTTTGTCTTGAATCGGAGGAGCACACGAATGCACGGTATAAAACGACTCACCCTGGCGAGCGTTATCGCAGGTCTGGTAGGCCTGTCTTCACTGGCCACGGCGGCCACTCCCGGCAGTCTCGAGCAGCAACTGCAAGCGGCGCGTCAGGAGGGCTCGATCTGGACAGCATTGGCCTTGAATCGCCAACTCAACGGCTTCGAGTTCGGCGTGGAGGTCAATGACGGCACAGCTATCCTGACCGGCGCCGTGGAGGATGAGGTCGATCGCGAGCTCGCCGAGCAAGTGGCACTCAACACTCAAGGCATCGGCAAGGTCGATAACCGTCTGACCGTGAATCCGGAACTGGTCGAGCACGTCAATCAGCGACAGCAGTTCGCCCAGCACCTCGAAGACGCCACCCTCACGGCAATCATCAAGTCCAAGTTGCTGTGGAACACCAGTACGCAAGCACTGGACATCGTGGTCACCACTGCCGACGGTGTCGTTACGCTCAAGGGCCAAGCACAGACCGCGGATGCCAAGCAGCTCGCTGGCACACTGGCCACCAATACTGATGGCGTTTATCAAGTGAACAACCTCATCAGCCTGGGTGCAGCGGATACGGCAACCACCCGCGCTGAAACCCAGGCCAAGAAAACCGAGGAGGCCTTGAGCGATACGTGGGTCACCAGCAAGATCAAGGCGAGCCTGCTGCTGAATCGCGATCTGGACGGCCTGAGCATCGACGTCGAGACGCGCACCGGCATGGTGACGCTCAAAGGCGATGTCTCCAGTTCCGAGCAAAAAACCCTTGCGGTAGAAGTGGCGCGCAACATTCGCGGCGTTCGTGGTGTGGACGCCGATCTGCTGAAAGTATCCAAGCCGATAATCTGATCGTGCAAATAGCCCGACCCATTGGATGTCCATCGTGCAGGTTGCTACCCAAAGCGTGATCGACTCTTAAATAAGCTTTTGATTTATAAGGAATTTATCAGATAAGAAGATTGGCATGCAGGCTGCAATATCTGTCTTGAGAACACATCTACAGTCGCTACTCAAGTGCAAGGAGCTTCCCCATGAACCGTCCCCAAGCTGCTCAAGCGTTCGCCCTGTCCCAATCGATGCGCCAAGCATTGTTTGTGGTGCTGGCTGCGCTCGTGACAATGCTGGCGGTTCAGCAGTATGCGAACTGGGCTTCCTCCCAGCAGCAGGAGCTTCTTCTGCCACCTCAGGAGCGTCTGGTGGACACCGCTCACCTCAATCCTGCCAGCGCTCATTGGGTGGGTCATCGCCAATCCGGAAACATCGAACGCGTACAAGCAAGTGAACCGGTTGAACACATTCGCAGTTGGGTGTTCTGAGGTACTGGTAACGCATTCGATCGACCGATCAAACACGACAAATCGTAAAGGAGATACACCATGCTGAGTTGGGCAGTCACATTCCTGATCATCGCCATCATCGCCGCCGTTCTGGGCTTCGGTGGTATCGCCGGCACCGCGGCAGGCATCGCCAAGATCCTGTTCGTAGTCTTCCTGGTATTGTTCGTGGTTTCGTTCATTTTCGGCCGTCGCGGTCGAGGCTGACCATGACCTGCATGACCTTCAAGGGTATGGCCATGGCGCTGTCGCTGTTTGGCAGCACCATGGCGGTGGCCGCCAACGACGGTCAGGCTCGAGTCAGCGGCCTTTTAGGCTCGAGCACCGAATACCGCGACACTTGGCAGTCAGTGGTCCAATCCGAGGAGCGTTTACCGGACTGGATCATCAACCTGTCAGGTCACTCGCCAGAACAGATGACTGCCGTCTCCGAAGACGGTGATAACTATCTGGCCGGTCCATTGTGTGAAACCGCCGAGAGCTGCAAGAGCGGACGCTTGTTGGTAGCCGTGAGTCTGGACAAGGAAGATGCCTACGCATTGTATGTCCAGGTACCCGCTGGCCTGCCTACGGACAAGTCACCTTCGCGTCACGCCACCTTTCGCTTTCTCGGAAAGCCTGATGAAGGCATGCAACAGATGCTCATGGAACAGTTGAAGAAAGATCCCAACTGGTATTGACCCCTCGTGGCGTTTTGCGTGGGTGCAGTCATGCATCATCGATCTACAGATTGGGCCAGGTTAACCCGGCCCGAATGCTCGGCACTCAGAAGGTGCCGATCATGACCAAGGGGTCGGGTTGTTCTGAATGCAGCTGGTTCGGAGTGACCTAGGGGTACAGGGAGGACCTCCGAACCGGGCCGGGTCAGGCAACAGCTGCTGCGCAAGCGGTGTACGATCATTACGTACCCCGGCTTGCGCAGAGCCTATCGATCGCGAAGCCTATTCATAGAGCTTCCCATACAGCTTCTACGCGTAGCATTGAGCTGCCTTCCATCTTGTTTCATCTTTTATGCACATTCCTATTCCCCTGTTCGGTTTCTCGAACACTTGAAGTCATTCCCCCCGTGTTGCCTGAGTAGAACCCCAGAATCGCTCGCCATGAGAGGTCGCCTATCCGAACGAAGACTTTCGGCTGGAAAACCCACTCAATTACATTATGCCGATCTTGCATAGGGTAGTCGTTTCCGGCATTAGACGCTGCCGCAACGCATCGGAATAGTTGCGCCTTTTTTCGTTCGCCAAAGCGCTTCGCTATGGGCGGCGAAGCCTCTACGGAGGGCTGCCTGGTTTTCGGGCGGCTCTCACGAGTTGACTTGGAAAAAGGGTAACGACATGAAGAAGGCAAAACTGAGCCTCGCTTGGCAGATACTCATCGGCCTGGTACTGGGCATCGCCTTGGGTGCATTGCTCAATCACTTCAGTGCCGAGAAGGCCTGGTGGATCAGCAACATCCTGCAGCCTGCAGGCGATATCTTCATCCGCCTGATCAAAATGATCGTGATCCCCATTGTGATCTCTTCGCTGATCGTAGGGATAGCCGGCGTAGGCGATGCGAAAAAGCTGGGTCGCATCGGCGTGAAGACCATCCTTTATTTCGAAGTGGTAACGACGATTGCCATCTTGGTCGGCCTGGGCCTGGCCAATCTGTTCCAGCCCGGGTTGGGTATCGACATGAGTACCCTGGGTACCGTGGACATTTCCCAGTATCAGAAAACCACGGTCGAAGTGCAGCATGACCATGCGTTCGTGGCCACCCTGCTCAACCTGATTCCCTCCAATGTGTTCGCCTCGATCGTGCGCGGCGACATGCTGCCGATCATCTTTTTCTCGGTGCTGTTCGGCCTGGGCCTGTCGAGCCTGCCGAGCGAGACCCGCGAGCCCTTGGTGAAAGTCTTCCAGGGCGTGTCGGAAACCATGTTCAAGGTCACCCACATGATCATGAACTACGCCCCTATCGGCGTCTTCGCGCTGATTGCCGTAACGGTCGCCAACTTCGGCTTCGCGTCGCTGCTGCCCCTGGCCAAGCTGGTGGTACTGGTCTACGTGGCGATCCTGTTCTTCGCCATCGTCGTGCTGGGCCTGATCGCACGCCTGTTCGGCTTCTCGGTCTTCAAGCTGTTCCGGATCTTCAAGGATGACCTGGTGCTGGCGTATTCCACCGCCAGTTCGGAAACCGTCCTGCCGCGGGTGATCGAGAAGATGGAAGCCTATGGCGCGCCGAAGGCCATCAGCAGCTTCGTGGTACCGACCGGGTACTCGTTCAACCTCGATGGCTCGACCCTTTATCAAAGCATTGCTGCGCTGTTCATTGCCCAGCTGTACGGCATCGACCTGTCGATCGGGCAACAATTGATGCTGGTGCTGACCTTGATGGTCACCTCCAAAGGGATTGCCGGGGTGCCAGGCGTGTCGTTCGTGGTGTTGCTGGCCACCTTGGGCAGCGTCGGCATTCCCCTCGAAGGCCTGGCCTTCATCGCCGGCGTCGACCGCATCATGGACATGGCCCGCACCGCGCTCAACGTGATCGGCAACGCCTTGGCCGTGCTGGTGATCTCGCGCTGGGAAGGCATGTACGACGACGCCAAGGGCGAGCGCTACTGGAACTCCCTGCCGCACTGGCGCAGCAAGGACCGCGTCGCCCCCTGACGCGGCTCGCGCCGCTGCTACATCACCCTGTAGCAGCGGTGCAAGCCGCGTCCGGCCTCACGCGAAAACCCTGACACACCACGCTGCCCTGCGGGGCAGAATCCAACCTCGCTTTGGGCTATCATCCGCGCATCTTCGAATGAGGGAATACCCATGCTGAACGGCCTGTGGCTCAGCTTCTTTCTGATCGCCGCGATCTCGGCCTTTGGCCAATGGCTGGTGGGGGGCAACGCCGGCATTTTCGCAGCCATGGTCGAAAGCCTGTTCGCCATGGCCAAGCTGTCGGTGGAAGTCATGGTCCTGTTGTTCGGTACCCTCACCCTCTGGCTGGGCTTCCTGAAGATCGCCGAAAAGGCCGGCATCGTCGATTGGCTGGCCAAGATCCTCGGGCCGTTGTTCAGCCGGCTGATGCCCGAGGTCCCGCGCGGGCATCCGGCCCTGGGTCTGATCACCATGAACTTCGCCGCCAACGGCCTTGGCCTGGACAACGCTGCGACGCCCATTGGCCTCAAGGCCATGCGCTCGCTGCAGGAACTCAACCCCAGCGCCACCACCGCGAGCAACGCGCAGATCCTCTTCCTGGTGCTCAACGCCTCGTCGCTGACCCTGCTGCCGGTGTCGATCTTCATGTACCGCGCCCAGCAAGGTGCCGTCGACCCGACCCTGGTGTTCCTGCCGATCCTGCTGGCCACCTCTGCCGGCACACTCGTCGGCCTGCTCGCAGTGGCGGTGATGCAGCGCCTGCGGCTCTGGGATCCAGTCGTGCTGGCCTACCTGATTCCCGGTGCGCTGCTGCTGGGCCTGTTCATGGCATTCCTGGGCACCCTGTCGGCTACCGCCCTGGCAGGGCTGTCGTCGATTCTGGGCAACCTCACCCTGTTCGGCTTGATCATCCTCTTTCTGGCCATCGGGGCGCTGCGCAAGGTGCAAGTCTACGAAGCATTCGTCGAGGGCGCCAAGGAAGGTTTCGACGTCGCCAAGAGCCTGCTGCCCTATCTGGTCGCCATGCTCTGTGCGGTCGGCGTGCTGCGCGCTTCCGGCGCTCTGGAGCTTGGCCTGGACGGCATTCGCCATCTGGTCCAATGGCTGGGCATGGACACCCGCTTCGTCGACGCCCTGCCAACCGCACTGGTCAAGCCGTTCTCCGGCAGTGCAGCACGGGCGATGCTGATCGAAACCATGCAGTCCCACGGCGTGGACAGCTTCGCAGCCTTGGTCGCGGCCACCATCCAGGGCAGTACCGAAACCACCTTCTATGTGCTGGCCGTGTATTTCGGCGCCGTAGGCATCCAGCGCGCTCGCCATGCCGTGGGCTGTGCGCTATTGGCGGACCTGGCCGGCGTGATTGCGGCCATTATCGTGTGCTACTGGTTCTTCGGCGCCACTGCCGCCTGAGTGGCATCGTCGGTTACCTTGAAGCGCAACACGCCGACGATCTGGCCATCTTCGGTCAGCACCCGCACCTGCCATCTCCCCGCGACGTCACCGGGGAAATTCTGCTTGTGGGTCCAGGCGCGGTAACCCTCCTTGCGCCCGCCGTGGATGTCCAGGGCGATGCGGTCGACTTCCTTACCGTTGTGCTGCCACACATGGTAGATACGTTCATCCAGCCCACGCGGCGCATTGATTGCGGTATAGGCATACAGGCCACTGCTGCGCATTTGCGCCGCGCTGACCGTCTCCAGGCTTTCACCGTGGGTGCGGCTGCGGTTGTCCAGTTCGATGGTCACCGCAACCTCGGTCAGCCATAGCGTGGCCGGCGGCACCCAGGAGCGCAGCAGCCAGCCCGCGCCGCCGATCATCAGCGTCGCCAGTACCAGCGCCACGCCCCGGCGCCAATTGTTGATCGGGATACTCACGGCGAGGCTTGGAAACGCCAGCAACATGGCCGTGGCCAGCGCCAGCTTGAAACTTTCATCGGTGGTCAGATGCAGGATGATCGGCAGCGCCGTGAGCAGCGCCGCGAACAGCGTAAAGGTATGCAACGCCATGAACAGCCAGCGTCTGGGCGCGACCCATTTGTAGTACAGCGGATCGATGATCGACACCAGTCCGGCCAGGGTCAGCAAGCCGGTGAACACCCACTGGCCGCTGTTCCACGTGGTGGTGATGTAGAAGAAAGGCAGAACGAAGAACAGGCTTTCCTGGTGGATCATCTGCGTGGCGTAGCGCAGCACCGGCGTCGGTATCTCACGCTTGAACACGCGTGTGAACAGCTGGGTGAAGGTGTTCTCCAGCATCAGCCAGACCCAGGTCAGCAGCATCCCCACGGCGATCCAACTGGCCAGCCCCGCTTGCCGATCGACCAGTACGAAGCTGCCGATCCCGGACAGGAAACCGCCCAGGGCGATCACTCCCGGGTAGCGTTTGATAAGGTCGATGAGGCGCTGAACGAAGTACGGCATGGTCTTCCACATGAAAAGGCAATCGAACGACAACCAAGGTTCTGGTCTGAAGGGTTCAGCGTCCCCTGGCGCGTCGGCGCCATAGCATCAAGCCAACCAGCACGGCCGCCAGGCCGATCAATACCGCCCAGGCGATCTGATAGAGCTGGTCGTAGCTGAGCAGGGGTTTTTCCACCCGTATATACCCCGGTTGGCTCACCAGCTGGCGCAAAGCCGTATTGGCGTCGTCCAGGGTAACTTGCCCCAACTGCCGCGCGGGACTGGCGAAGCGGCCATCGGTGTAGTCAGCCAGTGCTCCCCAATAGTAGTCGGCCAAGGCAATGTTGCCTTGAGCCGCCCACGCCTGCCGGGTGATCGCCAGGTTCTTGAGACGCTTGAACGTCGCCGGGTCCACCCCCTCCTCGCGCAAGCGCGCGATCATCTGCCCCATGACCAGGCCGGTCTGACCGATATCGGCCAGGTCGACATCGGCGTTCAGGCTCAGCAGGCCGCTGTCGCCATACGACTCGCGTGCGACCCAAGGCCCGTACGACAATCCATGGGCAAGCCGCAGCTCGCGGTACAGCTCCCACTCCAGATAGCTCTGCAGCAGGTCCAGGGTGGCCGGGTGCGCGGTGTCCAGCACTGGCTCGAGGAAATACAGGTGCAGTGTGGCGTTGTCGCCCAGCCAACCGCGTATTGCTTCGGCCTGGGGCTCGGCTTCGTGGGTGACGGAACGCAGGTCTTGATGATCGCTGGGCTCGACCGCATCCAGCGCACCCCAGGTACGCTCCAGATAAGCCGGCAACAGTTTGTCCAGGCCCCCCACCACGATCAGGCTCATGTTGTTCGGCGCATACCAGTTCTGCCGCACCTCACGCACCTGCTCCAGGGTCAGGTCGGCGACCTCGGCCGCCTGCGGGCACTTGAGCCCCAGTTCGACAGCCAGCTGACTGCTGACGTCGTTCTGGGTGGGCTTGTCGAGCAACCGTTGCAGATGGGAGTGATGTCCGCCGTCTTCGTGCTCGATGATGCGCTTGGCACTGGCGAGGGCTTTTTCGTCGATGACGGTCTGGGTGACGGCAGCCAGCAGCAGGTCGAGCACCTTGCGCTGATTGCGCGCGGGTGCTTCGATCACGAACGTGGTGTCGGCACTGCTGGTGAACGCATTCCATTCGCCGCCCAAGGCTTGCATGCGCTCTTCGAGACCGCCTTCGCCATGCTCGTCGATACCACTGAACAGCAGATGCTCGAGCAGGTGGGGCAGTTCTTGATCGGTGCAGGAGAAGTCGTCGAACCCTACTCCAACGACTAGGCGGATCGACACATGGGCGCGCTCGTCGCCAGGCTTGAGCAACAGTTGCAGGCCATTGGGCAGCAGATAACCCTCGACCTGGAAGCGGTCCAGCGCCACGGCTTCACGGCCGGCGCACAACAGCGTCGCCGCCAGAAGCCACAGGCACAGCAGGCGGGGCTGTGTGCCGGGAGCGCTTTTCACCCGCTCGTGCATGAATCCCTTCCATCGAAATCGGCCAAGTCAATGGAACAGACTCTCTGACCCGCCAGTCGTTCATAGCACATTGCTGGCCACTACCGCGTGCCGCTGTTCGAGCCACAGCGGCAGCGCGCGGCTCGAAGGCTCAGGACTCTTCCTGAGCCTCACGACGCTTGCGGGCGATGGCGGTACGCATCTTGATGTTCACGGCTTCGACGGCCAGGGAGAAGGCCATGGCGAAATACACGTAGCCCTTGGGTACATGCACATCGAAGGCTTCTGCGATCAATACGGTACCGACCACCAGCAGGAACGACAGCGCCAGCATCTTCAGCGACGGGTGTTGGTCGATGAAGCGACTGATGGTGCCCGAGGCGACCATCATGACCAGCACCGCAACGACGATGGCCGCGACCATGACCGGTACATGGGAGACCATGCCGACGGCAGTGATGACCGAGTCCAGCGAGAACACGATGTCAATGATGGCGATCTGAATGATGGTGTAGATAAAGTTGCCACCCTTGCCCGAAACCTCGTCACCGCCCTCTTCCTCGCCTTCCATGCCGTGGTAGATCTCTTGCGAGCTTTTCCACAACAGGAACAGGCCACCGAAGAACAGAATCAGGTCACGCCCGGAGATGCCCTGGCCGAAGACCACGAACAGGTCGGCGGTCAGGCGCATGACCCAAGTGATCGAGAGCAACAGCAGAATGCGCGTGACCATCGCCAGCGCCAGGCCGAAGATTCGTGTGCGCGCCTGCATGTGCTTGGGCATGCGGCTCACCAGGATCGAGATCATGATGATGTTGTCGATGCCCAGCACGATTTCCAGTGCTGTCAGGGTCAAGAAAGCAACCCAGATTTCCGGGTTGGTGAACCATTCCATGTGAAGTCCTTCGTGTTGGAGGCCAAGGCGGCGCAAAGCCGGATGCCATGGCGCCGCTGCTCATCGATGGCAGCGGCGCGACGACATCCGGCCTGTCTCGCGAATAAGATTTATAGACTGCTGAACAGAGGAAAAATCCCCATGGCCAGTGCGGCGAACATTATGCACAGGCAAACCAGTACTGCCCACTTGAGGGTGAAGCGCTGGTGGTCACCGAACTCGATGCCAGCCAGTGCCACCAGCAGGTAAGTCGAGGGTACCAGGGGGCTGAGCAAGTGTACCGGTTGTCCGACAATCGAGGCACGGGCCATTTCCACTGGCGAAATACCGTAGTGCGAAGCGGCTTCGGCGAGGACCGGCAAGACGCCGTAGTAGAACGCGTCGTTGGACATGAAGAAGGTGAACGGCATGCTGACCAGCGCTGTGATCACGGCCAGGTACGGCCCCATGGCATCGGGAATCACCGCCAGCAGGCTCTTGGACATGGCGTCGACCATGCCGGTGCCGGTCAGGATGCCGGTGAAGATACCGGCGGCGAAGATCAGCCCGACCACTGCCAGAACGCTGCCGGAGTGAGCGGCAACACGTGCCTTCTGCGCTTCCAGGCACGGGTAGTTGACGATCATGGCGATACTGAACGCGATCATGAACAGCACCGGCAGCGGCAGCAGGCCCATGATCAAGGTCACCATCAACAGCAGGGTCAAAGCGCCGTTGAACCAGATCAATTTGGGCCGGCGCGCGTCCGGGTACTGCGAGACGCTGATCTCGCTGTGGTCTATTTCATCGCCTTGCAAATGCAGCTCGCCCAGGCGAACGCGCTCGCGCTTGCCGTACATGTAGGCAATCACCAGGATGGCGATGACGCCGAAGGCCATGGCCGGGATCATCGGTACGAAGATGTCCGAAGGGTCGACATGCAAGGCGCTGGCGGCACGTGCGGTGGGACCACCCCACGGCGTCATGTTCATGACCCCGCCTGCCAGAATGATCAAGCCGGCCATGATCCTCGGGCTCATGCCGATGCGCTGGTACAGCGGCAGCATGGCGGCCACGCAGATCATGTAGGTGGTCGCGCCGTCACCGTCCAGCGAGACGATCAGCGCAAGCACGGCGGTACCGACCGAGACTTTCAGCGGGTCGCCCTTGACCAGCTTGAGGATCTTGCGCACCGCCGGGTCGAACAAACCCGAATCGATCATCAGGGCGAAATACAGGATGGCGAACATCAGCATCACGCCGGTCGGCGCCAGCTTGGTGATGCCCGCAAGCATCATGGGGCCGATTTCCGGTGCGAAACCACCGAACAAGGCGAACAGGATAGGCACGATGATCAAGGCGATCAGCGCGGAAAGGCGCTTGGTCATGATCAGGAACATGAACGTGATGACCATGGCAAAGCCAAGGAATGTCAGCATGGGAATACTCCGGGCACGGCGTGGCTAGGGACGAAGAACGAAAGGTTCAGCGAGGAATGGCACAAGCCGGGAGTAGGTAGAGGGAGGCACTGCGGGTAGGGATAATCAAGGACATCGGTTTCACCATTGTTGTTGTTCAAGAGGCCGAAAGCGCACTGGAGTGCTGCCTTCTGGCCGGCCGGTCTTACGCCGGGGGTGAGTCGATGCTAAGTCGGCAAGCTTTCAACAACCTTTCGCCATTCAAAACGATACAATTGACCTTGTGGGAGCGGGCTCTGCCCGCGAAGAGGCCAGGCAGATCACCCAAGATCCAACTGCGCCACCTAGGGCAACACCAACCCCCCCGCCGCCTTGTGCAACTCTCGCAGATGCTCCCCCACCTGCTTTAGGTTGGCTTCGCTGGCCGCAATTTCCCTGGCCCGCTCAGGTGTCAGCAGCGCCCTCACCTCCTTGTCCAGGTCGGTGCTCAACCGCTGCAACTGTTGCTGACGCTGACTGCTTTCCGATTCCAACCGCTGCCACTCCGCCGTCTGCGGCAACCCGTAGCCACCATTGTCGAGCAACTCCGCCGGTCGGCTGAGAAATCCACTGTTGGCCAATATTTCCTGCAACATCTGGTTGGCATTGGCCACGCTGCCGTCACCCAGCTCGCGGGCACCCAGGTAGCGTTGCTTCACCTCTTCCTGGGCCAACAGTAACTGGCGTCGGTAACTGGCTTGCTCCAGCAGCAGCAGCGCGGCGCTGGTGCGCAGATCGGCTTGGGCAAACCAAGGCTGACGCTGCTGCGCGCTTTGTTCCAACCACGCTTCGACGGTTTGTTGCGGAATCGGCAGATGCTTGCGCAGCACATCGAACATCGCCTGATAACGATCGCGATACGAATCGAATCGATAACCTAGGCGCAGCGCTTCACGCGGATCATCCAGTACGCTGCCATCGGCCAGCCCGCGCCCTTCCAGCACTTCGAGCAAGCCGTTGGGCAAGATGCTGTCGATGCCCTGCAAACGCGGGTCATGGGTCCCGCTGCGCAACAGCTTGAGGTTTTCCACTGCGCAATTGTTGGACAGGAAGTAGTAGCTGCCGTCGTAGCTCCAATGCATCTCGGCGGCATGGCGCACCAGCGACTCGATCTCGGGGCGGTCCAGCTTCAGTGGTACCGAAGCCAGGCTACGTAGTTCGGTCTTGGTGTATTCGTCGATCACCTGGGACAACGGCAGCACGAACAGCCGCGATGGGTATTGCCCCATCAAACCACCCCAGGTAGACAACTGCACGTCGTTGACGAACGCGCGGTACGACAGCACCAAGTGCTGTTCCAGATCCAGCCGGCAGTCAGGCCCGCGCGGCCGCCCCGGTGCGCAGATGACCAAGCGCAGCATGCTGTGCCCCCAGCGGCTGGCCAGGTTCTGATTGGCCTCGGCCAGCAGGTAGTCCACCGCATAGACCCGTTCGGGATCGATCTTGCCCAGCGGCGTCTTGGCAAAGTCGCTGCCCGCATTCAGATACGGCAGGCCTTGAGCACAGCTTTGCTGGCGTGCGGGCGCCCAGTCGAACCGCGCCTTGAAATATTCGAACAGTGCCGGACGACGGCAGGCATAGGTCGGGTCGAGGAGAAAATACTCCATGTTGACCGCGACGAATTCCTTGGGGCTGCTCACCTCATAGATATCAGGGCTGCGCACGATCTGACGGTTCTGCTCTTCGCGCTCGCCACGCCGCCCGACATATTGCTGCCAGCCGGCCAGGTCCAACAGACGCGGATCGTCGCTCAAGGTGAAGCGACGGGTCACCTGGCCACGACACTCGTCGGGCAAGCCGACCTGGCCCAGGCTGGCGCTCTGCCGGCTGCAGCGATTGGCCAGCGTTCGCTCGGCAGGTGTCCACAACCGCGCCCGATCATAGATATGGGTCAGCTCGTGAAGCACGGTGGCCAGCAGTTCCTCGCGTACCGTTCCATGGGGTCGGTTGGTCCGCCTTTGCGCGGAAGAGCCGTCGGCCAACCCCTGCAACTGATTCAGGTTCAGCTCCAGGCTCGATACCAGCGAAGCCTGGCCATAGGCATTGTCGGGCATGCGCGAGGACCAGCTGACGTCGATCCGCCGGTCCAGTTGCTCGACGAAGCGCGGCGGCAAGGCAGCCATCGCGTCGTTCAACAGCACTTGGCTTGCCTCGGCCTGCCGAGCATTCAGCCCACTGCGGTCAAGGACCAGCTGTAAACCGGCAGAGGCCTGCATCGTCGTCAGCAGAAAGCCTGCCGCCAGCAGCCAGCTGGCCAATCGTTTCACAGCGCGAGAATGGCTTCGGCAAGGTCCTGGTCACTGGCGCTGCGAGCTTGTGGAACACGCTCGCGCAACGTATTGAAGGCTGCCTCCAGTTGTGCGCCACGGATGTCGCCCTGGCTTGCTACATAGCTGGCCGCATCGTCCCGCGCTTCCCGGACTACCTTGGCGTCACGGATGGAGGTCGTGGTGTCTGAGGTGAAATCGATCGAACGGCCGAACGCGCGAACGATGATATTACTGGTGGCCACGACGGTTTGGGCCTGGGCCAAATCGGCCAGCAGAAACAGGCCGAGGGTAGCGGCAATCAGCGGGGTACGCATGGAGCTTCTCCGTAATACAAGGTATCTATTGGACGAGTATCGCCTGCGCCAGTTCAAGGTCACTGGCAGCAATTTGTGGGTGCTTCTGGCGAATGCTCGCCAGAGCTGCCTGCAGTCGTGCCCCACGGCATCGCCCGCTGCTGGCGACGAAGCAGGCAGCATCGTCACGGGCAGACAGGATCAACTTGCGATCGAAGGGGGCCGTCGTGACCTTGCTGGTTACATACAGGGTGATCACCGAGGACTGCAGACTCACGTCGAAGGCCGCAGCCGACGACGCCCAGATGACGAGAATCAGTGGCAAATAACGCATCAGGCTTCAGATGTCGAGCGATTGGGCCGGCAAGGCTAGCCCAACGTGGGTCCGAGAACCACCCGCGATGCGCAGGCTGCAGCAGCCTGTCGCATTCTTCATCTGCGGGAGGTACCCGTTGCAGAGCATCAGATGGCCAGAATGGCCTGGGCCAGTTGCGCGTCGCTGGCCTGCATCTGCGGGGCGACCTTGCGGATATGGGCAAAAGCGCTTTCCAGCTTGGCACCGCGGATATCGCCCTGGCTGGCGACGAAGCTTGCCGCGTCGTCCCGCGCTTCACGCACGATCTTGTTGTCGCGCAACGAGGAAGACAGGTCAGAGGTTGCATTGGTCGATGCATTGACTCCACGTACCAGCGCATCGGTGGTAACGACGAAGCTTGAGGCCTGGGCGCCGCTGGCCAGAGCCAGCAGTACGGCGGCACCCAACAGATGGTTACGGGACATGATGAATCTCCAGATCAGGGCGAAGTGAGCTTATTAGAGCGCCTAGAAGCCTCGGGCGCCAGCACTCCGACCACCGAGTGTGCGTAATGACTCAACTGTTATGGTCATTATTCATAAGTATATAACTGTATCTAAGTACCTTTGCATGGACGAAAAAAAACCCGTCAGCGTTGACCGCGACGGGTTTCTTGAAATCAGTTGCTGGTTCGACCTTCAGGCTTCGTTGCCTTCAGGCGCTGTCACCAGCAGGGCGTTGCATCAACGCCAGAACGGCTTGCTCAACTCTTCGCAACGCTGGGCTTCGCTGATACCGGCATCGGCCAGCAGACGAGCATCCAGACGGGCCAGTTGATGACGGCTGGCAATGCGGCGCTGCCAAAGCATCAGGTTGGCGAAAAAGCGCAGAGGAGCCGAAGTTTGGGTGGTTTGAGTGTTGGCCTGGAACAGGTCGGAACTGAGGGTACGTTCCATGATGTACATCCTTCCGCTTGTGGCGGGGCTGAGTAGTGGTTTATCTGGTACCCATTTTCCATGCTTGGTGTCCAGAACAGTAGGCACAGTTCACCTGTATTGTGTGCGGTCAGTTGACTGTCAAACCCAACTGTCTCGCTCCCGAATGAGGCAACTGTACGGGTCTGCCCCCAAGTAGTGCATTTTTGGTTGAAGGACACCCACTCCAAGCGCTTTGACGGTCAAAGCAACCGGTACAGTAGTACAGTTTATAATTTTGGCTACCTCATGCAGAACCCGTTCGCACAAACTGTGTTGCAACACCGCGAAACTGTACGCTTCAGCACGCCAGCATGCGCCCGGTCTCCTCCAGATTGATGTGCCATTGCAGTGCTTCTTGCAGAACATGGGGGGTGTGCCCGCCACGCAGGCACGCCTGATCGAAATAGCATTGGAGTGCTTCGCGATACTGTGGGTGAACACAGTTATCGATGACCGCCTGCGCCCGCTCCCGTGGTGCCAGGCCGCGCAGATCCGCCAGGCCCTGCTCGGTCACCAGGATATCGACGTCGTGTTCGGTATGGTCGACGTGGCTGACCATGGGTACGACGCTTGAAATCGCCCCGCCCTTGGCAATCGATTTGGTAACGAAGATGGCCAAGTGGGCATTGCGCGCGAAATCGCCAGACCCGCCGATGCCATTCATCATCCGGGTGCCGCCGACATGGGTAGAGTTCACATTGCCGTACAGGTCGAACTCCAGCGCAGTGTTGATACCGATGATGCCGAGGCGCCGGATTACTTCCGGATGGTTTGAAATCTCTTGCGGACGCAGCACCAGACGTGACTTGTAGCGTTCGAAGTGGCTGAAGACTTGCGCATGCTTGCGTGCCGACAAGGTCATGGAACTGCCCGAAGCGAACGCCAGCTTGCCGGCATCGAACAAGTCGAAGGTGGAATCCTGCAGCACTTCAGAGTACATCGTCAGGTTATCGAACGGTGAATCCAGCAGGCCGTGCATCACCGCATTGGCAATGGTGCCGATGCCCGCCTGCAACGGCATGAGGCTGTTGGTCAAACGCCCTGCATCGACCTCGCTCTTGAAAAAGTCCACCAGATGGCCCGCGATCGCCTGGGTATCGTCGTCCGGTGGCAGCACAGTCGACGGTGAGTCGGCCTGCTGGCTGATGACGATGGCGCTGATCTTCGCCGGGTCGATCTGTACCGCGCAGCGACCGATGCGGGTATCGGCGCTCAACACCGGGATCGGCAGGCGTGTGGGCCGATAGCTGGGAATATAGATGTCGTGCAGGCCTTCCAGCTCCAATGGCTGCGCCAGGTTGATCTCGACGATCACCTGTTCGGCCAGGATCGCGAAACTTGCCGAGTTGCCCACCGATGTACTGAGCACCAGATGCCCTTCCTCGGTAATGGCGACGCATTCGATGACGGCCAGGTCGACGGCCTTGATCTGGCGGTTGCGCAGCTGTTCCACGGTATCGGACAGATGCTGGTCGATGAACATCACCGAGCCGGCATTGATGGCCTTGCGCAAGGTGCTGTCGACCTGGAATGGCATGCGCCGAGCCAGCACGCCGGCTTCGGTCAACTGCTTGTCCAGGTCATTGCCCAGGCTTGCGCCAGTCATCAGGCTGATCTTGAGCGGTGTGCGCAGCGCGCGTTCCGCCAGCGCCTGGGGAACGGCCTTGGCCTCCCCGGCGCGGGTGAAGCCACTCATGCCCACGGTCATGCCATCTTCGATCAGTTCAGCCGCTTGGGCGGCGCTCATTATCTTGTCCTGCAAAGAAGCCAGGCGAATACGGTCAGCGTACATGTTCATTATCCCGAGAAGCGAAACGCGTGCTGCGCAGTCTAGTGAATGCGGGCAGTCGCGTCCTGCGACCAAAGTCGCATCAACCGCTCTATTCCGGGCCTTTTCTCGCAAAACACTTTTACAGTAGATGCAAAAAACCCCGCCATGAGCGGGGTTTGCAGTTTACAGCGCAGCGCTTGGCGCGGCTTTTACTCCACAGCTTTGACCATGTCTTCGATGACTTTCTTGGCATCGCCAAAGACCATCATGGTCTTGTCCAGGTAGAACAGCTCGTTGTCCAGGCCGGCGTAGCCACTGGCCATCGAGCGCTTGTTGACGATGATGGTCTTGGCCTTGAAAGCCTCCAGGATAGGCATACCGGCAATAGGCGATTTCGGATCGTTCTTGGCCGCCGGGTTGACCACATCGTTGGCACCCAGCACCAACACCACGTCGGCCTGGCCGAACTCGGAGTTGATGTCGTCCATTTCGAAAACCTGGTCATAAGGCACTTCGGCCTCGGCCAACAGCACGTTCATGTGCCCCGGCATACGTCCGGCCACCGGATGGATCGCATATTTGACGGTCACGCCGGCGTGGGTCAGTTTCTCCGTCAGCTCCTTGAGCGCATGCTGCGCGCGGGCCACGGCCAGGCCATAGCCGGGCACGATGATCACGGTATCGGCGTTGGTCAGCAGGAACGTGGCATCGTCCGCCGAACCTGATTTCACTGGCCGTGCTTCCTTGGCACCCGCCGGGCCTGCGTCCGCAACGGCGCCGAAGCCACCGCCGATGACATTGAAGAACGAACGGTTCATCGCCTTGCACATGATGTAGGACAGAATCGCACCGCTGGAACCCACCAGCGAGCCAGCGATGATCAGCATCGAGTTGTTCAGCGAAAAACCGATGCCCGCCGCTGCCCAGCCCGAATAGCTGTTGAGCATCGACACCACCACCGGCATGTCGGCCCCGCCAATTGGGATGATCAACAGCACGCCCAGCACGAACGCCAGGGCCAGCATCAGGCCAAAGGCGGCGTAGCTGCCCGTGAACATGAAGATCAGACCGCACAGCAAGGTGCCCAGACCGATCAGCAGGTTGAGCTTGTGCTGCCCGGCGAACTGCACGGGTGCGCCTTGGAACAGGCGGAACTTGTATTTGCCGGACAGCTTGCCGAAGGCGATCACCGAGCCGGAAAAAGTGATGGCGCCGATGGCCGCGCCCAGGAACAGCTCCAGGCGGTTGCCGGTCGGGATCGGGTCACCCAGTTGCGCGACGATGCCCAGCGATTGCGGCTCGACCACTGCGGCAATGGCGATGAACACCGCCGCTAGGCCGATCATGCTGTGCATGAAGGCCACCAGCTCCGGCATCTTGGTCATCTCGACACGCTTGGCCATGATCGAACCGGCAGTACCACCGACCAGCAGGCCGACCAGCACATAGCCGATACCGGCGGTTGCCAGCTCTGCGCCCAGCTTGTAGATCAGGCCGACGGTGGTGAGCACCGCAAGCGTCATGCCCAGCATGCCGAATAGATTGCCGCGTCGCGACGTGGTCGGGTGCGAAAGGCCCTTCAATGCCTGTATGAAGCACACCGATGCCACCAGATAAAGAAGCGTTACCAAATTCATGCTCATTGTTTGGACGCCTCATCCTTCACTTTCGGGGCTTTCTTCTTGAACATCTCCAGCATCCGCCGGGTCACCAGGAACCCGCCGAATACGTTCACCGCCGCCAGTGCAACAGCCAGGGTGCCCATGGTCTTGCCCAGAGGCGTCACGGTCAGCGCCGCGGCGAGCATGGCACCGACGATGACAATGGCCGAAATGGCATTGGTCACGGCCATCAGTGGGGTATGCAGCGCAGGTGTCACGTTCCAGACCACGTGATAGCCGACATAGATGGCCAGCACGAAAATGATCAGGTTGTAGATACCGTGGGAGATCAGCATGTCTTCCATTTCTATAGTCCTCAGCCGTTCTTGCGCACGATCTGGCCATCGCGGCACATCAGGCACGCGGCGACGATGTCGTCGTCCAGGTTGATGGTGAACTGCCCTTCCTTGTCGAACAGCAGCTTCATGAAATCGAGCAGGTTGCGGGCATACAGCGCAGAGGCGTCGGCGCCCACCTGCGCCGGCAGATTGGTCGGACCCACAATGGTCACGCCGTTGTGCACCACTACCTGATCGGCCACGGTCAACGGACAGTTACCGCCCTGCAGGGCTGCGAGGTCGATCACCACCGAGCCAGGCTTCATCTGTGCCACCGTTTCGGCACTGAGCAATGTAGGTGCCTTGCGCCCCGGAATCAGCGCGGTGGTGATGACGATGTCAGCCTGCTTGGCACGTTCGTGAACCGCCTGCGCCTGACGCTGCATCCAGCTAGCAGGCATGGGCCGGGCATAACCGCCAGTGCCTACGGCGCATTCGCGCTCCTCGTCGGTTTCGTACGGCACATCAAGAAACTTCGCACCCAGCGATTCGATCTGCTCCTTGACCGCCGGACGCACGTCCGAGGCTTCGATCACTGCGCCCAGGCGCTTGGCCGTGGCAATGGCCTGCAGGCCCGCCACGCCAGCACCCAGAATCAGCACGCGGGCTGCCTTCACGGTGCCAGCTGCGGTCATCAGCATCGGCATGAAGCGCGGATAGTGATGGGCTGCCAGCAACACCGACTTGTAGCCGGCGATGTTGGCTTGCGACGACAGCACGTCCAGGCTCTGCGCACGCGAGGTGCGAGGCGCCGCCTCAAGGGCGAAGGCACTGATCCCGCGCTCGGCCATCTTGGCGATCAATTCGTTGTTGAACGGATTGAGCATGCCCAGCAGCACCGTACCGGCGCTCATCTGCGACAGCTCCTCGTCACTGGGGGCGTTGACCTTGAGCACCAGCTGAGTGGCAAACACCTGAGCCGCGCTGCCAATAGTCGCGCCGACCGCCTGATAAGCGCTGTCGGTCACACTCGCGCGTACGCCCGCACCACTTTCCACCGTGACCGCATGGCCTTGAGCGACCAGCTTCTTGATGGTTTCCGGGGTAGCGGCTACACGTGTCTCGCCCTGCTGCATTTCGAGAGGAACACCAATGTGCACGTTATATCTCCTGCTGGATCTTCTTCCTGGTCGTACCCGAGCACTGGCTATGGCTCATCTTGCGATGGCCCATCAGCACGATACCGCCTGAAACCGGCGGGCCGCAGCATTTTGCAGGCCCCGACGAGTGGCATCAACAGGTTGTGGAGCGATACACGCAAAGCACTACAAGTCACGCTGTGACCGAATGTCACAGCGCCAGGGCTCCTGGCCTTCTAGGACGGGCGTTTGAGCGGTCACGGGCTGCAGTGAAATATTTTGCGAAATATTTGTGAGCCATAGCCCCAGAAGCGTCAAAAACACGCCATAGTCAGGCAATACGGTGCTTGGCGCTGAAAATAACCGGAGTGCCGCCTGCTGTCATAAACGCGCCAAAAACGTATATATGTAGGGTTTTAAACAACATCACTACGTGACTTTGGCCAGGGCGAGGCCTGTGAGGTCGTGGTACTCATGCGCCTGTTGCATCAGCCAGTCCTGAAAAATCCGCAATGCGCCAAGCTCGCGATGCCGTTCTGGAACGGCAAGGTAGTAGGCCTTGGAGCTGATCAGCTCATGCGCGTTGGCAACGACCAGGCTGCCCTCGCGCAACTCGCGCTGGATCAGAAATGGCGGAATCAGCGCGAGCCCCATTTCATGCACTGCGGCTTGGGCCAGCATGGAGAACAGTTCATAGCGAGGACCGCCAAGATCGCGAGGTACATTCATATCCAGACTGGCGAACCACTGCCGCCATGCATAGGGCCGTGTGCTCTGCTGCAGCAGCGCCAACTCGGCAATACGCGCAGGCGTCAGCACACGCTCCCCCTCCAGAAGCACGGGACTGCACACCGGCACGGGATGCTCCCCCATCAGCCTGCTGGTCTGTGTGCCTGGCCAGTCGCCGTCACCGAAGTAAATCGCCGCATCGAAATCGGTGTCGGCAAACAGGAAGGGTCGTGTGCGGTTGGTCAAATTGACAGTGATCTGCGGGTTATGCCGTTGGAAGTCCTTGAGCCGTGGCAGCAACCATTGGGTGCCGAAAGTCGGCACCACGGCCAGCTCCAATGTGCTGGCACCCTGTTGCCCCATCACCGCCAACGTCTCGCGCTCGACCGCATCGAGTTGCGCGGCTACTCGACGACTATAGGAGAGCCCTGCCTCGGTCAGTTTCACGCCACGTTTGGAACGTCGGAACAGACGCACATCGAGAAACGCCTCGAGGTTGGCGATCTGTCGACACACCGCGCCTTGTGTCAGGAACAGCTCCGTAGAAGCCTTGGTGAAGCTCTCGTGACGTGCTGCCGCCTCGAAGCAGATCAATGCGGCTGTGCTGGGTATTCGTCTACGCATGTGGCTGTTCCTCACTCAAGTCCCAGTGTCGCGTTAAACCGAGCGCTTACGAAGTGAGAAATTATCACAAGCCCATGCGTAATCCTGCTTTGTCTGCCGAGCCGCGGCGGCCTAGTCTGCGGTCATATCGATTTCACGAGGACGGACACATGGCAAGCTTCAACTGGATCGACCCGCTGCTTCTGGACCAACAACTCACGCAGGAAGAGCGCATGGTGCGCGACAGCGCGCAGCAATACGCTCAGGGCAAGCTCATGCCTCGCGTCCTGGAAGCCTTTCGTCATGAAACCACCGACCCTGCCATCTTTCGCGAAATGGGCGAGATGGGTCTGCTGGGTGCGACGATTCCAGAAGAGTTCGGCGGCAGCGGCCTCAACTACGTGTGCTACGGCCTGATTGCTCGCGAGGTCGAGCGGGTGGATTCCGGCTACCGCTCGATGATGAGCGTGCAGTCTTCGCTGGTCATGGTTCCTATCAACGAATTCGGTACCCAGGCGCAAAAGCAGAAATACCTGCCCAAACTGGCCAGCGGCGAGTGGATCGGCTGCTTCGGCCTGACCGAGCCCGACCATGGCTCCGACCCGGGCGCCATGGTTACACGGGCGCGCAAGGTCGACGGCGGCTACCGCATGAGCGGCAGCAAGATGTGGATCACCAACAGCCCGATTGCCGACGTGTTCGTGGTGTGGGCCAAGGACGACGCCGGTGACATCCGCGGCTTCATTCTGGAAAAAGGCTGGGCCGGCCTCAGCGCGCCCGCGATCCACGGCAAGGTCGGCCTGCGCGCTTCCATCACCGGTGAAATCGTCATGGACAACGTGTTCGTCCCGGAGGAAAACATGTTTCCCGACGTGCGTGGTCTGAAGGGGCCGTTCACCTGTCTGAACTCGGCGCGTTACGGCATCTCGTGGGGTGCGCTGGGTGCAGCGGAGTTCTGCTGGCACACCGCTAGGCAGTACACCCTGGATCGCCAACAATTCGGCCGCCCTCTTGCCGCCAATCAGCTCATTCAGAAAAAGCTGGCCGACATGCAGACCGAAATCACCCTCGCCCTGCAAGGCTGCCTGCGCCTGGGCCGTATGAAGGATGAAGGCACAGCGGCGGTGGAGATCACCTCGATCATGAAGCGCAATTCGTGCGGCAAATCCCTGGATATCGCACGCATGGCCAGAGACATGCTCGGCGGCAACGGCATCTCCGATGAATTCGGCATCGCTCGCCACCTGGTCAACCTCGAGGTGGTCAATACCTACGAGGGCACTCACGACGTGCACGCCTTGATCCTGGGTCGTGCGCAAACCGGCTTGCAAGCCTTCTATTGATAGGAGGTGGTCATGGGTGCACTTTCTCATCTTCGAGTACTCGATCTGTCGCGAGTACTCGCCGGGCCATGGGCGGGCCAGATTCTCGCCGACCTCGGCGCCGAGGTCATCAAGGTCGAGCGTCCAGGCCGGGGTGACGACACCCGGGCCTGGGGTCCCCCGTTTCTCGCCGACCAGGTAGGCAACAGCACCGGTGAGGCCGCCTATTACCTGGCGGCCAATCGCAACAAGCGCTCGGTCACCATCGACTTCACCCGGCCCGAGGGGCAACAGCTGATTCGCGAGCTGGCCGCAGGCAGCGACATTCTCATCGAGAACTTCAAGGTCGGCGGTCTGGCCGCCTATGGTCTGGACTATGCATCACTCAGTGCCGTGAATCCGCAACTGATCTACTGCTCGATCACCGGGTTCGGCCAGACCGGCCCCTATGCGACCCGCCCGGGGTACGACTTCATGGTGCAAGGCATGGGCGGCCTGATGAGCCTCACGGGCAAGGCCGATGGCGAGCAGGGTGCCGGGCCCGCCAAGGTCGGTGTCGCCCTGACCGACATTCTTACTGGTCTGTATTCCACTGTTGCCGTGTTGGCCGCCTTGGCGCATCGCGATGAAGGCGGCGGTGGGCAACAAATCGACATGGCGCTGCTGGACGTCCAAGTGGCCTGCCTGGCCAATCAGGCCATGAATTACCTCACTACAGGTGTAGCGCCTGGACGCTTGGGCAATGCCCATCCAAACATCGTGCCCTATCAGGACTTTCCTACAGCCGACGGCGACTTCATCCTGACGGTGGGCAACGATAGCCAGTTCGCCAAGTTCGCCCAAGTGGCCGGCCATGCCGAGTGGGCCACCGACCCCCGCTTCGTCTCCAATCGGCAGCGGGTCGCCAACCGCGCGCAACTGATTCCTTTGATCCGGCAGGCAACGGTGTTCAAGACCACCCAGCAGTGGGTGACCGAGCTCGAAGGGGTCGGTGTGCCCTGTGGTCCGATAAACGACTTGTCTCAGGTATTCGCCGATCCCCAGGTGCTCGCCAGGGGGCTTGCCTTGCACATGGAGCATCCTTTGGCCGGAACCGTTCCCATGGTTGCCAGCCCACTACGGCTGAGTGCCAGCCCTGTGGAGTACCGACATGCACCCCCTCTGCTAGGCGAGCATACCCAGGAAGTGCTGGAGCAACTGCTGAATATGGACGCGCGCACCTATAACCAACTCCACGCCGCAGGCGTGGTGTAGCCGTTCTTCTATATAGAAGAACGGCGGAGACAAGTTTGTGACGGTTTTTTGAATTGGGGGTTGACGGCAGATTTCCAGTGTCTATAATTCGCCCCACTTCCGGCGCAGCCGAAACGATAAACGCTTTGTTAATCAATGAGTTAGTCGTTCAGGCAGTGAAGAAGTGCTTCGGTCTTGTAGGTCGGAAGCGGTGAGAAAAGGTGGTTGACAGCGGTTTGAAACGCTGTAGAATTCGCCTCCCGCTGACGAGTGATCGAAGCGAGTCAAGTGTTTGAAGTTGTTCAGGTTTCTGGAAAAACACTTCGAAATAAACGCTTGACAGGATGTGAGGCTGGCGTAGAATGCGCGCCTCGGTTGAGACGAAAGAATCAACCCACCGCTCTTTAACAATTGAATCAAGCAATTCGTGTGGGTGCTTGTGAGTTAAGACTGTTAGTCAACAAGATTATCAGCATCACAAAGACTCCGCGAGAAATCAAAGAGTTACCTCGATCCTTCGGGTTCGAGTTTGCGATTGCTGAGCCAAGTTTATAGGGTTTTCTCAAAACCCGATTGCAGTA